>NZ_MYFM01000001.1:0-626532 GCF_002179915.1 Companilactobacillus bobalius
ACTGCACATATATTTGGTGATTACACGGATGGTGATTTCAAAATCCCAGTAATTCAAGTGAATACTTATAAAAATTAGGAGGTACAATAATGAAAATTTCAGTTTATTTAGATGATGATAGAAATATTGTCGGAGTCAATAACACGAGCAATTATGCAGCAGAAAATCAAGCAAAGGAAAAAGGCTGGACACTAATTAAGAATAGTGATCCAGCCTTTTCAATCGATGAAATGTTTAAGTGGACAGTCAGACAATCTGATAATAAATTAGTTCACATTTCAACAGGCATGACACCAGATGAAGAAACTAAAAAGTCACTAACCAATTTAACTAAAGAACAATTAAATGACAGTTTAACCAAAGATCAACTTCAAATGGCCTTGACAACTTTAACCAAAAAATATATCGAAGATAAAGCTAATTCAAACTTGGTTACCACTGAATTAACTAGGCAGATAGCAGATCTAACCATCAAGTTAGATAAAGTAATGGGAATTGATCCAACTCCAACTACACCGTCAGAAGTTAAGTCTGTAGCAACAGTAGACGGAGCAGTAATTTCAGCACAATAAAAATAAAAAAAGGAAGTATTTAATTATGGCAGAAGTAGATCGTTCAAAGGATATTGAAGTTATTTATGATAAGGCAGGAAATAAAGTTGGCGAAAGTGAAATCGGTGTAGCTAGTGTTGCTGTTACAGGACTAGCAGCAGGTACAGTAGTTGCTGATGGCGATTATAAAATCACTTTTAAGGATTCAGTTACAGGTCTCGAATCAGAAAAAGTTGATGTAAAAGGCTGGACAGTTCTAACACCAGCACCTGAAGCACCAACAGATGTAACATCCACAGCTACAACTAATGGAGCAACCATTACAGCTAAGTAGCCAATAAAAGCATGCTCCCTTACTGGTAGTGGTGGAGGTTGGAATAATTTTAAGGAGTAATTAAAAATGACGGAATTACTAAAGATGGAATTCGGATGGGGAACACTCAAGGCTGCTGACATCGTGGATTATGTTCCTATGATTATATCTAAAGATGATTATAAATACATCACTGGACAAGAATATCAAGAAAACAAAGAAGGCTAGCCGTTTGGCTAGTCTTTTTTTAGGGAGATGAATATATGCCACCACACGTAATAATGGGATATTCACTAACTGAATGGTTGGCACTTTTTTCACTATTTTCAATTTTTATTGGAGTTTTAACCTGGTTTGTAAATATTACAATTATTAAACCATTAAGATACGACATCAAAGATTTATCTAGTGAATTTAAATCATTTAAGGAAGAAACAAAGAGTGATAATCATACGCTTTCCGAAATGGTTACAGACCATGAGAAAAGACTAATAAGAGTGGAAGATAAGGTAGGTAGATGAATAAATGAAAAATAAATTAACTTTGGATACACATTCAAAGACATGGTGGGTATCACTAATTTCTTTGATTCTAGTATTTGGTCAACAGGTAGGACATTTGCTAGGTTGGGAAATAACTTCAGATCAAATTAATCAGATTATGGCAATCGTTAATACAGTACTACTAATTGCAGGATCACTCGGGCTAGTATATGACACGTCAGGCAGGGTTGACGGAGGCGAAGTAGATGATAAGAATAGCTAAAATTAGCCTCGATGTTCGTAAAGATGCTGTGATCAATAATGAACCAATTATCTTGAGACAAGGTGAAAATGATGTGACTATTGAAGCAACTATCTTAAATGGAGGAGATGAAACCTTACAGATTAATTTTGCTACCTTTGTAGCCAAAAAGCCCGATGGGACAATTGTTTCTAATGACCCAGCAAATGTTAATGGTAGCGTGATCAGTTATTCTGTAAGTAAGCATTTAACAGAATCTGTCGGTAAAATTCAAGATGCTTATTTTGTGATCAATAATGAAGTGACCACAAATGGATTTGATATCTCAATCATTCCAAGCACGCAGCTTGATGATACTTCAGTCAGCTACATTCCGGGCATCGAAAATATCAATAAGTTCTTAACTGATACCGAAAATGACTGGCTCGGTAGAATCCAGCAAATGAAGTCCCAAATTGCTGGTCTTGATATTCCAGCGGAATTCAAATTACTCATGAATAAATCTTTGGATGAAGCTAAAGCACAGTATCAACCAACCATAGATGCTGCCGAAGCAAACGTTGAGAACATTGTTGCTGATTTAGCTGCCAAAAAGTTGGATTTGGAAACTAATAGTGATGAATTGAATGCTACAATTGTGGCTATCAAGGCACAAATTGCTTCCGTTAATTCATTTTTAGATGGTGTTCAAAAACAAATTATTGAGGCCAATGCTAGTTTCACAGCTGGGCAGCAAGCTCAAGTTTCTCAATCAATTTCGGATGGCCAGAAAAAATTGACCGATTCAATTGCTTCTATGCAAACCAAATTTGAGTCCGATAGTAAAGATTTGAAGTCTCAAAGTGACCAAGTAATTGCCGATCTAAAGAGTAGTTCGGATACGGCCATCAAAGACATGCAAGAAAATCAGAGCACAGCTATGGCTAAAGTTAATCAGGATATTAGCAACGCAAATATCAGTATCAAGCAATTGCAGGAAAGTGCAGTATCGAAAGCAAGCCCGCTAAGCTCTGTCGATAAGCCTCAATTAACCAAAGATGCCAATTGGGATGATTATGCAAATTCTGGAGTATATCTAGTTCAGGGTGCAAGCGGTGGTAATAATATACCTATTGGGGCGGGAACTACATGGGGATACTTGATGGTTCTAAATGGTTCACCATCTGGAGGAGCAGTTCAAATATATTACGATTGTGTTGATACGCCAGTTGCATTATATATGCGTGGAACTCGTGGGACTCCTTTAGTTTGGAGTTCGTGGATTAAACTAACAACACTAGATTCTTTGAACGGTAAAACAATTACAGGAAAAGATTCGGCTGGTAAAGATATTTCAATAAAAATTACAGGAATTAGCTAAAACTGGTTCCTTTTTTAGTACAAAAAAATTAGGAGATGAAATATATATGTATGCACCAACACCAGCACCGCACATCGGGTTTATGGAATGGTGGGTTGCTGCTGAAAAGTTGACTGAGAATCCTTGGTTCACAACATTCATTATTATTATTTTAGTTGATCTAGCTACTGGATTTTTAAAAGGATTCTTTAAGAGCTCTAATGAGCGAGTAAACTCAACTACGGGGAGACAAGGGCTTATTAAACATACTGTTATAGCCGGTATAGCAGTTATTTTTTATCCTTTAGTAGATTGTTGGGGATTAGCCAACTATGCAAACCTGTTCTTAATGTTTTTTATCGGTCAATATGGTATTTCAATTGTAGAAAATTTAGGAATTATGGGTATTCCACTTCCAAATTGGATTACAGATAATTTGGAGAAACTAAGAAATAGGAGTGATAAAAATTGAAAAATAAATTAACTTTAGATACACATTCAGCAGTTTGGTGGGTTTCCACATTGTCACTTGTAGGAGTATTGGTACAACAAGTTGGGCATCTATTTGGCTGGGAGATTACAGGAGAAGAATTAAATCAAGCTATGGGAATTGTCAATACGGTGTTAACTATAGCGGGTTCACTCGGACTAGTATATGACACGTCGAAAGATAAAACTAACGATCTTAATACCGTTCAATCTGATTTGACCGAAGTTAAAACACCAACATATTCAAAATCTACTAATCTAAGGAGAAACTAATATGACTAAATATTTTGCAGATGTGTCTAGCTTTCAACCTGATAATTTAGGCTTCTTTCAGGGGTTAGTTAATGCTGGCGTATCTGGTATTATGATCAAGACTACCCAAGGTAGTCCTGATGGAGATAACTATTTAAATCCTAAATCTACCAATCAAGCACGGAATGCTTTAGCAGCTGGAATGAATGTTGGTTTCTATCATTATTTTCTAGCTTCAAGTGTTGCCGATTCGATCAATGAAGCTAAATTCTTTGAACAATCGGTTGTTAATTTAGGCTTTGGAAAAGATACACCACTTTGTGTTGATGTTGAGGATTCCACATTAAATACTTCAAACGTAGCGAGCTATGTTGATACTTTCATTAATTACCTTGAAACACAAGGCTATACAAATGTATTTCAATATAGCATGGCTAGTTGGTTCAATCAAGGCATCTTAAATGCTAATAAGCACCCGACTTGGGTAGCAAGTTATGGATCAAGTGATTGTGGAGCAAGAGGTAACATTGTAGCTTGGCAGTACACTTCGAATTGGGGCGGTGGCTCTCAAGACATGAGTTACGACTGGGGAATCTTTGATAAACAACCAGCTAAAATTGAAGCAACCACGCAACCTACAGTTGAACCTAAACACCCAAAAGTAGAAAACGTTATCAAATTGACTGAACAAACTCATCCAGTAGATAGATTAGGAATTGAACGACCTGAAATTTACGAAGCTGGCTCAACTTGGAAGAGTTCAAATATTGTTATGATTAATGATGAACCAAATTACCAAATTGCTACCGATATTTTTGTTCCCGTTTCAAAGACGACTTTTAAGGATTTTATCATCGTTAAATATATGGGCGATTCACCGGCACCTGTCTTTGATTCAAAAGGAAACAGGGTACAGAATGCGTCTGTCAGCACTGGTAAATCCTTTAAAACCGCTGGATTCAAAGTTATCAATGATATTCCAATGGCTAAGATTGCAACTAATGAATTTATTCCACTCGAGTACACATCGGGATCAAAATTTGAATAGTAAAGACTAGACAAATTAAATAATATGCGTTAATTTAAAGGTGTTCATTGACGTGGACAATACTGTAAATTACCTTGGTTTTGGATTAACTTTGATAGTGTTAGAAGAGCCCATCATCTATTAATTTAGGTGGTGGGCTTTTTTGTGCTATTTAAAAAACTTAATTTTAAAGATATAGCTGTGATATAATTTGAGCTGTTGAAAGACTATCAATTCTAAATGTTTTCACCATATAATAGGTAGGAAAACATAACAAAAGATAAGGCTTTGCGCACATTTTGCGCATATGTCAAATAGGGTCTGATATATAGGCTTTTTAAAATCCTGTACTCTCCTTATTGGAATTAAATAATTATTTGAAGTACATATTGTACGGATGAGTGTGTAAAAGATGGGATGCCTTTAAAAAGGGTGTCTCTTTTTTTATTAATTGAATTCAAAATGATATTAATTCTTGAACTTTTTAGTAAACCATCATAGAATGTAATCACTTACATAGGAGGGCTGAAATATGAAAATGAAAAAAGAAATCGTCCTTTTTCTCTCTTTAAGTCTCTTTATGCTATTTGGTATTAAGTCACAATCTGTACAAGCAGCCGAAACCGATACATATCAAACTAGTGAGAGTGACTATAAAACAGTAATCAACACTAGAGATAGCATGGTTAAGCTTTATGCCAAAGGTAGTGATGGAGTCTTTAGAGTAATTAGCAATAGGGTTTTAGGGTCATCATCTTCATGGGCAACAGATAAACAAATTTACAATGGTGTAAAAGATGATGGAACTCACACAACTTTCTATAGAGTTGCTACAAACGAATGGATGGCAAATAATTCCGATGGAACAGCCTTCGGATTTGAAGTAAGACTTCAAAAGTTGCCAGGACAAGTAGATAATTATCCACCATCAGATGCTAAAGTGATCACTGTAAAGAATGGTGTTAATGCACCTATCTATGATTCTTATGGACATAAAACGGATAAGACTTTACCTGCTAACAGTTCATGGTTAACAGACAGATATTATTCTTATGGTTCAGGTATACCATTGAGTTTTGTAGCTTATAGAATTGGTAATAATCAATGGTTAAATCTTGATGATATTAATGTAACAGCAAGTTATTAGATGTGTTCAAAAAGTCGTATTCCTTAAATACAAGGGAATACGGCTTTTTAAATGTTACTTATAATTACCGTTGAAAAAGTAATCATTGAACTTATAATTCAAACGGTTATGCCAATAGACCGGGGATTGCATCATCAATTCATCGCTTTGTGAAACAAAGCCTGGGTACGGAACTTTGTGTTTTAAGGTCTCGTATTCATAGAGAAAATCAGGATCCTGGACACGATTCATATTGGATTGGTGGTTAGCAATCAACATAAACATTACTAATGCGTAGGAAGAACAATGCCAATCATGATAATTTGAAAAATTTTATGAGCCAAAGTGGTTAAATCGACAATTGCGATAACCTTGTTGACATAAATAATTCCTAGAATATACAAAAAACAAATGAACTAAAGTATTCACGAATGAATATTGGTGACAAGATGAATAGAAAGGGAGTAAACAAAGCTAAAGCCATAATCAAAGAAATTTTAGTGCGGCCAGTTAAGTACTATAAACACCAGATAAAAGTTGTAATGATACTGGCATAAAAATAGCTGCAAAAATAGAACTATGCATGATTAAAATTTCTAAAAGGTTACCTAGATGGCGACCATCAGAACTATCTCCAAAGGAAGAATCCAATCCGTAGAAAAGATGTGTTAATAGATATTGTCCCGGTTTGCCCCACCAAAAGAAATCGTCACCAGCTGGAATAATTAGGGATACGTAATGAAGAAATATAAGTATAAAATTGAAAAAATGATTTTGTTATTTAGCTGAAATTTGAAAGGTTTATTCATAAATAAACGCTCACCCCAATTTAAAACTCATAGTTTACGTATATATTATGATGTAGATGGTGTATTTTCAATGAATTATAAATAAATTTGTTTAAATAAATATATAAAAAGACATCAATATTTGCTTATTGATGTCTTTTTTCGGATTAAAATGGGTATAATTTTTAATTATTCAAAATTAATTATTCGACATTTCACAGTTAATTTAACATGGCTACGCCAATTGTCAGGTAGGTAGCAAATAATATCCAGATCAGATAAGGAACTAATAAGTTACTGGCAAGCCGATTGATCCGTCTGAAAAATACGATACACAGGAAAACGACGATATCTAATATTAAGATTATTATTAATCCCCAAATGTAATGTTCATTGAAGAAGACAATTGACCAAATGAAATTAAGAAACAATTGTAGCCAAAAAAGAATTGATGAGGCTGTTTTCACGCGATTAGGAGCCCGATTTGAGAAAATAATTAGATAACCTGCGATTGCAATCAAAAAGTAAAGTATCGGCCAAACAATACCGAAAATGTAGTCTGGTGGCGACAGTGGTGGTAAATTCAATATATTATATTTAAGTTTTATGTTACCAGCAAAAGCCGAAGATAAGCTTCCTAGTAATTCCACGATGACTATAAAGATTATTAAGGAGAATATTCCTTTTTTGATTCCTAGCCTCTGCATGATCTGCCTCCTTTAAGTTTTTATTAATTGTATTAAATTGAGGAGAAAGTCTACAAGGAAAAACTAGATTGAAATTTGCAAGTAAAAAGATACTAGAAATACAAAAATTTTTCATAATCGGTGAAGTAATAAATAATTGACTCTAAATTAAGTAAGCGCTACCATAAATACGAATTGGATAGTAAATGAGTGATTGGGGATCACGATGAAATATGTAGGAACTACGTAAACCTACTTAGTCCGTTTAGTTTAACGAGGGCTGAGTAGGTTTTTTTGCGTAAAAATTTAAAAATATTGATGGAATTGTATTATGCGTATTACTTGAAGAAATAACGTTTAAAAGATTATTGTTACCGTGAAAATATCACTATAAACCCGGGAGTGAAGATCATGGAATATGAACAGATGGATAAGCAAATTATTCAGGGTGTTGGTGGCAAGAAGAATATTAAATCTGTTATTCATTGTGCCACACGATTGAGATTTGTTTTGTACGACGAATCAAAGGCAGATGATAAAAAGATCGAAAATATTCCAGGAATATTACAACTGGTAAAACGTGCTGGACAGTATCAGATTGTTATTGGAGGCCGAGTTGAAGACGTTTATAACAAATTAATTGATATGTTAGATTTTGACAATGTGTCTAATAGTTCGTGTGATTCTCAGAAAACGTTGAAGAAACAAAACCTAGTGGATAGGGTAATCGAAACGGTTACAGGAATACTTTCGCCAGCTATTCCTTTATTGGCGGGAGCAGGGATGGGAAAGGTTCTGCTTTTAGTTCTGAATATGATGGGTGTATTATCATCCAAAGGCCAAACCTATATTATGCTGAATCTGATATTTGACACTGGGTATTATTTCATGCCAGCCTTTATTGGATTCTCCGCCGCTAAGGCTTTTAAAACTAATCAAATTTTAGGAGCCTTTATCGGATTGGTAACAGTTAATCCCGATTGGGTGGCGATGGCAGCTGCTGGTAAACCAGTACAGTTCTTAGGTTTACCAGTTGATCTTGTATCATATTCCTCAACTTTTATTCCTGCTATTTTGTCAGTATGGGCGATGTCCTATATTGAAAAAGTAGTTAAGAAATTCACGCCTGATGTCGTTAAGGTGTTTGCGGAGCCAATGTTAGTAATTCTATTTACAGCACCATTAACATTCTTAATTATTGGACCAGTAGCTAATTTGATTTCTAAAGGCATAGCTAATGGCAGTATGTTTTTGTACAACAATGTGGGTATGATTGCTATTCCGTTGTTAGCTGGACTCTATCCTTGGCTAGTTTCGATGGGAGTTCACAAAGCCCTAAGTCCGATTAGTATTCAATTGTTAGTTTCCCAAGGTTATGATCCGATTATTCGAGTAGCAGCTCTGTGTTCGAACATGTCTCAAGCGGCTGCAAATTTGGCAGTGGGATTGAAGACTAAGAATAAAAAGTTAAGAAGTTTGGCCTTGTCATCCAGCGCTACCGCTTATTTGGGTGGTATCACTGAGCCGGCAATGTTTGGTGTTAATTTAAAATTAAAGAAACCAATGTATGGAGCCATGATTGGTGGCGCCGTTGCCGGAATATTTGCCGGATTTATGAAAATGAAGGCATTTGTTTATGTCACACCCGGTCTGTTAAGTTTACCTATGTGGGTTTTAAAGACTGAAAATTTCATATTGCCTGCCATTATGACAATTGTGGTTTCCAGTTTAGTAACTTTTGTGGCTACTTGGCTGATTGGGTTTGAGGATCCGGTAGATGACCCGGATCTTAAATTTGAAAAAAATAACGCTAATAAAAAAACTAATGCGAAACAAACACTCAAGAGTCCGGTTGAAGGTAAAGTAATTGCCTTGAGTGAAGTTAATGATAAAACTTTTTCCAGTGGCATTATGGGCAAAGGAATTGCAGTTATCCCTAGTTCTGGAAAAGTGATTGCACCAACTGATGGTAAAGTAGCAGCTTCGTTTGCAACTGGACATGCCATCGGGATTCACCTAGATAATAATGCTGATTTGTTGATTCATGTGGGAATTGACACAGTAGAATTAAAAGGAAAGTATTTCCAAACATTAGTCCAAAAAGGTGAACGATTTTCTGCTGGTCAAGAATTATTAAAATTCGATGTTGAAGGTATTAAGAAATCAGGTTATGATCCCACAGTTATGGTTATTGTACTCAACAGTAATGATTTCTTAGAGGTATCGCCGATTCCAAAAGCAGAGAATGAAGTCACTATAAATAATAATTTATTGATGTTAGCGTAGTAGGAGGCTCTTATGAAAAGTTATCAGATTGATCCTAATTTTCTATGGGGAGTTGCTACATCTGCCAACCAAGTGGAAGGTGGCTGGAATGAAGACGGTAAAGGAATGTCAATTGCTGATTGTTTAAGATATCGTCCTCAATTAGATGTCACTAATTATAAAGCTGCTAATTCAATTAGTAGTAAGCAAGTTAAAGAGGCTATGTCTGATCTTTCAACGAAGAATTGGGCTAAACGTCACGGAGTAGATTTTTATCATAATTATCATGAAGATATTAAGCAATTGGCCGCTATGGGTATTTCAGCGTTCAGATTTTCAATCAGTTGGGCGAGAATTTTTCCCAATGGCGATGACCAAGAACCTAACCAAGCTGGGCTAGATTATTATCTGGATCTAGTTAAAGAAATGAATAAGTACAATATTGAACCAATTATGACGTTGTCTCATTACGAAATTCCTTTGAATTTAGTTTTGAATTACGATGCCTGGTACGATCGTCGGGTGATTGATTTCTTTGATAAATTTGCCAAGACGGTCATTGATTATTTACATGATTATGTGAAATATTGGATTCCTATTAATGAAATTGACAGCATCATTCGTCATCCATTTTCATCAGCGGGATTAATTGAAGATCGGTTTCCTAATAAGAATTTCAAAAATGTTATTTATCAAGCGATGCACAATCAATTTGTGGCTTCAGCCAGAATCATTAAGTATTGCCACGAGACGTATCCTGATTTAAAGATTGGTTGCATGATCACTAGTACAATGGTTTATCCATATAATAGTGATCCAAGAAATGTTTTAAGAGCCACTGAAATCATGAGAAACGTTTATGCTTTCAGTGATATTCAAATTAGAGGTAAATATCCTAAGTATCTTCTGAAGAAATTAAAGGAAGAAGATATTAAAATTGAAGAAGAAGCGGACGATACAGATCTTATTAAAGAGAATACAGCTGATTTTATTGCATTCAGTTACTACTCATCGGTCTGCACAGCCTATGACACAACCGGTTTACAAGTAACTAAGGCTAATCGAATTAATGGGGTCTATAATAAGTACCTACCCGAAAGTGAATGGGGTTGGCAAATTGATCCAATTGGTTTGAGGCTCTCGTTGATCAAGCTTTATGACAGGTATCAGAAACCATTATTTATCGTTGAAAATGGTCTAGGTGCTTCCGATGTTTTGACAAGCGACAAAAAAATTCACGACGACTATCGTATTTGCTACTTGCGGGACCATATTCAACAAATGTTGATTTCTTTGGTTGAAGATGGAATTGACCTAATTGGTTACTGTGTTTGGGGCACTACCGATATGATCTCAGCATCATCCAATCAGATTTCTAAGCGTTACGGTTTAATTTACGTGGATCTAGACGATGAAGGTAATGGAACTTACAAGCGTTATAGAAAAGATAGCTATTATTGGTATAAGAAATTATTGTCCTTTGGAAATAAGATTCCAATGTCATTTTTTGATGAACCGTTAACGCATGTGAATGAGTCAGCTGTTAGTTAAATAAACTGATAAAAAGGTGGTGTTGATCATGAAAACAGTAGAAGAGACTTGGCTTGAAGAAGGTAATCGGGCAATGCAAGGTTGGAACTTTGAGCATTTGGATGGTCGATGGCAAAATGAATCACTGCCTTGGGATTATTCCAAAATTGTCCAGAAATACTTGCAACCGACCGACATTTGGTTAGACATGGATACTGGTGGCGGTGAACTGATGACCAGTTTTCAACATGATGCTCAAAGGACATATGTAACTGAAGGTTGGGATTCGAATATTGAATTTCTCAAGCAAAAGGTTGTTCCCAGTGGTGTGACACTTTATGAAGATCCTGCTGAGAATCTTAATTTGGTCCCAGATGAAAGGTTTGATATTGTGACTAATTGTCATGGTGCCATGCCAGTACCAGAGATCAGTCGTATTTTGAAAAAGTCAGGGATGTTTATAACTGAACAAATTGGAGCCACCAATAATTTTTCTTTATCTCGTTTCTTTAGGGATGATTATCAGCCGGCTTATCCTGACAATACCTTGGTTAATAATGCGATCGCCTGTCAAAAGGCAGGTTTAAAAGTATTGAAATCAGATGTTAGTTTTTCTAAAATGTCGTTTTTTGATGTTGGGGCCGTCGTTTACTATGCGACAGTTGTTCCATGGGAGTTTCCTAATTTTGATGTAAAGGATAACTTGTCGAAACTCTATGAATTACAAAATATCATTGAGCAAACTGGACAGATTGACACTTATGAAGATCGGTTTCTGATTGTTGCGAAGAAACAATAATATAAAGAAGAGGAATGAATTTTTGATAAGAAAATTCATTCCTCTATTTTTTTTGTTTCTTTAGTTCATCAATTTCATGATGTAATTCATGATTTTCCTTTTCTATCTTGTCTAATTTAACTAAAATTTGATCCAGTTTATCATCACTTTTTTCGGAAGTCTCCTGAGTAAAGTAATTAGTGATTGTACTAGTGAGGGTTCCAATGAAGCCAATACCGATAATCATCAAGGAGACGGCCGAAATTCTACCGACGAGTGTAGTAGGAGCGACGTCACCATAACCGACTGTAGAAGCAGTTACAATGGCCCACCAAAATGAATTACTTAAGGAAACATTTTCAGCTAAAGAATAGGAAATAGCTGCTGTGACTAAGACGATTCCACAGATGATAATCAGGTAAATAAAACCATTGATCCGTAAGAATTTTTTTGCGTTCTTTTGCATCTTACCGGCCGTTCCGATAAAGCGAATCAATGTAAACACTTTAGCAAAACGAAGTACATTGACTACACGGAAGACTCGAAAGGCGTTGAATATAGTATTGAAAGGCAGAATTGCTAAGAGGTCGAGAATATTATGTCGAAAGAAATCTCCTTTGTCTTTAGCTAAATAGAGACGTCCAAAGTAATCGAAACAGAAGATCAAAAGTGTTGCGATGTCGATTTCAATATAGGGTGAGCGTGAGATATTAAAATGAGGGATATAGCTCAATACTAAAATAACAAGTGAAAATAGTCCTGCTAGAACAATGACAAAATAATATCCATTTGAATGTAAAAATTTATGAAACTTTTTCATGATCTCGGTTCATCTCCGTTTAGTCTTACTAATTTGTAATATAGCACTAACGGTTGTGTTAGGTGTATTTACAGGGAAAATAAATTTTTGGATAATGAAAATTATCAATTCAAGGAGATTATATATGCGACAATTCACACCCAGTATTACACACAAGGCGCTGAATCGAGATACATTCAAGTTTTTACTAATGGGGTTAATGGTTTTAGACCATATTAGTTATTTTATTTCACCCTACTTAGCAGATATTTTTCATATTATCACTAGAGTAGTGGCGGTTGGTTTTGCATATTTAGTGGTTGAGGGACTACATTATACGCATAGCCGCAGAGATTATCTGTTTCGCTTAGGTATTTGGGGTATTCTGATGGTCTTAGGAAACTACCTTATGAATCTATTTGTTTTACGAAAAGATTATGCAATGTCCATTACGGGAGACAACATTTTTCTAACACTCTTAGTCGGTGCAATTATTGTTTGTCTTTGGGATAACCATCAGGAACAAAAAAGGAAGCGACTATTGAGAGTCGTTTCTGTTATTTTGGTTGTGATAGGGATTATTCCTATTTTGGAAGGTAGCTTTATTATTTTCCCATTTATGCTGATAACGCAAATAACACATCAGAATATTAAACAAAGAAATTTAAGTTATTTAGCTTTGATGTTGGTTATGGCAGTTATTGAATTACCAATGGCACTGTCGATAGGAACGTCTGATCCATTGATGTTGTTTGACAGTGTTGCCATGAATGCTAGCGATACCTTCTTTATTCTGATTGTGCCACTATTAAGTTTTTACAGTGGAAAATTAGGTAAGTACGATAAACAACTAAAATATGTATTTTATTTGTTCTATCCATTGCATCTGTGGTTTATACACTTATTAGCTAGTCTGTTGTGTCGTTAATCGTTCCATTTAAAATCCTTATTATCTAAAAAGAGTGATCGTCCGAACTGATTTCCACCACAGAAAACAGTAACTGCGAGACCTTCTGAATACTTAGAAGGAGTTACGGCTTTAAAATCATCCAAATATGAGAGTGCCAATTGTTGAACTGATTCAATGATTTGGGCTCTTTTTTTATGTGAAAGAGTTTTGAATTCATCAGTAACATAGACTTCGATTTGATCATTTTTTAAGTAATTAATACGTTTAATGAAAGTTGACCAATAGATTTTTAGATTTCCAGATTTTTTAATAGTGGATTTGGAATCAGCTTTGAATTTGTGAATCGCCAATTTGGTTTTATCAGTTAGACATTTATTGAGTTTTTCATTAAATTTTTTTGATTTTATTGAAAAATTTTTCTGCGCGAAGTTCGTCATAGTGGTCAGTACCATTTGAAGCTGCCATTACTGGTGTAGCTAGATTTGTGAACGTTGAGATTGATAGAGCTATTAAAATGAGTAATAATCGTTTTTTCATATAATCTCCCGAAATATTTTGCTAAATTATAACCGATTCGTATACATCATGCTATTCAAAGATAATAATACTTGAATATTAAATTGATTTTAATTATTTTTAACTTAAAAGGATGCAATTTATAAATTGAATCATAATTTAATGTTAGTTTCGTTAGTGATACAATTATTAGAAATATTTTTATTTGAAGGGGAAAAATCTAATGAAAAAGTATGTTAATCGTTCATATTTTTGTTTAGCCATTATATTTAGTTTGTTAGCGGGGTTAGAAATACCATTCAATACAATCACTTATTCTTATATTTTCTACTTGATTAGCAAAAAATCGGTGAGTCTGATCATACCATCAGTGGCCTTGATTATTTTTGGTTATGCTGTTTTTGCAATCTTGGGATATACCAAGAGCGTAGTTGTGAATAAAAATATTTATTTGATAAATCGTAAACTGAAGAAAAATTTCCTGACAAGTAAGATGGCTAATGTCACAGAGGAACAGGAAGATTTTGAATCGGGGAACTTATCTTTCTTTTTAAATGATTTAAAGCTGTTAGAAGATAATTATTGGCGACAGATTTTTGCCTTACTGGGTTCAATTGCGATGACCATAGGAACCCTGGTATATGCACTCTACAGTAATGTTTATATCACCATTATCTTTTTATTATTTATGATCATACCGACCTTGGCTCCAAAATTGTTTACTAAGTCGATTCAAACAAGAACTGATACTTGGTCCCAAAATAATCAGATTTTGTCGGCGACAGTTAAAGATTTGCTACATGGAGCTTTACTATTACGCCGTTATAATGCAACTAGTGGTTTTTCAAAACGAATGAATCGTTCTATTTCTGAAATGGAATCTTCTAATGCCAGTTTGAAAAATCAGATTGCTTTATCTAATAATGTTATTGGGATGCTTTTCTCCACCTTTTCATATTTGCCTATTGGCTTGGGAATTTACTTTACTATTACTGGGAAAATAACCTTAGCTCAATTCGTGGCAATTCAATATTCATCATCGTGGATTCTAAATGGATTTAACCAGATTATCACTAGTTGGAATACTATCAGTAGTACAAAGAATATCCGTACAAAAATTGAACAGTTGAAGTTGGCTAAAGTTATTACACCAACTGATAAAACAATCGCAATGAATGAATTGTCAGTAAACGACGTCAGCTTTAATTATGATCAAAAACAAATTTTTCATGATGTATCATTTTCAGTAACCCATGATGAAAAAATTTTGATAGGTGGTAAATCAGGTATTGGTAAGTCAACTTTAATTCGAATGATTCTTCAAGAACTGCAACCAACCACTGGAAAATTTTTATTCAATAATCATTCTTACTCGCAAATCGATTCTTACAATAATTTCGGAATTGTAGGGCAGACGCCAATTATATTTGAAGATAGTCTCAAGGATAATATTACTTTGGGAGATAGTACTGCGGATGATCAAAAGGTTATTGCTGCTTTAAAGCAATCGGGATTGGAAGAATTTGCCAATGAAAAGTCGTTACAAATGAAGATTAATGAAAATGGACATAATTTTTCGGGAGGGCAACTAAAGAGAATCGAAATTGCTCGCGCACTGTACTTTAATCGTCAATTATTGTTGATTGATGAAGGAACGGCATCACTAGATCCTGAAACAGCAACTTCAATTCATGAGTCAATTCTGAATAATAAATCTTTAACCGTAATTGAGGTAGATCATCATATTCCGGCTGAAGTTAAAAAGCTCTATGATAAAGTTTATGAATTAAGTAGCACTGGTTTGGTACTACAAAATTAAAAGAACAGCCTCTATTAAGTATTCAAGATATGTCATCCTTTACTTGAATCTCTTAATAGAGGCTGTTTTTGCCTTACTAGAAAAAATTATTTTACAAGATTATGTATTACTAAATTCTTGTTCTTCATCCGAATGAACATTATTATGCTTATGTTTAATTTTCATCTGATTGGATGCGGACACTTGATGCACAGCAAAGCTACTATCATTCGTATGCTGGTTAACGATAAAAAAATCACAGATAATCATTGCTGAAGTGAAAAAGATGTTTAACCTAATTATCTTTTTTAGATGTTTTTTCAATTATTACTCCTAATCTTTTTTTATAGTGTATCCAAAAAAAGAAAGACAAGCTATTTTAGAGCTCAAAAAAAGGCACCGCCGAGGAGCAGTGCCGTTAAGTTAGAAGAATTATTCTATAGAAGGATTGTACTATTGAGAATATAATATTATTGCATATTTTGGGTTTCTTCCAACAAACTTATTATATTACAACTTATAGATAAAAGTACGTTTATATAAAAAATAAATAAAATAATAGATATTATACTTATAATCAGTAAAATTTTTGCGATGAATACTCTTCGCCAGCCTTATTTAGCATTTCTTGCCATGAGGAGAAGGTTGTTGTCATTTGAACTTGTTGTTCCCAAGATTCTTGGGATACTGTATATAGAGAAATACGGTTGGTTATGCCTAATTCCTTAAAGAAATCTTCAATACAAAAGAACTGTGTGTACTTTTCCATGAACTGATTAGAAAAGTAATGAGTGAATTGAATACTTTTCAAATCTTGTCGCAGTCTACATTCTTGTTTGATAATCTCCAGTCGTTGGTTAGTTTTCATAACAATAATCCCCTAAATTTACCATTATTTGTTTTGATTATAACAAATATCCAATATGTAAATAGGTCAAAAATGTCAATTATTCCTGAACTTGGTAAAATCTAGCTAAAGATATCAAGATATCTTGCTAGGAGGTGCTAAAATCATGTTTAATCGAATTCTTGTAGCTATTGATGGAAGTAAAAATTCGTACGATGCCTTGAGTGCTGCAATTGCCTTAACTAAACAATTTAATTCGAAATTATTTTTAGTTTCGGTCGTTAACACAGCTAATTTGCCAGTGAATGTAGGTGTTTCATACGCTCCTGGATTAACTCATGATCTAGAAGAAGGCGCTAAGTTCGATCTACAAAAGGCTGAAGATCTTGTGAAGAAAGCAGGTTTAGTCTGTCAGGTAGAACTTTTAAATGGCGAACCTCGTTCGGAACTAGCTCATTTTCCTAAGGATAAAACAATTGACTTAATCGTTATGGGTAAAACTGGCTTGAATGCATTGGAGCGTGCTTTTGTCGGATCAGTAACACGTTATGTTTCAGAACATTCTAAAACCAATGTCTTAATGGTTGATTAGGGTATTAAGACTGTACTTATTTTAGGTAATTAAAACAGCACTCATTCGGGAAATATTTGTTGCATTGAGATTCAAAATCATGCGCGTTATATTCCTAAATAAGTGCTGTATTTTTGTATTAAATGAGAATCGTTTACTGATTTAACATCTCTTGAACAGCCGATTCATTGTGTGCTAACCAGCCACAGGCACCAGCAGCGATAGCACCGACTAAATCATCCAAAAAGACATTAATTTTTCCAGTAGATTTGTCGTTCAACTTAGCTAAAATTCCGTGTTTTAATTTATCAACGTAACCATAATTAGTAACGGAAACAGAGCCATACAAACTAGCCAAAGTGATAGCCATATTTTCATCGATACCGTAAGTTGATTCGTCGGTACGCATGATACGTTGCATAGGTCCGGATAGAAGACCCTTTTCAGCTAGTACATCTAATTCGATTCCAGTCATGATAGCGTTTTGTGCTTCACGTTTATGTAGAACTTTTTTAATAGCATGAATAGCTATTTCAGTGTTTAAACCAGGAATATAATCCTTTTCCAAGAAAATAACGATTTCCGCAATATCATCCAATTGGACACCACGGTCGCTTAAGTTTCTGATGATATGATCAAAATATTCTTTGTCTTGTTCTTCAAATGATACCAAAATTAGAATCTCCTTATTATTTATTTGCGTCCCACTCGGCTTTGAATTCGTCTAGAAAATCGAGCATATATTGATGACGTCCCTGGGCAATTTTTTTAGCAGTAGGTGTGTTCATCATAGCAGTTAATTTCAACAGTTTCTCATAAAAGTGATTGATAATAGTTTCATCGTTTAAATTACGATATTCGGCTTTTGTCATTTTTTCACGTGGTTTGATAGCCGGATCATAGATGGTTTCGGAATTATTTCCTCCATAATAGACAGCTCTCACGATACCAATGGCACCGATAGCATCTAGTCGGTCCGAATCCTGCACAATTTGCCCTGCTAATGAGAGCTTAGGCGGATTGTCCAGTGACTTGCTGAATGACAGGTTGTGGGTAATATAGAGAATTTCGTTAATTTGTTCATCGGTCATTTCCAAACTCTTTAAGAAATTATGGATCTCTTTCTCCAATTTGTCTGGATCAGAGACCAGTTTATCGTCAGCTACGTCATGCAGGTAGGCCGCAGCCAATGTAATCAAATGATCAGCCGGTTCTTCCTTTAGAATTCGTTTAGCAGTCTTGATAACTCTTTGAATATGATCAAAATTATGCCCAGTCGTGTCCTGTTTCATCTTATTAAATGAATACTCACGAATGGCGTTTAGTTTTTCTTCGTCTGTCATTAAATCAATCCTTCTTCAAATGAATAACTATATTGTCACACAAAAGGGTTTGTATTTAAAATAATAGTCAATATTTGTTATTATATACATGTTTAAACATGTTCTTTGGCTAGGAGGATTTTATCGTGAATTATATTAATAAGGAATTACCTGAATTCAATGTTAATGCATATCAGGCTGGTGAATTAAAAACTGTTACTAAAAACGATTTGTTAGGAAAATGGTCAATCATCTTTTTCTATCCTGCCGATTTTTCGTTTGTTTGTCCCACAGAGTTAAGTGAGTTACAGGATTTATATGAAGAGTTTAAAGCTGCAGGAGCAGAAATCTATTCAGTTTCTGTTGATAGTCAGTACTCGCATATGTCTTGGGCTGAAACGACAAAGACTATTGGTAAGATTCGATATCCAATGTTGTCAGATCAAAAGCACGAATTAACAGATTTCTTCAATATGATCGATGAGACCAGTGGTCAAGATTATCGTGGTGTCTTTATCGCTGATCCAAAAGGAATTATCAAGTCGTACACTGTTAACGCTATGGGTGTAGGTAGAAATCCTAAAGAAATTTTACGAACTCTACAGGCGGCACAATTTGTTGAAGAACATGGTGATGATGTTTGTCCGGCAAATTGGCATCCTGGGGAAGGTACAATTAAACCAAGTGGAGATTTAGTTGGTAAAATTTAAATTTGTTATTTTAGGAAGACATTCAATATTTTGGATGTCTTTTTTATTTTATTACTCCGTTATAACTATATATAGTGATATGAAATTAGAAAAATCTATATCTTGTATCAAATGATAAATTCCTAATTTAGCAAGTGAGTTAAGCGCTTTACACCGATATGTCGTCAATATGCTCAAGAAACCATTTGCCAAATTTAGTCCAATTGGTGGTATGATTTTAGCTGTCGGTTAAATTGATATTTTTTAGAAATACGGTTTAAGGGATAAATAAAAATTGATCATTTCAAAATATAAATGCCACAATCATATATTTTGGCAATGGTCCAAGAGGAGAAGGATAAATGAGTATATTTAATCCAAAATGGTATGTTGAACAAATGAAACACTGGAGTTTCAAGAGTTACATGCTATTAATGTTTGGCTTGGGGGCCATCACTGCATCAACACTTTCACATTCTATTAATGCAATTGCTGTTTGGACATGGTTTGCGGCCGTTTTAGGTTTCACATGTACAGTTGCCATTACTAATGCAAAACCTTTAAATGGTGTTTTAGGATTAGTTTCAGCACTTATTTATATCTTTGTAGCTATTAATGCTAAGAACTTCTCTGATGTTGTTCTTCAATTAAGTTACATTATTTTGCTAGATATTCCTGTTCTAGTTAGTCCACAATGGGCTAAAGATGCTGAAAAGCATATCCATGGTCTAACCGCTATCAAGTGGCTTTGGACAGCACTATTCTTCTTTGCTTCATGGGGATTACTTTATTTGATGGATACACATCTATTCATTAGTCCACGTCCTGTAATTGATTCTGTAGCTGCTGCCATTGGATTCACAGGTGCACTTCTATGTACATTACGATTCCGTGAACAATATTACTTCTGGACAGTTCAAGGTATTATGTCAATCGTACTTTGGGGTGTTACTGCTACACAAGGTGACGCTAGTCCCGTTCTATTCTTGACATACATCATGTACTTCATGAATGATATGATTGCTTTCTTTGACTCACATATTCATTGGTTCCATAAAGATGCTACTGAAAACAGAGCTAAGAGTGAAGAAGTAGCTAACAATTAATCTGTTTTTTGTTGCATTCAAATTACCAATTAGATTATTATTGTTGAACATAGTAATCTAGAAGGGTAAATGAAACTGTGAAAAAATTTGTTAAAATTACTTTATCAGTCGTTATAGGCGTTACATTACTTACTGATGTAGCGGCTGGTGGATATATGTTTAATTATGCATTCAGTAAGAGTGGTTATAGTAGTCAGATAAAAGGTCACTTGAGTAAGAATAGCCAATGGTTTTTGAGACAGAAACCACAGATTTGGGAACAGACAACCAAGGACCATCTAAAATTGAAGGCTCGTTATTTACCAGCTGAGAAGGAAACCGCCAAAACAGTGGTTGTTGTCCATGGATTTGGTAGTGCTAGTAAATATATGGGATCGTATGTCAGAATGTTTCACAACGCTGGATATAACGTTTTGGCACCGGATAATCGTTCCTTTGGTATGAGTCAGGGTAACTATGCAGGATATGGTTGGAAGGATCGAACCGATGTGATGAATTGGATCAAACGACTTAATCAGAAGTTTGGCTCTGATTCACAGATTGGATTGTACGGTATCAGTATGGGTGCTGCTACAGTCATGTATACTTTGGGAGAACATCCCAAGAATGTTCGATTTGCCATAGCTGATTGCGGTTATTCTACTATTTCTGGTGAATTATCTTATCAATTAAAAGATATGTTTCATTTACCAAGCTTCCCAATTGTGCCCACAGCTAGTCTCTTTGCAGATTTCTTAGCAGGGTATAACTTCTATCAAGCTAGTACCAAAAATAGCTTGAAGAAGAATAAGGTGCCGTTATTCGTTATTCATGGTTCAAAGGATGACTTTGTACCGACGAAAAATGCTTATTTAAATTATGATTACACTAAGGGTCCCAAAAAACTTTGGATTGTTAAAGGTGCGAGTCATGCTAATTCATTAAGCAAGGCTGGACAACTTTACATCGATAAAACAACGGACTTTGCTAATAAATATTTCAACTAAAAATAGTCAGTAACTCGAAATGGGTTACTGGCTATTTGTGTTTTTATTCACATTTTTGGTATATGATGACATTATTAAATGAGGGTAGGTGATTGAATGCAAGAACAAGGTGATTTACGTTATTTTTTGAATCAAAAACAAAAATTTGATGTTCGAGCGGTATTAATCTTATTACATAAAGGTAAAGTCTTTGTTAGACGAGAAAATACGAAGCAGGACTTGTATATCCTACCTGGTGGAGCCGTTAAATTCAATGAAGAAAGTCAATCTGCTGCCGAGCGTGAAGCGTATGAAGAGCTGGGGTTAACTGATTTGAAACTGGAATTTGCAGGAATCTTGGAAAACTTCTGGAAATTGAAGAAAATCGATTATCAACAATTGAATTTGATCTATCGTCAAGAAGTCAACGATGAAATATATCATCAGTTACAACATTTGAATTACCGGAATTTTGATTTGCCACCTAATTCTGATTTGCAATGGGCAAGAGTTGACCAAATAGAAGATACTTTGCATCCAAAAGGGATTGTCAAAACTTGTTATCCTAAGGTTGAAATACAGCATTTGATCAATCATCAGAAATTTGGTTTCTAAAAAATGATTCGTTATTGATCTTGTTATCGGTAACGATTTTTTTTTGCAAAATTGAATTGACTATGAAAGGTTAGATGACTAATATTGAAAGTACGCTACTACAGTAAACGCTTACTATATTTAAAAGGGGGGATTTAGATGTCGATGATTGAAGTATCTAATTTAACAAAGGATTTTCGAAAAACTATTAAGTCACCAGGACTAGTAGGAGCCTTTAAATCATTGATTAAGCCAAAATACGAAACTTTTGAAGCCGTCAAAGATTTGAGCTTCGAGGTACCTAAGGGAGAAATTTTGGGCTTTATTGGTGCTAACGGTGCAGGTAAATCAACAACCATTAAGATGTTAACAGGAATCTTAACGCCGACTAGTGGATATTGCCGGATCAACGACAAAATCCCTCAAGAAGATCGTCAAAATTACGTTAAGGATATCGGAGTTGTCTTTGGTCAAAGAACTCAATTGTGGTGGGACTTGCCATTACGTGAAACATATTCAGTTTTAAAGGAAATCTATAATGTGCCTGATAAAGATTTTTATAAACGAATGGATTTTTTGAATGAAGTTTTGGATTTGAATGACTTCATCACTAGTCCAGTAAGAACTTTATCATTAGGACAACGTATGCGAGCTGATATTGCGGCCTCGTTATTACATAATCCTAAAGTTTTGTTCTTGGATGAACCAACAATTGGTTTGGATGTATCAGTTAAGGATAAGATCAGACATGCTATTGAACAAATCAATCAAGAAGAACAAACCACAATCATTTTGACGACACATGATTTAGGCGACATCGAATTATTATGCAATCGTGTCTTCATGATTGATCATGGACAAGAAGTTTTTGATGGAACAATCAAGCAATTGAAGAATCGTTTTGGACACATTAGAGAAATTGAGTTTGAATTGGTCAATGCGGAGGATGCGAACCGTCTAAACTTTTCTCAATTTGGTTCAGCTATTGAGTATTCGCAGAATGAAAAGAATGTTCGAGTTAAATTTGATAGTAGTAAAGTATCAGTTCCTGATGTTATCAGATTGACCTTGTCACAAGTTGACGTTCAAGATATCAGTGTTAAAGATGCAGATATAGAAGACATCGTTAGGAGGATTTTCCGAAAGGAGGCGGCCGAACATGACTAACTTCTTGAGAAAATATCGTCCCTTTGTATCAGCAGGTATCGAAGAGGCAATCGTTTATCGTGCTAACTTTATTTTGTTTGCATTAGGTAATACTTTAGGAGCATTTGTAACTTACTTTCTATGGAAGGCTGTCTTCCAATCGAGCACGAATTCAAGTTTAAATGGATTCACTTTTCCAGAGATGGTTTTATATATCTTTTTGAGCTTCTTTACCGGAATTCTCACCTCAAGTGATGGTTCTAGCAGTGTTGGAGACGAGGTTAAGGACGGTTCCATTGCAATGCGTATCCTCAAGCCAATCAGTTTTACGGCTAATTACTTTTATGAAGAAATTGGTAGCAAACTTATCGATGTTGGTGTATTAGCAGTGCCACTGTTTGGTGGAATTTTAATTTATCAAATCGTTGGTGAAGGGACACCAGTTCTTAATTTGGTTAATCTTTTATTGTACTTTTTCAGTGCAACAATTGCTTATCTAATTAATTTTTATTTTAATATTTGTTTCAGTTTCACCGTGTTCTTCTTTCGGAATCTGTGGGGTTCAAATGTTTTGAAAAATGCCTTGGTAATCTTTATGTCAGGATCACTGGTACCTTTGGCATTTTTCCCACCAGTACTACAAAATGTTCTGAAGCTATTGCCATTTTCATCGCTGTTGTACACGCCAGTAATGCTGTATCTTGGAAAGTATAGTGCACAGCAAACTGTTTCTGTATTGCTCTTACAAATCTTTTGGTTGATATTCTTTATTTTTTTAGCAAAAATTGTTTGGCATTTTGCTATCAAACACTTGAGTATCCAGGGAGGTTAATATGAGAAGAGTCCTACATTTAGAAAAAATCTTTATTTCACAATATTTAAAGCAAACGATGGAATATAAAGCTGACTTCATCGTTGGTGTATTAGGAGTTTTACTCAATCAAATTTTGAATTTGATCTTTTTACAAGTTATTTTCAGTCAGGTACCAAAGTTGGCTGGTTGGAGTTTACAACAGATTGTTTTTATCTACGGATTCGCCTTGATTCCTAAAGGATTAGATCATCTTTTCTTTGATAATCTCTGGATTGTTGGTCAAAAATTAGTTAGAAAAGGTGAATTTGATAAGTATTTAACACGTCCTATCAATCCGTTATTTCACGTTTTGGTTGAAACTTTTCAAGTTGATGCTTTTGGAGAATTATTAGTTGGCGTTATTTTACTAGTCATGTCATCGGCCACAGTTCATTGGACCTTGTTAAAAGTAATCCTATTTGTCGTTTCAATTCCATTTGCTACGGCTATTTATACAGCTCTAAAGATTGGTACATCGGCTGCGGCTTTTTGGATGAAGAAGAGTAATACTATCACTTACTTGTTTTACATGTTTAATGATTTTGCTAAGTATCCTGTCAGTATCTTCAACCATTTGATTCGTTGGATCATTTCATTTGTTATTCCATTTGCTTTCACAGCTTTTTATCCGGCTAGTTACTTCTTAACTGGAAAGAATGTGCTGTTCAATTTAGGTGGATTAGTGGTTATCTCAGTTGTCTTCTTGTTCATCTCTATTAAGATTTGGGACAAAGGAATTTCATCTTATGAAAGTGCGGGATCATAAAAAAGAACTTCCTTTCGCTATTAAACGATTGGAAGTTCTTTTCTTTATGCGTTTTGTGTTTGACCACTGATACTTTTAACTGACAAAGTATCATCACTGACTTTTTCTTCAGTTTCCATAGCTTCAACATGTTCTTGTTTATAAGCTGCTCTATCAAGAACTTTAAAGAATGGAAGGTAAACCGCAATAGCAATAACTAACTCAATTAATTGCCATACTGGAGCACGCCAGTCACCACCAGTAATTAAGTAACCGTTGATAAAAATTGGTGTTGTCCATGGAACTTGGGCGATAACCATACCAATAATATGAGCTTTCATTAAGAAGTATGTGATACCTTGCAAAACCATTGGAATCAAAATAAATGGAATTGATAATGTTGGGTTTAAAACAACGGGAAAACCAAACATAATAGGTTCACTAATTTCAAAGACTGAAGGGATAGCACCTAGTCTAGCAAGTTGTTTGTAACGTTTACTTTTAGCAAACAATAAACAACAGATAACTAAGGCAAGGATGGCACCAGTACCACCAATGTTCATACCAAAATCAAGGAATCCGTCTGCAGTAATGTGTGTGGGAGCAATGCCTTTAGAAACGTCCTTAATATTTGCCATTAGGAAGTAAGTATAGATAGGTGAGGCTACAGCACCTAAGACGTTGTTTCCATGAATACCGACAGTCCAAAGAATTAAGGTTAAGAATAACGCAAATTCAACACCCCAGAAACTATTTAAACCTCCAACTAGTGGGGAGAAGATTGCTTGAATAACGGCATTGATTTTAATATTGAAGAGAACTCTGATAATCCAGAAAAATCCTAAAGAAGCACATGCCGGAATTAAAGCCACAAATGAACTGGCAACTGCTGGTGGAACAGAATCTGGCAAAGTAATGACAATGTGTTTTCTAATGAAGAAAGCTACAATTTCACTAGAGATAATTGAAACAATAATTGCAGTAAACATACCATCTGATCCTAAGGTTGAAGGATCAATTTGAAATTTATCATTCAACATACAAAGTAGAAATGCTGAAACACCAATAGCTGTACCAGATAATGTATCAACTTTATTTAACTTAGCCATCTCATGACTCATACCAATAGCCACAATGACGGCTAAGATACCAAAAGTAATGCTAACGGCTGATTGTAATTTTGCTTGATAGGGCGCAACTAATTGTGTCCATCCTGGAATTGGTAAATTTGCTAAAATCATAAAAATACTACCAAAAATCGTAAATGGAACAGTGATAATCATCCCATCACGTAATGCCAACATATATTTCATATTACTGAATTTTGCTAATGCTGGACTAAAACTATTTCGAAACCAATTTGTAATCGCTTTCATAAGTAAAATCTCATTTCCTTTCCGTTTGATTACCTTTAATCTAGCATATGGAAATGATATTGTAATTAAAGATAATGCCAGCTAAATATAACATATTGAAGATGGACTAAGTGAGATACAGTTTCAAAGCAAAGGACAGATCATTGCCATTATATGTAGATAGTATTGGTTATAAATGGCGACAAGAGAATGTGTCTAGACCGAAAGGATATAATTATGTTCATTGGTTACAAACATATTCGGGTACAGGAATAGTAAATATTGAAGGTAGAACAATAGAATTGAAAGAAAATCAGGGTATTTTGATAAATCAAGATATTCCTCATTCGTATCATTCTAAAAGCGGTCTCTGGATTACAGATTATTTCTCATTTGGTGGTTTATTAATTTCAGAAATAACCAAAGTGTTAGGATTCCAAGACTATCTCTATATTGAATCTCCAGAAGATAAATTAAGAGATTTTATTGAAGTCCATCACAAAGAATTTAAAGAAAATAATCGTTTGGATATTTATGAATCATCGACATTGGTCTATGAATTCATGCTTTTGATAAAAAAATATTGTGTTGTTAATCCTCATAACTATCAGTTGAATAAGAAAATCATAGATCCGATTTTACAATTGATTCGTAATTCATATCAACAGGATTTAAATAATGATGATTTTGTTAAACTAACTAATTATAGCTTGCAATATATTTTGGAAGCTTTCAGAACTAATTATGGCAGTTCGCCACATCAAATTTTAATTGATTATCGTATCAAAAAGGCTAAAGAATTGTTATTGAATGAACCAGAACTTTCAATTGACGAGATTGGACAGAAAGTTGGTTTTAATACTAATAGCTATTTTATCTCAATGTTTAAACGTGGTGAGAAGGTTACTCCGGGAAAGTTTCGTGGATTATATAAGTAGTTTCAATATCTGATACTTTTGTACTATTCTCCTTAATTACTAAGCACAATATCTGTGGTAAATTGATTCATAATTAAACAAAAGGAGAAATGACTATGAAATTTCCTGAACATTTCTTGTGGGGTGCGGCTTCGGCAGCTTATCAAGTCGAAGGTGCCTATAATACTGATGGCAAAGGTCCATCAATTTGGGATGAATTCTCGAAAATTCCGGGTAAAACTAAGCATAATACTAATGGTCAAATTGCAGTTGATTTTTATCATCATTATAAAGAAGATATTGTTCTGATGGCAGAAATGGGACTTAAGGCCTATCGTTTTAGTGTTTCTTGGAGTCGTATTTTACCCAATGGTGAAGGTGAAGTTAATCAAGAAGGATTAGATTTTTACGAAAAGGTGATTGATGAACTTCAAAAACATCAGATTGAACCTATCTTAACGTTGTATCATTGGGATCTTCCAGAAGTCCTCCAAACTAAATACGGTGGTTGGGAAAGCCGTCATACAATCGATGCTTTTGTGGAATATTGTCGAATACTTTTTGATAAATTTGGAACCAAAGTTAAATATTGGATTACTTTTAATGAACAGAATGTATTCACGTCATTAGGCTATCGTTGGGCTTCTCATCCACCCAATGTTTCAGACTCTAAAAGAATGTTCCAGGCTAATCATATTGTCAATTTAGCAAATGCTAAAGCTATTCAACTATTCCATCAGGTGGTCCCTCAAGGTAAGATTGGCCCTAGTTTTGGCTATGGGGAAGTTTATCCATTGACCAGTTCCCCTGCAGATGTCTTGGCTGCCGTTGATGCTAATCAATTTAACAATGATTGGTGGTTAGATGTTTATTGTCGGGGCGAATATCTAGAAAGAATTATGCGCTTGTTAAAGCAGATGCATATAGCACCAGACGTGACTATTGAGGATAAAAAAGTTTTGCAAACAGGTAAACCTGATTTTCTTGGAATTAATTATTATCACGGAGGGACGGTCAAGGCACCTGATACTGAAAAGGTTATTACAGGAAAGAATTTTGATAAAATTGATCCTTATTTGATGGCCGGAGATGCACAAAGTAATACTCCTGAATCACAGTTATTTCAATCGGTTGAAAATCCCTATCTAGATAAAACCAATTGGGGCTGGGAAATTGATCCAATTGGTTTTAGAATTGCTTTGAGACAGGTTTATGAGAAATACCGTTTACCACTCATTATTACTGAGAACGGTTTAGGGGCTTTCGATAAATTAGAAGGTGGTCAAGTAGATGATCAATATCGAATTGACTATTTAAATGATCACTTGGTACAAGTTGGAAAAGCTATTTCTGACGGAGTACCAGTGTTTGGTTTCTGTGCTTGGTCATTTACTGATTTGTTGAGTTGGATAAATGGTTACGATAAGCGTTATGGATTCGTCTATATCGATCGAGATGACTATTCTCCTAAATCATTGTTGAGAATTAAGAAAAAGAGCTTTAACTGGTATCAAAGAATAATCGAAACCAATGGTGGAAAGTTAGAGGTAAGATGATGTCAATTTTGTACGGTGGTGACTATAATCCTGAGCAATGGCCTGAAAATACTTGGCAAGACGACTGGGACAAATTGAAACAAGCACGTGTTAATTCAGCGACAATTAATGTTTTCTCGTGGTCTTTGTTAGAACCAGAGGAAGACGTCTTTAACTTTGATAAATTAGATAAAATTGTTGCACTATTAGAAAAGAACAATATAAAAATTGTTATGGCAACTTCTACAGCGGCATTACCATTTTGGATGACTAAAAAGTATCCGGAAATCAATCGTGTAGATGATTATGGAAGACGTCAAGTTGGTGGAAAACGTGAGAACGCTTGTCCTAATAGTCCTGAATTTCAACGTTTGGCCAGTCAATTGGTTGAAAAAGTAGCGCAACGTTATGCTTCAGTTAAGAATATTACGCACTGGCATATTTCGAATGAATACAATGGTTATTGTTACTGTGAGAATTGTACGAAGGCTTTTAGAGAATGGTTGAAATATGAGTATGATAATGATTTGGATAAAATCAATCAAGCTTGGGGAACGAATGTCTGGAGTCATACTTATCATAAGTGGGATGAAATTGTACCTCCAATGAGGATTGGTGATACATACGATAATGGGAAACCAGTAATGTCAGGATTAGATATGGCTTATCGTAGATTTCAATCCGACAGTCTTTTGAATAATTTTAAGATGGAACGAGACATCATTAGAAAATATGACCGACGTCCGGTAACAACCAACCTAATGGGTTCACAAAAAGATTTGGACTACTTCAAATGGGCTAAAGAAATGGATGTTGCTTCTTGGGATAACTATCCTAGTTTTGATACGCCAGCTGGTTATACTGCTATGCAACACGACTTAATGCGTGGGGTCAAAGATCAACCATTTATGTTAATGGAACAGACACCTAGTCAACAGAATTGGCAGCCATTTAATTCTCTGAAAGCACCCAATCAGATGCGGATGCTCAGTTATCAAGCAATGGCTCATGGAGCCAAAACCGTTCAATTTTTCCAATTGAAACAGGCTCGTAATGGTTCAGAAAAATTGCATAGTGCTATGATTTCACACGCTGAATCAACCCATACACGTGTTTTTGGTGAATTAAAGAAGCTAGGTAACGAATTGAGTCAATTACCTGAAGATTTGGAAAATTCACGTAATCAATCGAAGGTTGGAATAATTTTTGATTGGAATAGTTACTGGGGGCTAGAAGATTGCATGGGGCCAACGACTAATTTAGATTATGTTCAAGAAGTTTATGACTACTATAGAGCCTTTTACGATCGTAAGATTGGCGTTGATATAATTTCCAAAGAAACAGATTTGGAAAAGTATCAAGTCGTTGTTGCGCCAAGTATGTATATCAATTCGCCAAAAATGACTACTAAGATTGAAAAGTTTGTTCAAGATGGTGGTATTTTTGTCACTGATTACATGTCTGGTTTAGCTGATAAAGACGATAATGTTTATCTCGGTGGTTATCCTGGACTTTTAAAGAATGTTTTAGGATTAAAGTATGAAGAAACTGATGCTTTACCATTTGATCAGACGCATGATTTGGTATTCGACGGCAAAGTTATTGGAAAAGGTAGCTTAGTTTGTGATTTGGTTCAACCACAAACAGCAGAGTCACTAGCTCATTATAGTGATGAAGTCTTCTATCAAAAAAATTCTGTTTTAACGAAGAATCATTTTGGAAAAGGTTTTGCTTACTATGCGGGCAGTAGATTGAATGATCAGGCTATGGACTTTTTTATGAAGGACATTTTGCAACAGGCTCAGATCAAAGCAGATGAGACAAAAACTGGCGTTGAGATTATCACTAGAACGGGTAAGACAGCCCGCTATACTTTTGTTATTAATACTGATGGTAAGGCTAAACAAATTAGAAATCCTTATCCCAATAGTAAAGATTTGTTAACACAAACGATGACAACTAAGGAAATTGATTTGAAGCCTTATGATGTATTGATTTTGGAAAATAAATAAAATGAAAATTCCACAACTTGAAAAATAGCTGTGGAATTTTTTATATTTCCATAATGTGAAAAAGATTAAAACAATTAGTTTTATTTTAATTAAGATGTTGTTTTACTGAATTTTAATCATATAATTAGACCATAAGTAGAGATGTGACGATATACAAAGGCGTTATGTCAATTAGGAGGATATATGTATGTCAATGATTGCGGTGAAGAGTAAATTATATTCAAAGAATGTATTTGGTGATAAAGAATAATAAGAGTCACCCATACATTTGAAAAAATAGTAAACGGGTGATATAAGTGTCTTCAGTTCTCTCAGTAAAAAAATTACGTAAAGTTTTTGAATCAAATGGAAAAGAATTTGACGCGGTAGATGATATTAGTTTTGATGTTCATGCTGGTGAAATCGTTTCTTTATTGGGCCCCAATGGTGCTGGTAAAACGACTACTGTTTCTATGATTGGTGGTTATCTATTACCTACTAGCGGTGAAGTTGTAATTAATGGAAAAAACAGATATAAAAATAAAATTAAGCCCAAAGTAGGTGTCGTCTTAGGCGGAGAATTAGGTTTTTACGGAAGAGCTACGGCATTGGATAATTTATTATTCTTTGCTGATTTGGCTAGAGTTCCACGTCGGCAACAACGACAAGAAGCATTAAGAGTATTAGATTTAGTTGAATTAACTGATGTGGCAAATAAAAAGGTACAATTTTTTTCAAAAGGGATGAAGCAAAGGTTGCATATAGCTAGAGCCTTACTTGGAAATCCGCCACTATTGCTTTTAGATGAACCTACTAGTGGATTAGATGTAGAAATTTCAACTGAGATTCGTAAGATAATCAAACAATTGGCAGATCAGGGTGCTGCAATTTTGTTAACTAGTCATACTATGAGTGAAATTGAATCGTTAGCTGACAGAATATTATTAATTGGTGCTGGTAAAATATTTACTTCGGGGACTGTGGCAGAGATTATTAAACAATCTGATGTGCACCATATTGATCGTCCTGCGACTTTGGAGGAATCATATTTGGCAATTGCTCCGCAACTTAGGAGGTCTGAACAATGAGATTTCTTAGATTATTTTGTTTTCATTTGAAAATCTATGCATCAAATCAATATTTTCTTTGGTTGACAATTTCAAGTACGATATCGCTTTTCTTATTACAGTTCATAGTAGCTTATGCGACTAAGCAATTGAATGATACTAGTCTGTGGATAAGAAGTGGCATATTCGGATTGTGGTCATCTGCTACGACGTCTGCCGGATGTATAGGGTTTCAAAGGTTCCAGGGGACCTTGCCATATTTAACTAATACAAGGATAGATGATCGGATCTCTTTAATGGCATTATTATTACCGGCATCAAGTTTTGGACTGCTGTCTTTTCCGGTTTCGTATCTCCTTGCAGTCTTATTAGGTGTGTCGCATTCGAATGTGTCTATGCGATTAGTCCTATTAGTAGGTACGTTGTGGTTGGCCGCTTCGTTAATGGATTTCTTGATTGCAGGACTTTTTCTTCTAACTACTAATGCCATTGTGTACGAAGAATTGATTACAATTCCGTTGTTACTTTTGTCAGGATTATTTTCTTCAGCTCCAATATTGAAACCAATTCTAATACCATTTCAATGGATAATTCCAATTGCTTCGCCCATACATGCCTTGCTTAATTCGACATCAGAATTTAATTTTCTTGGATTTATTTTAAGCTGTGTGTTATGGGGCGTAGTAACCTGGATTTTAACAAAATATTTGTTAATACTGTCTAAGCGAACCGGAAATGTGAGGTTGATGTAAAATGAAAATTCAATTTTCGTCACTCTCTTATTTGCAAAATTGGAAAACAAGATTTGTCCATTTTATTTTGATACCTTTAATTAATCTGTGTTTATTAGTATTAATTGATGCACAATATACTAATAGTTTTAGCTGGTCTGTAGCAGTTGCTACAGTGGTACTCTCGGGTGGAACTTTATCAATGTCAAGCATGGCACAATTATTTGTAATGGATCGAAATTTAAAAATTGATAAAGAAATGGTAGTTAATCGACCGTATTCTATTAATTATTGGGGCACTAAGATATTAACATCTGTTTTGGCTGGATTAGTATTGGTCATAATTAACCTAATAATTTTATTCTTCTTTAAAGTACCATTTGAATTACTAGTTAGAGCCATGTTTATGACGCCCCTAATAGTTATTTCTGGAGTGGTAGTTGGTTTTGTAGCAGCAATAGGTGCTTGGCAAAAGGGGAATCCATATTTTTATGTAAATATTGTAAGTTCTTTGGCGACGATTGTAGCAGGAACTTTAGTCTTAGTTGATCGTTATCCGCAATGGCTGCGGGTAATCAGTTATGTTTTTCCTTTTTCACAGACAATTCGTTATGTTGTTATAGGGAGAGGCGACGTTTATTTGGATATTTTAGTAGATTTTCTTTGGTTAGTATTGGGAATTATTTGCTATAAAATTCAAATAAAAAAGATATTACGACATCCGATTCAACTGTGGTAAAAAATAGAATATATCAAAAAAGTGCATCTCGAAATGTAGACGAATTAGTTCTACGCTTTGAGATGCACTTTTTAAATTTACTTTAGTATTTGTTCAACTGTCTTACGAGGGACCTCTTTCTTCTGTACCTTTTCCCAAGAAAGAACTTTGTCGTATTTACGGTTATAAACGACTTTTAAATAGTTATCAGCTTTGATAGGACGACCGATGGTGCTATTGAACTTTAATAACTTTTCGTTGCCATCCTTGTCGTAAGCTTTTTGCTTATAGTAATATTCCTTATAGTCGGCACCAGAATCATCTTTTTCGATAATTTCTTTGTATGAATCACCAACGTAAGTATAATAATCATCTCCAGTGAAGTTAGGAACGTACCAGAATTGATAAACCATAAATGGTATTAAAACGATTAATGCAATTACTAAACTAATGCCAACTTTTTTATTCATCATCTATCCCTCCGAATTCACTAGGAATAATATCATAGATACTAAAACAATAGTCCTAACGGTTTTGTAAGGTCTGTAAGATGAATAATAGGAAAGTTTTCATAACAATGATTTGTCCATACTGAAAATGTTAGATTCAGACAGTAAATTTTTCCTCAAAATGATTGATTTGGTCGTGATACTTCACAAAAATACTTGCATCCTGATTTTCAGCAATTGGATAATTAAAGAATTGACCGGAAAAAATATCTTTTTGATTAAGGTATGAAAAGTCGACTGTATCACTTTCAATTTCGTCGATTCTAGCAGGACTGTTACCGACATTACGGATTTCAATAGTTTGTTTTCTGATACGACGACAAATCACGTAAGGGCGACTCCTTTGGAGTAGTAATTTGTTTTTAGTCCTGATCAATCCCTTGATTTGGAAGAGACTGGTTGAAATTAAAATTAAACCAACCAGAACGGATAGGGCCAGAATGAAACTGGCAATAACTAATAAAACTTGCGTTGCTGAATTCATGATTTCACCTCAAATTTATTATTTCATAATCATGTTTATCTTACAATTCCGTCACATCAAACTAACAGTTTAGTTATAGAGCTATTTGTTAGTTTACATTTGGGTAAATAGATTAGATAATTACTTTCGATAGATACATACATTGCGTATCTATCAATCAAAAATAATTCAAAAAGGTACATACACCAGTACGTTTACTCCGTAACCAGAAAGTCGTCTATAAGGCGACTTTTTTGCTATATAAAAATGATGATGAGATAATTATAGCTAATAAGAGGTGAGGATTATGAAATTTAATATATTTGTAAATCAAATCCCTAAAGATTTATATTTTCCTAATTTTTTAATAAATCCTTTTATTGGAGCAATAGTTGTAAGTTTGATTATTTTCATTGTAATAGAAATTACATATAAAATTAAAAAATAAATAAAAAATCAGCTAATTCGATTTTGAATTAGCTGATTTTTAATTGCGTTGAGTTTTATCCCAGCCAGTATGTCCAACTAGTAAGTGATAACAAGAAATAATCAAACTGAAAAAAAGAATAACGTAGATATAAGAAATTAGACCAATTGATAGAATTATTTTTCTGAAATGCAATTTTTCATTGATCATATCTTCTTTTTGAATAACCAAATGTGATTTGTCATGTAACTTTAGTTCCTTGTGGTAGATAATTGTAAAGACCGTTCCAAAAAACAAGCTAATGAAGGTCATGATAATGAAAGCTATGAAGATGAATTCAGGATTCTGCACATATCGTGTAACAAAATTGATGGTTAGATAAATGATACTGAAATCGGCCAGAATATTTAAAATGGGTTGAATAAAGAAGAAATAAGTATCAAATTTCTGTCCAACTGAAATGACTTTAGAGGTAGTAATTTTTTTTGCGTATTTCCAACAATTAAATCCACCTTGAGCCCATCTAGCACGTTGTCTAACTAATTTTTTAACTTTTGTTAGAGCTTCTTGCTCGACATAAGCTTCATCGACATATTTAATCACTAGTCCGTGTAATTCCATTCGTAGAGTTAATTCATAATCCTCAAGTAAAGCATTGCCCCAAGGTTTTTCGCCTAGACTGTCAAGAACTGTTGAGACTCTGAAGAATTGCCCATTGCCGCATAGAGCCACGGCTTTAAGATGGGTTCTAGTTAACTGGATCAGATGATTAACAACAAAAAATTCGATATCTTGAAAGGTTTGTAATATTTTTTTAGGACTTTTCATTTTGATTCTTATTTGAACAGCATCAGTATGTAAATCCTCAAACGATTCATTCAATTTATAAATACTGTTGGCGCTAAGTACGCTGTCGGCATCAAGGACACCAATAATACATTTTTGTGGATCAAGTTTTTTGTCTTTAATAATTTTTTGTACTGTAGGAATAGCACTGTTTAAGGCATCGCCTTTACCAGTTTGTGCGTTAGGTAATTTTCTTTGTACAATACTAATGGGGCCGGTTGTACCTTTGGCTTGGGCCACAGTGTCGTCAGTTGAAGCATCATCAATAACAATAATTTGTTTACGACCTTTTAGATTATTTAGATAGGTCAAAGAATTTTTGATGACCTTTCCCTCATTTAAGCAGGGCAGTAACATAAAATAGAAAAATTGGTTTAAATCTTGTTCTGATCCGTAAGGGTTCTTCATTTCCTTTTTAAATCTTTTGTGTTGGGTAATGTAGATGTAAAACATAATGAAACACTGAATCATGAAAACGGTGATGGCTATTAAATAAATAATCATTTTTATCATCTTCTCAATTAATATTCGATTAGATTTTTGCTCAATTATAGAAGATGTTCAAACATGTTGCTCATTTAAATAGTTTTAAATACAATTAGTCAAATATTAATGGTTAAAAATACTATTTATTTAATTTTATAAAAAAGCTCCTGAAAGGGCTTTTAAAGTGTTATATAATTAACTTGTGATGTATGGAGGGGAATTCATGACCACTTTATTAGATGTAGCAAAGAAAGCCAATGTTTCAAAAATGACGGTTTCACGAGTAATCAATCATCCAGATAAGGTTACTGATGAATTAAAGCAATTGGTCTATGAAGCGATGCGGGAGTTAGATTATCATCCTAATGTAATTGCCAAAGCTTTGGCCAATAATAGTACACGAATTATTAAGCTATGTATTTTAGAAGATATTGATACAACGGAACCTTATTATATGAATCTGATGATTGGTATCGCTAAGACTTTAGACCTGCATCAATATTCCTTGCAATTAGTTACACGTCGGAACTTTGATATTGGTAATTGTGATGGATACATCATTACGGGGATGCGTATTAGTGATGTTGACTGGATCAAAGATCTAAAAAAACCAGTGGTTCTATTTGGCGAGAATCGTTATGGATTTGACTTTATTGATACAAATAATAAAGCAGGTACTTACTTGTTATCACAATTAGCCTTAAAAAAGGGATATGAAAAGCTGATTTACGTCGGTATCGATAGTAAAGAATCCTTCGAGTATTCACGTGAAGCGGGTTATTTACAACAAGTTCAAGAAAAAAGAATGGTTCCTGAATTACATCGATTTGGTAATCACAGTCATCTGTCTGAAGATTTTATAAGACAAAATTGGGATAAGATTCCTAAAAATACAGCGTTTATCTGTGCTTCTGATCGTCTAGCACTTGGAGTAGAGCGCGCTATTGTTCGTTGTGGAGGGAAAGTTCCTGATGATTTTGGTGTAACCGGTTTTGATGGCGTCTTTTTGAATCAGGTTGCTTCACCAAAGATAACAACAATTAAGCAATCAATTATTCAAATGGGTAGTGCTTGTGGTGAGACACTTTTGGATAAAATTCAAAGTGGCGAATCACAAGGCTCTCTAGTCTTTGAACCCAAACTCAGTTTAGGTGGTACTTTGAGAGACTAAACTGTTACCGATAACATCAAACAAAGCCTTGCGGTTGTGGGGCTTACTTTTTTATACTGGTATGTAAGGGTTTACAAAAGGGGGGCCATGTATTTTGAACTGGTATGATAAAGCAATTGTATATCAAATTTACCCCAAAAGTTTTCAGGACACCAACGATGATGGTATCGGAGATATTCAAGGAGTAATTTCGCATTTAGACTATATTAAGAATTTAGGCTTTAATACTATTTGGCTAAATCCAATCTTTGTGTCACCACAAATTGATAACGGTTATGATGTCTCAAATTATTTTGCAATTGATCCAATTCTCGGGGATATGGATGATTTTACAGAAATGATGAAAAAGGCACATCATCTAGGATTACATATAATTCTAGACTTACCAATCAACCATACTTCGGATCAACATCCGTGGTTTAAGGATGCCATTAACAATCCTAATAGTATTTTCAAGGATTACTATATTTGGCACAAACAAGTAGATAGACATGAACCTAACAACTGGGGCTCATTTTTTGGCGGTAGTGTCTGGGAAAAGAATCCTAATGATCCAGATGAATACTATTTCCACTTATTTGATAAAAAAATGCCTGATTTAAATTGGAAGAATCCAGAAGTACGTAAGTCAATTGCGGATATTGCTAAGTTTTGGATTGAAAAGGGTGTTGATGGTTTCAGATTAGACGCCTTTATCCATATAGCTAAAGCAAATTTGGAACAAAATTCTTTAATCCAAGGTGAACAATTCCCAGCAGATGACACTTTCTACGCTAAATTGCCAAAGGTTAAAGATTACTTAGCTACATTTGTCAGAGAGATCAAAGACTTCAAATCGGATACTTTCTTGTTTGGCGAAGCATCTTCAGCTAATGCTTTAAATGCAGCCGAATATACTAGACCAGATGAAGATGGTTGTGATGTAGTGGTCAATTCAGGCAATTATGGTGAAGTTTATGATGACAGTAATCCAGATGTCCCAGGTTTTTTCCAAACAAGACGTTTGTCGCTTGACCGTTTGAAAAAAACTTATGTGACATGGGAAAGTGTGTTAGCAGATATTAGTCTGCCAACGTTAACTTGGGGTAATCATGATATTAGTCGTTTACGTGATCGCTTGAATTTACCAGTTGATAATGAAGACGTCAGCAAGTTATTAGCAACTTTGATGTACTTGCAACGCGGTATGCCAATTATTTACTATGGTGAAGAAATTGGAATGCACGGATTGAAGTATCAACAAGTATCTGATTTTGACGATCAGAGAGCTGTAGATTTAATTAAAACGCTGCGTGAGAAGTCATTTGCAGACGAAGAGATTCTAAAGCTGTTAAATAATCAGGATGAAATGACGGCTCGTGGTCCTATGCAATGGGACGATTCCCAATATCGTGGTTTCTCAACTAAAGAGCCATGGAATTGGGGTCAGACGGATGCAACTAATGTGTCAGCTGAGTTAGAAGATTCCAAGAGTTTAGCGGCATTTTACAAGAGTTTATTAAGTGTTAAGAAGCACAATTGTTTTACTAACGGTGATTACCAATTATTGATCACTGATCCAGAGATTTATGCATACTTGCGTCAAACAAGAGATAACAAGGGCATTGTTGTAACCAACTTTTCTAATAAAGTGAAGAAATTTACTTTACCAGAGGCAAAATGGAAAAAAGTGTTAACTAATGAAGTTAAGTTGACTAATAACGAACTAACACTTGATCCGTGGGGAAGTTGTGCTTTGGAATCAAAATAATAGTAGGGGTGTAAATTATGGCAGATAATACTGATGTTAAACTAAGAAGAGCTCAAATTTATAGTGTCTTCGTAAGAAATCATACTAAAAAAGGAACCCTCAAAGCATTAGAGGATGACTTACAACGTATTAAAGAATTGGGAACTGATTACATTTGGCTTTTACCAATCTATCCAATTGGTAAGAAGGATCGTAAGGGTAAATTAGGTTCACCTTATTCAATCAAAGATTATCGTTCAATTGACCCTAAGACTGGTTCATGGGATGATTTTGTTCATTTTTCTAAGAAAGTTCATGACATGGGTATGAAGTTAATGATTGATATTGTTTACAATCATACTTCACGTGATTCTGTACTTTTGAAAGAACATCCAGGCTGGTTCTTACGTGATAGCATGGGCAATTTGATGAATAAGAACCCTGATTGGACTGATGTTGCGGAATTAGATTACTCTCATAAAGATCTATGGAAGTATCAAATTGAAACTTTGAAGAAGTATGCTGACTTAGTTGATGGCTTCAGATGTGATGTAGCACCACAAGTTCCACTTGATTTCTGGAAAGAAGCTCGTAAGGAAGTTGCAAAGGTCAATCCAGATATGGTTTGGTTAGCTGAAACTTCTGGTGGTGGGTACATTAAATACTTGAGAGATAGAGGCTTCTGCGCTGAATCAGATAGTGAAATGTATCAAGCCTTTGATATGACTTATGATTATGATGTTGATGAGATTTGGCGTAAGTATGTCAATGACAAGGTTCCATTGGAATGTTATATTGAAGCCTTGGATCAACAAGAATATATTTATCCAAAGAATTACATTAAGATGCGTTGCTTGGAGAATCATGATCAAGTTAGAGCTCATAAGATGTTCATTAATGAAAATGATATGTTCAACTGGACTGCTTTCTCCGAATTCCAAAAAGGTTCAACTTTGATCTATGCTGGTCAAGAGGCTGGTATGAAGCATACTCCAAGTCTATTCGATAAAGATAAGATTGATTGGAAAGATCAAAAGATGGATCTTAGTGCTCTGATGGTTAGAATGCATGAATTGAGTCAAGATGAGATTCAATATGCTGGTAACTATGAAATCGAGGCTTTGGATAATGATGTTGTCAAAGTAACTTATACTAAGGGCAACAAGATTAGAGTCGGTTTGTTCACATTGAAAGGCCAACCAGGACGTGCCAAGGTTAATGTAAGAAGTGATCAATATACTAATTTGATCGATAATTCACTAGTAAATGTCCAAAATGGTATTTTAACGATTGACTATGATCCAATTATCATTGAAGGAAAAGCTATATAATTAACAATTTTTAGCAAAAGAGCTACTCATAAACGTTGAGTAGCTCTTTTTTTAGCCATTTTTTAAGATGATTGTCTTTATTTTAGTAAACATTATAACTGAAATTGTTTCTGTTAGCGGTAACATTGTGAAAGCGATTGCAACCTGTGAAAAAATGGGTAATATAGAAGTTGTTAAGTGATTAGATATTTTTTAGGAGGAGAAAAGCATGAAGAAGAATTGGAAAAAGATTCTTTTAGGTGGAGTTGTTCTAAGTATGTCAATGCTAGTTTTAGCTGGTTGCGGCAGCAAGAGCAGCAGTTCATCTAGCGATAGTAGTAGTACTCAAAATATTAAGGTTTGGATCGATACCGAACATGTTTCCGCTATCAAGGGACAAGTTAAGAAGTTCGAAAAGGCCAACCCTAAGATTCACGTTACCGTTAAGGCTGGATCATCAGCTGATGCTCTAAAGGATGTTTCAAAGGATCCTGAAAAAGCTGCTGATGTCTTCATGATGCCTCATGATCAAATTGGTCAAATGGCAGATGCCGGATTGCTTTACCCAGTATCAAAGAAGTATACAAAGACTGTTAAAGCTAACAACGTTCAATCAGCTGTTGACGGTGTTACATGGAAGAACAAAGTATATGGATTCCCATATGGTGTTGAATCACAAGTTCTTTACTACAACAAGTCAAAACTTTCAGCAGAAGATGTTAAGAGTTGGGATACATTAACATCTAAAGGTAAATTAGGTACAAACTTCGCTGAAGCCGGTGCTAACTATATCTTCACACCACTATTCATGAGTAATGGCGATAACCTTTACGGTAAGAATGGTGAAACAGTTAAGGGAACAAACTTCAATAATGAAAAGGGTATTCAAGTTCTAGACTGGATTGCAAAACAAAAGAGTAACTCAGGTGTTGTACAAACAAACGCTGCTGCTCTATCAAATCTACAATCAGGTAAGACAGATGCATTCCTTTCAGGCCCATGGTCAAAGAACGATGTTAAGAAGGCTCTAGGTAAGAACATGGCCGTTGCTCCATATCCAACAGTAAACTTCGGTAGTGGCGACGTTCAAATGAAGGCATTCTTGGGTGTTAAAGTTTACGGTGTTAACCAACAAACTAAATCACCAGTTGCTGCTATGAAACTTGCTAACTACTTAAGTAATGAAGCTACACAAAAGGTTGAATTCAACAAGAATGGTGTTGTTCCTTCAAATACTAAGGCTCAACAAACACAAGCAGTTAAAGATGATGAAACAGCTAAGTCAGTTATGACAATGTCAGCTTCAGATCATTCAGTTGTTATGCCTAAGGTTCCAGAAATCACAAACTTCTGGCCACAAATGGACTCAATCATCAACGATACATACAAGGGCAAGATTAAGTCATCAGATTATCAAAAGAAATTAGATAAAGTTGTTTCAGTTTCCGCAAAGAAGTCAAATTAAAAGAACAATTTTCTCTAAAAAAAAAGTAAGGGTGCGATTATATGTTTAAGAAACATTCCACGGAACAACATATAACATTTAGAGAATTGTTTATGAAGGGCGGATTGCCAGAAAAGCTTTCATTTATCATTATGGGCTTTTCAAACTTTGCAAATAAACAAATTCTTAAAGGGTTAATATTTTTAGTTGCTGAAGTTGGATTTTTATTCTGGCTAATTCGCAATGGTATTCATGCTTTAGCAATGTTGCAGACATTAGGTACAAAAAAACAAGGCTTGGTATATAACTCCAAGTTAGGTATGGATGTGTTACAAAAAGGTGATAACTCCATGCTTATCCTCTTGTTTGGTATTGCAGCAATTTTGATTTGTATAGTTCTAGTAATTCTTTATATCGTTAACTTGAAGAGTGCAAGAAATATTTATGAACTTAAAGCAGCTGGTAAACCACTTCCATCTACTAAAGATGATTTAAAGAGTCTTTTGAATGAAAGATTCCATCAGACTCTTATGACAATTCCTCTAATGGGTGTATTGTTCTTCACAGTTTTGCCACTGTTATATATGATTTCAATTGCTTTTACAAATTACGATCATAATAATTTACCACCAAAGAATTTATTTACTTGGGTAGGCTTTCATAACTTTTCTAATGTTATTACTGGTGATATAGCCTCAACATTCTTCCCAGTATTGGGATGGACTCTAGTTTGGGCTGTAATAGCCACAGTATCATGTTTCTTCTTTGGAGTTATTCTAGCTCTATTGATCAATACAAAAGGAATTAAACTCAAGAAAATGTGGCGTACAATCTTTATTTTGACAATGGCTGTTCCACAGTTCATTTCACTATTGATTATGCGTAATCTTTTAAACGATGCTGGTCCTATTAATTCTATCTTGAAGAGTTGGGGTTGGATTAGTAAATCTATTCCATTCCTAACAGATCCAACAATGGCTAAGTTCTCTATCATCGTAGTTAACCTCTGGATTGGTATTCCAGCCACTATGTTAATTACAACTGGTATTATTCAAAACCTTGATCAAGAACAGATTGAAGCTGCCGTTATGGATGGTGCTAATAAGTTCCAAATCTTTAGATCTATTACATTCCCACAAATTCTTTTCGTTATGATGCCATCTTTGATCCAACAATTAATTGGTAATATCAATAACTTCAATGTTATTTACCTATTAACTGGTGGTGGACCTACAAACTCAAATTACTATGGTGCCGGATCAACCGATTTGCTTGTAACTTGGCTATATAATTTGACTGTAAATACAATGGATTATAATTTAGCTTCTGTTATTGGTATTTTGATCTTCATTCTATCTGCCGTATTTAGTTTATGGGCATACACACATACTAATTCATATAAGGAGGGATAATAGAAATGGCAAAAAGAGAAATTAATTATAAAGCTCAAAAGAAACGTACTAAAATACTAGTCTATGCTATCCTGACAATTATGTCTGTTGTGTGGTTATTCCCAATCGTGTGGATTGTATTGAACAGTTTCAGACAAGAAGGTGGAGCTTTCGTTCCATATATTATTCCAAAGCATTTCACATTATCAAATTATACAAAGCTGATTACTGATGCTTCAGGCAACTATCCATTTGTCCGTTGGTTTGTTAATACATTAATCGTTTCCGTATGTACATGTGTTTTGTCAACCTTCATCACAATTTCAATGTCATACGCCTTGTCTCGTTTAAGATTCAAGTTACGTAGACCATTTCTAAAGGTTGCTTTAGTTCTAAACATGTTCCCAGCTTTCATGAGTATGATTGCTATTTACTACATTCTTAAGGCTCTAAACCTAGCTGGTAGTTTACTAGCTTTGATCCTAGTTTATTCAGCCGGAGCTGCTCTAGCATTCTATGTTGCCAAGGGATTCTTCGATACAATTCCAATGGCCTTGGATGAATCAGCTATGATCGATGGTGCCAACAAATGGCAAATCTTTACTAAAATTACATTACCATTATCTAAGCCCATCATTGTTTATACAGCATTGACAGCATTCATGGGTCCATGGATGGACTTCATCTTTGCTAAGATTATCATGGGTGATGATGTTAAGAATTACACTGTTGCCATCGGGTTATATTCAATGATGACTCAGACAACTGCTAATTCACTATTTATGACATTCACCGCAGGATGTGTTCTGATTGCGATTCCTATTACATTACTCTTCATCTATATGCAGAAGTACTATGTCGAAGGTGTCACATCAGGTGCTGTTAAGTAATTTAGCTTTAGAACTTTGATTCTGGAAACTTGAATTACTAAATTCGTATAGTTTATCTGGCTCTGCATTTAATTAACTCAATACGTGAATGTCTTGAATTTATTTAATGCAGAGCTTTTTTTATTCAAATTTTTTAAAAATGAGAGGTTATTTCAATGAATACACCAGCAATTTATCATCGCCCAGACAGCGAATTTGCATATCTATACAAAGATAATTTAATGCATATTAGATTAAGGACCGCTCGCGGAGACGTCAAAGAGGTAGGGTTACTTCATGGTGATCCGTATACGCTAGATACAGATCATTGGCAAGATCAACCAACGCCAATGAAACGCTATTTGACGACGGACTTGTATGACTTTTGGACTATTGAGGTTACAGAGCCATTCAAACGTATTTCCTATGCATTTAAGGTTACTGGTAACGATGGTATAACCATATTCTATGGCGATCATGGTGTGTTCTCATTTGAAAAGAGCGTCTACGATAGTCCTGATAATTACTTTAGATTGCCATATTTCCACGAAGTGGATCGTTTCAAGGCACCAGAGTGGGTCAAAAAGACCGTCTGGTATCAGATTTTCCCAGAAAGATTTGCTAACGGCGATAAGTCTAATGATCCTGAAAATACTTTGCCATGGGGTTCTAAAACTCCAAGTGCTACAGATTTCTTTGGTGGAGATCTACAAGGTGTTATCGACCACCTAGATCATTTAACCGATTTGGGCGTCAATGGAATCTATTTCTGTCCTATCTTCAAAGCTAAGTCTAATCACAAATATGACACAATTGATTATATGGAAATAGATCCAGCCTTTGGCGACAAAGCTACTTTTAAAAAATTAGTTCAAGAATGCCATAAACGTGGTATTAAAGTTATGTTGGATGCAGTTTTCAATCATATGGGGGACAATTCATCACAATGGTTGGATGTTGTTAAGAATGGTAAAGATTCTAAATATGCTAACTGGTTCCATATCAACAAATTCCCAGTATCATATAAGGACGTTGGTTTCGAACAGGCCAAGAATATTTCTTACGATACCTTTGCCTTCACACCACATATGCCAAAATTGAATACTGCCAATCCAGAAGTTAAAGAGCATTTGCTGAAGATTGCTAAGTATTGGATTGAAGAGTTCGATATTGATGCTTGGAGATTAGATGTAGCAAATGAAGTTGACCATGAATTCTGGCGTGACTTTAGAAGAACTTGCGACAGTGTTAAGAAAGACTTCTATATTTTAGGGGAAGTTTGGCACTCCTCACAAGGTTGGCTCCAGGGAGATCAATTCAGTGCTGTAATGAATTATGCTTATACTGATTCGATTTCTAAATACTTAATTAAGAAACAAATTCCAATTGAAAAAATGGTTTCAGATATCAATGACCAATTGATGCTCTATCGTGATCAAACAGATCAGATTCAATTCAATGTTTTAGATTCACATGATACAGCTCGATTATTGACTGAAACGAATGATGATAAAGATTTAATGAAACAAGTACTAGCTTTCACATATTTACAACCAGGTGTGCCATGTATCTATTATGGTGATGAAGTTGGTATGGATGGCGGCAATGATCCTGAATGTCGTAAGTGTATGGTTTGGGATAAATCTCAACAAGACTTGAATCTATATGATTTCTTTAAACATTTGATTGCTTTTAGAAAAGATAATCAAAAGGTTCTTTCTGAAGGAGAAATGGTTTGGGAGAAGATTTGTGATGATGGATTATTGATCTTGAGTCGTAAATTAAATGGTACTGAAGTTAAAGTTATTTTGAATGCAGGCGATGCTCCTAAACAAGTAACAACTAGTCAGAGTGTAGTTTTGAGTAACTTAGTTACAGAAAATAATCATGAATTAACGGTTGATCCTAAAGGATTTGCATTAGTTAAATAGAGAGGTGCTTAATTTGCAAAAACATTGGTGGCAAGAGACAACAGTATATCAAGTTTATCCCCGCAGTTTTAAGGATTCAAATGGTGATGGAGTTGGTGATCTTAAGGGAATCATCAGTAAATTAGATTATTTAAAAGATTTGGGCATCGGTGCAATTTGGCTTTCACCAGTTTACCGTTCACCTAATGATGATAACGGTTACGATATTTCTGATTATCAAAATATCATGCAAGAATTCGGTACGATGGCAGATATGGATGAATTGATCAATCAGGCTAAAAAGAGAAACATCCGTATTGTTATGGACTTAGTCGTTAATCATACTTCTGATGAGCATAAATGGTTCATCGAATCAAAGAAGAGTAAAGATAATCCTTATCGTGATTACTACATTTGGCGTGATCCTAAAGATGGGGACGTACCAAATGATCTTCAATCAACCTTCAGTGGTCCAGCTTGGCAATTCGATGAGAAAACCGGTCAATATTATCTTCATCTCTTCAGTAAGAAACAACCTGATTTGAATTGGGAAAATGAAAAAGTTCGTCAAGCCGTATATAAAATGATGAACTTCTGGATTGATAAAGGTATTGGCGGTTTCAGAATGGATGTTATCGATTTAATCGGTAAGCAACCAGATAAGATGATCACTGGTAATGGTCCTAAGCTTCATGATTATTTACAAGAAATGAATAAAGCAACTTTCGGCGGTAAAGATATGCTGACAGTTGGTGAAACATGGGGTGCTACTCCGGAGATTGCTAAACTTTATTCTGATCCTAAACGTCATGAATTATCAATGGTTTTCCAATTTGAACAAGTTGGATTGGATCAACAACCTGGCAAAGATAAATGGGACCTTCGTCCATTACAAGTCGGTGAACTAAAACAAGTTTTAGCTAGATGGCAAACAGAATTGGATGATCAAGGTTGGAATTCTTTATTCTGGAATAATCATGATTTACCAAGAATTATTTCTCGTTGGGGTAATGATAAGGAATATCGTGTTGAGAGCGGTAAGATGTTCGCCATCCTCTTACACATGCTGAAAGGAACTCCTTACATCTACCAAGGCGAAGAAATTGGTATGACGAATAAGCCAATCAAAGACTTTTCTGAAATTTCTGATATTGAGAGTCGCAACATGTATCTTCAAAGAATTGATGAAGGTTATAAGAAAGAAGACATTATCAAGTCTATCAATACTAAGGGACGCGATAATGCTAGAACTCCAATTCAATGGGATGAAACAGAACATGCCGGCTTTACAACAGGAACTCCATGGTTAGGAGTAAATCCTAATTACAAGTCAATCAATGTTAAAGCTGCTTTAGCTGATAAGAATTCACTCTTCTATACTTACAAGAAATTGATTCAGTTGAGAAAAGACAATCCAATCATGATATGGGGTGATTTCAAATTACTCGATACACAAGATGAAATTTTTGCCTTTGAAAGAGAGTATCAAGGTGAAACATGGTTGATTGTCAACAACTTCTCTAATAACAGACATAAGCTACAGTTAGCAGATGTTAATGTTGGTGAAACAATTATTCAAAATTACGATCATAAGATTACCGATGTTTCTGACTTAGAATTAAAGCCTTGGGAATCATTTGCAGTGAAAGTAGTGGTCTAAAATGGCAGATCAAACATGGTGGAAAAATGCCGTAGGCTACCAGGTCTATCCTCGTAGTTTTAAGGATTCCAACAATGACGGTATCGGTGATATCCGCGGAATCATTGAAAAACTTCCTTATTTAAAGGACTTGGGTGTTAATTTTATTTGGGTCAATCCAATTTATAAGTCACCTAATGTCGATAATGGTTATGATATTTCTGATTATGAAAGTATCGAACCTGAATTTGGAACGATGGATGATTTTAAAGAATTATTAACTAAGGCTCATGAAATGGGCATTAAGGTTATTCTCGACTTAGTTGTTAATCACACCTCGGATCAGCATCCATGGTTTATTGAATCGCAAAAGAGCAAGGATAATCCATATCGTGACTATTACTTGTGGGCCGATGCAACGCCGGGTAAAATGCCAAATGATTGGAAGAGTTTCTCTGGTCATTCAGCTTGGACCTATGATCCTAAGACTGAACAAGCATATTTCCATGTTTTTGCAGCTCAACAACCAGATTTGAATTGGAAGAATCCGAAAGTACGTGAAGATATTTATAAGATGATTCGTTGGTGGCTTGACTTAGGTATTGATGGTTTTAGAATGGATGCCATTAGTCATATACAAAAAGAACCATGGGATTTCAAGATCAAAGATAATCCATGGGCACCATTTATGAATGTCAAAGGCATTGATAAATACATGACCGAATTACGTGACATTTTCAATGAATACAACGTTATGACGGTTGGTGAAGCCAGTGGGGTTACAAGTCGTAAAGCGATTAATTGGACTGATCCTAACCGTTCAGGCTATATCAATATGATTTTTGAACTTGAGCAGAATGTTCAAGAAGGAAAACCTGGTGAACAACGTATTAATCCTTTAGGCTTCAAGAAAGTTCTAGCCAGATGGCAACGTGACTTAGCTGATGGTGGTTGGAATGCTCTATATGTTGAAAATCACGATAATCCAAGATTCAATACCGTTTTGGGAAATGAAACTAAACATTCAGCTAAGGCCATCGCTGCAACCTACATGTTGTTGAGAGGAACACCATTTATTTATCAGGGTCAGGAATTGGGGATGACAAATTTCCCATTTACCAAACCTGAACAAATGGATGACGATGATACAAAGGATCGTGTTGATCAAAAGATTGCCGAGGGACATACACCAAAAGAAGCGATGAAGATCATTTCTCATTGGTCACGTGACAATGCTCGGACACCAATGCAATGGGTTAATAAAGCCAATGCTGGTTTCTCAGATAGCAAGCCTTGGTTAGCAATCAATGAGAACTATCATACGATCAATCAGGCCGATGAAGCTAACGATGCAGATTCAGTTTTGAACTTCTACAAACAATTGATTGCTTTAAGGAAGAGTCAACCAGTGTTTGTCGATGGAACATTTGAATTGATTCTTGATAATGATCCAGACATCTTTTCCTACATAAGACAGGATGATAAACAAGAATATCTTGTCATCAGTAATCTCAGTCAAAACGAACATGAAGTTACGATGCCAAATAAGATCGTCAAAAATAAATGGCAAGTTAAGTTAACTAATACTAATAATGAAGAAATTGAATTGAACAAGAATATGACCTTACAGCCATACGATGTTGTAGTAATGGAAAAAATTAATTAAAAGATAAATTTATATATGGTGGGTTTGATTATGAAAAGAATATTTGAAGTGGCTCCTTGGAATGTAGTCACACACAAATTGGATAAGGAAAATAAACGATTACAAGAAAGTTTAACTAGTTTAGGTAATGGTTACATGGGAATGCGTGGTAATTTTGAAGAAGATTACTCAGGCGACAGTCTTCCTGGTAGCTATCTAGCTGGTGTATGGTATCCTGATAAGACTCGTGTTGGCTGGTGGAAGAATGGCTACCCAGAATACTTTGGTAAAGTTATCAATGCCGTTAATTTCATTAAGATGAACTTTTTAATCAACGGTTCTAAATTGGATTTATACACTGATAAAATCAGTGACTTTACACTTGATCTTGATATGAAAAATGCCGTTTTGAAGCGTTCATTTATCGTTGAAAAAGATGGCGTTAAAGTCAAATTCAATTTTGAAAGATTTTTAAGTGTTGCTCAAAAAGAACTATCTGTTCAAAAGGTCAGCTTTGAAAACTTGTCAGATGATTCTGTTGAAGTTAAAGTTATTTCTTCATTGGATGCTAACGTAAAGAATGAAGATGCTAACTATGATGAACACTTCTGGGAAGTTTTGGAAATTACTGATAACAGTATCATTGCTAAAACAAAGCCAAATGATTTTGGTACACCAAGATTCACATCAGGTATGCAAGTTGGTTATGTAACTGGACTTAAAGAAGTCGATCAAACAGTCGATAAATTGGAAACTAGTAAGACTTTCGTAGCTGATTTGAAGGCTCATGAAGTTGGTACAATTGAGAAACGTGTTGCTGTAGTTACATCACGTGATTACGAAACAATTGATGACTTAAGAGATGCTATGGAGGGTATTGCTGCTAAAGTTAGTGGTGTTTCCTATGAAGACTTGTTAAGTGCACATGAAAATGTTTGGAATAATCGTTGGAATCAATCTGATATTAAGATTGATGGGGACACTGATGCCCAACAAGGTATGCGTTTCAATCTCTTTGGACTATTCACAACATATTCTGGTGAAGATTCACGTTTGAACATTGGACCAAAAGGTTTCACTGGTGAAAAATATGGTGGGGCTACATATTGGGATACCGAAGCATTCTGTATTCCAGTTTATCTAGGAGTTTCTCAACCAGAAGTATCACGTAATCTATTAATGTATCGTTATAACCAATTAAAGGGTGCCTATATCAATGCCCAGAGACAAGGACTAAAAGGTGCGTTATATCCAATGGTTACTTTCAACGGTATTGAATGTCACAACGAGTGGGAAATCACTTTTGAAGAAATCCACCGTAACGGCGATATTGCTTTTGCTATTTATAACTACACTCGTTATACAGGTGATAAGTCATTTGTTCTTCATGAAGGTAGCAAGATGTTGACTGAAATGTCACGTTTCTGGGCTGACCGTGTTCATTACAGCAAACGTAACGAACAATATATGATTCATGGTGTTACTGGACCAGATGAATATGAAAATAACGTTGACAACAACTGGTACACAAATTTCTTGGCTCGCTGGACTCTGAAGTATACACTTCAAATCCTTGGTGAAGTAAGTAAAGATCAATTTGAAAAGTTGAATGTTTCTAAAGAAGAAATGGATCAATGGCAAGATATTGTAGACAAAATGTATTTGCCATATGATGAAGATCTTGGAATTTTTGTTCAACATGATGGTTTCTTGGACAAAGATATTGAACCAGTCAGCTCAATTCCAAGTGATCAATTACCAATCAACCAACATTGGTCATGGGACAAAATCCTACGTTCACCATATATCAAGCAAGGTGATGTTCTTCAAGGTATTTGGGACTTTATTGATGATTTCTCAGAACGCGAGAAGAAACGTAACTTTGATTTCTATGAACCATTAACAGTTCATGAATCAAGTCTTTCACCAGCAATTCACTCTGTTTTGGCCGCAGATTTACATTATGACCAGAAAGCGGTTGCATTATATGAGAGAACAGCTAGACTAGACTTAGACAATTATAATAATGATACTGCAGATGGTTTGCATATTACTTCAATGACAGGTGGCTGGTTAGCCATGGTTCAAGGATTTGCGGGCATGCGTGTTCACGATGATGGTACTTTGAGTTATAAGCCATTTTTACCTAAGAAATGGAATAGTTACTCATTCAGACAAGTATTCAGAGGTCGTGTCATCGAAGTAGCCGTCAAGGAAAATGGATCAGAATTCAAGTTGGTATCTGGTGATCCACTTCAAATTCAAGTCAACGATAAACCACTAATGCTAAAATAATTGTAAACTTAAGATGCCTGGAAGTTATTTCAGACATCTTTTTATCAAAGGAGTTAATAACGCGATATGGTAAAATTTGAACAAATTAAAGGTTTCATCTTCGATTTAGATGGTGTAATCGCTAATACATCAGTCTATCATGCAAAAGCATGGCATCAATTAGCAGATAAATTGGGCGTTACATGGACTGAGGATTTAGCTAACCAACTAAAGGGTGTTGGTAGAATGGATTCACTTAACTTGATTTTAAAGTCTGGTGGTAAAGAAAACGATTACACTGAAGATGAAAAAGTTAAGTATGCTACTGAAAAAAATGATAATTATTTGAATCTTTTAAAGGGATTGACTGATAAGGATATTCTCCCTGGTATGAAAGAATTTATTGAAGATTTAAGTGCTAATAATTACTTAATTTCATTAGCCTCGTCTTCTAAGAATTCGCCTAAGGTATTGCAAGCTTTGGATTTGGAAAAATACTTTGATGCCAGAGTTGATCCAAGTACTTTGAAGAATGGAAAGCCAGATCCAGAAATTTATGTTCGTGGTGCCGAAGTATTGAACTTGAAGCCTGAAGAATGTATCGGACTTGAAGATGCTGTTTCAGGTATTAAATCGGTTAATGGTGCTCATGAAACATCTGTTGGTATTGGTGATCCGGGAATCTTAAATGAAGCCGATATTAACTTCACTGATACGTCACAAGTAACATTAGCAAATATTAAGAAGGCAATGAACTAAAAAGAGGGGTAATAAAATGGGCGTTTCAAAAACAATTTTTGGGGAAATTGATTCTGAACCGGTTTACCTCTATAAAATTACTAATAAAAATCAAACAAGTATTAGTATTATGAGCTATGCTGCGACTTGGCAAAATTTTGAAGTCGTTGAGGATGGTAAAAAACATTCATTGATTGAGCATTTTGATAATTTGGAGGACTACATTAAAACACCTTATCAAGTTGGTAAAACAATTGGACGTGTAGCCGGAAGAATTAAAGATGCCACCTTTAAGATTAATGATGCGAGTTATCAAATGGAACAAAACGAAGGTGAAAACTTTTTACATGGCGGTAGTCATGGACTTCAGTATCAAAACTTCTCCAGCCGACAAATTTCTAATAAGGCCGTGATGTTTAGTCATACTGTAAGAGGCGAGGATGGCTTTCCCGGAAAACTTGAGGTCAATGTTATTTATATGTTGACTGATGATGATGAAGTTTACGTTACTTATGGAGCAAATACGGATCACGATACTTTGTTCAATCCAACTTGTCACGTCTATTTCGATGTTGATGACGAAAATATCAGTCAGCAACAGTTACAAATAAATTCTGATAAATTCCTAGAAGTTGATGATGGTAAGATTCCTACAGGACAATATTTGCCAACTGAAGGACCTTATGATTTCAAGCAATTTAAGACTATTGGTAAAGGATTGGATCAATTGTCCTTATTAGATAAGCATGAATACGACGATACCTTTGTCGTTGATGGACATGCTGCTACAATCAAATCTGATAAACGTGCCGTTGATTTGTATACGGATCGTAATGGTATGGTTATTTTTACCGCTAATCCTGAAGATGCTCAAAAGGCAGCAAAATATGATTATAGTTGTTTGGCAATGGAATTACAGACGTTGCCAGATGCTATTCATCATCCAGGCTTTGGAGATATTGTTTTAAGTAAGGATAAAAAAGTAGCCTATACTAATAAGTATAAATACCGAAAATTAGATTAGAGACTGTATTCATTAATATTGCCGTGTCATTTAGTTCAAATGAATATGTTAACGAATTTAACATTTTAAATTTTAGTGAAAAATAATCGATATGAAAATTCTGAAATTAGAATTTTTGTACCGATTTTTTTTATATTTATGGATACGTGTTATACGAACTATATACATAAAATCTATTGACCGTGTTCGCTATTGGACGTTATATTAAAAAAGTTAAATGAATAAGGAGGAAAATAATAGTAATACCACGATTTAAAAATAAAAGGATAACAGAGTAGAGAATAAAGCGTTAAGTGTCAAAAAGACGGAATGTGCTTTTGAACGAAGAAGTAAATTCGCGGTTTTATTCTCGCATTCGCTGCATAAAAGATATGTAGCAGCTCTAAGAGGAGATGCTCAAAATGAACAAGAAAAACAGTATTTATGCAATTTCAACAATGGGTCTTTTAGTGGCAATGATGATTGTCTTAACTAATTTTTTAAGTATTCAAACACAATTTCTACGTATTTCATTTGAATTTATACCACAAGCCATTTTAGGAATGTTTTTTGGTCCACTCTGGGCCGGAATTTCATCAGTAGTAGCTGACGTTGTCGGAACAACGCTTTTTGGTAAAGCCGGCTTCTTCATTGGTTTTACATTAAATGCGCTTATTTCAGGTGTGTTATACGGACTTTTCTTCTACAAAAAAGAAATTACTTTAAAAAATACTTTCATCTGCGTTTTACTAAATACTATTATTATTAGTTTATTCTTAACACCACTATGGTTATCGATCATGTATCATGTACCATTCTTTAATATGGGACTTTGGATTCCTAGAATTATCAAAGCAGTTGCTATGCTCTTTATTCAAACAGGCTCAATCATGTTCTTTGGCAAGGCACTGCCACTAAAAATGCTTGCTAGTCGTTACATGGCAAAGGGGTAAAAATGTTTACAACAGGTTCAGAAGTTATTGAATGGATTATTTCACGAGGTTATTTTGGCAGTTGTCCAGGATTAGAACGTATTACTGAATTATTACGTCTACTCGGTAATCCTGAACGAACCTATCCAACGATTCATGTTGCAGGTACTAATGGAAAAGGATCGACAACACGCTATTTGGCTAATTTATTACGTGCTGATGGCCTAAGGGTGGGTACTTTTAATTCGCCATTCATAAAGGATTTTGCTGAACAAGTGGAGATCAACGGACAAGAAATTGGCAATTCTGATTTAGTTAAACTGGGTAATCAGATTAAACCGTTAGTTGAACAAATGGATAATCAAAAGAAATTTTATGGTATAACTGAATTTGAAATTCTTACTGGGTTAGCATTTTACTATTTTAAAGGACGAGTGGATTTAGCGATTATTGAAGTGGGTATGGGTGGCCTGCTAGATAGTACAAATGTTATTGAACCAGAATTGATCGCCATTACGACGATTGGATTAGATCATACTGCTTTTTTAGGGGATACAATTGAGAAAATTGCTTATCAGAAGGCCGGTATCATCAAAGAAAATACGCCATTGGTCGTTGGAAATGTTTCTGAAGCTGCTCTGAAAGTCATTAAGACTCAAGCACTTAAGAAGAATTCAACGGTGTATGTTTGGGAACGGGATTATCAAACGGATTATCGGGGATTTGTTGAACAGCAGTTTGAAAAATTTGATTTTCGTAATCATGATATAAAATTGAAAAACTTAGAAACGCCACTTATAGGTCATCAACAAGTTGAAAATGCAGCTGTGGCATTAGAGATGTATTATCTCTATATGCAGAAGCATGATTTATCATTTGATAAAGAACAAATTATGCACAGTTTATTGCAAACCAGATGGCCGGCTCGAATGGAGATTATTAGTTCAAAACCATTAGTAATTATGGATGGGGCCCATAATCCTCACGCTATTAAACGGTTAAAAGAGAATCTTTTGAGTGACTATCAGGATTATCATGTAAGAATACTATTTTCGGCCATTGTTACCAAGGATATTGGAACAATGCTGGAAGAGTTATTACAGATACCTAATGTTGAAATTACTTTGACCACTTTTGATGATAAAAGAGCCTTGAGATTAGAAGATTTCAAAGCTTGGCAACCACGGATAAAGTTAAGTGCAGATTGGCGTAAAGCTTATCGAGAGTTAAAAGATAATTTGAAATCTAATGAGTTACTTTTAATCGCAGGTTCGCTATATTTTTCATCAGAAGTACGTTCACAAATCAAATAAGAGATTGAGATGTAATTATTCAAATTATGTCTCAATCTTTTTTGTTATTCAAAAAATGAATTTGTCTAAATACAAGATAAGTATTAGACGAATACCCGTCCTACCCTTATCCTAAGGATAAAGAGGTAAGAAAATGGATGCGTTAGATAAAGCTTTAAAGGGTGGAGTTCTGGATTATAACGAGGCTGATTTTAAATTGGTTGATCAAACGGTAGAGAAGAATACACAGATAATTAATGAGATTAATTATCAAAATCATACAATTGATGAACGTCGGGAACTGTTCAGTCGCTTGTTTGGTTATCAAGTTCCTAGTACTAGTGATATTAAAGCACCGTTCAATGCTGATTTAGGCTGTCATACTTTTGTTAAAGGGAATGTCTTTATCAATAAAGATTGTTTCTTCATGGATTTAGGTGGTATCTGGATTGATGAGGGTGCTAAGTTGGGTCCGAGAGTGAGTCTAATTACAGTGAATCATGGTGAGGCTCCTGCAGAAAGAAGAACTTTGATTACCAAGTCAATTCATATTGAAAGGAACGTTTGGTTGGGAACTGGTGTCACAGTACTTCCTGGAGTGACGATTGGAGAGAACTCAATTGTTGGAGCAGCTTCAGTAGTGACTAAGGATGTGGCTCCAAATAGTGTTGTAGTTGGGTCACCAGCTAAAAAAATAAGAGATGTTAGGGGATAACTTATGATGACAGAACATGAAAAATTATTAGCAGGACAAGAGTATGATTATCGAGATTCCGAATTACAGCAGATGATTGTACGTGGTAAAAAAATGATTCAAGAGATCAATACTCAAACTGATGTCAAAGAAAGAAATGAGACAATGAAATCATTGTTCAAACACGTTGGAACTAATTTAACAATTAATGGTCAATTCGGTGCTATCTATGGTTCACATATCATTTTTGGCGACGATAATTTTATCAATGGTAACTGTTACTTTCAAGATTCCAATTTAATTACTTTGGGTGATCGTGTCATTGTGGCTCCGGATACTAAATTTTACTGTGGTGAACATTCAATTGATGCCAATCATCGTTTTGGTGTTCATGAGGATGGTAGCCATTATTTGATTACCCACACAGAACCCATTTCAGTTGGTAATGATGTTTGGATCGGCGGTAATGTGACGATTATCGGTGGCGTTCATATTGGCAATAACGTGATTGTTGGTGCTGGAGCTGTAGTTGTAAGTGATATACCTGATAATTGTGTTGTGGGTGGCGTTCCTGCTAAAGTAATCAAGAAATTACCCAGCTTAAAAAAATAGTGAGGTAGATAATTGTGAAATTACTAAAGAAACCAATTTTCAGTTTGTACAAATTAACCATTGATCCTAAGAACAGACAGGATTTTCTAGCAGAAGGGATGAATAATCTAATAACTTCTCACAGAAATGAAGCAGGTACTTTGATGATGTGTGCTACACACGAAGATGAGGCTGGTAGTGTTAATTATATTTTTGAAATGTATCAAGATGAAGCAAGTTATCAAATTCATGCCGCTTCACCACAATTTCAACGTTATGCCAAATTTGCTCAAAAGGTGGTTCAATCTAAGAAGATTCACAAATTGAACTTAGAGACACTTCATGCGAATGATCAAGTGTTAGAGATTAAAGATGAAAATCCGTATTTTGCTCGGTTACTTGAGATAACTACAGATTATAGCAAGTTAGAAGTTTTAAAGAGCATCTCTCAAAATACCATAGCCAGCTTTGTAAGTAATATTGATTCTGATCATTGGGTGATAATTGATATTTTTCAGAATAAATCAACTATGGAGAAGGTAAATATTAGTCAACAGTTATCAAAAATTTCGGCTGAATATTCAATTCATGAATTGAATATTGATACAATGGTTAGTCAAGACGATTTAAAATTAGAATAATCAGCAAAATCAGGTAAACGTTTTCAATAGTCTGCTACAATAGAATATGTAATTATTTATAAAGCAGACGAGGACTTTAAAATGTCAAAATATTTAGTATTTATGGATTTAGATGGAACGCTCTTATCAAGTGACCATAAACATATTTCAGTTCGTACCAAAGCCACAATTGAGCGTTTGCAAAAGCATGATGTTAAATTTTATATTGCTACGGGAAGAATGTATGAATTAGCTAAGATCACTCAGAATTTGTTGAATCCTGAAGTTGGCTTGATTACTTCCAATGGGGCTGTTTTCGATGGTATTAATGGTCGTGAAGTGACTTTGCTAGGCAGTAAAACGGTTGAATTGGCTTATCAAATAACGCAAGTCAATAAGTTGCCAATGATGTTGTTTACACCTGAGACAGCTTACTTCACTGAAAAAATTCCGCACTTCATTGCACAGAATGCTGGTAACTTTGATGAGGCCTTTGGTTATAAGGAAATCGAAAATCTAGAGGAATTACGCCAGGTGGCCGATAAAATCACTAATGGAGTTGTTTTAAGTCGTGGGGATATGGATGAATTGAATCAAGCTAAAGCTAAATTAGCTGACAGCAAGAAGTTGCGTCTATCATCATCAGGTCCTGACAATATTGAAATGATTCCTTTAAAGACCGATAAGGCCACTGCTATTCAACAAGTTCAGTGGGAACAACGTATTGATGCAGATCATACTTTTGTCTTTGGTGATGGAATGAATGATTTAGGAATGATGCAACAAGCTAAGTATTCGGTTGCCATGGGTAATGGTGTAAGTACAATCAAAGAACAGGCCAATTATGTGACAGAAACAAATGCTAAAGATGGTATTGCTGTATTCTTGGAAAAATTCTTTAAAGATGAATTCTAAAAAATTTTAAATATCAAAACTCACAAATATTGTATTTTGTGAGTTTTTTTGATTAAGGAATTGAATTAATGAGTTATACATGTGTATAATGTAAGCGTTATCGTTAGTTTTTTGTTTAAAAAAACTAACTAAAATTGTCTTGATAGGAGGCTGTAAATAGTGAAATTTACAAATGGTTATTGGATGAATCGTGAAGAGTATCAGATTGATTCACCAATGGAAGCTTATGATGCACAAAAAGAAGGGAATAATCTAAAAGTTTTTGCACCCTTTAAAAGAGTTCTAAGTAGGGGTGACCAACTCAATTTAGGAGCAACAACTATAACTCTGAATTCCCCTATAGAAAATGTTATTGGCGTAAAATTAGAACATTTTGATTCTGAAGATCATGGTCCTAGTTTCAAAATCAATAATTTAAATCCCAAAGTAGACATTCAAGTGAAGGATAAAATGGCCTCTCTAGAAAGCGGTGATTTAAAGGTCTCATTACCGTTAAAAGATGATTTTCTGATGAAATTTACTGCCGATAGTCATTTGATCACTGAATCAGTCCAAAAGGCTCAAGGGGTCATATACAATCGTGATAAGAAACAAAGTTTCATGCGTGAACAGCTATCAATGGATATTGAAGAAAAAATTTATGGTTTAGGAGAAAGATTTGGCAATTTCGTTAAGAATGGTCAGTCGATAGATACTTGGAACCAAGATGGTGGAACTGGTAGTGAACAAGCTTATAAAAATATTCCGTTTTACTTGAGCAGTAAAGGCTATGGTATTTTTGTGGATGAACCTCAAAGAGTTTCATTTGAAGTAGCATCAGAAAATGTTGATCGCGTGCAATTTAGTACTGAAGGTCAGTCTCTACAATATTATGTGATTTATGGGCCAACACCTAAGGAAGTATTGCATCGTTATACTCAATTAACTGGAAAAATTAATCTGCCACCAGCATGGTCGTTTGGTCTCTGGTTGAGTACTTCATTTACAACGGATTATAGTGAAAAAACCGTTCTTAAATTTATTGATGGAATGAAGAAGCACAATATTCCTTTAGATGTCTTTCACTTTGATTGTTTCTGGCAGAAAGGATTTGAGTGGTGTACTTTAGCTTGGGATAAGGAACAATTCCCAGATCCTGAGGGTTTGCTAAGAAAAATTCATGAGCGTGGCATAAAAGTATGTGTATGGTTAAATCCTTATATTGCTCAGAAGTCGCCTTTATTTAAAGAGGCTAAGGAAAAGGGCTACTTGATCAAACGTCAAAATGGCGATGTCTGGCAATGGGATTTGTGGCAAGCTGGTAATGGATTCGTTGATTTCACTAATCCAGCCGCTAAAAAATGGTATCAAGATAAATTAAAAAAATTATTGGATATCGGCGTAGATTGTTTCAAAACGGATTTTGGTGAGCGTATACCTGTTGATGACGTCAAATTTTACGATGGATCCAATCCACAACAAGAACATAATTACTATACTTTACAGTATAATCAGGCTGTTTATGATATCATTGCTGAAGTTAAGGGCAAGAAAGAGGCTGTTGTTTTTGCTCGTTCAGCGACAGCAGGTTCACAATCATATCCCGTTCATTGGGGTGGAGATTGTCTATCTAACTACAATTCGATGCGAGATACATTACGTGGTGGCTTATCATTCTTAGTATCTGGTTTTGGATTCTGGAGCCATGATATTGGAGAGTTTGAAGACGGGGATGATAGACCAACACCGGATCTATATAAACGCTGGACTCAATTTGGGTTATTATCATCTCATAGTCGATACCACGGCAGTAATGTTTATCGTGTGCCATGGAACTTTGATCAAGAGGCTGTTGAGAACACCAAACGCTATGTAAACTTGAAATTATCGTTGATGCCATATCTTTATACACAGGCTGCTTATGATGCCAAATTTGGTAATCCCTTGATGAGACCGATGTTTTTGGAATTTGGGGATGATCCTAACGTTTCGGACTTAGCTACGCAATATATGTTTGGTTCCCAAATTTTAGTTGCACCCATTTTTAATGACCAAGGAAAGGCACATTTCTATTTACCAGGTGGTAAATGGACTAGTTTGTTGAATAATAAAGTTTATCAATCGCCTAAATCAGGAGAATGGCTAAATGAAATATTTGATGAATTAAGTTTGCCAGTGTTGGTACGTGAAAATACTATTTTGGTGCGTAATGAAAAAGCTATTCATGCTGAATACGATTATGCAAAAGACGTCGATATTCACTTATATCAAATTAAGAATGGAACAGTTTCAACTAATATTGTCAGTTCTAAAGGATTAGAGACAGCTTCCATTAGAGTTCAAAGAGATGGTCAACAAATTAAAGTGTCAACTATTGGCGTTAAAGGCAAAGTAAAGGTATATTTACATGAGAATGAAAAGATTATACCAAAAGATTTAATTGATAATCAGGCTTTGTTTAATTTGGAATAAAATTATATTGGCAGATTCGTTTAAAGGATGAATCTGTCTTTTTATTACTAATAGTTGCTGACTGGTCTATACATATGTAGTATGTAACTAGGATTATTAAATTGTTTATATTAAAGCCGTTGAGAAGGAATATTTATGAATAGATTAACTATTAGAAGGATAAATGAACTGAATGTATTGCGTGAAGTATTTAATCGGACACCAACTTCTCGAGCTGATGTAGCAAAGAAATTGGGTCTGACTAAATCTACGGTCTATAACATTTTTACTAAGTTAGCCAATGATAATTTAGTATATGATATTGGTCAGGGAAACAGTACTCGTAGTGGTGGGCGCAAGCCGGTTTTGACCAATTTTAATGCTCAAGCTGGGTATACTATAAATACAAAAATTAATCAGACTACGATTAGTTGTATGACAAATTGGCTAGACGGAAGTATTGTGAATTATCAAGAATTTCCTATTGATGGCAAAGATGCTTCTAAACAACTGTTGGCGTTGTATCAAGCTATCAAATTATCTACAATTGATAATGCTGATTTAATGGGGATTTCTGTAGCGGTATATGGAGTAGTTAAGGATAATCGTATCGTCAAAGCCATGAATCGTGATTTGGTCCAGTATGATTTGGTTCAAATTTTACAAAGTAGATTTAACGTACCAGTATTACTAGAAAATGAAGCTAATCTAGCAGCTTTAGCAATAAAAGATTTTTCAGGTACTTCAATTCAGGATGCCGTAGCGCTTAGTTTGTCTGATCAAATTGGAGTTGGCTCAATTATTAATGGTCAACTTTATTCAGGAAGAAACAGTCGGGCTGGGGAAATCGGTTTTGCCAAGTATTACGGTTTGGGAAATAAAAGTCCATTGCCATTAGAAGATGTTGGTTCCGATCAAGCTGTTTTTAAGCAAATTCAGGATTTAAAACAGACTTCAGTGGTTATTGCTGACATTCGTCGTTGGTATGATTTGGGTGATGAGATTGTACAAGAAGTTCTGAAAAATTTTGAAACTAGTATAATTATAATTTTGCAAAATATCTTTTTGTTATTTGATCCCGAAAAAGTAGTTATCAACTCTCGAGTATTACAAGCCATTCCTGAAACAATGAAGTATGTTGAAAAAAAATTGTCAGAAGTGATAGATCATGAAATTAACATTGAGGTCTCCGATAATGTAGGCAGTAATAGCTTATTAGGAGGATGTTCGATGATAACTAGAAAGATATTAGAACTTCCAGATGCTAATTTACAATTCAAAAATAGAACTATACCTACGGTTGGTGATTGATGAAAAAGACTGATACTGAAATATTAGTCTTTTTTATTTACAAATTTTTCGAATAGATTTATTGAGAAGGACTTGACGTTTCTTTAGAAAACGGTTACATTCTAGTTAGTTCTTTTAATGAAAAAACTAACTAGGAGGGTTACTTATGAAAAGTATTATTTCTGGATTCCAAAATAAATTTTTGCCAGCTTTAGCAAAATTTGGAAATCTGAAGTATATGGTTGTTCTTCGTGATGGAATGATTATTACAATTCCATTCACTATTTTTGGAAGTATTTTTATGATTGTCGCTAACTTACCATTTACTTGGTGGGCCGACTTTATTAAGCCTATATCAGGTTATTTGAATGCTGCCGTTACAGTTACTTTTGGTATTTTAGCTTTAATCGTGGCTATGGGAATTAGTTATCAATCAGCTAAGGCCAATAAATTGGATACAATGACAGGGACGGTTATTCCTACTGTTGCATTCTTGTTGGCAATGTTGAACAATAAGTTGACTATTGATCCAGCCGATCTTGGATCGGGTGGTATCTTTACGGCTATTGTTATTTGTATTATTACTAGTGAAATTATTCGTTTCTGTGTTGCCCGCAATTGGACAATTGAATTACCCGATTCAGTTCCACCTGCAGTTGCCAAGTCATTTTCATCATTGATTCCTGGTTCAATTGCATTGTTCCTTGTTTGGTTAGTTAGAGTTGTATTACATGTCAATATTAATTCAGTCATCCAATTGATTTTCTCACCACTTGTTGTTGGATTAGATAGCATTTGGGGTATTGAATTGGCCATCTTCTTGGTTGTTGCATTATGGGTTGTCGGTGTTCATGGTACTAATGTTATTGGAAGTATCTATACACCAGTGTTTCTAAGTTTCTTAACAGCTAATATCAATGCTGTAGCTAAAGGTCATGCTCCAGTACATATTGCTGCTGATGGATTTTTGAACTTTGGACTAACAATTGGTGGTACAGGTGCTATTTTAGGATTAGTTCTTTGCATGTTTACTGCTAAGAGCAAACGTTACAAGGCCATGCGTAATTTAGGGTTTATGCCTTCGGTATTTAATATTAGTGAACCTATTATGTTCGGTTTACCAGTTGTTTTAAATCCTACGTTGATGGTTCCATTTATTGTTACACCAATGGTTCTAGAATTTATTACATATTATCTTATGAAATTTGGTGTTATCGGAATGATTGTTGCTCAAGTTCCTTGGACAACACCTACTGTTATTAGTGGTTTTCTTATGACCGGTGGAGATTGGCGTGCTGCCGTTTGGCAATTGATTGAATTGATTATTGCTGTAGCTGCTTACTATCCATTCTTTAAGGTTTTAGATCGTCAAGAATTAAAGGTCGAAGAGGCTGAAGAAGCCGAAAAAGAAAATATGGTTCCAGATGATTCAATGAACACTGATACTTCTGTAAAGGGAGCATAATTAATGTATTATCAAAAATTAAAAAAATTTCCTAAGAATTTTTTGTGGGGAGCAGCTTCAGCCGCTTATCAAATTGAGGGCGCATTTGATGAGGACGGTAAAGGGCCATCGATTTGGGATACGTTTTCCAAAATTCCCGGTAAGACTTTCAATGGAACTAATGGTGATATTGCAGTTGATCATTATCATCGATATAAGGAAGATGTCCGTTTGATGTCAGAGATGGGATTGAAGGCTTATCGTTTTTCAATCGCATGGTCAAGGATAATTCCCGATGGTGATGGTGAAATTAATTCAGAGGGTTTAAAGTTTTATGATAATTTAATAAATGAATTAATAAGATATCATATTGAACCAATTGTTACTTTATATCATTGGGACATTCCGCAAGCTTTGCAAGATAAATATAATGGATGGGAATCTAGAAAAAACATTCAAGCATTTAAGAAATATTGTCAAACTGTATTTAAAGCATTTGGGGATCGAGTTAAATATTGGGTAACCTTTAATGAACAGAATGTTTTTACAGCGATGGGATATCGATGGGCTTCACATCCACCTAATATTAGTGACGTTAAACGAATGTATGCGGCCAATCATATCGTTAACCTCGCAAATGCTGAGGCAATTAATCTGTTTCATCAAATGGTTCCGCAAGGTAAAATTGGTCCTAGTTTTGGTTATGGTCCGACTTATCCAATTACAGCGGATCCTAATGATGTTTTAGCAGCGGATAATGCCGATGATTTTAACAATAACTGGTGGTTAGATGTTTATTGTCGTGGAACATATCCGGCTTTGGTTATGAACCATCTAAAAGATCTTGGAATTGCTCCAGAAGTGACTTTAGATGATAAGAAATTATTGAAATCTGCCAAGCCCGACTTTTTAGGCATTAATTACTACCATGGGGGGACGTTCCAACAAAATCAAATTGAACATCCTGATAAAACTAGTCAACATGAAAAAGATTTTTCTAAGACTGATCCATATTTGATGCAACCTAAAGATACCCAAGCACAAACCCCAGAGATGGCAATGTTTAACAATGTAGAAAATCCTTATTTGCATAAGACACAGTGGGGATGGGAAATTGATTCAGTTGGTTTCAGGATAACTTTACGCCGAGTTTACGAAAAGTATCAGTTACCAATAATGGTTACTGAAAATGGTTTAGGAGCTCACGATAAGTTAGAAGGTAATAATGAGGTTAATGATCAATATCGGATTGATTATTTACAAACTCATATAACTGAGATGCAACGTGCTTTGACCGATGGTGTAGATTTATTAGGATATTGTGCGTGGTCCTTCACAGATTTATTGAGTTGGTTAAATGGGTATAAAAAGCGTTATGGATTTGTATACGTTGATCGTGATGATAATGGTCCTAAAAATTTGACGCGAATACCAAAGAAGAGTTTTTATTGGTATCGTGATTTTATACAAAAAAATTCTTAAATGAAAATCTCCTAGACTGAAAAATCTAAGAGATTTTTTTGGTTATTTGATTTTTTGTATTAATTAAAAGTTATGTTTAACATAACCAATAGTTAATGCGACAAAATATTGTCAATAATTCAATAGTTATTTTTCTCTTTTTTGTTACAGTTTAATTACTATCAGTGAACAAAACTGTAACTTTCAGTCATTGTCAAGATTTCTGCTTTATAATTTGTTTTGTTGCGATGGCAACGAAAGGGAGAAGGGAATTATGGCTTTGAAAAGAAGAATTATTGTAGCTCTTACTACAGTAATGTCGATAGTTTTGTTTTTTGTGGGTGCAACAAATGTCCAAGCTGCACGTGCTGATATGGTCGATGTGTCCAATAACAATGGGGCGATGACTGTTTCTAATTTTACTGATATGCATAATAATTATGGTATCAAGGCGATTGTCACTAAGGTTAGTGAAGGTACATCATTTAAGGACTCAACAGCTGCCGGTAATATTGCAGCCGCTAAGTCTGCTGGCTTGTATGTTAATGGATATCATTATGCTAGATACAGTACTGTCAGTGGTGCCAAAGATGAAGCTGACTATGCTGCCAAGATTGCTCAAGCTGATGGTTTACCAAGTGGAGCCGTTTTAGCAACTGATGTTGAAAGTTCAGAACAACAGAATTTATCAACAGCTCAAAACGATGCTAATAATGCAGCCTTTATGAGTGAAGTTGCTAAATATGGATATCGTTCATGTATTTACACTATGGGTTCATGGGTTGGTACAACTATGACTGTAAATCAAGGTTGGATTGCCGCATATCCATATAATGCTACAGGTGTAGAAGAGTATACAACTCAACACGCATGGCAATGGTCAAGTTCATACACATTCAATGGTAGTTATGGAAACTTTGATGTTTCAGAATTATATGATAGTTACTTTGCCAGCTATACATCACCAACTGGTTCTAGCTCAACAACTACAACAACGACTACAGATAACAGTAGCTCAAGTAGTTCAGCTTCAACCGATAGTGGTTCAAATAGTGCAGGTGCAAGTGCAGATGTAATTACTGTAAAGAATTCTTCTAGTAGTTACGTTCCTCTAATGGCACTTCAAAGTGATGGTACGATGAAGAGAATCACTAATGAAGTTTTAGGTAATAATACACCATGGAAGACAGATCAAACTAAATCAGTTAATGGCGTAACTTATTACCGTGTTGCTACAAATGAATGGGTTGCAGCAAGTTATGTAACTGGAAACAGTTCATCATCTGCAACTACTAATAATAGTAGTTCAAACAGTTCATCTAGCAGTAATGTCATTAAGGTAAAGAATCCTTCAGGATCATATGTTAAGCTTCAAGCTTTACAAAGTGATGGTACAATGAAGGACATTACTAACGAAGTCCTAGGTAACAATACACCATGGAAGACAGATCAAACTAAAGTTGTTAATGGCGTTACATATTATCGAGTTGCTACTAACGAATGGGTTAGTTCAGCTTATGTAGTTGCCTAATAAAATTTAAATTTATTCAAGATGTTGTGAGTTTTCACAACGTCTTTTTTTATAGAAAAAATAGTTAACTTGTTCTTTGCTTTAAATTTTGGATTCCTTTATAATAAAATTACAACAAGGGAGTAACTTGCAGGTTGCTGTGACAAAATCGTCAACAAGACGTAGCTCTGGTTTTGTCTTAATTAGTGAGACTTGTGCGCATATTTAGCGTGCAAGTCTCTTTTTTTATAGAAGGAAGGGATACTAATGAAACAAGTCGAAGATAAAAGATTTTCTCGATACTATGCTTTAAGTAAGGAATCCTTACTAAGTAAATTTAAAACTAGTGAGGATGGATTAAGTGACCAACAGGCCGCAAAGCTTTTGAAAGAAAACGGCCCTAATGCTCTAGCTCAAGGGAAACGGAAGAATATTGTTCAACGTTTCTTAGATCAGTTTAAGGACTTCATGATTATTGTTTTATTGGTAGCAGCTCTAATATCTGGATTAGTAGCCAAAGAATGGGCAGATGCAGCTCTGATTTTAGCAGTTGTCATTATCAATGCCATTTTTGGTGTTTTTCAGGAATCAAAAGCTGAGGAAGCTATCGATGCTTTGAAAGAAATGTCGACCCCAGAAGCTCACGTAAAACGAAATGGAAAATTGGAAACCATTAGTAGTGAGAACTTGGTCGTGGGGGATGTAGTTTTACTAGAAGCTGGTGATATCGTACCTGCCGATATTCGCTTACTCGATTCAGCCTCCATGAAGATTGAGGAGTCAGCTTTAACTGGTGAATCAGTTCCTGTAGAGAAATCTGCTGAGGTATTAACAGACGAGGATATTCCCTTGGGTGATCGTAAGAACATGGCCTATATGAATAGTAATGTGACATATGGACGAGGTGTCGGAATTGTTGTTGGCATCGGTATGGACACACAAGTTGGACAGATTGCTGGAATGATCAATCAAGCTGAAGATACTGGAACACCGTTACAGGATAATTTGAATTCTTTAGGGAAAACTTTAACATGGCTAATTTTGATTATTGCGGCAGTTATTTTTGCAGTGGGTATCTTCAATAATCACGATGGTCTACCAATGAATGAACTGGTTATTAATATGTTACTGGTAGCAATTTCATTAGCTGTTGCCGCTATTCCTGAAGGGTTACCCGCTATTGTGACAATTATTTTGGCCTTAGGAACAACAAGAATGGCCAAAAGAAAAGCTCTAGTTCGTAAGTTACCAGCTGTAGAAACATTGGGTAGTACAGAAATTGTTGCTTCAGATAAGACGGGAACATTAACACAGAATAAGATGACCGTGGAAAAAGTTTATCAATACGGTAAATTACAGGATGCTTCAGAACCAATTTCAGGTACTGATAAAGTTCTACAAGTTATGACCTTTAGTAATGATACAAAGATTCAAAGTGACGGAACTCTAGTGGGTGATCCAACTGAAACTGCTTTGATACAATTTGGTTTTGATCACGATTACCAAGTAGAGGATGAGTTGGTTAAAGAACCACGTGTTGCAGAAGTACCATTTGATTCAGAACGTAAATTGATGTCAACGATTCATCGATTACCAAATAATAAGTATTTGGTAGCCGTAAAAGGTGCACCTGATATGTTATTACAACGTATTACCAAAATTCAGGTTACACCAGATGAAGTACGAGATTTTACAGATGCCGATAAGGCTGAAATTTTGAAGCAGAATAAAGGTATGGCTGTTCAGGCTTTACGAGTATTGGCAATGGGTTATAAGATAATTGACCAGGTACCAACAACAGTTGATTCTGATACTGTCGAAAATGATTTGATTTTTGCCGGATTGATAGGAATGATCGATCCAGAACGTCCAGAAGCTGCTCAAGCTGTAGCAGAGGCTAAAAAAGCTGGTATTCGTCCAATTATGATTACTGGTGATCATCAAGATACGGCTGAAGCTATTGCCGGGCGATTAGGTATTATTAAACCAGGTGATGATAACACGGTTATTACTGGGGCTCAGTTGGATCAATTGAGTGATGAAGAATTTGACAAAAAAGTTCAACAGTATTCGGTTTATGCACGTGTCTCACCAGAACACAAAGTTAGAATTGTTAGTGCTTGGCAAGACAAAGGTAAAGTTGTAGCAATGACAGGGGATGGAGTTAACGATGCTCCTGCTCTAAAATCAGCTGATATTGGTATTGGAATGGGTATTACCGGTACTGAAGTATCTAAAGGTGCCTCTGATATGGTCTTAGCTGATGATAACTTTGCTACTATCATTGTAGCTGTTGAAGAGGGCCGAAAAGTCTTCTCAAATATTCAAAAGTCGATTCAATATTTACTTTCAGCTAATTTAGGTGAAGTTTTGACTTTATTCATGATGACACTATTGGGTTGGGACATTTTACTTCCAGTTCAACTACTGTGGATCAACTTAGCAACCGACACATTTCCAGCAATTGCATTGGGTGTTGAACCTACAGAACCGGGCATTATGGATCGTAAACCGCGTGGTCGTAAATCCAGTTTCTTGGGCGGAGGAATTGGTTCTTCAATCGTCTACCAAGGAATCTTAGAAGGTCTGATCACATTAGGAGTTTATGGATTGGCAATTACATTCCCAGTTCATACCACTAATGCTGCTATGCACGCCGATGCTTTAACAATGGCTTATGCTACTTTAGCCTTGATTCAGTTGTTCCACGCATTTAACGTTAAATCGACTTATCAATCAATTTTCAAAGTACATCCATTTAAGAATAAGATGTTTAATATTGGAGTTGCCACTTCATTCATTATGGTTGCAGCGACAATTTTAGTACCAGGCTTTAATGGTTTATTCCATGTAACTGAATTGAACATGTTACAATGGTCGATTGTTTTAGGTGCTGGTGTCTTGATGGTACTTATCGTTGAAATTGTTAAGTTCTTCCAACGTCGTGCTGACAAATAATAAATAGAGCGATTCTAAAATCGTTATCTTTTATTAAAAAAAGATTATAAGCTAAAAGGGTGTTCATATTAACCGGTCTGGTTGATGTGAACACCTTTTTTATAGGTTTGTTATTTTAATTAATTGGTCTAAATCCTTGATCTCATAAGTTTCTTTGAATGTAGTTTCATTAGTAATCTCTTTAGGATTGAACCAAACGGAATCCAGATGAGCAGCATTGGCACCAGAAATATCTGCTGTTAATGAATCACCAATAACTAACATTTTTTGTTGATCAACGCCAATTTTATCGATAACAGCTTTGAAGAAATTAGGATCAGGCTTTTGGTAACCAAGATCTTCGGATAAGTATAAATCGTCAAAGTCAATCAATAGATTAGAGCGAGTTAATTGTGAATATTGCTTTTCTTTAGTACCGTTTGAGACCGCAAAGATACGGTGAGATTGATGCAAAGTGTCTAAAACTGACTTAGCGTGTGGTATAAGAATATTTTCCAGTTTAAAAAGTTCGAGATAGGTTGCATTAACTTTAATACCGTCAACTTTTTTACCAAAATGATCAAAGTATAATTCAAAACGAGTATTCAAAAGGTCGTCACGTTCAATTTCTTTGCGTTCCAATTTTTCCCAGAGGTCGTCGTTTAATTCATGCCAGTAGGCAATTTGGTCGTCGGTAAAGGGAAAGTCAATTTGCTTTGACAATTTGTGTAGAGCTTTTTCGGCGTTGGCCTTAGTGTCAAGAATGGTGTTGTCGAGGTCGAATAGTAAGATAGGATATTTCATATGATTCCTCCATAAAGATTATGTTACATACATTATACCGATAAATTTGTTCGCAAAAAAAAGACTTAGGAAAATTGTCCTAAGTCTTTTGTTTAAATGTAATTTGATTAACAGATTTGGTCACCAAGTTTAACCATCTTTTCACGACGTTCTTCAGCAGTTTCAGGTTTAACGTTTCTCCAATCAACAACTGAAAGGGCACCGTCAAGGATACCACTATTGTCTTTAAGAGCTAGAGCATTATGCCATAGTGAAATATTCAAACCATCTGTTAGTAAGTCGGCATCAGAAGGGGATGTCTTCAAATCGTAACCAGCATCATTTTCAAGATCTACGGTATATTTAGGATCTTCATCTTTTAAAATGACAATTTGAAATTTATCACCGATAGCACAACTACCACCAAGACTAGAATATTTGTTTGAACCATCATCTGTTGTAAGAATCATTGGGAATCCACTAGGAATTCTTTCTGCTAAATATGCTTGTGCTTCATCTTTAATATTAATTTTCATAGTTGTTTTCCTCGCTTATTTTTTATTTAAAAGTTCTTTTGATTGAATCTTTATTACAAGTATTACTATACATTATATTTAAGTTGATTGCAAATGAGTTGCACACAATCTTTTGCTTTGAAGAAAAAGATGCAATTCAATTACATCTTTTTTAATTTATTAGCAAATTTGATCGCCAAGTTTAACCATCTTGTTGTGACGTTCTTCGGCAGTTTCAGGTTTAACATTTCTCCAGTCAACAACTGATAGGGCACCATCAAGAATACCACTATTATCTTTAAGAGCTAAAGCATTATGCCAACGTGAGATATTCAAACCATCAGTAAAGAAGTCAGTGTATTGTTCTTCAGTACTCAAGTTGTAACCAGCGTTATTTTCGATTGGAACAGTATATTTAGGATCAGCATCTTTAAGAATAACTAATTGAAATTTATCACCGATAGCACAGCTACCACCTAGACTGGAATATTTATTAGAACCGTCATCTGTTGTTAAAATAACAGTACTACCGGCTGGAATCTTGTCTTCCAAATATTTTAGTGCTTCATCTTTAAAGTTGATTTTCATAGTTAAGATCCTTTCCATTGATAAATAGATTGTGCAATTGCTATTTGCACACAACCTTTATTACACTTATAAATTTACAGCATATATAATTTAGGCGCAAATAGTTTGCTCATGATTTTTTAGGAAAGATGGTAATAATGGAAATAATAAAGAGAGTCACTGTGATCCAGAGTAATACGTTGCTAGTCAAATTTTGAGGTCCGAAGTTTCCCAAATAATTCCAGATCAGTGGAGCAAAGAAAGCACTAATAATCGTAGAAACGGTCAAGTAACTACTTAGTGAATTAATCTGTGCTGGTTCTAGCCCTTGATTACTAGCAAAAACTAAATAGGGCCCTGTAAATGAATAAACAAAATTAAATAAAATAGCTGCTGTAATTGCAATGTAACTGGTATCGGTAGCCCATAAAATCAGAACAGTAAGGGTAGCCCCTAAATAACCCATCGTTAAAGTAAAACGGTGAATTTTCTTATGTAGAGTCCCAAACAGTAAACCAGCGACTAATCCACCTAAATTCATAGCCGATAGGGTCAAATTAATAATTTGTGGGTTACCTAATTGCTTGATTTCAAAGTAACTGGGTAATTTTAACTGTACACCCCAAATTAATAGATAAGTGATAAAGGTTAGGATAATTAGTTGCCATTTTTGCCAAGGAAGTTTGACTTTTGAATTCTTAGTCTCTATGGAAGGTTTCTCTGGTTCGGGTACGAAGAGACCAATTAGAATGGCAATAAAAATAAGAATCAAATAAAGTCCAAAAACCGCATGCCAGATTCCCACTAGTAATCCAGCTAAACCTAGTAAAATTGCATTGCCTAGAGCTGTTAAACCTGTTTGATACCCTAATAATTTGGCCCGAAACTCACCACTATAGTTGTGAGCAATTAGACTGATAGCGTGTGGTGAAAAGAGGCCCACACCTAATCCTAGAATAAAACGACTGCACATTATCAGTAGAAAATTATTACTGAAAGCAGGTATTATTCCGGCAGTAGCACTAATAAGTAGTCCAATAATAACAACTTTTTTAATACCTAATTTTCGGCTGAGAAAAGGATTAGGCAATATCGTTAGCAAAGCACTGAAATTGGCAATAGTGACTAGCCATTCAATCATGGTTGTTGGTATGTTGGGAAATTCCCGTCTTAATTGGGGAATAACTCCTGTAATAACAGTAGTTATGTTACTAACCGTGGAAAGACTAAGAATACTAATAGTTGTTCTAGTGGATTTCATAATGGCCCTCGTTAATTAATTGATAGGCGTAGTCTATCATCGAAAGTTAATCATTAGCGGACAGTTTTGAAAGTGGTTAGTGACAATTCTAAAATAAAAAACGACTAATCATAGTCGTTTTAAAAATGAAATTCATTTATTATTTAGTAGACCTCTGTCATGGGAACAAAGTGTTCAGCACCTACTTTATAATAAGTTTTCTCGGCAAATTTCTTTTGACCGCCTAATGAACAAACAGTTCCTTGTGACAAAGTGTGTGATAATTTGGTTCCTTTAAGATTGTATGTGGCAGTTTTAGGAACCAATACTTTAACCATATAATCGCTGGATGAGGTTATTTCATCCATTTCGTCTACATCATGTGAATTATTAGTAATTATTTCAACACCTTTAGCTTTAACTAGTTCATCCTTGCCAACGAGGAAGTAGAGATCTTTTTCATTGAGCTTTTTAACATCACATTCCTTAGTAGTGGAAGCTGCTTGAGCAGGTATAGTTGAAATTGTTGGAACTAAACCAATTGTAAAAAGAGAAGTTAATAATAGACATTTGTTAAATAGTTTCATAATATTATCTCCCAAAGATACATTTATCAAGTAATGAATTAATAACAAGCTACCTAATATCCTGTTATCGGAAACATAATAACGCATCATATCAGAAAGGGGATAACATGAGAGATTGTCAATTGGTATAGCTATTAATTAACAGAAATAAATTTGAAAGATTGGCAATCCGTCAACTAAGTATTGACGATAAAAAGATACTAATGTTAACCTTTACATGTTATGAAAGGGGATTTTAGATTATGGCAAATGTAGAACCTGCTGAAGCCTTGATGGAAGCAATTCATGTTGCAAGTCAAGATAAAGAAGTTCAAAAAAATTCGGAATTGATGGACCTTCTAATTAAGAGTGCTAAACAATTGAAGTCCACAAACAACTACCATCAAGTAGCTGCTAATCTAAATAAATCACTACAATATTGGGGAATGGGACATGTTGGTGGCCCAGCTGCTATTGATACTTTGTATCAAGCAACAATCAATGACACACATGGTCGTGCTTATCAAAAGTTACCTACAGGTATGGAATAAAAAGTGTAAAAAAATAAAGATACATAATCGTATCTTTATTTTTTTTCGTTGATTTAATCCATACCCCAATAATCTATTTCCTTATCAATTGCCTTTTGAGCAACTAAATTAAGGTAATTGAAGGGCTCATCAAAGTTAGGTGAGAAGAGCATATCAACATAGGCTAAATCGTCGATCGTATTATTATTTTGAATGATTACGGAAACAGTGTTGGCTGATTGTGCAACTTCATGAGAACTCATAAATTGAGCACCTAGGACACGACGACTTTTGCGGTCATAGACTAATTCGATATTTATTTTAGTATTGGTTGGCATAAAGTCAGGACGATAATTGCTTTCGAAGAAAACATGATGAGCATCATAATTAGCCTCTTTAGCAGCGTCTAGAGTGAGACCGGTACAAGCAATTGTTTGACCGAATAACAACATACCACTAGTTGCTTGACTGCCCATTGATTTACGACGACGTTTGAAAAGATTCATGCCAGCCAGAGTGCCTTGACGAACAGCATGGGATGCCAAAGGAATATACTTGGAAGTTAAAGTTGGATTGTATTGGATTTCAGTAACATCTCCGGCAGCAAAAATATTAGGATCAGATGTTTGCATGTAAGCGTTAGTGATGATGGCACCATTTTTAGCAATATTAACTTGACCTTTAAGTAAGTCGGATTGTGGAAGAACCCCTGGACTGATAGCTACCATATCGACAATATATTCGCTATTCTCAGTTGAAATCTTGATATGCTTGTCTTCAGTATCACTGAATCGAGTTACGTCGGTACCAGTCAAAACATTGACATGATTATCCTCTAAAAGTTTCTTAACTCGATCAGAAATAGTTGCGTCAACATACTCATCCAATAGTTGTTTATTTCTTTGGAATAATACAACTTCATGTCCAGACTTGACGAAACCTTCAGCTAATTCAACACCAGCATAACCACCGCCTAAAACGGCAATCTTATGGTTATTTTTAGAAGTTTCGGAAAGGTGATGGGCTTGATTGCAAGTTTTACATAACATGACTTTGGGATTTTCAATTCCTGCGATGACAGGAATACTTGTTCTTGAACCTGTTGCCATGATAAGTTTATCGTACTTATCATGAAGAAATTCACGTGTTTTCAAGTTCTGAGCCAAAATAGTGTGAGCTTGAGCATCAATTTTAATGACGTCATGTTGCATACGCATGTGAACACCTTTTTTAACAAATTCTTCTGGGATAGCGTAAAAAACGTCTCCTAAATCTTTTACAGCGCCGCCAATATGCAAGTAAGTTGCACAGGATAAATAGGATATGTCGGCGTGTCGCTCATAAACAGTAATCTCTGCATCTGGATAATATTTCAAGCATTGATTCATGGCAGAAATACCTGCGTGAGTGCATCCTATAATGGCTACTTTCATTCAATTACCACGACTTTTCTATTATTTTTACATTTATCAATTTTCATAAATTTATTTATTTATTCTAACTTATAGTATACTTAAAGTATAGACGTTTAATATCAAAATTGTAGAGAATTAATACTTTATTTTAAATTTAGAAGGCGATGTAATATTGAAACCGATTTATCGTTATTTTGTACAACCACAAATAGATGTAAGAACTCATTCTATTTTTGGTTATGAACTTTTAATCAAGCAATGGACTCCAGACGGCTGGCGACTTCCCGAATCTTTTGTCGATATTGACTTGAATGTGAACGCAAAGTTGTTGGTTGAGACAACTAAAATATTGGGGAAAAAGGTTCAATATTGTTCTGTAAATGTTAGCCGTGAACAATTGATGGATACGCAAATGGCTAAGGCTATCATTAAGAGTCAGATGCAACTGTATCCCACTAAACTTGTTGTAGAACTGACTGAAGAGCAAGGACCACAACAATATTGTGATTCCAGCCTGGTACCTTATTTACGTAATTTTATGGAACATGGCATGCAAATTTCATTGGATGACGTAGGAACTGGCGACAATAGTTTTGATAGTGTACGTAGTTTCTTGCCATTAGCTTCAGAACTAAAATTTGCTTTGCAAAACTTTCGTTCAAATATTGAAGATCCTAATTTACGTGAAAAACTTCGCGCCTGGAAAGGTATTAGTACTGAATATGGACAACGTTTAATTCTCGAAGGAATTGAAGATTCTGAGGATGATGAAATCAGCAATAAATTGGGAATTAATTTCCGCCAAGGCTATTATTATGGAAAGCCACAGTTGTTGCCGTTGATTGGTGATTCTAACGAAATGAAAAATATATAAAAATGGATCATAAGAGAAAATCTTCTATGATCCATTTTTAGTTTATAAATTATTTTTTCGTGCAATTGGCAAGTAAGCTATTAACATGATCAAACTTGTGGCAAGGATAGATAATGGTAGTGAAAGAATAGTTCCATTGTGAATGAAACTCACTAGATAAGTTAATCCACTGACGATCAAATAATAACCGAAACTGAATAAACCACTGGCACTGCCAATAACATCTTCATAACCCTTTAGAGCTAGATTTAAGGCAATTGGTAATGTCGTATTCAAGCCTAGAAAAATCAGGAAGAATCCAATAATCATTAAAAATGAGCTATCGAATTGGAGACTAATTACTAAAAGTAAGGCCGAAATACTGCTAAAAGTAAGTCCAATCAAACCGATATATTTGGCTTTGATGTACTTGGCTAGGAAGTTGACTAAAATGGCACCCAACAAACTGGCTAGTGCCAAAGACATGCCTAAACTTCCATATTGGATTGAAGAGTAGTGGAAATGTTTGGTAAAGATAAATGGTGCCTCGGAGTAATAACCGAATAAGATGCCATTTATTCCGCCAATTAGAATACTGTAAACCCACACGATTGGATCTTTTAATAGTCTAAAAGTTACTTTGAGTAGTGAGACTTCTTGAATATTTTCACGATCAATCGTTTCCGGCAGACGGTAATAAGCATAAAGTAATGTGGTCACGGCCATGGCGATTAAAAAACTGAAAACATTTTTATAACCTAGATAGGTCTGAATTAGTCCACCAATTAGTGGACCAAAAGCGGGTGACAAAGCCATTGCGGCTCCAACCTTGGAGAAAACTTTGGTACTGGCAATACCAGAAAAACTTTCACGCATGATAGTTTGTGTGACGACTGAGCCAACACTAGCTCCAAAAGCTTGAACAAAGCGGGCCACTAATAAGTAATTGAAATTAGAACTCAGTAATAAACCAAAGTTTCCTAGTAAATAAAAGATGATTCCGATTAACATAGCCAAACGACGGCCAATTTTATCAGATAATTGACCCCAAAAGAGAACTCCGATGGCAAAGGCAACAAAGTAAATACTCATTGTTAATTGAGAGGTTCCAGCGCTGACCTTCATTTGAGAACTGATTTGAGGTAGAACGGGTGTAAATATTGATTCGCTGATTTGAGGAAATCCCACAAGTACAATGATCAATAAAAGTGATGGTACGGTGTTACGGACGTTTTTCATTTTAGACTCCTAAATTTTATTTTGCTGAAAAACGTCCTGCATCATTTGCGGGCATACAAGCCATGATGTTAGTTAAATTCATGGTTTTCACCTGATTTCTATAAAGTATACTTATCATGATATAAGACTTATTGAAAACTTACAAATAAATTTATAACGGATGTATTTTCTATTCAATGTTTGAAAGCGGTTTCTAAAAATTAATGTTATATTAAATTTATTAAAGATTGAAAGGGGAAGATAGAATGGATGAAGAGACACCACGTGTTAAATCAGTTCTTTTGTTACCAAATTTTTACCTACGAGTAAATTATGATAACAATCAAGTGAGATTTGCTAAGAGTAAGATGTATTATATGGAGACTCACGTCTTCCAACGTCCACACTTGGGATTAACATCATTGACTCCGGGCTGGTATTGGATCGGTAGTGATATTAAATTATTGGATGACAACAAATTCTCTGTTAACGATGCAGTTTACGATGGTAATGAGATTTACGGCAGTAAAGTAAAACCGTATTAGGGAAAATAGAGGCAGGTAATCAGTTTTGGTTACCTGCTTCTATTTATTTTAAGTATGTTCCATGTTTATCTTGATCAACAAGATATTCCATTTTTTGTGTAATTTATTGTTAGATAAACTCATTTTTTTCAGATAATTTGGGTGTTTTTTATGGATAAAAATTGATAAGAAGTCAATAATATAAAATTGAATAACGAACATACTTTGTTGAATAGTTAAGAGGGGTAAACATGGTCACTCGTTTATTGAATTCTTTTGCTCAGATTCGTAACACTAAAGTTGCGAGTGCTGTTCGTAATACTTTAACGCTATTATTTCCGATTATGTTATTAGGCAGTTTTGCCGATGTTATTAAGTTCGCATTTTTAACTAAAACAGGTTATATGGCACAAATGTTTGGCATTACTAATTGGCTGCCATATTCACGTGAATTGAGTTGGGTTATGGAAGTAATTTTTCACTGTACAATTGATATGATTGCTCTCTATGCTGCTTATGGAATAGCTTATTTCACTGCTAAAGAGTATAAGAAGGACGGTGCCAGTGCTGGAGCTATTGGATTGTTGTCGTTTTTGATTATTTCATATCAACCAACTGAAGATGGATTACCTAATTTTAGTCGCTTCTTTATGTCGCAGGGGATGTTGATAGCTTTGATTATCGGTTATCTCTGTGGTCGACTTTGGGTTAGTTTTGATAATTCGAAGATTCAACAACGTTACAAAATTATTATTCCTGTTTTCATTGTTTTATTAGTTTCAGCAATTTTGAATTTAGCTGGATTATTTGTAGTGAAATTGGAAATACCAACTTATGTGGCTAGTTTTGTAACTGAACATTCTCCGTTCAATTCATTAGTCTATGTTTTAGGCATGGGCTTCTTAACTGACTTACTATCTTGGATGGCAGTTGGTGGTCCTTTTAGCAATAACCCTACCTTTAATGATGCGCCTTCGATGGCTAACATGAATGCGGCTTTGAAGGCCGGTTCATCTTGGAATGTACCGTATAAGTTTACCGACACAACTTTATTCCACAGTTTCGCCAATTTTGGTGGTAGTGGGGTAATGATTGCTTTGATTATTGCTATTTTGATTTTTTCAAAAAAGAATCGAAACCGTAATGTCGCCAAATGGTCGATTTTTCCAGCGGTATTTAATAGTCATTATTCTATGATGCTTGGTATACCAGTGCTCTTTAATCCAGTTTTTCTAGTACCATTTCTCATTACACCATTGTTTAATATGATAGTGGCCGCAATTTTTATTCTCTTACATTGGATGCCCGTGGCTGCTTATCCAGTTCCCTTGGGAACTCCAGGCCCATTGATTGCATTTATTGGTACGAATGGTAACTGGATAACTTTGGCTTTAGGGGCTATTTTATTAGTGATTGATGTCTTGATCTATATGCCGTTCGTCAAATTGTCAGATCGAATTAGTCAGAGGGCAGGTGACATCAATGAAAATTAAGCATTGGTTTTGGACTATCCTAGGAATCGTTCTGTCAGTAACACTGATTTTTGTTTCATTGAACTGGTCACATCAGAATACAACCGAATTAGCCAAGATTCACAATTCTAAGCTGTCACCAGTTATAATGATTCCAGGTAGTTCTGCTTCAGTAAATCGGTTTGATACGTTAGTCGATAAACTGAACAAAAATAATAAACATCCGCATAGTTTAATCAAAATACGAGTTACCACCGATAGTAAACTACATATTTCTGGACGTTTGCGTCGTGGTGATAATGAGCCGGTAATAGTCGTTGGTTTTGAAAATAATCATGATGGTTATGACAATATTAAGAAGCAGGCTAAATGGTTCAACGTAGCCTTTAAATTTTTGACAAAACAATATAATTTCAATAATTTTAAAGCCATTGGACATTCAAATGGTGGATTGATTTATACAGCCTTTTTGGAAAATTATTATTCTGAATATTCAGAACAGGTAAAAATCAAGCAATTAATGACAATTGGTTCACCATATAATTTTAATGAAAAATCGGTTCGTCATAAAACTCAAATGTTATCCGATTTTATTGACGATCGTGATAAGATTCCATCAAGTCTTAGTGTCTATTCAGTTGCAGGGATAGAGACTTATAACTCTGATGGATTGGTGCCTCTGGGAAGTGTTATGGCCGGAAAATATATCTATCAGGGACAAGTTAAACACTTTACCTCTATATCCGTTTCCGGATCTGATGCTCAACATTCTGATTTGCCTCAAAATGACCAGATTATCGATTTAATTAATCGATATATCCTTGATCCTAAACAAAGACCACAACGTCAACAAGGAGCCATCTCTTTAAATGGGCAATAGCTCCAAAGAAAAATTGAATAATGCAAACCCAATGGAGGAGTAAATGTGAGTTATAATCAATGTAAGAGTTTACATTAAAAATGAAGGGTTGTGCTGATAATGAGTTTGAGTTTTGGTCATAAGATTAATTATTTACCGTTGATGGTTTCTCTATTTGGTGGAATTATCATTGGATTTTTCTTTTACCTATTATCACGAAAAGTATTGATAGCTATTTTGTTTGGTATTGCTTGTTTGATAGCCATTGTGATGCTATATACTCTTAAAACAAGAGATAATTTAGATCAGTGGATCGTTGATAATCGGGGCATTCATTATCAGGATTACAGCACAACTGGTAAGAGGGTTAAGGCCATATTGTTTCCCAATATATCCAATGAGGAGACTGTAAAATTTAACGAAATTAAGGCCTTCTCAATCGTTGTTGGAAAAGGAATAGATTTGCCAAAGGGAATCGGACCGGATGGTTCAATTGATGCTACGTTTTATGTGGTGGATTCGGCATATCAGGCATTCAATAGTCCTTATTATCTGTCATTAAAATTGGCTAAGGGTAGGGATGTTGATTTAGATTTATCCTCCAATGGCCATGATGTGGCAGCCATAAATGAAGTTATTAAAAAGATTGAAGAAAGAACTAAGTTGCAGGTTAAATTAGAAAAGCAACGTGTATAGTGGCATAATAAGTCGACCGATGAATTATAAATGGGTCGATTTTTTATTATTAAAAAATAAGGAAGAGAGGTGTATAGCAATGCGTTGGATACCGACATTATTTATTTTGCTATTAGCAATGGTCAGTGGTTTATATATTTTTGGCAATTTAAAGAAACTTTCTCGACCATATTTTGTTCTCTTCTATTGGCTGTATTTCGTGGGATTGATGGCTGTTTTGTTCATGCCGATTTCTATTGATGGAATAACAGTTAAGATTCTGCCACCTGGTTTGGGACGCGTGAATCTATATGAATTACAATTATCCGGAATTGAGTTTTATGAAAATATTATTATGACTGTACCGTTTGGTTTCTTTATTAAAAAAGTATTTCCGAAATTTCCACTGATATTGTTGGCTATTTTGGGAATTCTGATTGGTTCTAGTTTTGAGTCTATGCAATATGTCTTGTCACATCATTTCTTGATTGATCGTACAAGCGATATTAATGATGTGATTTCTAATGCCACAGGTGTTGTTATTGGTGGCATGATGGCAATGATCTACAATTTCCTTTCAAAAGATAACTGATAACTACCTATTAATACGTTAATATATTAATATGGAGGGTATTTTATGAGTTGGATATTTGTAATGATTTTGGCAGCCACGTTAGCGGGGTTCGTTCAAGGGGTCACTGGCTTTGGTTCAGGAATTGTCTTAATGGTTTTTTTACCACAACTTTTACCGATCAATCAAAGTGCTGGAGTTTCCACGTTAACGATGTCGATTGCTATTATCATGGTGGCTTGGAAGTATCGTAAAGCGTTGAAGTGGCAAAAATTGGTTGGACCATTTTTGATTTATATCGTCATGGCCGTTTTTTCACTGCATTTGAGTAAATATTTAGCAGCAGGGTATTTAAAAATTTTATTAGGATTGTTATTGATAATTTTGGCACTGTACTACACTGTAATGAATTTGAAGTCGATATCGGTTAAGTCAATTCCATTTTATGTCATGGTGGTCTTTGCTTTGATTTCAGGATTTTTCAATGGAATGTTTGGTATTGGTGGACCACTAATGGCACTGTACTTTTTGACTATTTCTGATTCTAAAGAGAATTATTTAGCCAGTATTCAAACGTTCTTTTTAATTGATACGATTATCATGACCAGCTTACGTTTTTCAACTGGAATTCTAACAGTCGACAATTTGAAATTTGTTTTAGTAGGATTTATAGGGGCTGTTTTAGGAACAATCTTGGCCAACCGATTGGTTAGTCATTTGAATATTCGAGTTATGGAATTTTTCATTTATATTTTTATCGGAATTAGTGGCTGTTATTACTTGATAACGGCTCTATAACGAGAATATTTACTTGCATACATTGAAAATAGTCCGTATAATGCAATTTAATTATGTTTAAGAAATGAGGATTATATATTTGATTACTGTAAGTAACGTTAGTTTGCACTATGCTGATCGTAAGTTATTTGAGGATGTAAATATTAAATTTGCCCCAGGAAACTGTTACGGCTTAATCGGCGCAAATGGTGCCGGTAAATCAACTTTTCTAAAAGTGTTATCAGGTGAGATAACTCCTTCAACTGGTTCTGTTAAATTAGGACCTAATGAACGTTTGGCTACTTTAAAGCAGAACCACTTTGACTATGATGACTACACAGTCATGGAAACTGTTCTCATGGGTCATGCTGACTTGTATAAAATTATGCAAGAAAAAGATGCCATCTACATGAAACCTGACTTTAATGAAGAAGATGGTCTAAAAGCTGCTGACTTGGAAGCAAAATTTGGTGAAATGGGTGGCTGGGAAGCTGAGGGCGAAGCCTCACAAATGCTTCAAGGCCTAAATATTCCTGAAAGTCTGCATCAAGAAAAAATGGCTAATTTAACAGCCGGTCAAAAAATTAAAGTGTTGTTAGCCCAAGCTTTATTTGGTCAACCAGATGTTTTGCTATTGGATGAGCCTACTAATGGGCTTGATGTTGATTCAATCGATTGGTTGGAAGAATTTTTGATCAATTTTGAAAATACTGTTATTGTCGTATCCCATGACCGTTACTTCTTGAATAAAGTATGTACATATATGGCTGATTTGGATTACAGTAAGATTCAACTATATGCTGGTAATTACGATTTCTGGCAACAATCTTCAGAATTAGCTCAACAAATGAAACAAGATCAGAACTCTAAAAAAGAAGAAAAAATCAAAGAGTTACAAGACTTTATTGCTCGTTTCTCGGCGAATGCTTCTAAATCTAAACAGGCCACTTCTCGTAAGAAGATGCTTGATAAGATTACGTTAGATGATATTCAACCAAGTTCACGTCGTTATCCATTTATCAAGTTTGTTCCTAACCGTGAAATCGGAAATGATTTATTACAGGTGAAGGATTTGACGATTTCTATTGATGGAAAGACTGTTTTGAAGAATGCTAACTTTATTTTGAATAAAGATGATAAAGTAGCCTTTTTAGCCAAAAATGATATGGTAACAACAGCCTTATTCAAAGTATTGACAGGTGAATTAGAACCAGATTCAGGTACAGTAACTTGGGGTGTTACAACTAGCCAAGCATACTTACCAAAAGACTTTAATTCAATGTTCAATGAAGACACGCCGATTATTGATTGGTTACGTCAATTTGCTGAAAAAGGTGAAGATGACGATACTTTCTTGCGTGGTTTCTTAGGAAGAATGTTATTCTCTGGGGATGATGTTACAAAGAAAGTTAACGTTCTATCTGGTGGAGAAAAAGTTCGTGTCATGTTATCAAAAATGATGTTATTGAAGGCCAATGTTTTACTACTTGATGATCCAACTAACCATTTAGATTTGGAATCAATTACAGCCTTGAATGATAGTTTGATTGACTATAAAGGTTCAATTATCTTTGCTTCACATGACCACCAATTTATTCAGACAATTGCTAACCGTTTGATTTACTTAACAGCAAATGGTGTGATTGATCGAGCAGATACTACTTATGATGAATTCAGAAGTAATGATCAAATTGAAGCACAAATCAACGAATTAGATAAATAAGCAAAATCCCGATTCCAAAATGGAGTCGGGATTTTTTTGTAATGATTACACTAGAATATAATGATATTATGTATTCAAATTTACTTGAGAGGAGTGGGTGTAATGTCAGAGGTAAGGCCAATTTCAGCTCTAAAGGAATATACAAAAGTGTTTAGTGAATTAAGAGAAGGTAATCCAATAACTTTTACAAAAGATGGCAATGAAGTGGGAATCTTAGTTAATTCAAAAGAATGGAATAAGATACAAGCTGAAATAAAATTGTTGAATGGATTGAATCATGAAGATAATTCGTTTGATGGTATGCCGTTGAGTGAGTTTAGAAAGTTACATGATGGAAAATAATTAATAAAAAAGAACCTGTGATTGATCAGGCTCTTTTTTATTATTAATGATAGAAAATAGTTAATGTTCAAGAAGTTACTTACTTAAAATACCTAATCCACCAAGGATAATTCCAACAATTAAAACAGAAACGATTAGTCTTGTTGAATTCATTTTCTTTTTACCTAATAGCCAATAACAAATTGCCACTAAAATGACTGGTACAAGAGAAGGCATAATTTGATTCAAAATAGATTGGGCTTTAAGAACAACCTTACCGGTTTTGAAGACTAAGGGAACTTTAACTGATACCACGGTTGGAATCAATGCGCCAACAACAGTAACACCAAGCAAGATTGCTGAATCGGTAATTTTGTTTAGTTTGTCACCGGCAGCGTAAATTAATTTTTCACCTTGAGAATAACCTAATGGTAATAATGAAAATCTTAAGAATAATACGGCAAAATTAACTAAAAGCCAGATAATTGCGCCAATTGGATTTCCGTGAAGTCCCATATAAGCACCAATTGATCCAAAAATGGTGGGAAGAATAACTCCAAAAATAGTATCACCAACACCTGCAAAAGGCCCCATTAAGCCAGTCTTTAATCCAGCAATCGTATCTTTCGCTTTTATTCCTTCTTTTTCCTCAATAGCCATATCCATACCAATGATGAAACCACCAACGTAGGCATTGGTATTAAAGAATTGGTTGTGCATCTTCATCATTTCTACACGATCGTTATCTTTTGAATAAAGTTTTTTAAGTGTTGGAAGCATGGTATATAGGTAACCAGTAGACATCATTCTTTCATAATTCCAACAAATTTGACTTGACCAAAGCCAACGCCAGTTAGCTCTGAATAAATCTTTTTTTGTAATGACTTTATTAGTTTTCGTATTCACCGAGTTCATTTTCAGTTTCCCCCTCACGTGTAGTATTATCTGAGTTTGAATTATTACTATTATTACCTTGTTTGTAATGCATAATAGCTAAGGCTAGACCTAGAAGGGCAACTCCAAGCATTGGAATTTTGAGATATGAAGCTGCAATAAAGCCTATTATTAAGTAAGAAATAAATTTCTTTGTTGGTAAAAATCTCAATAAAATGGCAATACCGACGACTGGTAGAATACCACCAGCTACATTTAATCCATTTGATAGCCAAGTAGGGATGGCATTAACAATTTTAGTTACAACGCTATTACCAACAATCAACATAACAAACACAGGGATTGATCTAGATAGTCCCCAAGGGAATACACCATAGATGATATTTTTTGCTACATTTGTTGTGTCATTTTTGTCGATATATTTATCGACTTTATGTAAGAAGAAGGTATTTGTGAACCTTGCTAACACATCAAGCTGAACCATTAATAGTCCAACAGGAACGGCTAATCCAATGGCAAAGTTGACTCCTTTACCTGTCATAACCGCGTAGGCGGTACCAATGATGGCACCGGTCATAAAGTCAGGCATACTTGCACCGCCATAAGTACCAACTCCTAAGACCATTAATTGAAGCGTAGCACCTACAACTAGTCCAGTTTTTAAGTCGCCCATTATAATACCCGAAACAAATCCAATTAATAATGGATAATTACATAAGATACCAACAGTAATTTGATCGATAATCATCCAAAATGATAAACAAGTCAGTAATAATATTTGCCACCAAGCAATACTCATAATAATTTATTCTCCTTTATCCAATAATGTCATGAAATTTTGCTTTTTATCATTCGGCACCATTTGATGATATAAATTGATTCCTTTACTATTTAAATCGTTAAAGGTTTTTACATCTTCCTCTGTAACGGCGACACTTTTAGCAACTTGTCGAGCACCTTGTTTCATTGAAATATTTCCAACATTTATTTCTTTCAACTTAACTCCATCATCTGTTAATTTACTTAACACGGCAGGATTTCTAACAATGATGAATACCCTTTGTCCAGCGTATTGATTTTCTTTTATCCGTCTTGCTGCACCATCAGTAGTTAAAATACTTAAATGCACACCACCTGGAACAGCTGTTTTCAAAGTCATTTTTTGAACGTTGCTTTTCACAATACTATCGTCAATTACCATAATTCGGCTAGCGGATAAACTACTTGTCCACATGGTAGCGACTTGACCATGTATCAATCGAGCGTCAATTCTGACATTGATAATTGGATCTTTACCAGGCATCTTCTTAGGCGATTCTTTTCTTGCTATCTGTTTCTTAGTAGTTGCTTTATGTGGATCTGATGGATCGATTTCTACCAAGAATTTTTTATTTTCTTCAAGAGCATTTTCAATAGGAGTACCTGTTGCAATTGATAAAACTAATCCAAAAGAAAGTCCCGAGAATACTCTAACTTTTTTATGCGTTCCTTTAAAAATTAAAGCGGAGTTAGCTGGTGTTCCACTTTTGATATCACAAATGATGTAGAAGAAATCATCATTATTTTTTTCATATAATCCTTGATATTTTTTTACTACATCATCAATTCCCATTGGATCTTTAAAAGATACTATTTGGAAATCATTTAACTTACCAGTAATCATTTCACAGCTACTCAGAGTTTCTTTTGAATAATTACCATGACTAGCTAATACATACATAAAGATTCACCTCCGACATATTTAATGTGTTAACTTAATTTTAAAATCAGCTTAACACATTAAGTAAGCGAATACAATTACATTTTAAAAATACAATTAATCCCTATGTATCAATGATTATCATTGTAAAAGTGTCATTTGAAAAAATGTAACCTAATGTGTTATCCTAATGGCAAATATCCAAAAAGGAGTTTGTAATGATGAGTATGCCTGTAGAGAGAATTAAAAATTATGAACATATGGGACTTGGACTGTTTATTCATTGGGGGCTTTATTCTCAAATGGAACAAGGAGAATGGACAGAATTCATCCATGACATTGATCAAAGAAAATATGAAGAATTAATAAATACATTTACTGCAAAAGATTTTAATGCGGAGTCAATTGTTAAAAAAGCTAAAAATATGGGTGCTAAGTACATTGTTTTGACTACAAAGCACCACGAAGGATTTTTCCTTTATGATACAAAAGGGTTAAGTGATTTTGATGTAATGCATAGTCCAGCAAAAAGAGATTTAATCAAAGAATATGTTGATGCCTGTCATAAATACGATATTAGTCCATTTTTTTACATGGCATCCTATGATTGGCATAACCCCTTGTATAAAGATGACTTCAATAAATATTTAAAGTATTTACAAAGATCAGTAGAGTTATTATGCAAAAATTATGGCAAGATTGGTGGTCTTTGGTTTGATGGTAATTGGAATAAAAAAGATGCCGATTGGCATCTTGATGAATTGTATGGAACTATTCGTAAATATCAACCAGAAGCGATTATTATCAATAACACTGGATTAAAGAATATGGGGAAAGTCATTAATCCAGAAATTGATGCTGTGACTTATGAGCGTGGAATTCCTGACACAATTAATCATGGAGAAAAAGGCCAAAAATATGTTGCAGGAGAAATGTCAATTACTTTAAACAAACACTGGGGTATCGCTGCTAATGATATTGATTATAAATCTCCAGGGGAAGTGATTGAAACCATTTGTCATGGGAAAAAAGTTGGTGCAAACGTATTAGTGAATATAGGTCTTACAGGTACCGGGGAAATTCCGATTATATCTCAGGAATATATGAAAATGATTGGTCTTTGGATGAAGTTTTATGGTCAAGCCATTTATAGTGCAAAACCAACGCAAATAAAAGCCGCGGAAGGACTAAGGGATTTTGTATTAAGTGATGGTAAAAGCGATTATTTATTTATTTATGATATTAAGGTCACTGGAAATAGTAATGTAGTTTTGGGTGGTGAAGGTACAAATCCACGCTCATTCGTTGGAATTGATAAGAAGGTAAAGAAAATAACCTGGTTGGATAACAATGAACAATTAAAATTTTTGCAAAATAATGATATGCTTACTGTTAACGCAACCGGTTTCAGGTATGGGACTGATTTGATAGTCCGTGTTGCCAAGGTTGACTTTGAAAATTAAGGAGAAAATCTCGGTAAATGTCAGTACCTAAGTATAAAGAAATAATAGATGTCTTAAACGAAGAATTAGGTGGTGGAAAATTACATCAGGGAGACAAATTTTATAGTGAATCTGAAATTTGTAGCCGATTTAATGTAAGCTCAACCACGGCCGTAAAAGTATTAAATGTTTTACAACAACAAAATAAAGTTACTAGAATCAAAGGGAAGGGTACTTTTGTTGCCAAGGAAAATCATAAAAGTGTCGTCCTTTACACTGATCTAAATATGTCTAATGGTCATTCAGAAGGAGTTAAGGTTTTAAATGTTGAAATCAAAGATGACAAGACAGTATTAAAAAAAATGGGGCTTCATTCAAGCGACAAGTATTTAAAAGTAACAAGGATAAGATGTATTGGAGAAAAAACATCTCAATATTCTGTAAGTAATATTCGCTTGGATTATATTGATAAGAACAAATTAGATGATGATAGTAACTTTGACTCTGTTTATAGCAGAATTAAGGAAGATGTTGGTCTTGATCCCTATAAGTTGCCGTATACTCAAAAAACAACTATTAGTAAAGTGAAAGATTCCAATATTTTAAATTATTTTAATAGGACAAATAATTTATACGTATATCAGGAAAGATTAACTTATTTACCTACCGTGGATAGTTCTATTCTAGAGTATGCATATACTTATAAATTACCAGAATTTTGGGGTATGGAAACTGAATCGGTTTTTGGTGGAAATATTTAAAAATAACTATTCTGATTAAATTAGAAATAAACAAAAAACACAATAACTTCATAATTTCGTCAATCAATTTTAAGTTTGCTTAAATAAACAAGTTTTAAAGTATAAGTATCAATTAGCAAATGGACAAATTATGAAGGGAGTGTTGGTTATGCGTTTTATACCTTTACTAATAATATTAACTATTTCGATAATCAGTGGTTTAATCATCAATCATAATATTAAGGAATTCGAGAAGCGTCATTTCTATCTAATAAGTTTAGTTTATTTAACTTTTCTAGGGATGATTCTCTTTACGCCAATTTCGTTCGATGGAACATCGGTTTATGTGATGTCAGCGGGAACTGGACGGGTAAATCTGCATCAACTTGATATAATTGATATCGGTTTTGCGGAAAATATTATTTTGACGGTGCCATTGGGATTCTTAATTAGAAAATTTTTCCCACATGTATCGATACTTTCAATGGCCTTCACTGGGTTTATGATTGGTGGTGGAATTGAAACGTCCCAGTATTACTTATCACATATATTCCTGATCAATCGGACTAGTGATATCAATGATGTTTTAGCGAACGCTTTAGGTATCGTCGTTGGTGCCATCTTGATGGTGGTCTACGAATATATCACTAATAGGAAGACAGTTGTTGCAACTAAATAAAACAATTAATAGGTTAATATCGACAGAATTAATCTATTAATTGTTTTTTTATGCTAAAATTTTAAGTATATGGGGGCGCTTACAAAATGGGACAAAAAATAATTGATGCAATAATGGATTTTAGAAAAGGAGCTAAGGCTAACGACGACAAACGTGATGAAGGACTTCCAACTGAAGTTGAAGGTGTTAAACGTGTTGACGATATAGCTTATGGATCAGATCCAAAGTGGAATTTGTTAGACCTTTACTTACCAGAAAATGTTGAAGGACCAATTCCTACTATTATAAATATCCACGGTGGTGGCTGGTGTTATGGTACTAAGGAAACCTATCAATTTTATGGATTGAATTGGGCACAACGAGGATTCGCGTTCGTAAATCCTAATTATCGTTTGGCCCCAGACGTAGTTTTTCCAGAAGAATTGGATGATGTCAACCGCTATATTCATTGGGTAGCCGATCACGCAGCTGAATATGGTCTTGATACCAATAATGTTTTCTTAGTAGGTGATAGTGCCGGTGGACAAATGGCTGAACAGTATACTACTATTTTGACCAACGAAAAATATCGTCAAATGTTCAACTATGAATTAACTGATCTGCATTTCCGTGCTGTGGCTTTAAATAGTTCTGCTAATTTTATGTTTGATCCGGATACAGTTAGAAATGTAACACAGGCTTACTTTACCGATGAATTATTGAAAAGTAAACATGATCAACTGAATACGGAAGAGTACATTCAAGATAACTTTTTACCAACATATATCTGTACCGCTAATAACGACTTTATCCGCAATAATTCTGTTAAATTCGACGGCTTCTTGACGGCCAAAAAAGTTCCACATGTTTTCAGAATGTACGGTGATGAAAAGAATCCACGTGAACACGTCTTCTTGATCAATCAAAAAGATGCAATTGCTAAACAAGCTAATGACGATGAAATGGCATTCTTTAAGAAATATTTGGTTAAATAGACTTGTTCGGTATTAAAAACTTGTCAGAGAAATTATCATATATCATACTAAAATAAAGAGTTATTTATATGATGGAGGTTCAATAATGGCAAAAGTTTTTATTGCTGGCAAAATTCCAGATAAAGCAGCGGCCTTACTAAAAGCAACTGACTTAACAATTGATATGTACACTGATGACAAGCTAATTGGTGCAACAACTTTAAAGCAACATGTGGCTGATAGTGATTTTTTGATTACACCACTGTCAACGCCAGTCGATCGAGATGTGTTAGATCACGCTCCTAAGTTAAAGTTAATTGCTAATTTTGGTGCCGGAACGAATAATATCGATACAGCGTATGCGAAGGAGTTAGGTATACCAGTAACCAATACGCCAATTGTTTCAACTGTTTCAACGGCCGAATCTACTACTGGTTTAATTATCAGTTTGATGCATCGTATCGCTGAAGGTGATCATTTGATGAGGACCACTGGCTTCAATGGGTGGGCACCACTATTTTTCTTAGGCCATGAATTACAAGGTAAGACCTTAGGAATCATCGGATTAGGTCAAATTGGACAAGCCGTTGCTAAAAGGATGCATGCGTTTGATATGCCAATTCTTTATACTCAACATCATCGTCTTCCAGTTAGTCGTGAAGTTGAGTTAGGAGCCAAATTTGTATCTCAAGCTGAACTTCTAGAAAAGTCCGATATCGTGACATTACATTTACCACTCAATGGACATACCAAACATCTATTAGGTGCTAAGGAATTCGCTCAAATGAAATCCAGTGCAGTTTTGATCAATGCTGCTCGTGGCCCCATTATCGATGAAGTGGCTCTGACGAAAGCATTGAAGGAACACGTTATTGCTGGTGCAGCTTTAGATGTTTACGAACATGAACCAGAAGTATCTGATGAATTGAAACAGATGCAAAATGTCTTACTCACACCACACTTAGGCAATGCTACTGTTGAAGCACGTGATGCTATGGCAACAATTGTTGCTGAAAATGTTATTGCGGCTGTTTCAAAGCAACCAATTAAGTATATTGTCAATGGACTATAAAGTGATGGAGGGAAAGCTATGTTTGCTAATTTAATAAATGAGAGCAGTCAAAAACAGTTAACCGTCAAAGTAGGCTTTTCTTGGACTGAAATGTTTTTCGGCTTTTGGACACCAGTATTTCGCTCTGATTTCAAATGGGCTGCCATCTTGGTTCTGGCGGAAATATTATTTGGTTCATTCACTTGGGGTGGTGGAGCATTTCTAGTGACACTTGTCTTTGCGTTCTTTTACAATCGTCTTTACGTGAAAGACATGGTAAATCAAGGCTACAAACCGGCTGATAAAACATCCGCTGATATATTAAAGAGTTATGGTTATATTTAAAATGACTTCATAATAAAAGCTAGGCAAATCTAATATAGAATTACCTAGTTTTTTTGTGTTTGTAAATGTTTAAAAATTAGAGTGATTTTGAAATTGTTATGATTCGTTTCCAGATTGACTCTACCGCCAAGCGTTGTAACAAGGGATTGCACAATACTCAATCCTAGACCAACACTGTGATTGGTACGAGAATTGTCAGCCGTGTAAAAACGATTGAGCAATTGATTACTATCGTGAATGTTTTCGTTGGTTTGATTTTCAAATGAAAGTTGAATGATACCATCTTCATTTTTTAAAGTAATAGCCATGTTGTTTGAGGCGTATTTCAAAATATTACCGATAAGATTTTGAAAAATACGTTTGAACATCATCTCATCACTATTCACAATAACTTTAGGGGCAATTTCTATTTGCGCGTTGATTTGTTTGGCGGTGAGTTGGTCGTAATAGTTGAACAACTCTTTTTGTAAAGTATCGGACAAATTAAATTGAGTGACATTGAGGTTTTTGCTCTTCTCTCGAATCAAATTGAAATCCATTAAGTAGTGTAGGTAGTAGTTAACTGAGTCGAGGTTGTTCTGAACTCGAACTAGATCACGTTGATTTTTTCCAGTGCTCTGTTGTGTTAATAGCTGGACGTAGCCAATTGAAACAGTTAGCGGTGTTTTGATATCATGAGTCAAATTAGTCAGCATTTGATTGAATTGTCTATTTTGAATTGCTTGGTTTTCCTTAAGTTGATGAGTCTCGTTAAGATTGAAATTACAAGCTTGAGCTAATTCTTTAATAATAGGCAAACTAGTTCCAGTTGTGACTTCACCATTAGTGCCATTTTTATTGATATAGTTTAAATCTTTAGTAATTCGTTTGATATCGTGCAAAATAAGACTAAGAACCAAAATTAGAATGAAGCAGATAATTGTTAAAAATATAATCATTAAGGAATCCTCCTCAGACCAAACGAATGCCGATGCCCCAGATAGAAACAATATAATTGTTACCAGTGGCCTCGGTTAATTTATGACGTAAATTGCTAATATGAACATTTAAAGTGTTGTCGGAACTTTCAAAGTATTCTTCATGCCAAACCATTTGAAATAGTTGACTTTTTTCATAGACTTGATGGGGATGGGCCAAGAGAATTTGTAGTAAATTGAATTCTTTTTTGGATAACACCAGTGGTTGGTTATTGGCAGTAACCTCATGAGTTTGGTCATTCAAAGTAATATTGTCATAGGATAATAAATGATTGTCGTCAGGTTGAGTCTGATTTCGTAATTGTACAGAAATACGAGCTTGCAATTCAGCAATATCAAATGGTTTAGTCAAATAATCATTAGCGCCGTCGTTAAGTAAAGCGACGGTTTTTTCTTTACTTTGAATGGCAGTCAAGACAATAATGGGAATTTGTGATTGATTACGAATGACTTTTAAAACACTTTCGCCATTGATCTGTGGCAACATTAAATCCAAAATAATCAAATCTGGTTGAACGTTTTTGAATTCATTGATGCCACTGACACCGTCAAGGGCTTTATAAATTAAATAATCATTTGAAAGAACATCGAATAGAAGCGCCTGAATATCTTCATTATCCTCAATTATTAATATTTTTGAATGCATACTTTAACCCCTAATTGTTTGTTAACTTAATTTTATCGTATAAAAAAGTTGGTTTCTTTAGAATTAATAATTAATTAAGGTTTATTTATATCTCAAATTAAGTAACGTTTTTTACTATATTAATTGAAGGGGAGGGATTGTTATGATGAAAACAATTCTATCAGTGAATAATATCAGCAAGTCATTTGGCCGTTATAAAGCCATCGACAATGTGAGTTTCAGTTTACAAAAAGGTGATATTTACGGTCTGATTGGTTCCAATGGTGCCGGAAAAACCACTATTATGCGTTTGATCACACAATTATCGCCACTCAAAGTTGGTGAAATTAAGCTATTTGATCAAAAAAATAATCAGCAAGCACTTAAACATGTGGGAGCCGTTATTGAGACTCCAGCCGCTTTTGGCAAATTGACAGTTCAAGAAAATTTGAAATTAGTTGCCATACAGCGTGGTATCAATGACTCTAAGAAGATTACAGAAATAATTAAATTCGTTGGTTTGACGGAAAAGGTTCATACGGAGGCTAAGAATTTGTCACTTGGTCAAAGACAGCGATTAGGGTTGGCAATCGCTATTTTGCCTGAGCCAGACCTACTGATATTGGACGAGCCAATCAATGGACTTGATCCATCAGGAATTATTGAATTTAGAAAATTATTAAAGAAATTAAATCAGGAAAAACAAATCACCATTTTAATTTCCAGTCATATTTTGACAGAGTTGTATCAAGTGTCGACACGATTCGGCTTTATCTATAATGGACAATTGATTAAAGAAATTACCAAAGAGGAGTTGGATAAGGCTAATCAATCTGGTCTTGTTTTGACAGTCGATGATGTTTCAAAAGCAGCACAAGTGATTGATCAAAAGTTTATGGAAAAATTCACGGTAGTTGACGATAAAAATATCTTGATCCATTCATTAGGGATTGATTCTTCTAAATTGAATCGAGAATTAGTTGAAAATGGTATCTCAGTTATCAGTTTAACTAAAGAGGAAAAATCATTAGAGGATTATTATACAAATTTGATAGGAGGGATTAAGAATGCTCAATCAATTAAGAACTGACTTCTATCGTTTGAGTCACACTTTGGGAATTTATTTAACATTACTCTTTGCTATTGGGTATTCAGCCGTTATTACTGGTAAAAATATTGTTGGTGGAATCATGGTCACGACTGATTCAATGGCAAAACTGGATTCATCAAAGCTTTGGACATTAAAAGACGGTATTAATGCCAGCACCTTATCATCAAGTCTTCTGGTATATGCTTTTATCGGTATTTTTGTAATGACAATTGGCTACGAATTTAGTCAAAAGACGTATAAAAATACATTGGTTTCAGGGATAACTCGAACACAATTTATTATTTCTAAATATTTGGTTATGTTAATAAATATTTTTGTGTTAAGCCTAGTCTACTTTTTTACTAGTATAGTTACAGGGATGTTATTATCTCGTTCTGTAGGTACGAGTTGGTCAAAATTGTTAGCAACAGTTTTTAAGACATCCTTAGTAATTGCCTTTTTCATTAGTGTGATTTTTGGTTTAGCCATTTTAGTATTACTTTTAACTTCGTCAATCGTAATTGGTTCAATTTTCATTGTGATTTGTCCAATTCTAGTAACAACAGTGCATAACATTGCTAATTGGAGTTGGTTAAAGTACTTTGATTTCTTCAGTGTTGCAATGAAGATTAGTTTAGGATTGATTCCTAATAATCAGTTGTGGAATTACATTTCAGTCAGCTTATTAGTACTTTTGGTTACCATTGTGTTGTCGGTAGTAGTGATTAGAAACAAGGAGATGTAATCTGACATGAAGAAGAAATACCTTATTGGAGTAGTGATGGTCATTGTTGTGGTAGGAATTTGGATTGTTAAAAGTCCTCACGAACTGACTACTACCCAGGTTTTGGAAAGGTTCAGTTGGGTTGTAAAACAAAATGGTGATAAAAAAGGTGTAGCAAAATTTACGAAATCAAAGATGAAATTGAAAAATGGTTTATATCAGCAAATTTACAGGTATAAAGTTAATTATGATGACGTATTAACTATTAAGAATGGTCAATATCGGGGAAGTTACGATATGAGAATGGAAGCAACAGATTATAAATTAGTTCCAAAAAAGCACGGTGTTTCATTATCATTGATTAGAAACGATTGATGAATATTACGAATAAAGGCAATCACATATTTAATATAATGTGGTTGCCTTTTTTGTATGAACAGACATATTTATTTTATTATTTTATATCTCGCAGTTATTGAACATGATATAGATTCAAATTTTGATCTTTATTGATATGACAATGAAATGCCGAAAAATTATATTTAAGTATTAATAAATATAATTAATTCTGTTGGGGATTTTTAAACTATTAAATTTCGTCAAATAAATGGGCCAAATAAACTTGAAAAAATGTCTTTCTTTATTTCGAAGTTATTGATAAATTCTAAGCATTAATGATGGAAGTGGAAGGAATAAACGTAATGGGAATTAAAAGATTTATGTCTCTAAGTCTGGCTGTAGCAGCATCATTATCAATTGTCGTGACAAACATTAATACAGTCTCAGCTGATGGTACCAGTTCTTTTATACCGTCAAAAAATAGTCAATCATCAATTACCGGATTTGCTAGTGGCGTAATGGTAAATGAAAAATCTATTCCACTATATGATGTTAATGGGAAGCAACTTCCACGTTTCTTAGGAGAAGGCACTTCGTGGCGAGTCGATATTCAAAATGCTGTTGGTGGAAATATCTATTATCGTGTGGGGAATAATGAATTTGTAAAGGGTGAACAAGTTGTTCTTTACAAGAATGATACAGGTAATATCAAGATTAGTAGTAAAACACCAGCAAGTCTTTATAACAGAAGTGGCGTTAGAATCTCACGTTCTTTAGCACCTAACACAATTTGGCATACTGATCGATTCATAACGATCAATGGAATTTCCTATGTAAGAGTAGCAACGAATGAGTATGTTCAAACGGGTGACTTTGTAGCAGTGGATTAAATTTTTGAATCTTAAAATAATATTTATTTGAATGATTAGGGAGAAAAATTATGTGCGGAATTGTTGGCTTTGTCGATGGAAAGATTGCCGATAAAAAACCAGTTTTGAATTCAATGATGGAAGCAATTAGACATCGTGGACCCAACAGTGCGGGGACACTTCAAGATAAGAATGTAGCGATTGGTTTTAGACGTTTGAGTATCATTGATGTTAATAATGGGATGCAACCAATCTACAATGAAGATAAAACAAAAGCTGTTGTTTTTAACGGTGAAATTTATAATTATGTAGAATTACGAGAAGAATTGAAATCTTTAGGACATGTTTTTAATACTTCTACAGATACAGAAGTATTGGTACATGGATTTGAAGAGTGGGGTATTGACGAGTTATTAAAGCAAATTCGTGGTATGTTTGTTTTTATCATTTATGATTTTGAATCAGGTGAGATCACTGGTGCAAGAGACTTTTTTGGAATTAAACCTTTGTACTATTACAATCATAACGGTACCTTTCTATTTGCTTCTGAAATCAAAGCATTTTTACGTCATCCTAATTTTGAAAAAGAATTCAATGAAAGATCATTGAAGCCGTTTTTAACTTTCCAATATTCAGCGACTGACGAAACTTTCTTTAAAAATGTTTATCGAATTCCTGAAGGTCACTATTTTACATTTAAGAATGGTCAATTAAAGATTGTTAAGTATTGGGATATGAAATTTTCTGAAGAGAATTTGTCGTTAGAGGATGCTGTAGATCAAATTGATCAGGCTATGCATGATTCGGTTAAAAAACATTCTGTTAGTGATGTGCCAGTGGGCTCATTATTATCTAGTGGAGTCGATTCCAGTTATGTGACAGCTATCTTTAAACCACAACATACCTATTCTATTGATTTTGATACGAATACCTATGAAGAAGGTAGCGCTGCTTCAGCGTTGGCTTCTAAATTAGGTTTGGAAAATACCAGAGGAATAGTAACTAGAGAAGAAGCTATCAAATCGATACCGTTGATTCAGTATCATATGGATGAGCCAGAAGCTAATCCATCTTGTGTTCCGTTATATTTTTTGACCAAATTGGCTAGTAAAGATGTGACAGTGATACTTTCTGGTGAGGGAGCCGATGAATTATTTGCTGGTTATGCTAACTACGGTTATCACTCACATTCCAAAGCAGTCCGAATTTTAGGAGAAAATTTAAAGAAGTTGCCAAAAGGAATAAGATACAATCTAGCACGTGGATTAAAACACGTTCCCAATTTTCAGGGTCGATTGCACTTATATGAATCAACTGCTAAGGCAGAAGAATTCTTTATTGGACAGGCCAGGGTTTTCAATGAAACTGAAGCTAAACAAATATTGAAGTCTGAGTATCAAGATTCAGAATCAGTTTCAGAAATAGTGATGAAGAGTTATCAAAAAGTTAGTCAATCTGAAGATGAAGTCAAGAAGATGCAATATCTAGATTTACATCAATTTATGACCAAAGATATCCTTTTGAAAGCCGACCGAATGAGTATGGCTAATTCAACTGAATTACGAGTACCATTCTTAGATACAGAAATGGCAGAGATAGCAGCGAAGATTCCTACTAAGCATCTGTTAAATAGTAAAGATAGTAAATATGCTTTGCGAGTAGCTGCCGAAAGAAATCTTCCTAAAGAATGGGCTAAACGAGAAAAATTAGGGTTCCCAGTTCCGATTAGAGATTGGATCAAAACAGATGATGTATATCTAGAATTTCGTAAATTGTTCTCAACTGATTTTGCTGAAAAATTCTTTGACCGGTCACTAATTATAAAAATGTTGGATGATTGTCATGAAGGAAAGAATGATGATCGTCGTAAAGTATGGACAATTTATATTTTCCTAATTTGGTACAAAGTATTTTTTATTGATGGTGGTAAGAAACCTGATGTTGATCCACAAGTACTACTTCAAGCGTAAATAAAAAGTCTAGTAAAGATGGAATTATTTTCCAAATTTACTAGACTTTTCTTATACGGATTTTTTACAAAAACTATAAATAGCTAGAATAATAAAGATTGCAACATAGATGATATAACCAATGGAAATCTGTGTTAATGATAGTTGAGTCATTTGATGAAGACCGTGACTTTGAATTTGTTCGCCAAGATTCATCATATTTAAGGGATTCCACTTGAGCCAATCGAATTTAGCAATTAATGCAAGTAACATTTGATTAAAGACGTTGATGACGAAGTAACCAATGATACCAATCATTAATGCAAGATTAGAACTATTGAGCAAAGTTCCTAATAGAATGACTAGACTCATTAAGAACAACAATGTTAGAAAGTTGTTGAGATTAGTTAGTAACCAAGTTTTCCAAATTTTATGGGTTAAATCGAGATTATTAGCAAAGATGAATTTGAATGCTAAGCTGACCAGTGAGTTACCTACAAAAAGTAAAATAGTGAAAGTTAATAATGTGATTATCTTACTAGTGATGATTTGAATGTAGGAAAATTTTCGATAGAGCAGAGAACGCAAAGTTCCAAATTGTCGTTCTTTAGTGATGACTGTACTACAGATGGCAATGATAAAAAATGTAATTAGGATAATAGCCATGTAATTGTTAAGAAAGGCGTCTTTATCGCTTAAGAATTTAGGGTACTTTTTGGAACAAAAGACGACTAGTAGTTGAAAAAGGAATAATCCGATTAAAAATATTTGCGTACTACGTTGCTTCATGAGTTTATAAGATTCTTGTCTAATTAATGTTTTCATGCTTATTTACCTTCACTATCTAAGACCTTCAAGAGTGATTCTTCGAGGTCTCCATCTTGTTGTTTAATATCGTTAATCGTGATGTTGTTGGACAACAATAGCTGTAAAAGATTGTTGATTGAAAAGTTATCGGTAATAGGAATTTCTAAAGCTGATTTATTTTCAACTTGATAATTATTTCTTAATAATAAGTCAGAAGCCATTTCATTGTTGCTGGTTTCGATTAAGTAGAATTTCTTATTAGCAGCTAAAAGATTGTCCATAGTTGTTGAAGTAACGATTTCACCATGATTGATGACAATCACATCGTCAGCGATACGTTGCAATTCACTAAGAATGTGACTGGAGATTAGGAAGGTAACACCATTCTGTTTTTCTTGGACGATTAGATCACGTAATTCTTTTGTAGCCTTAGGGTCGAGACCATTCATTGGTTCATCTAGAATGACAAACTGTGGGTTGTTTAAGAGTGCCAAACCAACGCCAAGTTTTTGTTTCATACCGAGTGAATAACCCTTAGTCTTTTGATCGGCAAAGTGATCCATTCTCAATTTATTGATAATACTGTTAACTTTTTGTTCACGATCTTTACCAGTGGAGAAGAGTCTAAGTTGTTCTCGACCGGTCAAATAAGGGTAGAGTCCTGGATATTCAATCAAGGCACCAACTGATTGTAGTGGTCGATGTTGATGTATGGAGACTTCCTTATCACTAATAGTGATTTTGCCATTGAAAGGTAAAATACCTAGGATAGCTTTCATAATAGTTGTTTTACCAGCACCGTTGGCACCAATCAAACCAATAATATGACCTTGTTGGACCGTGAAATTAATATTGTTCAATACCTTTTTGTTGCCAAATGATTTGTTTAAATCTTGGATTTTTAAAAGTGTTGTATTCAAAGAAATTCTCTCCTTTATTGTTCGCCTGTACCAGTACACTAATACAGTAAAACAATAATCACAAAATTTCAACAAGAATTAACAATTAAACTATAATTAGTTTTTAACTAATAAAATTAGCGATAGATTAAAATGGTGATATACTTATATTCATATTACTTAAAGGAGCTTTTTTATGGATATTTGGGAAAAATTATATTTAGCAGCGAAACCATTGTATAAGCCAGCCGAATTGAATGACTTTGTTTATGCAAACAATGTCGTCTGCGCTTTAGAAAGTAAATCCGGAAAAATTTATACGGGATATTGTATTGAAATGGCTTGTGGTACGATCAATCTTTGTGCAGAAAGAGTCGCTCTTTTGAACATGTTGCAAGACAGTGGCGAAATGGAAGTTAAGCGAATCATTGCGTTTAGAGATACACCACCATCAGGATTGGATGGATTACCATGTGGAACTTGCCGTGAAACTTTGATGGAATTCTCTAGCAATAATAAAGATACAGAAATTATGGTTAATTATGATAAAAGAGAAACTACTACACTAGGAGAATTGTTCCCTAATTGGTGGGGAAGCATTAAGACAAAATAGAGGCAAACAATGGGATCAAGAATTATGCATTACTCAATGGCAAAAGTATTGGCCGACAAACATGGATACAATCAAGAATTTTTATTAGGTAGTATTGCACCTGATGTTAATAAGGATTCTAAAACTCCCAAGGCATTGACACATTTTATTCACGGAAAAAGAAATATTTGTCCTGAATTATTTTTTGAAGAATATGGACCAAATCTAACACAATTTCAATTAGGATATTATTTACATTTATTGGGGGACAAATTGTGGCTAGAAACAGTCTTTAAAAAATATATTCTTAACAATAAAAGTTATCCTAAAGCAGAATTATTAGAGGAGTATTATGCTGATTTCACAGTACTAAATCATGATTTGATTCTAAGATATGGCTTGTCTGAACCAAACTTATCTTTCCCAATTGTTACCAATGTTAAAGAAATTGAAGATACTGATTTACCGCTATTAGTTGCTGAATTTAAATCAGATTTCACTGTGGCGAAGAATGAATCCTTAAAAGTATTCAATAAAAACGATATTTATCAGTATATAAACGATGGTATCAGGCTTTTTGAGTCAAAAAAGATTTGAGATAATGATGGCATTTGTGGCTTTTAAGATAAAAGCAGCTATAATTTTCATGGTTTTGTAGAATATAAACGTAGATTGATGGGAACCCCCTTACCTCCCACCAGTCGAAGAAGTGCTGAAATAAATATTTTATTTTCTCGATACATGTATTTTATAATGAACTCATTCTAATTGAATATTGTCTAGGGTGGAATCAGTAATTATGGCTTTGAATTAATGGTTCATCTAAAATACATAAATAAAACCTCTAACAACTAAACTATTCACAGTGGTATTTATTGACGCGCAACTGAAAATCTCGACCGATTGTAAAATTGGTCGAGATTTTTTTAGGAGATTATAATGAATAATAAAGTAGCAAGAATAATTTGGATCATCTGTATTTTAATAATTATGGGAGTTGTAGGAATTCCTAAGTTATATCAAAATTATCATTCAGCACCGTATTACAATTCCACTAATAAAACGATAATATTAGAGAATGAAAAAATTCATCGACTCAATAAATATCAAAAAAGACAATTTACAAAGATAGCAAAAAAGGCCATCAATGAAAAAGATGAACCTTTTAATTGGCAAAATTGTCGCATTAATTTACGAAATGTGTGTAAATTAAGTAATAAGCATGAATATAAAATAATTGTAGAAATTCGATCTACGCTTAATGTTAAAATTGTTAATTCGATGATCATTAAGTTAAATAACCGTGATCTAATTAATCCATATGATTTCTCAGTTAAAGAATATTCATCGGGCTCGCCAGGAATAGGAAAAGTATGAAGAAATGAAACTGTGTTGGGATTTTTATAAGATAAAATGAGGAGATTTTTATGGCAATACTTTTTATTCAATTACTTTTGTTTTTTTTGAATACTAAGGTGCTTATTAAGGATTTACGTTTTAAGAGAGTAGATTTATTTTACTTATTTGTTAATATACCCGTAATGTTTGTTTTGGCCGAGTATGGCCAATTGGCTACAATAATTGGAATGATGGGAACACTTTTGACATACTTGTTATTGTTAACAAAAAGTTTTAAGATTTCTATCGCCATTGCTGCAATAGATTACAGTATTGGAGTTTTATTAGATCATGTAATTGATATTATTTTTCGAATAATGAAATTAGGAAACTATAGTTGGTTTTATAACTCTTCAATATTAATTTGGGGAATAGTTTTGGCTGTAGGATTATATTATTTTCTACAAAGTGACCTAGAAAATAATTTGCAGAAAGATTATCAATTTTCTAGTACAGAAATAATTTTTACATCTATTATGCTGGTTGTAACAATGAGCTTAATTACTGTCACAGAAGCAATGAACGGTAACAAATTACAAAATGTTATTTATAATTTTGTAATTGTTTTACTCTTTGTTATTACTTTTATTGTTGTTCACATAGCTCGAACTAAAACGATAAATAAGGATTTGCAGTTGCGTGAACAAAAAGTTCGGAATGAGAGTACTAACCGATATCTTATTCAAATAGAACAACATTATAATGAATTGCGAAAATTTAGACATGAATATCAAAATACTTTATTATCTTTAGAGGAGTATTTAAGAACTGACGATTTTGAAGGATTAAAAAAATATTACAATAATTCTATTAAACCTATCTCAGTGGATTTGAATCAAGAAAAGTATAAGTTTGAGGATCTTAGTCGCATCGATAATAAGGAGATTAAAAGTATTGTTTTTAACAAGCTCTATGCTGCACAATTAGATGGTATTAAGGTATCATTTGAAGCTAAGGATGAGATTAAGAGTTTTCAAATGGATTCACTAGATTTAGCTTTAGCATTGGGAATTATCTTGGATAATGCGATTGAGGAAACGAGAGATCAAGAACATGGGACAATTCAAGTTGGCTTTATTAAAGAAGTTGCAGCGATTATAATCATTGTTCAGAATTCACTTATAAAAAATAATATTCCCGTTTGGAAAATGAAAGAAAGAGGCTTTTCTTCTAAAGGTTCTAATCGTGGGTTCGGTTTGAAAAATCTAAGCGAAATAATCAATCGGAACAACCGAGCAACACTAGAAACAATGAAATTGAATAATTATTTTTTGCAAAAGATAACGATTAATACGAAGGGATGATGCCAGTGATTGATATCTATGTCTGTGAAGACGATCCAAAACAATTGAGTCAAGTCGTTGAATATATTAAGAATTATCTTCTAATAGAGGATCTTGATATGAGAGTTAGAATCGCGACAGATGATCCTAATGAAATCTTGGATTATTTAAATAATAATGAGATTGATAAAGGATTGTATTTCATTGATATCGACTTAGGTGAGAATAAAATCAACGGCATTGAATTAGCTGCAGAAATTAGAAAAATCGATTTTGAAGGTAAAATTGTCTTTATCACGAATCATTCAGAAATGGTATTTTTAACCTTTAAGTATCAAATTGAAGCATTGGACTTTATTCTAAAAGATTATCCAGAAAAAATTCAAGGTCGAATTATTGAGGATATTGATCTTTGCAATAGGCAATTTGAAGAAAGTGCTTCAGATAGTGAGGAATACTATCAAATTAAAACCGGTGAACTAGTTCGATCAATTAAAGTCAGTGATATTTTGTTCTTTGAAAGTTCGCCTGTACCACATAAAGTAATTGTTCACTTGAAAGATGGACAATTTGAATTTTACAGTACGATTAAAAGAATTGAAGATGAGAATGAGTCCTTCTTTAGATGTCATAAATCTTATGTGGTTAACGTTGATAATGTTGAATCAGTCAATAAACATACACGTGAGGCTACCATGATAGACGGTGAAAAGGTTCTCTGTTCGGTGTTAGGCACCAGAACTCTAGTTAAATTAAAAAAATAAAACTTCAGTTGATCTTTTTTGATCAACTGAAGTTTTTTTATAAATTTACAGTAAACGCTTACTCGAAAGAACTATACTTAGTTTAAAAGGGGATGATGGTTTTGGAAGTTAGTTTTGGTAAGAAAATTAATTACGTACCATTACTGAGTTGTTTAGCATCAAGTATCATTATCGGCTATGCAATTTTTTTGATGTTCAATAATGTATCAATCAGTCTTCTGTAGGGAATTTTGTCTTTAGTAGTGATGATCATGATTTGTACTCTGAACTTAACTAAGAATTATGGATATTGGGAAGTTGATAAACAAAGTATTAGATACAGTGATCTCTCTAGCACCGGGCAAAAAGTAAAGGCAATACTCGTACCCAAGAAGACTAAAGAAAGTCTTATTAATTACTCTGAAATTGAAGCCGTTAAATTAGTGGCAACAGCAGGAATTAAGGCACCATCAATGGTAAAGGAAAGTGGTGCTCTTTTTGCTTATAGTCCGGATACTGTTTTGGACCGTTTCCCATCTGACTATTATCTGACAGTAAAACTAAAGAATGGATATGAAATTAATCTAGATTTATCCAGTTCTGTTTCCGATACGTCCGATATTGCGGAAATGATTGAAATAGTTGAAAAAGAAACTCACCAAGATGTTGCACTAGTGAGACAAGAGAACTAAATAGAAATCATAGAACGATTTAATTGTCCTATGATTTTTTGTTAATTGTATTGGATGAATAATGCAATACAGGAAAAGATAATTCTTGTCAATTTATATTGATAAATTTTTCAAAGAATAAATTACTAATTGTCTATATTGAAAAAACGGGAATTGTTATACTTATTGAATCAAGAGATTACTCGACGGGAGATTAATTAATGATTGAAATTGAGGATTTAAGTAAAAATTATGGAGATAAGAAGGCTTTGCAGCATTTGAATCTCAAAATTAAATCAGGAGAAATTTTTGGATTTCTAGGTCACAATGGTGCTGGTAAATCGACCACAATCAAAAATTTAGTCAGCATTATTGAACCAACTAGTGGTTCTATCAAAGTTGACGGTCTAGATTTACAAGAGCATCGTCAAGAAATCAAAGAGAAAATTGCCTATGTTCCTGATACCCCGGATATTTTCTTGCAACTAACAGCAGCGGAATATTGGGACCTTTTAACGTCAGCTTATAATTTGTCGGTAGCTGATGTACAACAGAGACGCCAAGAATTAGTAACTTTATTTAATATGTCTGAGCACGTTGATGAAACACTGGCTAGTTTTTCTCACGGTATGCGTCAAAAGACAATTATAATTGGAGCTTTGTTGCCTGATCCGGATGTTTGGATTCTAGATGAACCAATGCAAGGATTAGACCCTCAGGCAGCTTATGATTTAAAGCAATTGATGAAAAAACATGCGGCTAAAGGTAAAACAGTTATCTTTTCAACTCATAATTTAGATACAGCTCAACAATTGTGTGATGAGTTAGCAATTCTGAAAAAAGGTGTTTTGATCTATAACGGTTCAGTACAAAATCTTTTGGATCAGAATAACGATGAGTCACTTGAAGAAATCTACTTGAAAATGGCAGGTCGCCAAAATGGTGATGGCTTAGTTGATGATATTGAAGGTGATTCCCATGAATAAGGATCAATTCAAGAATCTGTTGGCTGTTAACTTGAGACTATTGAATCCTCAAGTAACCGACCGTTTGCGTAGGAAAGGTAAGAGTGGTGTTGAGTTAACAAATAAATTGAAGATGCAATTTTTGCTTAATGGACTGATATTTTTCCTTATTTACGGAACGGTAATGTTACCAATTAATTTAGTTGAATATCCTGATATGTTCACTTATTATGTCGTTTTATTTGTTCTGCTAGCTATTTCTCAAAGTATTTCCGGTATATACAGTGTTTTCTTTGCTGGTAAAGACTTAAACAATTATTTGCCATTACCTTTTAAACAAAAAGAGATCTTTCTCAGCAAGGTGACCGTAGTTGCCATGAATGTTATACCGTTTGTTTTTCCATTATTCATAGCCTTTTTTTCAACGGCATGGCATGCTGGAGTTATGATTCCAATAGCACTTTTGTTATCCGTAATAGCTTTTTGTATTATTTTGACAATAATTTTGTTTGCTTGTGCGATTATTGTCTTTGCCTTAACTAAAACTAAGATCTTCCGTAAACATCAAAAAATGGTTATGAACGGTTTAATGGCTGTTACTTTAGTAATTGCTATGGCCGGAATCCTTTTGGTGAATAATAGTGATTACATGGCAGGGAAGCATCAAGCTATCAATCCAATCATATTGCCACTTTTCAAAACTTTTGTAGAACCAATGTCAGTAATAAGCCTGTTGAACTGGGCGGGATTGATCATTGTGTTGCTGATTCTAGGTTTTATTTTGAAACGTTCTATCTTACCTCATTTAGGTAGTCAATTGACAAGTATTAATTCACAGATGTTGTCTGCTTCTGGTAAACGTAAGCACGTTGAGCGAAAGAATCTTAATGCTATTTTGGATGCTTATAATCGTCAAGTATTGAAAGAATCAAATATGTTATTACAGGTACTTGTTAATTCAGTTGCACTACCTTTGATTTTTATTATCAGTTTTGCATTCACACAAATCCCTAATGATTTACCTTTGAAATGGGTGGGAGTTTTCTTCGTTGGTGGATTAGCTTTTAGTGCTTTTACAACTAATTCGACGACAGTGGTTGCTAATATAATTTCTTTAGATCGAGGTAGCTTAGAATTTGTCAGTTCATTGCCAATATCAATGAAACAGTATTTAAAACGTAAATTTCTTTTAGGGTTTATTTTCCAAATAATAATTAATCTGGCATTGATCATAGTGATGATTATTGTGTGGAAATTGAATCTTTATTTGTCCTTATCTATGATTCTCAGTACTATTTGGGGAACTTATTTGGTAAGTTTGTACTATTTTAGTCGTGATTATCGTTTGCGTATAACAAATTGGACTAATGTTACAGAGTTATTTAATCGTGGTGGCGGAAATATGGCAATTGTTTTGAAGATGTTAATCGTCATGATTCTTAGTGTTGGTATCATAATACTTTATAGTTTTTTAATCGGTACTGGTAAACCGACATTTATAGTTAATGGGACAGCGGCCCTTCTAATAATTGCTTTATCATTTATAGTGGTAGAGCATTATCGTCAGAAATTTTGGCAAAAATTTGAATAGGAAGTAAAACTAATGTTGAGAGCAATCGTCATTGGTAGTCCGGGTGCTGGTAAGAGTACTTTTGCAAGAAAATTACGTGATAGAATTGGATTGCCATTATATTATTTAGATATGTTGTGGCATAAGTCAGATCAAACAACGCATACTAAAGTTGAATTTGATGCGACTTTGCGACAGATTCTACAAAAGGATAGTTGGATTATTGATGGAAATTATCAACGTACGATTGAAGAGCGTTTAAAATATTGCGATACCGTTTTTCTTTTGGATTATCCAGTTGACGTTTGTTTGGCTGGGGCCGAATCTCGTGTTGGTAAAACTCGTGAGGATTTGCCTTGGACAGAGACTAGTTTTGATCCTGAATTCAAGCAATTTATTGAAAATTTTGCTCAAGATGAATTGCCACAAATTTATACGTCAATCAATAAGTATAAAGATAAGGTAAACGTGGTTATTTTTAAGTCACGTGCCGAAGCCAATAATTATTTAGACCACATTTGAAAAAATGTGGTTTTTTGTTGCCATAAATCGAATATACAGTTACACTGTATATAGCTTAAAAATATAAAGCTGAACTGTATATTAAAAGGAGCTTCTCCTATGAGAAATAAAAACTTACCCTTAACTGAAACAGTTTATTACATTCTCTTAGTCTTGAATCAACCACTGCATGGATATGGGGCAATTCAAGAGATTGATCGACTGAGTAATGGGGATGTCAAAATAGCTGCCGGAACTATGTATGGAGCCATTGAGAATTTGTTAAAACTACGATGGATTAAAGAAGTTCCTAGTCAGGACAAACGTCGTCGGGTCTATCAAATAACTGAAGATGGCAAGAATATTTTGGAATTGGAAACACAAAGAATGCAACAACTGGTTAAAGTAGCAAATAAATTTGGATATTAGAGGTCAATTATGATGAAAAGATTTAAATTATTTCTATCTTTAAATACAGAAGAAAAATGGATTAATTTAGTTCAGGAGACAGGCTATCGTTTAGTTAAGGTCAATCCCTTTTTACACATTTATACATTTGAAAAGTTAAATTCAAAAGCTGATTTTAATCCGTATACGCGTATCGACTTTCACAATGAAAATATGAGCACCGGTAAGTATTTAGATTACGTAACAATGTTTTCAGATAGTGGCTGGAAGTTGGTGTATGGAAGTCGTCATGGTGGGGCACAGTATTTTCAACAAAAGGATGCTCAATCACCGAGAGATATTTTTTCAGATTCAGAATCTAAAAATTTGCCCCGAAAACGATTCACAAATTTTGCGATAACTTATGCAATTTTATTTTTCACTGATTTTTTTGTTCTTATACAAGCAGGATATTTCAATTGGAAAAATCTATTTGACTTCAAAAGCTGGTATTTGACACCAGGTTTGTGGAATATGCAAGGAAGCGTATTTTGGAGAGCCTTTTTATTTGAGACGCCATTTGCTTTGTTACGATCTGTCTTTTTCTTATTCTTTTTGGCTATGGGCATCTATTACATTTTAAAAGCTATCGTAAATGGTAATGATGTTAGAGACAGTGCAGTTAATAATAAGTAAATTGATGTAAAAATATGAATGGATAAGTTAGTATCTTTGAAAAAGCGTATATAAGTGTAGTTTAATTAAAGGTAGGAGGAATTTAATATGCAATTTAAAACATTAAGTAATGGAGTTTCTATCCCTATGTTAGGATTCGGAACTTATCGTATTGATAATGCTGATATTCCAGCTGCTATCCAAGGTGCTTTGGATGCTGGTTACCGTCATTTTGACTGTGCTCATATTTACGGCAATGAAGCTGCTATTAGTAAAGCCTTTAAGGATGCTGGCGTTAAGAGAGAGGATCTTTTCATCACATCAAAGGTTTGGAATGCTGATCAAGGCTATGACAAGACATTGGCTGCTTTTGAACAAACACTTAAAGACTTGCAAATGGATTATCTAGATCTTTACTTGATTCACTGGCCAAATGAAGAGGACTTCAATTTGACATTGGATACTTGGAAAGCTTTGGAAACACTGTATGATCAAGGTAAAGTTAAAGCTATCGGTGTATCAAACTTCTCTGAGAAACAACTTAAAGAAGTCTTTGCAATGGCAAAAGTTAAACCTATGGTTAACCAAATTGAACGTCACCCTTACAAGACACAAGTTGAATTGGGTAAATTTGACGAAGACAATGATATTGTTAACGAAGGTTACTCACCAATTGGACATGGTCACTTTATTCTTGAAGATCCAACAATCAATAAGATTGCTAAGGCGCACAATAAGACAGCTGCTCAAGTTGTTTTACGTTGGCACATTGATACTGGCTATGTTATTTTCCCTAAGTCATCAAAGGTTAGTCGTGTAAAGGAAAACTTTGACATCTTTGATTTTGAACTTACAGCTGATGAAATTAAGGCTATCAATGGTTTAAATAAAGATGAACATCTTAACTACGATAACTAAAACAAAAAAATATCTAAATTAATAAAGCCCTCAAACGTTATACGGATTGAAAAATTTGTAAATCGTTTGAGGGTTATTTAATTTGTGATATCATGGAAAGATGATTTTTACAGTAAGGTAGAGAAATTATGGCAATCAAATTAGTAGCATTCGATATGGATGGAACCTTTTTAAACGATAAGAATACGTATAATCATCAACGTTTCAGTGAAATATTGGAGCAGTTACGTGCCAAAGATATTCGGGTAGTAGCTGCCAGTGGTTCGCAATATCAACGTCTGCAGGATCAGTTTGCGGAGTTTAAAGATGAAATGGATTTTGTTTCCCAAAATGGAGCAGCCGTTTATAGTAACAATCAACCACTTTTAATTCGTGCTATGCCAGAAGAGGCAGTAACGGCTACTTTGAATGTCATTAATCAGCAATTTGATAAGAAGGATATCGTTGAACACTTAGTAGTTGGTGTGAAATCTGCTTATGTAGATCAGTCAATTTCTCAACCAATTTACGATTTAACGTATCATTACTATAATCATTTAAAGCGAGTTACTGATTTGGCAACAGTGACACCACAACGCTTGCAAGATCAAATCACTAGTATCGGTATAACTTTCGATGAACATGTAGATTTTGATGTTGCAATGAATAATCTTCGTCAATCATTACCAGCAGAATTATCGAGTCAAACGTCTGGTTATAATACTGAACTAATTAGTGAGAGTACAGTTAATAAAGCGGCCGGTTTGCACGAATTACAAGAAAAATATGATATTGCTGATGATGAAATTATGACTTTTGGTGATAATGAAAACGATTTGGCAATGTTGAAATTGACACCTTATGGTTATGCGATGGATAATGCCGTTGACTCAGTTAAAGCTCAAGTCACTCATTTTACGGATTCCAATAATGACGAAGGTGTTCTGAATATCTTAAATAAATTGATATAATATCTTCGTTAACTTTTTATAAAGAAATCGAGCTACTCTATCCTTGTAGAACATGAGATAATATCGCCCAAGGATGGATGATAAAATGAAAAAAATACTGATTGCTTTAATAGCTTTAATATTTGTTTTACCTTTAGCTGCATGTGGTAATACGTCTGAAGACGCTGCTATAAAAGAAAATGCCAGTAAATGGCACAAGACGATTTCTGATTTAGAAGTCGTTAAAACTGACAAGATTGGGAATAACCGTGGCTACATTGCCCAAACAATGAAACAATTGAAAAAAGTTAACAAGTCAGTTATTCAAGGAACGGTTTACGATATGTCCAAAATGGATAATCTTGATAATGGTGCCTACACTAAGGTAACAGTTTACGTTGATAAAGTGATCAGTGGTAAGAAGTCACTTCAAGGTAAGAAAATTGTGTTAGTGATGAATGGTGGAATTACTACAACTAACAGATGGTACAAGAATCAAAATCAAACTCGAGAAGCAAATCATGATATTCTGGTTCAATATAACGAGGCACCACTTCCTAAAGTTGGTTCCAAAATAATTGGTGGAATCAAGCCGATTGGAAAAACTGAACCAACGGTTTATATGAAGACCATCAAGAAGAACAATTTGGCGAACACAAATACCTATGATTTAGATATGCCAGCATTTAATTTTTGGATTAAGGATTCTAAGGATAAGCAATACCACTTGAATAATCCGAAAGCTACCAAGGAATTAAAGGCTAATCCCGAAATGGCTAAAAGTATTAAGAATTTAACTGATGAATTGAATCAGAAATATAATAATTAGAATTAAGTAAAAAGAGTGGCTAATATAGCCACTCTTTTTTAGACCAAATTTTTAATGATTTCAATCGTTTGTTCAGCCATGGCTTCAGGTGTTTCCTTACATCCAGTAGCAATCCAATAAATAATGACATTTAGAAATCCATAGAAGGCAAAGTGAATACCAATTTGTTTTTGAAGTGGTGTCTGCCATTGTCTCCAAGTACGAATATTGTCCTGAATTCCTTCAGCAAATTGGCGAGTCAGTTTATCGGATAGATAACCAGTTAAATGAGCGCCTACCATAATGCTGATATAGTCGTGGTTGTTGCCGAAATATTGAAAACAATAAACTAATAAACCATGCAGATCAGTAATATTTTTTTGATTAAACTTTTCTTTATAGTCCAACATAATATCGGTAATCGCATCATCAAGGACCTCTTTCTTAGATGAATAATTACGATAAAAGGTTGGTCGAGATATTTTAGCGGTTAAAACAATCTGTTTGACAGTTATGTCGTCAAATGAATATTCTTTCAACAATTGCATGAGTGCATCTTTGATCCAGATTCTGGTTTGTAATTGCATACGTGTTACATTTTTACCATTTGTGTCTCTAGTCATAACATTAACTTCCAATCCATTAAAATCAGGCGATTTAAATATATTTACAAGCTGAAATGTTTAATAATGTTCTTGTTGAAACAAGTGTATCAAAAAAATACATAAGTTACAGCATAAAGACTTGAAGGTGAATATTATGACAATGAAAAAGAAACTGATTATCTTAACTTTATCGGTTATAGGTTTCTTAGTAATTTTGGATACAAATATTATGAATATCGCTATTCCGGAAATTCAATCAGGATTGCACGTATCTTTAACCGATTTATCTTGGGCTATTAATATCTATACAATTCTATTTGCTTCCTTTTTAATTCCATTTGGTCGAATTGGCGATATTGTTGGACATGTCAAGTTATTGAATATAGCTTTGATAGTATTCGCTATTGGATCAATGATTAGTGGTTTAGCTTCATCCTTGAATGTATTATTAATAGGCCGTTCAGTTCAAAGTATTGGTGCAGCAATAATGTTACCGTCAGGGATGATTTTAGGCTTCAGACAAGTTGAAAAAGATAGACGTAATAAAATAATTGCTATCTTTGCTGCTACACAAGCTTTAGGTGCCGCACTTGGACCTACAATTGGTGGTTTTATTTCTCAATATTTTGGTTGGCACTGGGTCTTTTTAATTAATATTCCATTAGTAGCAATTGTTTTAACAATGAATTTACTGTTACTTTCAATGAAGAATGAAGAGGTTAAGAAAATTAAGATTGATCTCAGTGGAACAATTTTAATTGCTGGATTTTTATTCTTGTTAACTTTATCGTTAGTAGAAGGTAAAAATTGGGGTTGGATCAGCTTTGAAACCATTGGTTGTTTGGTTTCGTCCTTACTATTATTCATGATTTTTCTTTATCATGAGCAACATAGTAGTGAGCCTATTATTCCATTGAAATTGTTTAAGAATCGCAATTATGTTGGTGCTAACGTAGTAATTTTGATTACCTTTATTGTTATGGCTAGTTTTATTGGCATCATTCCAACCTTTTTAACTAAAGTTATTGGTGTTTCAGAACTTCATGCTGCTTTATTAATTACTCCCATGTCAATTACGTTATTGTTCTCAACTCCAATCGCAACCAAATTGGTGGGGAAAGTTAACAGCAGGGTATTAGTAGGATTCGGTATTATTATTTTAGGCATCGCAGTATATTTTATGGGTCATTTAAATTTGAAAAATAGTTATAATCAACTTTACTTAGTTGATATCTTATTGGGCTTAGGCATTGGTTCAATAGCTGGGCCTGCCATGTCGATTGCAGTAGGTAGCCTAGAAGGAACAGAATTGACGGCAGCACAAAACGTACTGAATGTTGTTAGAAATATTGGTGTGATTATTGGTATTGCACTCTTTCTATCATTATTAGATGGCAATATTGATTCGGCCAAACAAAATGTTCATTCTTATGCGACTGATAGAATAGAGGATTCCAAGTTACCTAAGACAGTACAAAATAAAATGATTAATAGAGTTAAAGAAAATGATAGTACCAGTCAAATTAATTCACAAAGTATCAAACTACCACAGATAGGAACTGATCAAACAGTTAAATTGGCAAAAACTCAAACGAAAATCATTATCGGTACTAAATCCGATGCTGGTATAATTTTGCCAACGAAAATTAAGCAACAATTGTATCAAAAAGTTTTAATAGCAACACAGAATAAAGTTAAAACTATCAATCATGAATTGAAAGGCATCTTTAAGGATGTGAAGCAACATATTCATAATCAATTAACAGATGCATTTTTAAAGTTATATAAATGGGAATTGCCTTTTATCGTATGTGGATTTTTGACCATATTTATTTTTAAAGAAAAACAATACAAATAAAATAACGATTAATCTATATTTAAAATATATGAAAAATTCAATTAGTGTATTCATTGCTATTAATGTATATCAACAACAATAATTAGAATGTATTCAAATTTTTTGTTCGAAAAATATATTCTAATGGGGAAATATACGAATGAATAAGACGGAAAAACAAAGAGAATTAAGAGAGATAGATTTAAAACTTTTGGATCGATTAGAGGATGCTTACAATGGTCTTGAGGTTGAAAGATGGACGAAATTAAAAAAAGTACTTGGTCAATTTATTAACGAATTAAAAAATCAACAGAATATTGATCAAATTTCTTCATTAATATGTAAATACATTGCTAGTGAGTATATGAAAGACAGTGAGAACTTTCCTAAAGCTTTGATTGATTTATACTATGAAGCCAGAAGAATCAATTCTAAGTGTGAAGGTATTGAATGGAGTGCTACGCAAGCAGGTCTAACTTGGTTCGAAAGAATTTAATGGATACGGATAAATTAATAAGCCAACCACAAAACTATTGTTGTGGTTGGCTTTTGTTTTATAATAAATGAAGTGGTTCAAAAAATAGAAAATTAAAGTTATTTTTAGTAGGTCAATTTTTTCCAAATGTGGTAGACAATCATTTTGACAATGCCTAATAATTATTGTTAACTAGATTGATTGGAATGAATTGATAAATATTTTTATAAATGAGGATGAGTGAATGAAGTTTAAATCAGTCGACAACATGGTCTTTGTGGGGATGCTCCTGATATTGATTTATCAGTATACCTTATTGTACTTAAGTGTCATTGATGGATCATGGTTGAACTTCTTGATTGTATCGTTAGTATTCATTTTAGGATTACTTTTGGGACGGACAACATACATTATCTTAGGAAGTGTTCTGTCATTTGTCAGCATGTGTGCTGGAGGATTAATGTTGATGATTCCCTATACTAGAGAATTGTACTTGTGGCCAGCGGTTGCTTTATTGACAATTACACCATTAACTACCTACTTAATGTATTTATTAGATCACCAATTATTGAAGCGGAAAGCTTTGGCTGCTGAATTAGCACAGTTACAACAGGAAAAACCTGATTTGGAAGTGATTACGGGCGCTTTGAATGCACGAGCCTTAAATATTGCTGTTGCTAGAGAGTTGAAACTAGTCTTCTATCATGAAGAAGATTATCGTTTTACTTTAACGATGGTCAAAATAGATTTTCTTGAAAACATAGTTAATTCTTGGGTAATCAAAAATTCAATCGTTTGTTACGAGCAACTGCAGAACATTTGAATGGAATGTTATTTACGGTTGATCATTTGTACTATATTGGTGCTGGTAGATTTGTTATCTTATCACCAATGTTGGGTGCTGATAATGCACCAATTATGAAGAAAAAAATTAAGAGTCACATTGATGATATTGCTGAAGAATTTGGATTGGCTAGAAACGCGTTGGTGTTAAGAATGGGACAAATAACTTATTCTAGTCAAGATAGAGTTAAGAATCGTAATGTTGAGGATACGTTGACACAATTGGAACGTAGTGCAGAAACAGATATCGTTAAAGAATATCTCTGAGGGAGAATTAGATGGTCTTAGGAAGCTTAAATTGGCTCTTTTCATTCAGTTTAGTAGTTACAATTATTTTTGGAATTGTCATTGTTATCTTATCGATCAGTTGGTGGCAAATCTTTAAGTTAACTATCCGTCGTTTTAATACGGAGGATAAACAGCATGATCGATAATTTATATGTCATCGCAATAATTACCATTTGGTTATCGATTTTTATGACCGTAGTTACTTTAAGTGGTGGGGTAATTTTTATTTTCAAACATTTACAGCATACTAATATTGATAATTTACCGCCATTAAAACGTTATCCAAGGGTAACTTTAGTAGTACCAGCTCATAATGAGGAATTGGTAATTCAAGATACAGTACAATCAATTTTGCGTCTAAATTATCCACTTGATCGGTTTGAACTGTTAGTCTATGCCGACAATTGTAATGATCATACAGCTGATAGAGTTCGTGAATTAAAACAGATCAAAGAGTTTAAGAATCATAATTTTCGAGTTATTGAAAGAACTGGTACTGGTGGGAAAGCTGGAGTCCTAAATGATGCCTTAAAAGTGTCGACAGGTGAGTATTTGGGTGTTTACGATGCTGACGCGGCACCAGAAAAGAATGCACTTTATTTTCTAGTTCAGAAGGTTTTAGAGAATCCTGAACGTTATGCTGCGGCATTTGGTCGTAACAAGACACGTAATTACCAGCAAAATTTCTTAACTCGCTGTATTAACTTGGAGATCGTCAATACACAAAGAATTCAACATACAGGTCTTTGGCAGCTTTTTAAAATTGGTCGAATACCGGGAACCAATTTCATTATCAATAAGAAAATAGTTCAATCGATTGGTGGTTGGAATAATGGTGCCTTAACAGAAGATACTGCTATTTCGTTTAGTTTAATGCGTTCTGGAAAATTGATTGCTTTGGCACATCGAGCTGAAGCTTTCCAACAAGAACCTGAAACGCTTTTTGCTTATTACAATCAACGTAAACGTTGGGCTCGTGGTAATTATGAGGTCATTTTGGATAATTTAAAGCATCTGTTTGATCGCACATCTTGGCGAATCAAATTGGAAGTTTTCTATTATGTTTGTACATTTTTCTGGTTCAATGCCGCAATTATTATTTCAAATACGATTTTTATTTTGAATATGATCTTAGCGGGAGTGCAGACTATCTTTCCACAAGTTCATCAATTGGTATCGCTGGGAACACCGCTATCAGTTCTATTTATGGTTAACTGGCTAATGATGTTTTTCCTATATTTGTTACAGATGAATATTGCCTTAGCAAGTGATTATGGACAAGAGACGGTGAAGAATTTCTTCTATACGTTAGTCTCATACTTTACCTATGCGCAACTATTTATCATCGTTTCAATTGCAGCCTTTTGGGCCATTTTACGAGATAAAATTACTGGTAAACGTCATACGCAATGGTATAAGACACAAAGATTTTAATGGGGGAAAAGTAATTTGAAGGAACATAAGTATCAGTGGCTGCTTAGTGGACTGATTATTTTGGTTGCTTTCGCAATTGGAACCGCAATTTATAATACTCAGTCACCACAGAGTACCTCGAATGTTAGTACGGCAACTATTAAGTCTCGTTATCGTACTTGGAAGAAAGCTTATTTAAAAGGTTCTGGTCAACAAAGGTATGTTAAGACTAATACTGCTAAGAAAGCACAGACTCTTTCTGAGGCTCAGGGTTATGGGATGCTGATTACTGTTATGGCAGCTAAACAAGGCTTTGGGAGTCAAAAATCGTTTGATCAGTTAACTCGTTATTATTTAGCCCACCAGATTAGTACGGATAATCCTTTGATGTCATGGCGTCAAAATCAAAAAGATGGCAAAATGCTCAGCACTAAGGCAGAACAAACTAGTGCGACTGACGGTGATTTGGATATTGCTTATGCTCTGATTTTGGCAGATGAGAAGTGGGGCAGTAAAGGTGATTTGAAATATAATCAATTGGCTAATCAGCTGTTGAGTGCTATTAAGAAATATGAGATCAATCCTACGACGAATTTGCCACGAGTTGGTGATTGGGCAACTGCCAGTAAATCAGCTGATTTGGTTAGAACATCTGATTTAATGACGGCTTATTTCCGTAAGTTTGCCAGTTATACTAAAGATGGCAGTTGGACAAGAGTAGTTCAAAGTAGTCAGAATGCCTTAAAAAAATTGAGCAATCAACATAAAACTGGTTTGATGGCTGATTTTGTTACTGTTAAAGGTAAACAATTGAAATTAGGTAGTGTTAAGGCTAACCAAGTAGCATCTCAGTATGATGCCCAGTATGGATTTAATGCCTGTCGAATACCGTGGCGAGTGGCTTATGATTATCAATTGAATCATAGTCAGACAAGTAAAGCCATCGCTCAAAAAATGTGTGATTTCTTTGCATCAAAGAAGAAAATTACGGCAGTTTATACTTTAAATGGTAAGGCAGTCGAGGCTTATACTAATATCGCTTTTACAGCTCCAGTGGCTTATGCATCTCAAGTACTTTCTGATCAGAAATTAAAACATAATTATACAAAATATTTAACAGCTGAAATACCGACAAATAATTATTATCCAGCTACTATTCAGATGATGATGTTATTGGCTAGCGGTAGTATCGGTCAGAATAAATAAGTATCATAATTGAATTTTTAGTAAAATTAAAAGACTAGACCAATTGTTTTGCAGTGTTAAAAAAGCTCAGTGTAGTGATCATTAAAAATGGTTACTATACTGGGCTTTCTTTGTGTTAATATAATTATGTTTCAATTTATAATTTTGAATTATTTAGGCATATACCAATTATACTTTATTTTTTAAGTTTACCTAATAATATTTATTAGAGAAATGTTAATTAAATTAATTATTCCTAAAATTTGTACTATTTTATTCCTAATTTGATGATATAATATAACAAAATTAGTTTAAGCGAAGGTGAATCAGGTGTTAAGAAGCAATATAATTGGAGGAGCCGGTAACATAATTAGTACCGAATCAACTAGCCTTAAAGATGATTTATATTTAGCAGTCAATGGTCATTGGTTAAGAAAGGCAGTTATACCTAAGGATTACCCACGTGTGGGTACCTTTCCCAATTTATTCTTTAATGTTGAAAAGAGTTTAAGAAGTGATCTGAATGGTTTCTTGTCAGGAACTGAACGCATTCAAGATAAAGTTATACTCCAGGCAGTTAAATTATATGAAATGGCATTGGAATTAAAAAAATCCAACGTTATTAAGAATGATTTAGAAAAAATAAATAATATGAATGATTTGAATGATTTGAGTAGTGAATTAAATTTTTTTATTGAAAATGATTTTATTTTGCCCTTAATTATAGAAGTTCATGAAAATATGAAAGACAATTCTCAGAAGTCATTTTATGCTGCCGGGGCTAAATTGATTTTGCCAGATAAAACTTATTATGATGCCGGTAATTCAATCGGTAAGCGATTACTGGATTTATATTCCCAAGCGGCTAAAGATTTACTGATCAAGTTAGGATATGATGATACATTTGTTTCTCAAACGGTTGAGAAGGCCCTAAAATTTGATCGCAGATTATTGCCAATGGTTAAGAATCCGGAAGAATGGGCAGATTATCCTAATATTTATAACCCTGTCTCTTTTATAGATTTTGGTAAAAAATCGAATTACATAGATTTACAAGCAATAATTAAGAATTTAATTGGTGATGAACCAAAACAAATAATTATTGGGGAACCACGTTACTTTAATCATTTTAATGAATTGGTTAATGATGATACATTTGATGAAGTTAAGGCATGGATGCTAGTTAGCTTTTTAATGAAGAATGCCGATTTGATTGATGAACCTAGTCGGCAGATTATTAGTCAATACAAAAGTGCATTGATGGGGGTTAACGGTGTAGAGAAGCGTGAAAAGTATGCTTGTCGCTTAACTACCAGTCTTTTTAGTGAACCAATTGGTATTTTTTATGGAAAAAAGCATTTTGGTAAAGGTGCTAAGAAGGATGTTCTTAGTATGGTTGCTAAAATTATTGATACATATAAAAAGAGATTGGCACAGAATGAATGGTTGAGTGAGGCTACTAAGAGAAATGCTATATTAAAATTAGATAAGATGATCGTTAAAATAGGCTATCCGGAAAAACTTGATTCACTTTACAATAAATTCATTATTGATACTGGAAAATCATTATATGAAAATGTTCGTCATTTAAGAATTTTAGAAATCCAAAATATGTTTGAACAATATTATAAGCCCTTTGATAGAGCCAAATGGAATATGTCTGGTTATGAAGTTAATGCAAGTTATAATCCCTCAGCCAATGATATAACGTTCCCGGCGGCCATACTCCAAAGACCATTTTATAATTTGAAACAAACCGTTAGTCAAAATTATGGTGGAATAGGCTCGGTAATAGCGCATGAAATTTCACATGCTTTTGATAACAATGGCGCTAAATTCGATGAACTAGGGAATATGAAGAACTGGTGGACTTCAAGGGATTATGAAAATTTTCAAAGTTTAACTCAGAAGATGATTGATCAGTTTGACGGTATTTCATATATGGGTAAAAAGGTTAATGGAGCTTTGGTAGTGAGTGAAAATATTGCTGACGTCGGGGGATTGGCCTGTGCTTTGGAAGTAGCTAAAGCACAACCAAATTTTAATTGTAAAGTGTTTTTTGTTAATTGGGCGCTTAATTGGCGAATTAAGTCAACTAAACAGGTTAATGAGATGCTTTTGTCGGTAGATGTGCATTCACCAGCACCCTTACGTTGTAATATTATTGCGCAGGATATGGATGATTTATATAAAGCTTTTGATATTAAAAAAACAGATGGCATGTGGTTGGATAAAACACAACGTCTGAATATTTGGTAATTTGACTCCCATTTTTTAGGAAAGCGTTTGCTTTTACTTACTCACTTCGATAGAGTGAATAGGTAAGCTTATAACTGAGAGGGATTTAAAAATATGTATAAAATGATTGTTTGTGATTTAGACGAAACTTTAATGAATGATGATGGTAGTTTGTCTGCTAAGAATGCAGAGGCCATTCAAGCTGCTGCAGCTAAGGGAGTTTATTTTGTTCCTAATTCAGGTCGAAGCTATACTTCTTTCCAAAATGATTTAGAGACAATGCACTTAAGAAATCAACCTAACCAATATTCAATTTCTTATAATGGTGGATTGATTTTGGAAAATAAGGATAATCGTCCTATAGCTATTAATGCGATGCCATTTGAAGTTGCTAAGACTGTTTTTGAAGCGGGAGCAGCCAATAAAAAGGCCGCTACACACGTATATACACAAGATAAGCTTTACATTTATAATCCAGTTCCTGAAGATTCAGCTTATTTGAAGAATCGCGGTGTTAGTTTCCAAGAGATGAAAAATGCTGATTTTGATCAATTCAAAGATGACAACATTATGAAAGTTATTATGGCTCTACCAACAATGCCTGAACGTAAACAAATGCGTGCTGACGTTGAAGCAAAAGTTGATCCTAAGAACTTGGCTGTAACTTATTCATCAGATCGCTATGTTGAATTCAACCCAGCCGGAATCGACAAAGGTAGTGCTTCAGTTCAATTAGGTGAATTATTAGGTATTAAACCAGAAGAAATTATTGCTGCGGGTGATAATAGTAATGATTTACCAATGCTTAAAGCTGTTGGTTTGCCAGTTAGTGTTGCTAACGGAATTGATAGTGTCAAAGAGGTCGCTAAATACATAACAGAAGCTGACAATAATCATGATGCTTTGGCTGAAGTTATCAATAAATTTGTTTTGTAATCAAAAAATGGAGGTAGGAATTGAAAAAATTCCTATCTCTATTTTTTAGTTTCGATTAAAATAATATAACACCGTTATGTCTTTAAAATGGTCGATGTCAAATAACTTTGATAGTGGAATAACTCCCGACAGTTTAATCTAAATAATTAAGGAGGTAGGAGTTAATGAAAGTACATGAGCAAATCAGAAAATATCGAAAGCAATTTAACTTTTCCCAAGAAGAATTAGCTGATAAGATTTATGTTTCTCGGCAAACAATTTCTAATTGGGAGAATAACAAGAGTTATCCCGATATTGAGAATCTACTTATTTTGAGTACATTATTCCATATCTCTATAGATGAACTGATAAAAGGGGATGTCGGAGTTATGCGAAAAGAAATCGATAATCATACTATGGATGTTTGGACGGGCGTCATGCTAATCTTTCTAATTTTAGGAGTAGTGGTTGGAATTCCACTGACCTACACTTTGTCATGGTGGGGCCTTGGTATAACCATTGTCTTATTAGCAATCGGTATGGGGGCTTCTATTAAAGTGGAGCTAATTAAGAAGAGACACAATATTAAGACCTTTAAAGAAATTGTAGCCTTTACAGAGAATAAGAGCCTTAATCCTGAAGAAAGGTTAAAGAGTCAAAAAGGTTATTGGAAAGAGCAGCTTTTGATGATAGTTGGATCAACAATTATTACTTTAGTATTGGCATTAGTTGTTTTGATTGTCACAAAATTGATTACGAATTAAATCAGATTGAAATGCTTTAAACCTTTCACGATGCCACCATTAATGTTTTCAGTAGTAATGTAAGTCGCGATGTCTTTAACTTCATTAATGCCATTTGCCATTGCAATACCGTAGTCAGCAAATTCAATCATTGGAATATCATTAGCACCATCACCAAAAGCATAGACTGTTTTATCTTTCATATTTAATTCTTCAAGTAAGTGTTTGATACCGCTCATTTTAGAGACACCTTTGGCAACTGTATCGAGCGAATGGTAGCCAGTATTATAGATTTGAAGTTCAGGAAATTCTTTTTGATATTTTTTACCGTCATCATCAGTAATGACAACGAACATTGGAATAGCGTCTTTCTTGTAGAAATCAGGATCAATTTCAGGAATTTCTAGTTTTAGTGCATGAAAGAACTCTTTAATAAAGGGCGTTTGAGCACTCAAAGAGTTTCTAGTGTGTGCATGCATAAAGAGGGAATCGCCATTTTTATGAGCCATATCTATTATATTTTTGATTACGTCAGGTTTAATATCATTGCTATAAATGGTTTTACCTTGAGATTCGACCAAGGCACCGTTTAAGGTAACGTAAGTATCAATACCAGTAACACTTGTGGCTGCTTCAATTTCAATAGGCGCACGTCCAGTACAGATAACAGGTAAATAATCATTTTCCTTTAACTGACGAACAGCAGAAGCAACTGAATCTTCGACTTGAGATTGGTTATTTAGTAGGGTTCCGTCTAGATCAAAAAATACGTTTCCTTTATAATTTGTTTGCAAAAGATCACCAACTTAATTTTTATTTGTGTACTCGTAATATCTTAACATATGGAAAAATGATACCGAGGGCATTTATTTCAGTTCAAAATAAAAAACAACATCAATTTTGATTGCTTAATACATACAGAGTGTATTGAGTTTTCTAAAAAGATGCTGTTTTTCATAGTGTGTTAAAAACTATTTAATTACGTCAGTAGCAAAAGTTGGTTCAATCGCAGCAGCATACTTTAAGCCACTTACAATTGTATTACCACCAGCATAATCTTGAATCGATCCGTCATTGAAGGGGAGCCATTCGTTAGTTGAAACTTGAACAAAGTATTGACCCTTACTATTTTGAACGGAGCGGTTAACTCTCCAAGAACTACCTTTTGGAAGTGTTCTAGTTAACGAGTTAGTTGAAGTGTCATACAGTGTAATATCTTTATTTAGAGTAATGGTAATAGGACCGTTGGAGTAGATACTATTGGAACTGCCTTCATAGCCACCGTTAGTTACCCATTGATTAGTTGCGACACGATAATAGATATAATGATTCATTGTCTTTTTCTGATCAGTATGCCATGAAGAGCCAGCTGGTAGAGTTTTACCAGTATTATTACCATTATCATCAAGAATGTATGAAGCACTGTACAAATTGATAGTTGTATTTACAGGGGTACTTTGTCCAACGGTATTTGAAGTACCTTTGACCTGAATATTTTTAACAGGTACGTATTCATTAGTAGCAACTTGATAATAGTTATTCATACCAATACCGATAACTTTGCCTAACTTCCAAGAAGAACCAACAGGTAGAGTTACTCCAGATAAATGACCAGTTTCGTCTACAATTTGTGCAGGGTAAGTTACCGTACCAATTTGACCTGAAGCGTTAGTATCAGTACTTGTGTTAGTGTTGCTTTGGTTGTTAGCAGGCTTAGCAATGCTTGTTTTAATGCCATTTTCAAGTGCATATTCGTTATTTCCAACTTGATAGTAGGTATTCATGCCAATATTGTACATGTTGCCTAATCTCCAAGATGAGCCGGCAGGTAAAGTTCTACCAGTTGGATTTCCTTGAGCATCAACTAATTTAACGGCATAGCTCAAAGTACCGATTTGATTATCAACAGCTGGTTTAACCATAGTTGGATTTACAACGGGCATACCATCAGTAAGAGTAATGTGTTCGGAACTAATGTAATTGTTAGTAGCAACTTCATAATATCTTTGTCCATTGATAAGAACAGATTTACCTAATTTCCAAGATGATTTACCAGAAAGGAAGAGACTTGTTTGCTTACCATTGGCATCAACGGTGTAGGCACCACCATAATCAACAGTACCAATTGGATTTTTAATGGTATTGTCTGTAGTAGTTGTGGCAGCTTGAACTGGAGTGGTTGTATTATTTGAAATGTTTCCTAAAACTGTTGGTGCTATTAAAACAGCTAGTGTTGAAGCTAAGATGATTCTTTTCTTATTCATTTTTGTATCCCCTTAATGTGAAAAATATAATTTCTAAAAAATAAATAGGTGACCCTGTAACTTACCCTTTATGTCTATGATTTTAGGTGAAATATAGTTGGATAATGATAAATCTTTCATTTCTTTAATAATTCTTAGACAATAAATGATAACTTAGAGGTCGATAAAATCCAGTTCCATTAATCACCCTTTCCATATATATTTTATGCAACGAATAGGTAATTAATGCATTTTGTCGTAAACGATACTTTTCATATCATAAACAGTAATTAGACGAAAAGGACACATAATCTATTTACGGATTATGTGTCCTTTGACAGTTTATTGGGCTACTTGTTCGTTGATAATTTGACCAGCCTCAGAATCAGTTAAATATTTAATACTGGAACTAATACCGACAACAGAGGGACCCGCTTTAGTAGTTATGGTTGAAGCAGCATTTTTAGGATTGGCAGTATCAACTCTAGTGAAAATATCGACTTGGTTTTGTGGTAGATCAGTTGAAGAAATAGTGTCACTTGTTTTTTGGTATTTTGTTGTTTGACCAGCGCCGATTCGGATCAATTCTTTTTTGTTAGTAAAGAGATATAAATAACCAAGACTATCACCACTAGCGACAGTGTCACGTGATAACTGATACCCAGCTTGAGCAGCTTCTCTTTTTTGTAAGGCATAAGTTGAATTTTGATTTAAAGAGATTAGTGAATATTTACTCAAATCCTGAATAGCTGAACGTTCAAAACTACTATAACGGTGTTGATAAAGGTAACCATCCTTTACTAAAAGCTTTCCAGAATCATTGGCACTAGTCGTTGTTTCAGGAGCAATCCAAGTTCCATTAAGATTGCTTACATCTAAATGTTTAGCTGATTTTTTGTTTTGGGTGTCAACAAAGGATTTACCACGTTCAATAGTGGTGGTTTGCTCAACATCCATGTATTGAATATCAATGGCATATAGTTTGTGACCTTTAGCAACAAATGCCTGATTTAGCATTAAATCACCAATTTCAGGTTTTAGAAAAATAAGATCAGTCATCTTACTAATTTCGAATTTAGCACCTAGAGCTTTCAGAGCTTCATTAACTTGTTTGACAGACATATAGTGAAGCTTTTTTTGGTATGATTCCATATATTGTTTACGTGATAGTTTCTTCCATTCGGAGAAAGATGTTTGTTTGTATCCTGTAGCAATAGATTTGAATTCACCTTTTGAAGTAGTCCATAAATCTAAATCATTGGCTTTAGTTACGACGGAAGTATCCATTTTGCCGGAAACTCCAAATCTGGTTTGTTTAGAATTAATGGCTTCGTTGAAAATCCAAGTTTTGGAATCAGCATTGATGATTTTTTTGGTGTTCGTTTTAATATCATAGGAAGTGGACTTATGTTTAGCAATACTACACCCAGAAATAAAAAATAAAATAAAGGTTAAAATAAATAGACTTGATTTACGCATAGAGACTCCTAATAATTTATTACAAGTATTATCGCTTTATTATAAGAATGATGACAGGGTCAATTTAATATAAATTAATATGGATATATTTTTTTAAATTAGATAAATGATATTGTAACGACGTTATGCATGGTGCAACTTAGAAAGCAAACCATCAAAGTCTGATTTATCAGCATCAATAATTAGTTCCGCAAACTAAAGTTGCGCTAGTTAATGATTTTTAAACGCAAATATGATTGATTTTTTGCTTGTTTATGGTTAACGGCTATACGAAAATATAATTATGAAGATGAAATTTGTGTAGAGGGCGGGATTGAAGATGATTGAGTTTTCAAATCAATTAAAGAAATATAGAACTGATCGTGGAATTACCCAAGATGAGTTGGCCGGTAAATTGTATGTGACTAGACAAGCTATTTCGAAGTGGGAGTCAGGTGAGTCGACACCTGATATGAATAACTTAGTTAAGTTATCTGATATATTTAATGTTAGCTTAGATGCTTTGGTTTTAGGAAAGCAGGAGAATTCAAAGATTGATCCAAATGAATTCACGTTTGATCCGATTCATAATAAGTATGTCAGAAAATATGGCAAAATGAATTTTTGGGATTTTTTGTCGAAGAATCCTTGGGTGATTGTTTTGTTAGCCATTGTTCTATTTTGGGGAGTAATGTTTATACACTGATTCATGTTTTTACCCATGGTAACGTGATACGAGAAATTCTATTGAATTCAAATTACTAGATAAAATTATTTTTATAAAATAAATAATAGCTCGCGGCTAAGCACCGTGGGCTATTTTAGTTTTAAAATTGTCTTTTTACGCAAACGTTTGCTTGACAAAATATCTGCAAGGGCTTACATTAAATTACGCAAACGTTTGCTTTGCTAAAATAATTAAAGCGAGGATGATTGATTTTGAATAAATGGTGGCAAAATGCAGTTGTATATCAAGTATACCCAGCTAGTTATCAAGATAGTAACGGCGATGGAATTGGAGATTTACCAGGTATTACTAAACGATTAGATTATATTAAAAAGCTAGGCGTCGATATTGTGTGGTTGAGTCCTATTTATAAATCACCTCAAGTCGACAATGGTTATGATATTTCGGATTATAGAGCAATTAATCCTGATTTTGGTAACATGGAAGACTTTGATAAATTACTCAGCAAGGCTCACAAATTAGGCTTGAAGATTATGATGGATTTAGTTGTCAATCATACATCAGATGAACATAAATGGTTCCAAGAATCCCGGAAGGGTAAAGATAATCCATATCGTGATTATTATATTTGGCGTGATGGTAAAGATGGAAAAGCACCAAATAATTGGGGTTCATTCTTTACAGGACCAGCATGGAAATATGATGAACAAACTGGTCAGTATTATCTACACTTGTTTGCTCCACAACAACCCGACTTGAATTGGGAAAACAAAAATGTTCGTCATTCCGTTTATGACATGATGAACTGGTGGGCTGATAAAGGGGTAGATGGTTTCAGAATGGATGTTATCAATTACATTTCTAAGCCAGAAGGATTACCTGATGTTAAGAAAGCACCTGATGAATTATATGGAAATCCAGAACCAGTCGTTGCCAATGGACATCGAATTCACGAATTTTTACAAGAAATGAATCAAAATGTCATGAGCAAACATAAGATGGTTACGGTTGGTGAAGCGCCAGCAGTTACAACGGACGAGGCTAAAAAATATTCCAACCTAGATGGCAAAGAATTGGATATGGTTTTCCAATTTGAACATGTGGGTTTAGATAGCAATTCCAATCCAGCACTGGGACGTTGGTCCGATAAAAAGACGTCACTTACTGATCTTCGTGAGAATTTGACGAAATGGCAAACAGCATTAGCTGGTAAAGCTTGGAATTCATTATATTGGAATAATCACGATCAACCAAGAGTTGTTTCACGTTTTGGTGACGATAGTACTGAAGAGAAACGTGTTTTAAGTGCCAAGATGTTAGCAACTATGCTTCATTTCCAGCAGGGAACTCCTTTCGTATTTGAAGGAGAGGAAATTGGAATGACAAATGCTTACTTTGATAAATTAAGTGATTACGTGGATCTTGATAGTATTAATGCATATCACCAAATAGTCGATGAACAACATCTTCTAGATGGGAAAACAATGTTGAAGTATATGGGAATGCACAGTCGTGATAATGCTAGAACTCCAATGCAATGGGATGACAGCAATAATGCTGGATTCTCAGACGGCACACCATGGGAACACATTAATAAACAATATAAAGAAATTAATGTAAAGAAAGCTTTGACTGATCCGGATTCAATATTCTACTATTATCAAAAGATAATTAAGCTACGCCATGAATTACCTGTCATGGTTGATGGTAGTTATGCTTTGGTTAAAGACAATCAAAATGATCCTGACGTATATGCTTACACTAGAAAAGATAATGATACAACATTGTTGGTAGTACTAAATTATACGGATAAAAAACTAAAGAGACATTTTGATGTTCCAGAAGATGCCAAGATACTAATTAGCAATTATGCCGATTCTCAAGGTGATACATTGCGTCCATATGAAGCAAAAGTTTATCAATTTTAATAAGATAGAAGGAACTAGATATGGAGTCAACAGAAAAAGTAAAAACAACTTCGGCTAAGAAAAAAGAAAAATCATTAGGCTTCGATAATGCTTTGCCAAAGTTGCCAATGAAGACAATCCTTGCAATGACCTTTGGTTGTATTGGTGTCAATATGGCGTTTACATTGCAAGGTTCACAAATGAGTAGAATTACTCAAACAATTGGTGTTAATCCTAATAGTTTGGGATGGTTCTTCTTGTTGCCACCACTATTAGGGATGTTTGTTCAACCATTATTAGGTAAGTATTCTGACAGTACTTGGACTCGCTGGGGCAGAAGAATTCCCTACTTAATTGTAGGTGCTCCGATAACGGTTGTTGTTATGGTATTACTACCATTTACCGGATCATTTGGATTCGGATATGGATCAATGACAGCACTGATTTATGCGGCTATAGCGATTGCATTAATGGATTTATTTAGTAATGTTTGTTTAGCACCATACAAAATGTTAGCCGGAGATATGGTTAACGAAGATCAAAAGAACCTTGCTTGGTCATGGCAACAAATATTTAGTTATGCCGGTGGTATTTTAGCAGCCTTGTTACCATTTATACTTACAAAAATGGGTATCGCAAATACTGCTGCTAAAGGACAAGTTCCATTAACTGTTATTTGGGCATATTTAATTGGTGCCGCTATGTTATTGATTACTAGTGTGGTAACAATTCTCAATGTTAAGGAATATAATCCTGAAACATATGCTAAGTATCATAAGATTAAGTCAGATGCACAAAAAGTTACACCAAGTTTATGGAAATTATTGAAGAAAGCTCCAAGAGCATTTTGGGAATTATCAGTAGTTCAATTATTTAGTTGGATCGGTATTATGTACACTTGGACATACGCAACAGGTGCCATGGCCAATAATATTTGGCACACAACTAATCCAGCATCTGCCGGATTCCAAGCAGCTGGTAATTGGTATGGTGTTATGACAGCCTTTTATAGTGTTGCAGCTTTGATCTGGGGACTATTTTATGCCAAAACAAAAGCTAATCAACGTAAATTATGGTATTCAGTAGGATTGTTTGCTGACGCTATCAGTATCATTATTGTTGCCACTACGCATAGTCAGTGGATTGCATTGATTGCCTTTGCATTATATGGAATTGGTAACTTTACTATTAATACATTGCCATTTACTATGTTAACAACATCATTAGATGGTAAAAATAATGGATCATACTTAGGATTATTCAATATTGCGGTTTGTTTACCACAAATTATTGGTTCATTAGCAAGTTTCGTTATCTTCCCAATGGTCGGTAGTAGCCAAAGCATGATGATGATTATTGGATTTGTAGCTATGGTAATTGGTGGCTTTTCAGTAGCTATTGTCCATGAAGGTAAATAGTAAAAATTCACTATTCAAAAGTGAAGTAAACGATTAAAATATTGTTGTAAGCAAATACAAAGAGGGTGGATGAATGTCAGCGACAATAAAAGATATTGCAAATAAAGTTGGAGTAGCACCGTCCACTGTCTCTCGGGTTTTGTCTAATAAGACTAAGTATTATAATTCTTTGACGGCTGAGAAGGTAAAAAAAGCCGCAGAGGAATTAGGATATAAAAAAAATCAAGCGGCCGTTGAGCTGGTAAAAAGAGAAAGTAACGTAATTGCAGCAGTAGTTAGTTCTGTAAAAACCAATTTTGCTGGGGAAATAATTGATGGAATTCAAGAAGAAGCACTAAAGCATGGTTATGATTTGATAGTAGTTTATGCCGGAAGTGCCGATTCTGATGAACAAAAAAGAGCTCTATTAACGGTCATTGAAAGACCCGTGATGGGAATATTATTACTTTCGATAGCGCTTGGAGAAGATAATCTGAAATTATTGAAAGAATCACAAATTCCTTATTGCTTCTTATCAATGGCTTTTGATGATAAAAGGCCTTTCATCAGTTCAGATGATGAAGAAGTTGGTTATAAAGCAACAAAATTATTAATTGATAAAGGTCATCGAAAAATTGGCCTAGCTGGAATTGATAAATATCCCTATACAGGTCGTTTAAGATTAAAGGGTTATAAGAGAGCTTTAGATGAAGCTGGTATTGTTTCAAAAGAAGATTGGATACAGACTGGTGATTACAGTTATCTATCTGGCGAAAAGGCGATGGATCAATATGGAAAAGATACTGACTTGACTGGTATTGTTGCTGTCAGTGATATGGTGGCAATTGGTCTATTGAATAAAGCTAGAAATTTAGGATTGAATGTTCCTGAAGATTTATCTATCGTAAGTATTGACGGTACAGAAATGTGTAGGATCGTACAGCCACAATTGACAAGTGTTTCTCAAAATTTCTTTGAAATGGGCAAGAGTGGAGTACAAAGAATTGAAGATATAAAGAAGCATAAGAAGTTGGCACACCTTCAACAGATGATTCCAACTCGTATAGAAGAACGACAAAGTATCAAAGGTATCTAAAAGGAGTAGTTGTAACCTAAATGGTTATAACTACTCCTTTTTTGTGTGATATATTTTATGCAATTAATTTTTCATATTGACAAGTATAGTATTAACAATTATAGTATGAACATCAATTGATATTATACTTGTTAATATGAAAAGAGAATAAAGATGAAAATAAAACAAATATTATTAATTTTGACAATGTGTATTGGAACTTTTCTGTGTATGCTTGATACAACAGTTATGAATATTGCTTTACCGGCAATTCAATCTAGTATGAATGTTCCTTTGACAAGTTTGTCTTGGGCGTTAAACATTTATACTATTACTTTCGCAGCTTTAACAATTCCTTTATCAAGATTGGCAGATATTTGGGGACGGAATAAAATTTATTTAGTAGGGTTATTAATTTTTGCAAGTGGGTCCTTTGTTTCAGGAATAGCAAACGTCCCAACTGTTTTAATCATTGGCCGTGGTATTCAAAGTATTGGTGCAGCAATTGTTTTTCCAACTAGTATGACGATTGCCATTGATACGATTGATCAAAAACATCGTAGTAAAGCACTTTTAACAATTGGATTGACACAAGGATTAGCAGCAACCTTGGGACCAACAATTGGTGGTGTGGTTACCCAATTCATGGGATGGCGTTGGGTGTTCTACATCAATTTACCGTTAGTGGTTTTAGCAATTGTCGGTGTTATTTTACAATTGCCATTGAGTCATGAGAAAAAGATTGATGCCAAAATTGATGTTGGTGGCATGATATCTTTGATGGTGACATTGTTTTCATTAGCTTTGGGGTTAACACAAGGAAATGATTGGGGATGGATGAATTATCGAATTATTTCTTTAACGTTAATAACAATTGTCAGTTTTATAATATTTATTATTATCGAAAAAAGAGTCACTGATCCTATGATCCGACTAGATTTGTTTAAGAATCGACAATTTTCTGGCTCGGCATTAACAGTAGTTTTAGCAGGGCTTTTATTAGTAGCTGTAATGGTTATTATGCCAACGTTTTTTACACAAGTACAAGGAAAGACTGAATTGATCGCTGCTTTACTAATAACACCAGCATCACTAATGATATTCTTAGTATCCCCAATAACAGGAATAATAGTAGAAAAATTTGGACCGAGATTAATAATTTTTATTGGATTCTTAAGTATGTCAATGGGATACGCTGTTTTAGGATCTGTTAATTCTGAATATTATTGGCAAATCCTTTTGGGATTAATCTTAATAGGTTTTGGTTACGGGACCGTGATTGGACCCATAACGGTTTTAGCGGCATCTGATTTCAAAGGAGAAAAATTGTCGGCATCTCAAAGTGTCATGGGAGTGTTACGACAAATTGGTAATATAATTGCAGTGGCAATTTTTGTATCTATGTTGACAACTAATGTCAGCAAAGCTAAGGAAAATGCTTGGACTGACGCTTAGAAGCTGATTAGTACAAGTGAATTAACATCAACTTCTAAAAAAGACATGTTAAAGGTAACTCATAGCCATTTTGAATCTAGTGATGCCAAAACAAATGGAAATGATGAAAAAGGAATATCTGAAACTAAGGAACAGCGATTAATTCAAGCCAATGTTGCTGAGGCATTAAGAAAGGCTAAAATTAGTCAGTTGTCGGATCAACAAGGAGAACAGGTTAAAGAACAGATTACATCTGAAGTTACTAATGAAATTAAGGAAATGGTAAAAAAGGATAATCGAATAATCAATCGAGATGCTAATAAAATCAGTAAAAATGCTAACCATTTAATCAGTAAGGCATTTTTGAGCCTCTATTTTATGGCATTACCATTTACAATAATGTTTATACCAGTCTGTTTGTTATTTTATAAACGTGATGAATATAAAAAAATATTAATGAAGAGTAAGAGAGATATTAATGATTAATTTTAATCCGTGTGTTAGTCTAAAATTATTAATGAAGAGGAGCTAGATCATCGTGAAGAGTCGACAAATTGTGCTAGGAATTTTAATGAGATCACCACAAACTGGATATGATATAACTCAAATGTTTCAAACAAGTTTTGCCTTCTTTTTCGATAGTTCATCGGGAATGGTTTATCCAGTACTTCGCAAATTAGAAAAAGAAGGAAAAGTTACTAAAGAGGTCGTTCCACAAGATGGAAAACCAGATAAAAATCTTTACACTATTACTCAAAAGGGAAAAGAAGAGTTTACTGAATATTTAAGTTCTCCAGTTGAAAGGCAAATAAAAAAATCTGATTTTCTGGCTCGTTTGATGTTTGGTGACTATATGGAACCAGATCAGCTACGAGAGATAATCGAAGATTATGTTCGAAAAGAAAAAGAAGAAACTGAGTTGCTTAGTGAACGTTTAGAAAAGTACATCAATAAGTCAAGCCGTAAAATGACGGATACGGAGACATTGGCTTACGAGTATGGTGTCGAAGCAAATAAATTTCAAGTGGAATTTTTCGAGAAATGGCTTGAGAATCATCCTAAAATATAAAATTAGGCAATAAGAAAGAACCCTGCTAACTAATTTAGCAGGGTTCTTTTATTTGAAGATTTTTGAATTTCTAAAAGAATAATTTTGATAAGCCGCTTTCAAAAATTCAGGCGTGTGTTGATATTGGAAAGTGGCTAATTCTTCTATAGTAATAGAAGATAAATTATTGAGCCATTCGTTGAATAGTCCCATACTGCCGTACGAGTGGTACTTAATAGCATATTCTTGTTCAGATGTTAATTTAGTTTGATAAAAATCTTCTACGGCTGCTTTAGCCGAAACTATATTGAATTTCTGAATATATTGATTTATCGAATTTTGAGAGTGATCGGTATAAGTTCGTTGGTAAAAAGTTTTTCGCTTTTCCATTTGAATTAGGTTTCTTTTAATACTGGCAATCGAATATTCCGGTTCTTTGTCTCCATAAATTAAAGAGAAATCATATAGAAAAATCCAAGCTACTAATTCATATTTATCATGAAAATGGTAATAAAAAGTTTGAGGAATGGTGTCGCATCTTTTGCAGAGATTGACGATTCGAATTTTATCCATGGGGATGTTTTTTAACATTTCTTCTAATTTTTTGGCGAACAATAATTTAGTTTGATTTTTAAGCGTCATGGTTAACCTTCTATTTATATAAAAGTGTAATTATATCTAATTTTTATACATTCTGGCATTTTTGTATAATGAAAAGTCTTAGGAATGTCGTTAGTATTATCAACATGTCAAAAGTAAGAAGGAGAAATTACTATGAATATTATGATAACCGGAGCAAGTGGTGAATATGGTAATTATGCCATCGATTACTTGAAGAAATTTGCACCAGAGGCTAATTTGTTTGGATTGGTTAGAAATGAGACTAAGGGTGAGGTGTTAAAAGCTAAAGGTGTTAGTGTCAGAATTGGTGATTACACGGACGCCAATTCTATGATTGATGCTCTTAAAGGAATTGATCGTCTACTTTTTGTGTCAGTCTCTAGACCTAATATTCAACAAAATGTTGTTCAAGCGGCTCAAGTCAACCACGTAAAATATATTGCTTATACAAGTATTTCTCATCCTGAGTATTCAAAATTTGGATTAGAAACTATTCATAAACAAACGGAGAATTGGATTAAAGAAACAGGTATTCCTCATACCTTTTTACGAAATAGTTGGTATACGGAGTTAAATCAAGCTTTATTCGATTATGCTGTTAAAACAAGACAATTTCCGTATTTCGCTAAAGAAGGTAATCTGTCTTTTGCTTTAAAGAGAGAGTATGCCGAAGCTGGGGCTAGAGTTATTGCTAACGGAAATTATGGTGAAGTACTTGATTTAGCAGGTGAACCTAAATCTTATCACCAAATAGCCTTTGCCACTCAAGAGGCCTTGAATACAAAATTAGATATCGAAGAGATTCCAGCTAGCAAATTTGTTTCCACACTAGAAAGTTCCGGAATTCCTGCACAGTGGGTTTCGGTTTCAGAAGCTTATCAGGAATATACACTAAAGGGCAATAATGGTGAGGATAAGGCTGATACAGCAGATTTCGAAAAGATATTAGGTCATCCGTTAATGAATTTGTCATCAGCAATTAAAGAATTAATCAATAAATAGAAAAAATCCCCTAGATAAAATCTAGAGGAATTTTTTATTTGGGAATAACTTCAATAGTAGTGCTACGAGGTCCTGCCTGAATCATTGGTGGAAAGTAAGGACTATTTTGATATTTATCGCGATAACCTTGATCCACCAAATCATTAATTTTATCATTATGTAACTTTTCAAAAATCACTTCATGATTGGAACCAGCTAAGAAAATTCGTCCACCTTGTTGTTGAATAGCAGAACGATACCAACGGGAATTTTGACCATTCCAAGCGCGGATAAATAATTTATCGTCGACAACGACCGACCAGATCCAAGTTGGTGTTCCGTAGGTTTTACCATCACTATAAAATGGCGAGACTCTAAAATCATCAGCTTCGGCAAAATTTTGTAACTGTTCGAATGTCCATTTGTTTTCACTCGTCATAATTTTACCTAATTACCAAGGTTGGTTTGTTGGACCAACGGTAAACTCACTAACATTAGTATCTTCTGGTTGATTGATAGCAAAGGCAACATGATTGGGTCCAATTTGATATTAACCATATTTATACTTCTCCTTGAGTTAATCAATTTGCTTACGTGTATTAGAGTAAGACTTGAATTAGGCAATGTCTAATGCTTATAATGTATCTAAAATCATACGATATTGTAATAGTAAGGAGAAATAAAAATGGAATTACGAGTTTTGCGTTATTTCCAGGCTGTGGCATCAGAATTAAACTTTAGTCGTGCTGCCGAAAAATTACATGTTTCTCAACCAACCATTTCCAGACAATTGAAGGATTTGGAGGATGAAGTGGGCGTAACCTTGATAAAAAGAGGTGGACGTTCAATTGAATTAACTAGTGAGGGTGAATATTTTTCTAATCAGGTCAATCAGATTCTGGCCTTGACCGATAAGACACTTGATAATATGTAGATAGGTCAGGATATTACCGGATCAATTGTTATCGGTAGCGCTGAAACAAGAAGTTTCATTAGTGTAGCTCAGTCAATCAAAGTATTAAGAAATAAGTACCCACATATTAAAGTTAATATCGTCAGTACCAATGCTAACGATGTTAGAAGAAACTTGGATTCAGGGAATTTTGACTTTGGTATTGTAGTAGATCCGGCCTCAAAGAAGGATTTCGAGTTCATTCACTTATTAGGTGAGAGTCGTTGGGGAGTCTTGATGCCACGTAGTTCTGATTTAGCTAATAAAGATCATATAACACTGGATGACCTAGAGAATCGTGACATGATTGTCACACAACAGAACGGCTTTTTGGATACTTTAAAGGATTGGTATGGTGAAAGCACTAAGAAATTTAATATCGTAGCAACTTACAATCTACTTTATAACGCATCATTACTAGTATCAGCTGGAGTAGGTTATGCTCTGTGTGTTGACGGGATTATCAATACTAATCAATCCGATTTAATTTTTGTGCCATTGGAACCACGTCGAACAGCGGGAACAAATCTAGTTTGGCAAAAGGGACGAGAACTTTCTCAAGCCGCTGAAGCCTTTTTGAAACAAATATCTAGTGATATTAATAAATAAAAGCTGCTGGTTTAAAAATCCGGCAGTTTTTATTTGGCACAATAAGCTAAGTACATGTCACTTTATGCCATTAAGATTGACGTCATTTGTCGGTATTATAGGTACATAAATTGAGACACGGAGGCAGACAGATGTCAGTTATTTTAATTACAGGTGCAAGTAGTGGGATTGGTTATCAAACAGCAGAGTTGTTAGCATTACAAAATAATATTGTATATGGTGCAGCTCGTAGATTAGACAAGTTAAATGAATTGAAAAAATATAATGTCCGTCCACTGGAATTGGATATTACTAATGAAGAATCTATTAAAAGTGCCGTTAAAACTATTATCAAAGAAGAAGGACGTATTGATGTTTTAATCAATAATGCTGGTTATGGTTCTTATGGAGCAGTTGAGGATGTCTCAATTGAAGAAGCCAAGCGACAATTTGATGTTAACTTATTCGGAATGGCACAATTAACCCAATTAGTATTACCATATATGAGAAAACAACATGAGGGACGAATCATTAATACTTCTTCCATGGGAGGACGTTTAGTTAGTTATATGGGAGCATGGTATCACGCTACTAAGTATGCTGTAGAGGCTTTTAGTGATGCATTAAGAATGGAAACTAAGGAATTTGGAATTAAAGTTTCCATTATTGAACCCGGTGGTATTAAAACAAATTGGGGCTTCATTGCGGCTGATAAGTTACAAAAATCTGCTCAAGGTGGTGCCTATGAAGGGCAAGCCGACAAAGCCGCTGCAGGAATGAGAAAACAATACTCATCCAATATGATGTCTAACCCTAAAGTGGTTTCCAAAGCTATTTTAAAAGCAGTTAGCTCAAATCGTCCCAAAACTAGATATCTTATCGGCTTTGGAGCTAAGCCATTAGTATTTGCTAAAACAATCTTACCAACAACAATTTTTGATTTCATAATGAAGCATGCTAGTTAATAGATAGGAGCTGTTCAATCAATGAAACTGAGTATTTCTAGTCAATTCCAAATTTTTATGAATAAAATGGGCCTCGACATTAATGATATATTGCAGGAGGCGGGAATCAATAAGGTTCTGTGGAAAGAAACCATTGAGCTTAATAAAATAGTGAGTACTGGCGTTTATTGGATGTATTGGATAATAAAACATCTGATCAAAATATTATTTATTTGTCCCAAATAGAAAAGATGAATACTTTTATGCCATCATTTTTTGCAGCAATGACAGCCCAAAATGGGTTAGAGGCTATAAAGCGGCTGGCTGAATATAAATTTCTAATAGGTCCAGTGAAATTAACAATCATGACTAATGAAAAAACCACCTCTATTCATATTTCGGGGATCGATTTACAATTAGAATTGCCCCGTTTTACTGTCATGCTAGAACAACTTTTGATACTTAATCTGTTGAGAACAGGTACTTCGAAGACAATCGTGCCCATTAAAGTGGGGAGCAAGTATGATTATGGAACGGATATAATTGATGTTTTAAAAATGACTCCGGAAAAGTTAATGGAGAACGAAATTATATTTGACAATAATGACTTAGCCCGACCCTTTTTATCTTCAAATAATGTTATGTGGACATTTATACGTCCTGAATTGGATCGCAAGAAGTTAGAAGTAAAGAGTAATAAATCATTGGAAGAAAATATACAGGCGCTTTTGATAAAAAGAATTCCTAGTGGTGATTTTGGAATAGATGAAGTATCGAAGAGTTTAAATATTAGTAAACGAACTTTACAGCGGAATTTGAAAACATTGAAAACCTCTTTCAATGAACAAGTAAAGTATGCTCGGCAAAGTCTAGTTAATCCTTTAATGAAAGATGAAACTTTAACATTGATCGATATAAGTTATTTATTGGGATATTCTGATCCGGAGTCCTTCTCACGAGCCTTTAAGAATTGGTATGGTATGAGTCCGTCGACGTATCGAGAAAAAATACTGCTTAAGTAATTAAAATAAATGATATGCTTTTTAAGCATAGATACATATTAGATAGAGGTATTAGACATCTTTTATAAGTGAACATAGAATATTCTAGTAAGCTAATCAGAAAGCAGGAATAAATATATGAGTACAGTAATGATTATTGGTGCCAATGGTGGTACTGCTAGGATATTAATTGAACGCATTTTAAAGGAAACAGAGAATAATTTGATTCTTTTTTTGAGGAAGGCTGAAAGATTGAGTCAATATCAAGGAAATGACAGAGTCACAATTGTGGATGGGGATGTCCTCAAAACACAAGATTTAGCAAAAGCTATGAGGCCAGCCGATATTATCTATTCAAATGTTGGAGGAACTGATTTAGGTGCTCAAACTAAAAGTATTTTGGCTGCAATGGAAGAAGAGGGAAAGAAGCGTTTAATTTTCATTAGTGCTTTAGGTGCTCATCATGAAGTACCAGGTAAGTTTGGTGAATGGAATGAGCAAGCTATTGCTGCATTTTTACCAGGGTTTAGAGAGTCAGCTACTCTTTTGGAACAATCAAACCTTTACTATACTGAAATTCGTCCAGCATGGTTAACCGATAATGATGAAATTGATTATGAGGAAACAACTCAAGATCAACCGTTCAAAGGAACTGAAGTTTCACGTGCTAGTGTAGCTGATTTTGTACTAAAATTAATCAATAATCCACGTCAAGACCTACGAGCAAGTGTCGGATTGAACAAACCCAATACTGATGGTGATAAGCCTAGCTGGATGTGATTAAGGCCTATCTTGAAATGTACGTTATGGTGTAACATTATTCGTACATAGAAAGTTAGGAGAATATTTCCATGTTAAAACTGAAAGTAATCATATCTGCTGTGTTGGTATTAATCAGTATTATAATTTTTATTTTTAAGGCTTTACCTGAAATTAAACGAATTCGTAAGTACAATAAAACGGTTAATGGACCAAAACTATATCGCTGGACCGCTGATATAATGGAGGAATATCCACAAGAATACAAACGTATGAAACGGAGTATGTATATTTGGATATGTCTTTATTTGTTACTTATCTGTTCCATTGTATTAGGAGTAACTGGTTTTTATGTGGTTCTTAATTATTATGATTATTCTTTGATAAAGATATTTGCCATTTTGATGATAGTATTTTCTTTAGCTTATTTGTACACATATAGATTGTATGCTCAGAATCGAATCAGGTTATATCAACTCATTTTGAAAAAATCTTCGGATCAATTTGTTGAGGACAGGTCAAAAATGGTTAAAGGTTCCGAAATCGGTAATAGATATCACATGCTGGGTATGATAATGCTTGGTATAGCTTTAGCGATTGTTTTATAGAAGACGTTCAGATATTGGATTTATATTCAATATTTGAACGTTTTTTTTGTTTGATAGTTTCATTGTAAATTCTTTGTAAATAGCTTGATTATTTATATCTTGAAATTATTAATTGTGATAATTTTTGTTCTGTAAAATATGATTTCAAAAGGAAATTTAAAATGAATGAGGTTATTAGGTGTAAGAATATATCAGTTAAGTTCAGGAAAAAGTTTTTACAATTAGAAAATAATTATGCCCTACAGGATATTAATTTTGAAATTAAAACTAATGAAATATTTGGTATTATAGGTCCTTCTGGAGCAGGGAAAACCACTTTATTGAATGTTTTAACAAATCAAGTTTCTTTTAAAGGGGAGCTTGACATAGATGGAATTCCTGTTGAGAAAAATGATAAAGTGTTTGAACAAATTAGTCTGTGTGCTGTTGATAGTGGATTATATGACGAGCTAAGTGTGATAGATAATCTTTTGTTATATGCCAATATTTTTGGTAAAGGTCCCAAGAAAGTTAAAAAGTTATTGCGGTCAGCTGGTTTACATGATTGTCAAAAAATAAAAATGTCCAAACTATCAACAGGTATGAAAAGACGAGTGTCTTTGATTAGATGTTTTCTGAATAATGCTGGAATAGTTTTATTAGATGAACCTACCAGTAATGTCGATCCCATAACTAGTAAAAAAATCAGAAATTTGATTTATAAAATTAAAAAATCAGGAAAAACAGTGATATTAACAACTCATAATATGAATGAGGCCGAGAATTTTTGTGACCACTTAATATTGATGAATGAAGGTCGGATTATTGAGCAGGGGAGTCCAGAGAATATCAAAAATAAATTTGCTGGTATAAAAATAGAAGTAACTTGTTTTACGTTTGATAATAGATCAGATATCTTTGTGTTGCCTAAGCAAAATAGTGAATTAGCAGACTTTATTTTGAACAATAGAATAAGAAGTATTCATTCTAATGAACCTACTTTAGAAACAGTGTTCATTCAATCTATTGAAAAGAGAAATATATCTAATGAAAACTAATAATATTCCTGTCTTATTAAAAGTTAAATTTAAGTTATTAATTAAAAATTTTTCAGCTATGGTAGGCTCTATTCTAGCCATATTTTTCAGTATATTATTTAGAACTACTTTGCCAAATATATCGTTTGATGGTCAAAAGGCACCATTCATTTTGATGATGGTGGTTATGTTTAATTCAGTTATGGCATCAATTATGATGATTAGTATCCCTATGGCAGAAGAAAAAGAGAAAAAAAGTTTGAAATTATTAATATCTTCGTCGATTAGTCAAACTGATTATGTAATTGCAACGATTACACCACCATTCGTTGTCATTATGATTACAAACTTTATTTTGCCTTTCTTAAGTGGCGTTAAACTACAAATCATGAGTTACCTTATTTATATTGTTATTAGCATGGTTATGACCTTGATGAGCATGATTGTTGGGTTATTAATCGGAATTTTATGTCGAAAAGTATCGGACACATCATATGTTGTATTGCCAGTAATACTGCCATTAATCTTGATACCTCAATTTGCTACTTTTAATCAATCAATGGCAAAAGTATCCAATTACCTTTATACAGGAATTCTTTTGAAGATGTTAAGGGCTGTTTCATTGAATCAGTCGATTCAATTATCGCTTCAATCATTGGGAATCATTCTATTGGAGTTTATTTTATTGTTAGGCTTTTTCTTCTATCTATACAATTCAAGAGGTATACGTTTAGAAAAATAGAAAATAAAGATATTAAAATTTGTAGGATTTAATTTGATAAAACTAATCTTAAAAATCGTTGATAAATAGTAGAAGCTAAGTCTAGACAAATCGATAATAGCATTGGGATATAAAATGGATTACAATAATGGTTATTATTCTTATGTAAACTGCAATGTTAAAGTGGTTTATGAACTTAGGGGATGTTGAAGATGATACACAAGATTGCAGTTTTTTCTGATGTTCACGGTAATGTGTCTGCTTTGGATGCTGTTTTAAGAGATGCTAAACAAAATGGAGTTACAGATTATTGGTTTTTAGGAGATTTATTCTTGCCTGGTCCTGGAGCTGAACGGCTTTATGAAACTATGGAATCTTTACATCCAGTGGTTTGGCTACAGGGAAACTGGGAACAAGAGATTGATAGTATTATTAAAGGGGATGCTGATTTCGATGATCCTTCTGAGGTTTATTTATCAAGATTGACTGAATACTTAATCAATAACTTAAGCTCTAAACATTATCAGGAATTGATTCAAAGACCAATTTCCACAACGATAACTGTTAATGGATTAAATTTTGGTTTGTCACATAATCAAGCTGAACGTTCGACGGGACATGATTTATTTCCATCTGAGGCACAAGCTAATTTTGATCATTTAGCCGGCGATAAGGATGTTTTATTGTATGGACATACACATCAACAAGTAATGCGTACTTCCAGTAAAGGACAATTGATTATTAATCCGGGAGCTACAGGTCAGCCATACAGTCCTTATGCCAAATTGATGGCCGACCAACGAGCTTGCTATACAATTTTGACAGTTGATGATGAAGGTAGAATAGATGTTTCTTTTAGAAAAGTTTTCTATGATATTGATGAGGAAATTAAACTAGCCCAAGATTTAAATCTTCCTTATATTCATTTATACAAACACTTACGTAAAACTGGGTTCACAGTAACCCATGATCAAAAGTTATTGAAGAAAGTGAATGCTGAATATGGTTATGAACAAGAAGTTCGTAAGTTTTTCAATAAATAATTATTAGTCGTTTTTAGTGAAAACTGAATAACGACTATTTTTATGCAAAAAAGGAGCTACACTCTGTCGTATTAGTAGAATTAATCTACCAATACGATAAAGTGTAGCTCCCTTAATATTTAAACTTTTAATGGTTAAGAATGTGTTTGGAACCTACAAGAATTTAAGCTACTTTTTCAAGAAAGCAAGCACTTTTTTCTCATTTGGTTTCATGCTTCCTGCTAAGAATGCAACTATAATTGCAACAACAGAAGCTAAGAATTCCCATACTGACCATTTAAAGACTAATGTTAAAATCAACATGATAAAAACTGAAATCAACATAACTCCATCTCTGGGGCCTAATTTCAAATAAGGAAACATCATAAGAATCACTTCTTTCATCATTTGATATACATTGAATAAGCTCAACCAGGATTTTATCGTGTATGCAGAATTTCTAGGTAGATTTTTGTTTCCATTTGGATCGTAGCTTTAACTGCGTATCTATTTCTAATAGGAAGCAGTCTAAGAGTAATTCAAACATCCATTTAGTTCCTAAGAATATTATAGCACTTCTTTCGTTTATTATGAAAACTGTTTCATAAAGACGTTTGGGCAAAATCTTTGGGAGAAAGGACTTGATGGTAACTGATTAATCAAGCAAGATCACTAGTGACTAATTTGGATTGCTTGGCGACTCTAATCGGACAAAAAAAGATACCCGAAGGTATCTCTAATTTACATTCACTTGATTTTCTTGAAGCCAAGAATTAGTAGCAATATGGTACATTTTTACTTTTGTCTTGGGATTAACAGCACGTCGATCCATGATCCATTTACTGTCCTTAGGTACGATTTTGCCTGTGAAATTACCATTGTTATCGTAAACCTTGGCATCGGTGGTTGCTGTAACGCTGGAGCCATATAGGAACTTGGCCCATGGCAAGACATCAGCGGCCGAAACGAAACCATTGGTGCTAACGTGATAGTATTTTTTACCATTGATGGTGGCAACAATATCGGAAATCCAATCAGAATTTGGTGCAAGTTCTAAGTCCTTATTTCTGTTTCCATAACGGTCATAAACAGGAGTAGCGTAATTTTTAGTTGTCACGCCACCACGTATGTCAGCTGTGACATAATCTTTGCGTTGAGTATAGTCAGCACCTTTACGGTCGGTATCGGCCAGATCATATTTGGAAGGATTAGCGTAATCATTATATTTGGTCATATAGTAGTCTTTGACAGCACTAGGATCGTATTTACTATATGACTCTTGATCATTACCCATTTCTTGAGAAAAATAAATCATACCAGTATTTGATACACTGACACCAATTCCGACATAGCTTATATATGGATTGAGCATATTCTTTCTGTGACCATAATCGGGGGTAGAATCATATGTTTCGCTGTAAAATTCATCAGTGATTTTTTCAGCAATAATTAGGGGATCAGTTGAGCCAATCATTGAAAAAGGCATTTGAGCAATATTTTCTTCAGCAGTGTAGTTGTATGGATACATATTTGCCGAATGCCAATTGGAGTGATCATCAACACCGCCAGAAGTGATAAAAGAATCAGTTCTAGCTTGAGCGTAGTTGTTGAGAATATCAATTGAAGTTAGTGGCTCTAAATTGTTTTGAGACCTGAGACGATTAAGCTCATTTAGCATAGCAAGTTTAACAGCGGCAAGGTTGATATTTTCATAACCAGCTTGCGTTTTAGTGGTTGATGAAGAAGTATCAGTTAATTCAGTAGAGTTTGTAGTAGTTGAAGCTGAATCATTGTTAGGAGTGGAATCAGTGTCAGCAAGGACAATTGTTCCACCCATACTTGTAGATAAAAGGGCACCTGTAGCAATTAAGATTGCTGTTTTTTTAATTTTAGAAAACATAATAATATTTCCCCCGTTTCTCATAGATCATGACACATTAATTATAATGAACATTTTATATTACTTCCATTAATTAAAACAGATAAGTTTGACAAGTAATTAAGAAATTTATAGAAATTACTTTTGATATTCAGAATCACTGACATTGTAATTGTTATTATGCAGTATAAATCCTTGATATAGAGAGTGTCCCACAATAAAAAAATACTTTTAGTATATAGTGGTTGCTGTAAATGATTATATGTTTTATCTTTTAATCGTTAAGTTACGAAAAAGGGAGGAGAATATGGAACAAAGTAAAGAGGTTACAGTTCTAATGGACCAACTGAGTCGAGCATATACTGATCCTGAAATTAAAACAGACTATTATCTAGCTAAATTCATTTTGAAATGTGCTAAAGTTTTAGATAAAACTAATGATGTTAATCTGGTTTCGGCAGGATACATTGCTATATGAATAGTTATATTTTCTATTTGAGAACTCAAAAAAAGAGTCTTCCTAAATCTGCGGTTGATTTGTATTATTCGTGTAAAAAGAATAATGGGAAGTATGATCCTTCAGAGCTTGATATTTACTTTAGTATGATGAGATTCTATTAAATATTTTTAATTATACTTTCAAAAATTTTTTCTCTACCATAATTTATTAAACCGTTTTGATAAGCTTGATCAATATTCTCATCAAAATCAATTGTGGTTTCCGATATCTGCTGAATTCGGTCATGCAAATTCCTTAATAGTTTATTCCTATCGATTTTTCTATCGGGAGAGAAGACTACTATTTTGTCGGGGTCTAGTAGCGCAATCATGCTTTGAAGATCATTTAATAAATATTCCTCAAAAATATCTTGCTTCATTGGGTAGTGAGTATTTTTATAAGATGGTCCCAAGGATATCTCTCCAGCCGCTCCTGATTTGCCTAAAACAAGATTACCGGAGATTAATAAGCCGACTCCTGGAGCATAGTTTTTGGGATAGTAGATTCCTATAATATTATCTTTTTGATTATTTCCGTTGACTCCTAAAACCATAGCGTTAACGTCATTAATTACTTTGACGGTAATATTAGTGTGTTCAAAAAGATATTGTTCCAAATTTACTTCGGATAATCCGGGGATGTCGCTTAGAATCATTTTTTGAGCTGACTCTACACCGGAGGTTCCTATGATAATTAAATTTGGCGTTATCTTTTGCTTTTGCAACACTTCTTCAATGGACTGTAATAGATCTTCGGGATGTACGATTTCTCTTTGCAAATTGTTGTTAGAGATAATGCCTCCATTTAAATTGATGATTTCTAATTTTGCTATCATTTTTTGATCTATTTCTAAAATACGAATGGTTAATAGATTAAAGTTATTGCCATTAATGGTATATTGTATTGCCCGTCTACCACCAGTTGAAACTTTTTGCAGACTGCTAGTGACAATTCCTTTTTCGGTAAGAATTTTAATTAATTTATTAATGCTGACGACACTTAATCCGGTGTTGTCAGCTATTTTTTTAGATGAAAGAGGACCATTTTGAATGATGGTTTGAATAATGACATTAAAATTTCTTTCTCTCATAAGTTCGGGGACATTTTTATCCATGAATTTTACTCCTTGGTTCTTCTAGACAATTCCATATATCAATGGTATATTAATTTTGCAGCTTAGTAAACTAAGTTTATAAAGATAATTAAAAAACTTTCTGGGGAGTAATAGTATGAAAATTGAACACGTTGGACTTTTTGTTAATGATTTAGAAAAAACAGTCTCATTTTATGAAAAATATTTTGGAGCAACTGCTTCTGAAAAATATCATAATGTTAAAACTACTTTTTCTTCAAGATTTTTAACATTCGAAGATGGAGCAAGACTGGAAGTATGTACCCGTGAGGATTTGAATCAAGATAAGTTAAATGGGTATCCATTAGGATACATGCATATGGCTATGTCATTGGGTTCAAAAGAAAAAGTTGATGAAGTATCTGCACGTATAGAAGCCGATGGATACACTCATTTGAGTGGCCCAAGAGTAACAGGCGATGGTTATTACGAAAGTGTTATTCTTGATCCTGAAGGAAACCAGATTGAATTGACTGTTTAAAATAATTGTATGAAAAAAGGAAATGAGATTAATTCTCGTTTCCTTTTTTAGGTAGTAAAAGACAAACGGCTGATAAAGCTAGTAGTATCATCGATACAATATATGCTAAGGCAGGATTGATTAAATTGTAGATTAGAACGATACCAATAGTACCTAAAGGCATTGAAATAATTGAAACTGTATTCATTAGTCCAGTTAAACTACCGATAATTTCTTCATCAGCAGTTTTCAATAGGGCGGCCGTTAATTTGGGATTAGCTTGACCCATACAGAAACCACCAATAGCCATAGAAATAATGATAAGGATAAAACTCTTTAAACTTAAGAGATTAATATAGAATAGTCCCAATGTTGCGACACAAGTGATCATGACTGACCTGAAAGATAAATTTTTAAACCATCCAGAATGTAAAACACTTCCTAACACTGTTCCAGCTACGAGAACAGTGTTGATAATTAGTACACTTACACTGAAGGGAAGAGGTAATTTATTTCCCTGATCAACTAGGTAGAGATTAATAACGGCATCTAGACTGGACCCAACAGCATTCATGAAGAAAATACTGCCCAGTAAAGCCCAAGCATTAGTGTCCGAACCTTTTTCGAGCGCCTGTTTCATTTGGGCCAAAAGTTTATGAATGGAAGGTGACTTATGTTTAATTTGTTCAACTTTGAGAGAATCGTACCCAAAAATTAGAATAATACCAGCAACTAAAAAGGTTAAAGCATTGATATAGCCGGCCAGTTGATAGTCATTTGTTAAGGCTAATAAGCTGACGCCAATGGCTTGACCGACAGTTTGCATGATAGTCAAGATACCTTGAGTGATACCCATAGCTTCTTCTTGAAATTCACGGTCAATCTTAGTTTGAATAATTGGCATACGTAAACCATTGCTGTACATACCGATAATATCTGAAAAGATGTTAATTAGGATAATAATCATTAGTAAGAAGACTTGTTTTTGAGTAATTAATAGAGCCAAAAGTAAATAGAGTCCAGCTTGAATAAATTTGGTACTAGCTAGCCAAACACGTTTGTTAGAAGTTCGGTCAGCAATTTGTCCGGTAACGATACCGAGGACACCAGGCATAACTGTTGCAACTGAAACAATGGAAACCATGATACTGGCGTTAGCAAAGCTACGTGCATAAGTTAATAAAATAATATTGAATAAGCTCGTACCGATAGTTTCAAAAAAGTCAGCACCAGTTAAGGTCATAAAAGCTTGGTTCTTAACTAAATTTTTCATATTATCACGTCCATCTAAAATTATTGTACGTTTAAATTAATTTAAATGATAAATGAATTTTAATTGTTTGATTTCAATTTGTCAAACATTTATGCTGATAAAGAGGTGAAAATAATGTCCAAAGTTACAGTAGATCAATTTGCCAAATTAATGGTCGACGACAAAGTTGGCAAAATTTTAAAAGCCACTAAAGCTGAAGAGGGACTAACTCCCAAACAGATTTCAAAGGCCACTAAAATCCCCAATAATCAGCTATATTACACATTGAATAAAATGATGGATGCTGATCTTTTAAAAATTGTTAAACAAGAGAAAATTAAGAATTTAACTGAGAATTATTATTCCAGTTTGTTTCTGAATCAAAAAACAAAATATATCGCGGATGATGATAATGTTTTAAATTTCTCAGATGATTGGATTAAAGAACACGCTGAACAAACACTTCAATTAGTGATGTTGCAACATCATGAATTCATTAGCGCTTTGAGAGAAACTATAAACAGTGAAACCGATGAAGACAATACTACTTCAGCACATGGGGAGATAGATTTATCTCCAGAAGGTGAAAAAAAGGTCATGACAGATTTGTTCAAGGTATTAAATAACGCCGAAAAAAATGACCCTAATCCCGATTCAAAAAATAAGCGCCATGTTAAGATTCAGTTGGAAAAATGGTAGACAAGATTTTTTGAGCTAACGTCTTGAATAACCGATTAAATCTCAAGTAAAATAACAAATATGGTAAATACTAAATTGAAAAATCAAATAGATGATAGACAAATTCAAATTTTTAAAGCACTAGCTGACCCGATTCGTTTAGAAATTATTGAATATCTGAAACATACTGATCACGAGATAGCCTGTGGTGAAGTGGGAAGAGCAGTTGATATCAGCAAAACTTCTGGCTCGTATCACTTCAAGTTGTTGGAATCTGCGGGATTAATTAATACACGACGAGAAGCTCGTGAAAAATACGTTACTTTGAACAAAAGTACGTTTGATAAATATGTGACTGATTTCTATCGGAATATTTAAATATTTATCCTAAATGGCTGAATTCATTGGTATCTTTGAATTACTCAAAAAATGACGTTTTAATGACGTCTTTTTTTTATACGGTTTTTATTGTCACAAATTTTACTGAATGATAATGTTAAATAGTTCAAAAATATTTGAACTATTTTAAAATACTGTACAGAGGAGATTCAAATGGAAGCAACCACTGATAAAAGGATTAGTTCCACCTGGATTTTGATATTAACGTCACTAGGATTTTTCATGTCGATGATGGACTCAATGATTGTCACGACAGCCTCAACCGCAATTAGAACAGATTTTCATATTTCAGTGAATACTTTGCAGTGGGCTTTGAATGCTTACAATATAACAATTGGTGCCGTATTGCTGGTTGGTGTTTCCTTGGGTGAAAGAATTGGTCGCCGAAGAATTTATAATATCGGTATTTTCATTTTCACTTTGGGTTCGGTATTTTGTGCATTGTCCAGTAATATTAACGTTTTGATTGTTGCTCGAATAATTGAAGGAATCGGTGCCTCAGTCATGACGCCGATGTCTATGGCAATTTTAACCCATGCGTTACCGGCTTCAGAACGAGGTAAAGCATTAGGAATCTGGAGTGGAATTGGAGGTTTAGCACTGATTGTTGGGCCATCATTAGGTGGCCTAATTGTTGCTAAACTAACTTGGCAATGGATTTTTTGGATCAATGTTCCTATTGGACTAGTTGCAATTTATTTATCAAAACGGATATTGCCAGAAAGTACTGGTAATAGTGACAAAATTGGACTGTTGGACTCCTTATTAGTCATTTTCGCTTCAGCGGGTATTATCTGGTCCTTGTCAGAAATAACTGCTGCCAGTTCAAAAGTTATATCAGCCTTGGTTGGTATCTTAAGTTTAGTCTTAGGGATCTGGTTTATTGTTCGTCAAAAAAATGAATCGAAACCGATGATTCCTTTAAAATATTTTCGTTCAAAGGTGTTTACCGGTGGGAACGTAGCAACTTTTCTGTTGTATGCAGCAATGTATGGCGTGGTATTTTTTTTACCGCAGTTTCTTCAAGTTGTTGGGCGAGCAGACTCTTTAACTGCAGGTTTGGAAATTTTACCTTGGACTGGAACTTTAGTTGTAGTGGCTCCTTTTGCCGGTAAGGCAGTAGATAAATTTGGAGAAAAGTTGATAGCGACTTTAGGACTTATTTTGCAGGGAATAGGTTATTTGTTGCTTTCAATTTTGGTTACTGAACAAAGTTCTTATTTAATCATGATAATTCCGTTGGCGTTGGCTGGTATAGGACTTTCAATGGCAGGACCAGCCTTACAAAAATCTGTTTTAGGAGCAGTTGATCCTACATCTATTGGTAAAGCATCGGGAATTTATAATGTTTTCCGATTGATGGGTGGTGCCTTAGGAACCACTATTTCAGTAATTGTATTTTATAGATTTGGCAATACTATAGATGTTAGTTCATTTACCAATGGTTTTCGTGCTGCCATGATGTGTGCTGGTTTGATGTCACTCATGGGTATTCTATTCTCGTTTTGGGTCAAGGATAATAATTGAAATAAAAAACTTCCGAGTATACTGGCCCGGAAGTTTTTCGTTATAAAGATTAATTATTATATTCTTGATTTATTTCATCAGTCATATTTTTTTCAATGATGATTGGGGATGCATCTTGTTTATTCTTAATCAAAGAATTATTCAAAACAAATTCTTTAGCACCAGGTTCTTTGACCCAGAAATGAATGTTAGCCATGACCGGTTGGAAAGTGGTGTCTTCTTTAAAACCATTTTCATCTAAATGTTCATAGCTAGAATAATATGGCCAATCAACACTTTGAATGGCTAGAATAATTTCAGAACCAATTTTAGGTAAGGGAGCGTTATCGTCCTGTATTAATACGGGATGGTCGAATTTCTTAATTCCCTTGTTGGATGTAAATGAAAAACTATTATCTTTGGAAGTTATACCACCCCAAAAGACAAGATTGATTATTTTTTTGTTCAGCTTGTTACTACCACCAATCACTTGATCTACTTTGACTTCGCCACGTGTAAAAACTGGTGGTAATTCTGAAGCAGAGTGTTTTTTATTAATAACTTTGCCTAAATTGAGTACCTTTGCCTTGATAACCCAAGTTTCTGAATTAATTTTCTTAAAGTCGGCGACTGAATGAACACTACCAGCGTAGTCGTCAGAATATTGTGAATTATGAACTACGGCTAGGTCCTTAGTTTGCTCTTCCCATTTCTTTGAATTAACAGCTATCTGTTGGCTTTCAGGTAACTTTTGTGGTTCTGATACTTTGGTTCTTTTACTTGAGCAAGCACTAAGTGGAAAGATGATTGCTAGAAGCATAATTAGTAGCAAAGATTTTTTCATGTATTTCTCCTTAAGTAATAATATTAAAAGTATTACTTAAGGAAAAATCTCTAGCAACAAAAAACAGTAAAAATTTTTATTCGTTAGATTATATATAAAGATATTTGTATTTGGCCTCGAAGACAATACAAAATAAATAGGATGTAAATTTGATTAACCTCAAATTCACATCCTATTTTTGTACAAATTATAGATTCAATTCAAAAGCCAAACGAGCATTATCCTCGTGATTGGCAGCGGGTTCACTAACATAAATTTTTCCACGATGAACGTAACCGGCACTAGTAGCCAAGTGTTGCATTCTTTTGTTCAATTTATGAGTATCGATTCTAAAGTTATGAACGCCGTTTTGATAAGACTGACTAATAAGATTAGAAACAAAGATTTTACCCAAATGTTGACCAGCAAAATCACCACTAATGGCGATACGATGAATAGTTGCATAAGGGTCAGTATTGTTTTCCCATTGACCATCAGTAATTTCACGATAATTAGGATCATCGGCAACAATTAAAGTTGCTGTTCCGGCAACCTTGTTATCGACCATTAGGACCCAACATTGTTGAGCCATAATATCATTTTTTAAAGTGGCGGTATCAGGATAACCACTTTGCCATTGAGGACTACCGTCTGCTTTCAACATTGCTTGAGCTTGACTAATAATGTTCATTATTTCCTTTAAATCTGTAATTTGTGCACGCTTGATGTAGATTGAACTCATTTTGGTCCTCCGTATAAATAAGATAATTTAATTTTATCACTTTAATTTTTCTTGACGATATTTGGATGAAATTTTAGGTGTAGGTGAGCGACTGAATTATGAATTGACCATGGTATAATTGAAGACGCGTTTAATCCAAGTAGTAACAATAATGGAGGATCACATGGCAACAAAACAAGAAGAAAATAACATGGTTGATCTGGCCAAACCAGTTCACCAACAATTAAATCAGTATCGTGTGCAACAGATTCAAGCAGTTTTAACACTTTTAGATGAAGGCAATACAGTACCTTTTATTGCCCGTTATCGTAAGGAACGAACAGGAACTTTGGATGAGGTCGCTATTCGTGATATTGAAGATGAAGCTCATCGGCTAATGAAATTAAATCAACGTCGTGATGATGTGTTGAAATTGATTCAAGAGCAGGGTAAGCTAACGCCTAATTTGAAACAACAATTAGAACAGGCTACAGTTTTGCAACAAGTTGAAGATTTATATCTTCCATATAAACAAAAGCGCCGTACCAAGGCTACCATAGCTCGTGAAGCAGGATTGGAACCATTGGCTAAGTGGTTAATGACTTTTCCTGAACGTGGACTTGATGCTAAAGCAAAAACTTTTATTTCTACAGATAAAGATTTACCCGATCTGACATCGGTTTGGGCTGGAGTTAACGAGATCTTAGCCGAAGATTTCAGTGAACGAGCTGACTTCCGTGAATGGATTCGTGGTTATACATGGGCTCACGGAGAACTAACTAGTAAACTCAAACGAGGCGCTAAGGATAAAGATGAACAACAGGTTTATGAAACTTATTATGAATTCACGCAAGCTTTGAAACAGGTTCCACCGTATCGTGTTTTAGCAATAAATCGTGGTGAACGTGAGAAGATTTTAACAGTAGGAATAACAGTTGATGATACTTCAATCTTGCATTATGGAGATTCACATTTAGTCAGACGTCATAAAGGACCAGCAGTAGAAAAAGTTGAAGTAGCCTTTGCTGATGCTTATAAACGTTTCATTGGTCCATCGATTGAACGTGAACTTCGCCGTCAAATATCCGATAAGGCTGATAAACATGCTATTCAAGTATTTGGTAACAACTTGTACCATCTTTTGATGCAGGCACCTTTAAAAGGAAAAGTAGTCATGGGATTTGATCCGGCTTATCGAACAGGCTGTAAATTGGCAATTATGGATGCAAATGGTCGCTTTTTGACTAAACAAGTTATCTATCCACATAAACCCGCTAGCAGTAAACAACGTGCTGAAGCCGGTCCAGAGTTCAAAAAATTACTGGAAAAATATCATGTAGAAATGATTGCTATCGGTAATGGAACTGCCAGTCGTGAATCTGAAGAGTTTGTCAGTGAAATTTTGAAAACTTTAGATCATCCGGTTTATTACGTGATTGTTAACGAAGCTGGAGCATCCGTTTATTCTGCTAGCGCCAATGCTCGTAAGGAGTTCGCTGATTTGCATGTTGAAGAACGTTCGGCTGTCAGTATTGGGCGTCGCCTGCAAGATCCGTTAGCTGAATTGATCAAAGTTGATCCGAAAGCTATTGGTGTTGGTCAATATCAACACGATGTACCTGAAAAGGAACTGGATGAACAATTGGATCGTGTTGTTGAGACTGCTGTTAACCAAGTAGGGGTCAATCTAAATACCGCAAGTCCTGAACTGTTAACCCATATTTCTGGATTGACCGCCACTACTGCCAAAAACATTGTGACTTATAGAAATGAAAATGGTTCGTTCTCTAAACGTCAAGATTTAAAATCTGTTCCTCGATTGGGACCTAAGGCTTATCAACAGTCGGTTGGTTTCTTGAGAATCATTGCTGGTAGTGATCCATTAGATAATACAGATATTCATCCAGAAAGTTATGCTGCTACTCGAAAATTGTTGTCAGGTATCAATGTAACAATTGATTCTATTGGAACACCGGAGCTACAACAGAAATTAGGTAAGCTAGATCAAAAACAGTGGGCTGAAAAGTTAGATATCGGTGAATCAACTTTGGCAGATATTATCGCTGGTTTGAGTAAACCGGGACGTGACTTGCGTGATAGTATGCCAGCACCATTGTTACGTCAAGACGTTTTGACTATGGCCGATTTGAAACCAGGGATGGAACTTCAAGGTACCGTTCGTAATGTAATTGATTTTGGTGCTTTTGTTGATATTGGCGTTAAGCAAGACGGACTAGTTCACATTTCACAATTATCAGATCATTTCGTCAGTGATCCTAGTACCGTGGTGACAATTGGTGATATTGTTACTGTCTGGGTTCTTAGTGTTGATCAAGATCGTAATCGAATTCAATTAACTATGCGTAAAGAAAATCAAAAATAATAAAATAAAGGATCAATGCCGGTTTATAGACCAACATTGGTCCTTTATTTTTAAATTAATTTTGTCTGTTATATGCCCAGACTGTTAAAGAAGCAAAAATTAGTACAATACCTAAATCAAATAAAAGAACAATCCATGCGGCATTTGAAAAGGCTCCTGTTGCCAAAATTTGTCGAATAGCGGTAATCACATGTGTCATCGGATTTAAATTAGCAATTATCTGTAAAAATTTAGGCAAAGTATTGATCGGTATAAAAGCGTTTGATAAGAATGATAATAGTAACATCGTCATTAAAGAAATGCTTTCCACCATAGTTGCACTTTTTGCCATTAAACCGATAAATGCATAGATCCACGATATAGCCCAGCCAGTAAAGACAGTGATTAATATGATGACAATAATCCATCCAAATGCTACATTTGGACGCCACCCCATGAGATAACCGGTTGTAAGTGATGCAATAACTGCAAGGACCAATCGTAAAATATCTGCCAGCAATTGTCCAGCAAGGGGAGCAATATGGGCGATGGGTAATGTTTTGAAACGGTCAAAGATTCCCGTTTCCATGTCTTCTTTGAGTTGTGTACCAGAACCTGAAGCGGCAGATAGAATAGTTTGTATTAATATTCCCGGAACGATTATTGGCAGATAGGCATGGACTCCTCCAGCAATGGCGCCACCGAATAAATAACCAAAAAGTATCATAAACATAACTGGTTGAATTAGAACATCCATTAAATGATCAGGATTATGTAGAGTTTTTAGAAGATTACGATAGGCCATGGTATTAATATTTTGCATTATGCTAATACGATTTTTTTTAATTTCCATTATATTTTTCTCCGTATTTAATTTTTACCAATTGTTAGAGCCATAAAGACATCATCTAGGGATGGTTCCTGAATGGTTAAATTTGAAACGTTTATTTTGGCTGTATTTAGTTGAGATAGTCCATCAATTATTTGTTCAGTCATTTTGAATTTCATAGTAATAGTATTGTTGAGTATCTGTGGCTTCGAATTCAATGCGTTTTGAAGGATTTTGGCAGCAAGAAGAATATCGTTATTCTTTATTACCTTTAAAGATACTCTTGATTCACCTGTTTCCTTTTTTAATTCATCAGGTGTACCAATTCTAATTAATTTACCATGATCAATCACTGCAACTCGATCAGCTAAATTATCAGCTTCCTCAAGATATTGTGTTGTCAAAAAAATTGTTGATCCATGGTTTACCAAGTTTCGAATTGTATCCCACATTTGCGTGCGTGTTCGTGGATCCAAACCAGTTGTAGGTTCGTCTAAGAAAATTATCTCTGGTCGTGTGATTAGGCTAATTGCTAAATCCAATCTACGGCGCATACCACCAGAAAATTCTTTAATTGATTTATTGGCACTTGCTTCAAGTGAGAACTCTTTGAGTAACTCATCAGTTCGAGCTTGTGATTCTTTTTTTGTTAGACCATTCAATCTAGAAAAAATTAGTAAATTTTCTTTAGCAGTAATATCTTCATCCACGGCAGCGTATTGACCAGTTACTCCAAAAGTTGATCGTGCCAGTTTACTTTCTTTTTTGATATCATGACCAAAAATAGTTATATTACCAGTAGTTGGTTTTAATAGAGTAGTTATCATACGAAGAATAGTGGTTTTACCAGCTCCATTAGGACCTAATAATCCAAAAACTTCTCCTTTTGTAACGGTGAATGAAACATCATCGACTACTTTTTGATTGTTGAATGCTTTAGATAAATGTTCTACGTTAATGGCAGTGTTATTTTGCATTTTAATGACCTCTTCAAAAGTTAATCAGGTATACCTAATAAAAACAGATTATAAGGTCTACCTGATTAAAAATCAAGAAAAATAATCAGGTGGACCTGAATTAAATTGAATATTCACGTATAATAAGAAATTGGAGGCTACATAACGATGACAAATTTAATTGATCAGGGAAAAACGGCAGGTAAGTTGGTTGAATTTAGCATGTTACAAAACATTGCTGAAGATGACGTGCAACACAAAAATGATTATAAAATGTTATTTCAAGGTCAGGGAAAGATACTGTTAGCATTGTCAGACGATAATAATTTGCCACAAAAAGTTTTAGCAGATAGACTTAACATGACGCCTCAATCGATGGCCGAATTTGTTCGTAAACTTGAAAAGAGAGGCTTGGTTTCGCGTAAAAAATCAAAGAATGATAAACGTGTGACGATTGTTAGTTTGACTGATAATGGTCAATTGGAAATTGAAAAAAGAATGCAAGTAATTCCAAAATACTTAAGAGCTTTAGATGATGAGGAATTGTTACAGCTTAATAATATTTTGGATAAAATAAATGAACAAATGTATCTTGATATTAAAGATGCTGATCCAACTTTGCATAATAAATATCATCAACTTATGTTGAATCACGTATTGACCAAAATTCATACAGATGATTAAAGTGTTAACTCAAAATTGGTGATAAATATATGTTACAGAATACTTAATTAACATAATCTGGGGATAGAAGAATAGTTATTTACTGAAGTGCATCATTAGATAGATTAACTGATTTAAAATTTGGATGGAATTTTATTGGTAATTACAATAATAGGTCGCAAACTTAGAATTTTAAGTTTACGACCTATTATTTTGGAACTTTTTATTAAATTTCAAGTGGTTCATGAAGCATTACGAAGTGAAATTTGGCAATCGATAGGGCATTAAATCCAATGATCATGGCAATCATTATTAGAATATCGGATTGAATACTTAAATTAGTAGAAATGGTTGAACGTAATGAATCGATAAGATAAGTCATTGGTAACCACTGATTCATGGTTTGAGCAAAATGTCCAACTAATTGCATTGGATATAATCCTCCAGAAGAAACTACTTGGGTGACTAAGATAATTGATACCAACCAAGTACCAACACCTCCCAGAAGTGTACTTAAACAAAAAATCAATGATTGAAATAATAATGAACCCAAGATCAACTCACCAAATAAATTAAATTGAGAATTAACCTGTAAATTATTCAATTTTGTCAAAGTGAAAAATAGAATAACTGATTGAACGATGCCAACTGTTGTGACAACAGAGGCCTTAGATAGCCACCAACCCAAGGCTGAAGTTGGTTTCTTACGGGGATCATTGTCATACATGGTTCCTAAAGCAATTCCTCCAACATAGAGGCCAAGTGCGATTGCAAATGGAGCCATTCCAGTACCGTTATTAGGTACTTTATTAATATCGGTTAAATGTTCAGAGATAGGAGTTGCCAAATGATCGGCTGTTTGGTCATTTTTAGAAATTGTATTCAATCTGGCGGCTCCGCTTAGCAAAGCTCCTGATAATTGTTGAGTTCCGGCCTTTAATTGAGGAGATGGTGATTGACTGGATATCTGATTAGTAGCTGTCCCAGCTTCGACCATACCATTTTGAGCACCACTTAGAGCTTTGAGAATAACTTTTGAATATGTAGATGTTACTTGTTCAGATACCTTTTGATTAACATTGGTTGCGGCTCCGGTAGTTATTTTAGAAACAATAAAGTTCTGACCAGAATTGATTTTATAATTAATTTTCATTTTTTGAGGATGTGATGAAAGTAAAGTGGTTGCATTTTTAGAAAAGTCTTTGGGAATAATAATGGTCATATAGGATTTACCTGAATGCAACCGCTGTTCAGCCTTTGTTGAACTTGTCTCTTCAAAATCAAAGGTATCTTTATCCTTGAGACTTCTTGTTAAATTATCACCAATCGTAATTTCTTTGCCATTGAAAACTACTGATTTATCTTCGTTAACAATGTTTACTGGAATATGATCTACTTTCCCATAGGTATTCCACATTGAAGAGAGATAGATATAACAGTAAATGGCAGGAATTAAAGCAATTGCCAATAACACTATTAAAAATTTTTTATTATTTATGAGGTATTTCCATTCTGATTTAAACATGATTGAAATCTCCTTCAATAATTTTTTATACAACCGCATAATAGATTTTTAATATTGAGGGAGCAATATGCAAAAACAGATAAAGTGTTGAGTGGATATGACTGTATTTTTAAATAAATCCAAATATGCTTGTGTTGTATCGGTGACAAAAATACGAGAAGTGTTTATTTATTGAATTTAAATTATTTTGGATTATTATCGACTTTAAATAAACAGTCAGTTCATTTAAGAGGTGTTCTCTGATGGAGTCTAATGAAAAAAGATTAAAAACAGAAATGAAAATTCAACGGGCCTTTATCAAAATTGTTAGTGCTGAAGGATTTGATAAGTTGGCGATTAGCGCTTTGATTAAAGATGCTAAAATCAATCGTGGAACCTTTTATATTCACTATTTGGATAAATATGATTTGAAATCTCAATATGAAAAAGAAATAATTTTGGATATCCAAAATATATTTTCAAATTATAAGAAACCAAGTTTAGATAAATCATTGAATAAGAATAATGCTTTTTTACAATTATTCAAATATCTCTATCGTCAAAAAGAATTGTCTATATTGTTGTTGAAGGATTATGATTCCAAATTTGTTAAAGATATTAAAAATTTAGTGCTATCTATTGCATCTAATGCCACAGAAAATGATGATAAATTGCCAAAAAATTATGCTAATGAACTCCTGTCGCAGGGGATATTGGACTTTTTGATCTATTGGCTTGAAGGTACTCCTGTATTAAAGCCTCAAAAAATTTACGATATTTTTATCTATACGAGAACATTGAATCCTGAACAACTTTCCAATCGATGCAAATAAGGCTAGACAAATTTATAACGAATTTGTCTAGCCTTATTTTTTATAAATGAACAGTTTTAATTCATGAAATTGTCTATAAGCAACTGATTAATAAACGGTTTAAAAAATTATTTAATCAACAGAGTGTTCATCTTTGATTATTGTTGAATTAGTATCTAGGTTTTATTATCTGTACTGAAATAAGAAAAGTTATCTTTCAATATTACTTATCAAGGTTGAGGTAATTAACGATGCTTAAGAAAAATATGAAATGGATAATTTATTTTCTTTTTTTTATTTTATTAGCTAGTGGCTTTGTAGAACAATCATCAAAGATAATGCAGATATTCAATTCAAATTATATGTCGCCGATTGTCATGGTTCCTGGTTCATCGGCGGGAGAAAATCGATTTGATTATTTAATTTCCAATCTACCAAGAGAAAAGAATCATTTTAGACATAGTGTTTTAAAAGTCGAAGTGGACGAGAACGGTAAAATGAAATTTCATGGTGGAATTTTAAGTATAGATAATCAACCTATCATAGTGGTGTCCTTTCAAAATAATCGTGATGGATATCGGAATATCAATCAACAGGCTAAGTTGCTTGGTAAAGTTATGCAAAGTTTACAAGCTAGGTATGGCTTTACAAATTTTAGGGCTCTTGGACATTCGAATGGTGGTTTAATCTGGACATTAGCAATTGAAAAGTATATTAAAATTTCAAGAATGCATCTCGATTGTTTGATGACGATTGCGACACCTTATAATTTGCGTGGATCAAAAATGTTGGGTGAGCTAATTCATAACCGCAATAAGATTCCTTATAATACTACAATTTATTCAATTGCTGGCGCTAAAAACTATTCGACCGATGGTCTAGTCAAGGTAGATTCTGTTTATAGTGGGAAATATATTTATCAATCTCAGGTTAGATATTTTACTGAGATTACCTTAACCGGAGAAAACACTAGCCATTCAGATTTGCCAGAAAATAGACAAGTTATTGGGATTGTTTCTAACTATTTATTTAATAATTTGGCTGAAACCAAAACATTTTACTAATTGAAATCTGAACTACATTGTTTTTCTTGGAAATAAATTCCAGCCAAGAGTTCGATCTATCGAAATATGGAGTAACCAAATAATCATGCTACTGGTAAATAAGTTATTTGATTTAGTTATTAAGTTTACGGATAACAGAATAAGTGGTAAGAGTAACGTATGAGATAAGTTATAAGCTTTCTCACCTGTCTTGGTGGAAATGAAAAATCCCAATGCAGTAATATCGGGAATTAAATATTGAATAGGTATCAACCCCCAATTTCCCATGTGGCTATAAACGATTAATAGAGTAATGGATAGTGAAGCGTATTCATAACGATAGATTTTCGTCATCAAGAACATCTCCTATGAATTTATTTAAAAATAAAATAACATGGGACCTAACAACCAAGTCAAATAAAGGAATTAGGCAGGAAAAAATATGAATACTTCAGAATTTACAAAATATAAGTTATTGCTTTTCGATATTAAAATAAAACATGAAAATCATAACTAAGGACTGTCATGAAAAAGTATCCTATTTAGATAAAAAAACTACTAACCCTCAAAAATTTATAGGTTAGTAGTTTTTTGTAATATAAAGTACATTTTAAATGGATTAAGCAAAATACTTTTCAGCAAGAGTCTTGTAGATATCAATATATTGCAAATAGTCGTCTTCAAAGACAAATTCATTAATTTGATGAGCACTTTCATTACCAGGTCCGGCAACAACGACATCCAAATCGTGGTTAGCTTGAACAAACTTAGAAGCATCAGTACCACCAGGTGCACCTACGGTCAAAATGTTGACACCAAGCACATCTTTATAGCTATCACGCACTAATTGAATGAAGTCTGAATTGATATCAGTCTTAACGGGCCAGTTGCTACTCTTCAATTGAAATTCAAGATTCATACGTGGATTCTCTTGGTTCATCTTGTCGATCATATCTTTTAATTCGGAAATGATTTTGTCATTACCATATTCAGGAATTGTTCTGATTTTAACTGTCATTTCTGCATAATCTGGAATAGTATTTTCTTGTTTACCGGCATTCATAACAGTTACTGATGGTTTAGTTGTACCAAGAACGTCATCCTCGGTAACTACTAAATTCTTGAAGTATTCAGCTTGTTTATTATAGTAGGTAATTAAGTTGTCTAAGGCATTGATTCCCACTTCAGGCATTGAACTGTGAGCAGCTTTACCATGTGAAACAACTTTATATGTAACTGATCCTTTATGGGCACAAAAAGCTGCAATTCTAGTTTCAGGTTTAGCACCATTAGTTTCAACTAATCCGTTGTCAATCAATTGTTCCATAACTAGACGGGAAGAAGAGTTACTTGGTTCACCAACAACAAGGGCATTTAAGTCATCAGCATAGCCTTCTTTAGCAAGTTTTTCGGAACCAATTTCTCCAACTTCTTCACCGACAGTTGCAATGAACTTGATATTTCCGTTAAAATTAGGATCATCATTTAGTTCAATCAAAGCGATGGCAAGACCGGCAAGACCACTCTTCATATCAGAAGAGCCACGACCAAAAATTTTACCATCGATATGTTTAGGATTGAATGGTCCGTAATTCCACTTACTGTCATCAACTGTTGCGACAACATCTTCGTGACCAGTAAAGCCAAGGATAGGGCCATCATTATTTTTGATGGTTGCAATTAGATTATAACGATTATCGGCGTATTTATTTAATTCAACGTTGATACCATGTTTTTCAAATAAATCTTTAAGATAGTTAGCGACGATTTCTTCACGATCATTAACTGTCTCTAGTTTGATTAAGTCATCTAGAACACTGAGTCTTTGTGCTTTGTCCATTTTTAATCCTCCAAGATAATGTATAATGTTCTTAATAAATGTTTCACTTACTATTTTAGTATTCTTTATTTGAAAATAATAATAAAAGGGATGTATTAAATGAAATTATTAATGAAATTAGACCTTTGGTTGGGAATTTTGCTATTAGTTATTGCAGTATTAGGTTTTATCTTTAAGTGGTTCAGCAATTCCAACCTGATTTCGGCAGCGGTAGCAGGGGCAGTATTACTTTTGATTGCGGCTACATCTGATGTTGATAAAGTAGAGAAATAAAAAGATCCCATTGTAGTAGCCTTGTACAGCTATTGCAGTGGGATTTGTTTGTTTTTAAAATGTATTTTTAATTAACTTTTTTACGTCCCTCAGGGGTATATTTGTCCCTTTGGTGTTTCTTGTATAGGTAGTGAATTCCACCAATAATAGCCAAGATAACGACCAATGGTAAAATTATATGAATGAAAAACGAAAATAGTAGCAAGGCTATAAAGAAGCCTAAAACATACTTCCAAATATTGTTCATTGAATTCTCCTTTTTTATTGTAAGACAATTCTTATTCATAATTGATTTAAAGTCAAGTGAGACACTTTGGTTGACTTTAAATTCTATAGCCTGTATTATAATCCACAGTCGCTACCCTCTATAAGAAACACGGAACATAAAGGAGGCGTGAATAATTATGAAATACAGAATTCTATTAGATCTAAACGATCAATTATTCACAGCAGTTGATATTAATGATAGCAATCGTTATGGTAACGGTACAACCATTCAAAAAGCAATTGCTAATTTAAAACAAAAAGCTGCATAATAATTTTATAAATTATCTAGTCGAGATGATATTCATCTCGGCTTTTTTGTTATTCTGGATTATCAACCGCAAAATCACCAAATTCGGCATCAACGGCTTTAGCCAAGTCGTGAGGTTCAACTAGTAAGGATTGACCAACTTTCCCAGCAGATACGATGATCTTTTCAGCTTCGTCAGCTTCTTTGGAGAAGTAGATAGGATAATTGTGCAGTGAACGGATGCCGACAGGACTGTTAGCACCATGTTCAAATCCACTGGTTTTAATCAAGTCTTTAAGGGGAACCATGCCAACTTTTTTATTACCAGAGATCTTAGCTAATTTCTTGTAGCTTAGATGTTTATCTAATGGCAACATGCCAACTAGTGGGCCAGTCTTATTACCAGTCAGAACTAATGTCTTGTAAATTTTATAACCGTCGCGCGTACTTTCATCAGTAACCAACTCTTGAGTATCACCGTCGGTTTCAGTTGCAAAGGTCATAGGTTCATAATCAACTTTTTTCTTATCCAGAATTTTTTCTACTAATGTTTTTTGTATTTTCTTCTTTTTACTCATTTTTTCGTCACCAATCCCTAAAACTTAACTCTTACTTAGTATATAATAACAAAGCTATTAATTTTTGAAAGCAATCAAGAATTGTTGGCATAAAAAGATTGTTTTATTTTAAAGCTATTGTTATATAATTAAGCAACAGGATAAGGAGCGATTAGTATGAGTTTGTTTAAAAAACATCAAGAAGATCCTGCCGAAAATGATTTTAGTAAAATTTCACAAGAAATTAAGAATAGTCCTAAAAAATTATCTGAGGCTCAAAAATTATTTAAAAACAATGAATCTTTACGTAAGATGGTCGTTGACAAAAAGGAACAATCCGAGAAATAAGGATTGTTTTTTTTTATAAGTTTCTTTATTAATTAAAACTAATGCTTTTCATAAACAAAAACATATGATATTATATTGAAAACGAAGTGAGGTGTAATCATGGGAGCTATTAATAATAATTATCGCTTATTAGAAACAAATGTTTTATTGGATCGTTTTCTGACATATCGGGAGGTCTTTACAGAACATTTCAAGACAATGAAAGTAATTGAAAGGGGAGAAGCTTTGCGTTATGAAACTTATTCTCGCTTAGCCGATAATTACATTTCAAATGTTCATCGCTTTATTGATCTATGTGAGAGTTATATTGCAAAATATCACCTGGAAAATAGTCAACTAACAGAGAAACTTAATGATTATTTGGTGGAAGTGATTGATGCTATAAGTTGCTTGGATACCGACCGCAACCGAATTGATCATATTAAGTTAGAGCAAGCCAAACGAAAAATTCATCAAAAAGAAATAGAATTTATGAATGCAATTGGACTTTTAGCAAATTAAGCTGCTAAACGTCTTTTTTTTATGGTCGAATTTTAGTAATCTTATTACTAATGGAGGAACACTATGATTTGGAAAAAAGTAACAGTTGCAATACCAAATGATTTCGACCCTGAAATTATTTCCGAAGTTTTCATGCGCGTTGGTGCTAATGGAACGGAAATGGTCGATGATGAAAATAAAGATGTAAAAACAAAAATTAATTCCTATTTTGATGAAGATACATATGATGAAAAGATTGTTAATGAATTACAACAACAAATTAATAAATTGACGCAATTTGGTTTTAATATCAATGGTGTTGAAGTTTCTGTCAGTGAGTTAGACGATAGTAGCTGGCAAAATGAATGGGAAAAGTATTATCATCCAGTTAAGATTAGTCGCTATTTGACAGTTGTTCCTAATTGGGTCGATTACCAACCTAAACATGCAGATGAACATATCATTGTCATGGATCCAGGCAAGTCCTTTGGGACAGGAACACATCCAACAACGTATTCTTGTATGCAAGCTTTAGAATTGATTTTAGGCGATGCCAAGTCACTTTATGATGTCGGAACTGGTTCAGGTATTTTGTCGATTCAGGCTCGACAATTAGGTGTAAAGGATATTCAGGCGTTCGATCTTGACCCAGTTGCGGTTAAAGCAGCTAAAGAAAACATTCAATTAAATCCTGGATGCGAAGATATTGAAGTTTTTGAGAATTCATTATTAGATGGTGTTGATGGAAAAGTAGATGTGATCGTTGCTAATATGTTGGCTGATGTCATCTTGCAATTTATTCCGCAAATTGATTCTCATTTAAATGATAACGGATTTGTAATTTTATCTGGTATTATTAATGAAAAAGAAGCGTTAATCACTGAAAAGATGGCAGAACGTGGATTTGTTGTATTAGAGGTTTTCCACCTCAAAGGCTGGTCAACTCTAATTTGCAGAAGAAAAGAGGAATTCGAGGCAGAAGATGGAGCAATACTTCGTTAAAGAAACAATTGAAGAAGATAAGTTTGTTATTAATGATTTAGAAAGTTACAAACATATCGTCAAAGTTTTACGTCACAAAGTAGGCGATGTGGTTTATTTAGTAGATAATACTGAAAGTCTCTTTAAGGCCACTGTTACAGAAATTGATAATGATAATTCTAATTTGACAGTAGCAATTGAAAAAGACAATCGTTCTACAACTGAATTACCAATTGGGGTAACAATAGCTTGTTCATTGTCCAAAAAGGATAAAGTTGAATGGATCACTCAAAAAGCAACCGAATTAGGTGCTAAGAAGATTATTTTTTTCAACTCAAAGTATTCTATTATGCATTGGAAGAATAATGTCGTTGAAAAGAAGTTAGTTCGTTTACAAGAAATTGCTAAAAATGCTGCACAACAATCTAAGAGAAGAATCATTCCAGAAGTAGTTTATCTTGATAAGCTAGATAAATTGGTTGATATGAAAGAAGATACCAACTTAATTGCCTATGAAGAATCAGCTAAAAAGGGAGAAATCAGTCTTTTAGCGCAAACTTTACAAAAAGAACCAAAATCAATTATGTGTACGTTTGGACCTGAAGGTGGTTTTGCTCCCGATGAAGTTGATTTCTTGAATCAACAGGAATTCCTATCGGTTGGATTAGGACCAAGAATCATGCGTGCAGAAACAGCACCCATGTACTTTCTATCAGTGCTATCATATAAATATGAATTAACAGTAAAATGAGGAAATAGAACGTGAAAAATATTTGGAAAATGGTTGAAAAGTCGAAAACGACTTATATCACTTTGATCTCTATTGTTTTGGTTTTTATTATGCCAATTTTGTTTAATTTGTTTCATTTAGGTAGAACAAATCGTATTATTTGGCTATTCTTTATCATTAATATTTTGTTTGCTGGCTTTATTGGTTGGTTTTCAAGAAAATATGGATTGTCTTTCTATAATTTAGTCATCTTTCCAGTAGTTTTTGTTATCAGTGTTTTTGTAAAGTATGGAAGATATGGCTATTTCTTAGCTGGAATATATTTGGTATTAAGTATCTTGATATATTTCTTGTTTGAAGATGAACAAAAATAGTTCCAAATTAAATAGTCCACAGTCATATGATTGTGGACTATTGTTATATAATAGACTTATAGTAATTTTCAATATTTCGGTAAAACGATTTGTAATTTGACTATAAAATACTCATAATAATATATAAATTAAAAAAGCACTCATTGAGTGCTTTTTATTGTAGCGGGGTGAATTCAATGAAAAAAATTAAGGATTATACGCCAGAAGAAGTTTTAGATATTTGTCGTGGTTATATGAATGATGATCATGTTGAGTTTGTTAACAAGGCTTATAATTTTGCGGCCTACGTTCATAAAGAACAAAAACGTGCCACTGGTGAGCCATATATTATTCACCCAACACAAGTCGCTCAAATCTTGGCTTCTTTAAAAATGGATCCTTATACAGTCGCTGCTGGATATTTGCATGATGTTGTCGAAGATACAAATATCACGTTAGGGGATGTTCGTGAGTTATTTGGAGATCAAGTAGCTACTATCGTTGATGGCGTAACTAAAATCAGTAAATATAAATATCATTCACATCAGGAACTTTTAGCTGAAAATCACCGTAAGATGTTATTGGCAACAGCTAAAGATTTGCGTGTCATTATGGTTAAGTTGGCTGATCGTTTGCATAATATGAGAACACTTAAAGCTTTACGTCCTGACAAACAACGTCGTATTGCTAATGAGACTTTGGAGATCTATGCTCCATTGGCTGATCGTTTAGGTATTAGTAAGATTAAATGGGAACTAGAAGATCTTTCACTTCACTATATTAATCCGCAACAATATTACCGGATTGTTCATTTGATGAATAGTAAACGTGATCAACGTGAAGCTTATATCGCCGAGGCTATTGATTACATTAAGAAGAATGTTGACGCTTTGAATATTAAGTATGATATTTATGGTCGTCCTAAGCATATTTATTCTATTTATAAGAAGATGCGTGATAAGCATAAGCAGTTCTCCGAGTTGTATGATTTGTTGGCTATCCGAATTGTGGTCGAGTCAGTAAAGGACTGTTACGCTGTTTTAGGCTCAATTCACTCTAAGTGGAAACCAATTCCCGGTCGTTTCAAGGATTATATTGCCGTACCTAAGGCTAATGGCTATCAATCATTGCATACCACAATTATTGGACCTGGTGGACAGCCACTAGAAGTTCAGATTAGAACTTTTGCGATGCATCAAGTTGCTGAATATGGTGTTGCGGCTCACTGGGCTTATAAAGAAGGTAATTTTGAGGGAGTTCACTTGGATGACGATGAACAAAAAATCGATGTCTTCCGTGAAATTCTTGAATTACAGGAGAATTCTGACAATGCTTCTGACTTTATGAGGTCGGTTAAAGGTGAAATTTTCAATGATCGCGTCTATGTGTTCACACCGGAAGGTGAAGTTATTGAATTGCCAAAGGGTGCGGTTACTTTGGATTTTGCTTATCAAGTTCATACTGAAGTCGGAAATCATTCAATTGGTGCTAAGATCAATGGCAGAATGGTGCCTTTAAATTATCAATTGAAGAATGGCGACATAGTTGAAATGTTGACTAATTCCAGTTCTTCGCCAAGTCGTGACTGGGTGAATGTTGTCTTCACTTCTCGTGCTAGAAACAAGATCAAACGTTACTTTAGAACAAAAGATCGTGAAGAAAATATTGTCCTAGGTCGCGAACAGATTGAAGAGGAATTAAAGAATCGTTCCTTATCAGGTAAGAAGTATCTTGATAAGAAACATTTGGAAATTGCAATGAAGATTTTTAACTACACTGAACCTGATGAGTTGTTCAATGCGGTTGGCTATGGTGAGCTTTCACCAATTAACGTGGTACATAAACTCTTAAACGAAGATCCTGAAAAGAAACGTGAAGCTGAAAAGAAGGAACTTGAAGATCAGGTTATCACTGAGACAGATGAGAAACCTAAGCAACCACAAACTGAAAGTCCTAAGCTTCAAAAAGAACGTAATAATGCTAATAATAGTATTTCGGTTCAGGGAATCGATAATTTATTGATTCGTTTGGCAAAGTGTTGTAGTCCTATTCCTGGGGATGATATTGTCGGTTACATCACTAAGGGACGTGGTTTGACGATTCATCGTGCTGATTGTCCAAATGTTCAGAGTGAAGAGGCTAAGAGTCGTTTTATTGATGTTAGTTGGGATAACGTTACGAAAGAAAAACGTTATACAGCTGAATTGGATATTTATGCCTTTAATCGTAATGGATTGATCAATGAAGTTTTACAAGTCATCAATTCAAATACGAATACCCTTAATAATGTTATTGGTCGTCTAGATAAAGAGAAGATGGCAATTGTTCATGTCAGTATTGGTGTTAATAACAAGGAACATTTGGATAACATCATTTCTAAATTGAAGAACATCCAAAATGTTTATGAGATAAAGAGGACGGTAGCTTAGATGAAAGTTGTAATACAACGAGTTTCTGAAGCTAAAGTTACTGTAGATCAAAAAATCCTTGGTCAAATTGATCAAGGATTTTGTTTGTTAGTAGCTTTTGCGGACGAAGACAACGATGAAACTATTAATTATATGGCACGCAAGATAGCTAATATGAGGATATTTTCAGACACAGATGATAAAATGAATTTATCAATAAAAGATGTAAAAGGGTCAATTTTGTCGATCTCGCAATTTACTTTGTACGCCGATACCAAACATGGTAATCGACCAAGTTTTACGGGAGCTGGTAATTTTGAAACTTCTAGCAAAAAGTACGATCAATTCAATCAAGCTTTGAGAGATTATGATCTAAAAGTTGAAACTGGTGAGTTTGGAGCCGATATGCAAGTATCACTCACAAATGATGGACCAGTAACTATTTTAATGGAGCGATAAATGATGAAAAGTATTGTTTGGGATTTTGATGACACGATTGCTAATGGTTATCCGGGAATTGTGTCTGCTACTCAGAGATCACTACGAGAAAATTTCGATATTAGTTTGTCAAAAGATACTATTTTTAAGGAATCAAAGAAGACTTCAGTTCGTCAATTCGTAACTGAATTGTTAAAGGATCAAGAGGATCTTAAGCAAGCGGTCGACTTATTTTATAGTGTTTATCATCGATATGAAAAAGAATATCATGATAAAATCACGTTGGTTCCTCACATTAAGAATGTTTTGAAGTATTGCGATGAAAAACATTATATGCAATTTATTGTGACACATCGTGATCAATCTATCTACGATTTAGCCAAATCATTGGGTATTGAACACTATTTCAAAGAAATTATTAGTGTTGAAAATGGATATAAACGTAAACCTAATCCAGAGATGCTAGAATATTTGATAGAAAAATATGGCTTATCGAAAGATGATCTTTGGGTAGTTGGTGATCGAGAAATTGATGTTAAATTTGGTAAGGGTGTTGGCGCCCATACTATTTTACTCAATGATCAAGAAGTGGATTTTGATTATGAGAATCGAGTTAGTGATTTATTAGAAATTGAAAAAATTATTTAAATATAAAATCTCGACTGATCTTGAATTGGTCGAGTTTTTTATTTTTTGGAGGATAAAATGACTTATCAATTGATTAGGCAAGTGCGAGATGATTTGCCGTTGAGAAATAGTTTTATGGATTTGGCTAAGTCAACTTTTGATTTATCTTTTCAGGATTGGTATAAAAAAGGGTATTGGTCAAATAATTATATTCCATACTGTATAGTTGATCATAATCAAGTGGTAGCTAATGTTTCAGTAAATTTGATGGACTTTTCTTGGAGAGGACAAAGAAGACAGTATCTTCAAATTGGAACGGTTATGACTAACGAGAAGTATCGGTATCAGGGCTTATCTAGGAAGCTGATAAAGACTGTGTTGGGTGATTGGAAGTCTAAAGTTGATGCAATTTATCTTTTTGCTAATGATTCGGTATTAGATTTTTATCCTAAATTCGATTTTATTGAAGCCAAAGAGTATCAGCGCCAGATAACTGTTCAGCCAACTGCTGGAGACTTTCGCCGGTTGAGTATGAAAAGTAATTCTGATAGGAAATTGTTACAGCTCTTTTATAAGCAATCGAATCCATATTCTGCTTTTTCAATGGATGATAATTACGGTCTATTGATGTTTTATTGTGATGGTTTTCTAAGAAATAATCTATATTATTCTGAACGAAATCAGGTTATAGTGGTGGCAGAACAGGATGAATCGATTTTTACGTGTTGGGATGTTTTTGGCTCGACACAACATTCATTACAAGCTATTTTGAGTCAATTAGTTAGTAAAGAAACGACTGTTCAGTTAGGCTTCACACCAGTAATCAAGGATTTGCAATTTCATGTACGTGAAGAAAATGATGAAACTTTATTTGTTTATCGTACTGCTGAAAATTTATTTTCTGATAAGAAGTTGATGTTTCCATTGCTATCACATGCTTAGGGAATGTGTTATTCTAATAAAAAATATAGATAATGAGGATATATCTTTGGATACTGAATTAGTAAAATTAACGTATGATCAAATTGTGGCATTGCATTTACAAATTGAATCTGGCGATGAGATTGTTTTTAGTGAAAAAAGATTAAAGAGTAATCTTGAATTTTTAAATCAGTTTAACGATTTGGAACTCTATGCAACACACTTAATTTGCACAATGATCTGTGATGATATTTTTGAGAAATACAATCAACAGACGGCCTTAGTGGCTTTGGATTTCTTCTTACGTCAAAATGGACATGAATTAGATTTAGACAATGAATCAGAAAGAAACCAATTGTCAGAATTAATGAAAAAGATTAAAGAGGCTGATCAATTGAAGAAAGATGATTTAGAGGAAATTAGATTAGTATTGAGTAGTTGTATTCACACTAGTACAAACGAGTAAATAGTTTTTTTGAATAAAAATACAGCATCTATTTAGGAGCGTGGGCACAGAATCGTTAATTTTTGTGCGAGTGCATTTTATCCTAAATAGATGCTGTTTTGCATTATTAGTAATTTATTTGATAAATACCACAGTACGGTATGCTGGAAGTCATATCCATACCTGTCATCCAGCGAATAACTTGACCATGGGTAACACAACCAATGCAATCATATTTATCTTTATACTTGTCGAGTACTGAACTAACACGATCAATTATTTCTGGACCTGTTTCATAGTCGAAACCTGATAAATGAGTACCATTTAGATAATCATTATGAATTTGTTTCAATTGTTCGTAATTTTCTAATTTTCGACCGGGCTTATCAGGACGCCATTCGTGAAGTAATAATTCTACTTGTGTAGGAATAGTGGGATGTTGTTTGACTATTTCTAAAGCTGTTTCCATCGTTCGAGTATATGGAGAAATTAAAAGTAGTTGGATATCATTGAAAATTGGATTCTTAGCAGCATTTTGAGCAATTTTAATACCATTAGGTGTGATACGGCTAAGGTCACGACCATAACCAACGTAGTTATGACTATCGACCTGTGAAAAATCTGTTTCTGAATGACGAATTAAATAAACTTTCATAAGAAATTACTCCTTATTCTTCAGTTATTTTTTTGTACTGTTGACGATATTTCTTCCATTCAGGTTTGTCCATGAGAAAGGTTTTACCGGTGTCAAGGTTTCGAACGTTCAGTACGTAGGAAAAGACATAAAGATCCAGTAGAGAAGCGACTAGAAATAAGATTCCAACTCCTCGAATCATCAATGTAGCCAAACCGATAAATAATTCAAAATATTGTCGTTTATTATAAGTTCTGAATAACTTAGGCAATTTGCCATCTTGATCATACAATTCAGCGGTGCTTTTTTTAGTTAGTAAGTTTTTAAAATTACGCATATAAAAGGTCCCCTCAGTGATTCATTAAAGGTATTATAACAAAATTAAAATTATATTAAATGACTTACTTGTAATTAATTTCGTAAATTCCGCAGAAAGGAGTCATGCGGTCACCTGTGTATTGAGTCATCACGCCACCATGAGTAACACAGCCGATGCAAGAGTATTTATCCTTATAGCGGTCAAAAACGGAATTGACTCGTTGCATAACTTCCTCACGTGTTTCAAAGTCCAAATCTGATTTGTGAGTGCCATTTAAATAATCTTTGTAAGCTAAAGCTAGCTGTTTTTCAGTGACATCCATTTTACCAGATTTATCAGGACGCCATTCATGAAGTAACAGTTCGACTTGGTTGGGAATTTGATGATATTTTAAAATCTCTTGTGCTGTCTGCATAGTTCGAGTGTAAGGGGAGATCAGTAACATTTGAATTTCATTAAAAGCAGGGTCTTGCGCAGCTTTGTCAGCAATCTCGATACCTTTTGGCGTCAATCTGGTGAGGTCACGTGCTAATCCTGTGTAACCTGCAGCATCGACTTGGGAAAAATCTGGTTCTGAGTGGCGAATTAAGTATATTTTCATTTTGATGTCTTCTTTAGTGTTTTCTTTTACTATACCAAAAAAACTCTCTCAATCATTAATTAGATTGAAAGAGCTTTCTTTTTAATTTATTTGAAATATTCTTTTAAACCATTTGTGACATCTTGGGCCACTTGTTCACGGTATTTATCAGAATTAATGTACTTATAGTCACTGGTTGAGTTGATATAACCTAGTTCGATTAAGATAGAAGGTTGACTGTTATAATGCAAAACATACAAATCCTTTTGAGCAGTACCACGACTGCCAATAGACAAGCCCTTCAATTGACTATTAATGTCATCAGCCAATTTACCATCTTTATTGTGATTATAGTAATAAGTTGTGACGCCAGAGCCAGAATTAGCTTGGGCACTAGAATCAAAATGCAAACTGATAAAAGCATCGGCTTGAATCTTGCTGGAGAGACGGGCACGTTCACCAAGTGATTTACTATCATCACCGGAACGAGTCATGACAACACGAGCACCAGTTTTTTCAAGTTGTTGTTTAATGGCTTTGGCATATTTGAGAGTAAAGTTCTTTTCAAATGTGTCTTTCTTTGATTCAGCACCAGAGTCGTTGCCACCATGACCAGGATCCAAAACGATTGTAGCTTCAGAAATATTTGTAGCTGCTGATTTAACGGCACTCTTAGTTCCTGAAATAGTTACAACCCAACTGGCAACATAACCAACAGTACCATCAGAATCACGGACTTTGTACCATTTGCCATCTTTACTTAAATAGTCGAATTTCTTACCAACTTTAACGGATTTAACAACACGTCCATTTTGATCTGGCTCAATTCTAACTTTAGTATTTGGTTGTGTGACAGTCACTGTCTTAATATCATTATCAGAAGTATTTGAGGATCCAGAAGTTTTCTGAGTTCCTTGGATAAAGTTGGATTTAACCCAACCAGCAGTACCGTTATACAAGATCTGTGTCCAATCTTGTTCTTGATACATGATAGTAACCTTCTCCGATTGTTCGATTGTTCCGAGAACGTTACTATTAGCATCTGCATTTTTGAAAACAGTTGTGTTCGGTACTTTGACAATGCCCACTTTATTAGTGGCTGAACTTACTTCGGTATTATCAATTAGCCAGCTGGCAATCCAGCCGATTTTATCTCCGGATAATCTTACTTGATACCATTTGTTTTTTTCAGCTAGGATAGCTAGTTTGTCACCTTTTTTAACTTGACCCATATTAGCGTAGGCAAGTCCGGGTCCAACACGAACATTAACTGAGTTCGACTGAACGACGACCGAGTTAGCACTAGCTAAAGCAACCGTTGACCAACTCGACAAGGCAAGTAATAACAAAATAGCAACAAGAATCCGGTTTTTAATGAATAATTTAATTATTTTTTTCATTTAACTGATTCCTTTGTAGTCTAATTTACCGATACTACTATATGTATATATTACTGAAAAAAGCGCTAACTTGAAAGATACAATGTGAATTTTTTGGAAAAACTTCGTAGAAGAGGGAATAATTTTTCACATATTCCCAATAAATTCCAAATCTACCTTGACTTTAAAGGCTATTTCGGATAGTTTATAAATATATTCGAAATCAGATAATTACCTTACAGAGAATCTGGCTGCTGAGAACAGATAGTAATTGATTGCGTGACGTTTCTAATCGTTTGGCAGGCGTTAACTGCAGCAAAAATACTAGGTGGTACCGTGCAAAAGAGCACCCTTGTCTGAATTAGACAGGGGTGTTTTTTTATTAAGGAGGATTTTATGCGTTATCAAAAACCAAAAGGGACAATGGACATTTTGCCTGGAGAATCAGAAAAATGGCAATATGTAGAATCTGTTGCCCAAGATACTTTTAATAAGTATCGTTTTTCTGAAATCAGAACACCAATCTTTGAATCATATGAAGTTTTTGAACGTTCGTCAGGTGATACATCTGATATCGTTTCAAAAGAAATGTATGACTTTAAAGATAAAGGTGATAGACATATTGCTTTGAGACCTGAGGGAACAGCCGGTGTTGTTCGTGCTTATGTTGAAAATAAGTTATATGGACCGGAACATATCAAACCTTACAAAGTTTGGTACAAGGGTCCAATGTTTAGATATGAACGTCCACAATCTGGTCGTCAACGTCAATTCCATCAAATTGGGGTTGAAGCTTTTGGTTCAGATTCTCCTGAATTAGATGCTGAAATTATTACTGTAGGTCTAGAGTTCTTGAATCGTTTAGGAATCAAGAATTTGAAGGTGGCTTTGAACTCATTAGGAGATCCAGAGTCACGTGCAGCTTATCATAAAGCTTTAGTCGACTACTTCACACCATTTAAAGACCAATTGAGCGATGACTCGAAAGTTCGTTTGGAAAAGAATCCATTACGTATTCTTGATAGCAAGGATGCAGAAGATAAGAAAATTGTTGCTAATGCACCATCTATCTTGGACTATTTGAATGATGCTTCTAAGGAACGCTTTGAATATCTACAATCATTATTGGATGATCTTGATGTAAATTACGAAATTGATCCAACAATGGTTCGTGGACTTGATTATTATAACCATACTATTTTTGAATTCATGGTAACTGATCCTGCATTCGACAACAAAGAAATCACTGTTTTGGCTGGTGGTCGTTACAATGGCCTTGTTGAAGAACTTGGTGGACCAGAAACACCAGGTATCGGATTTGGACTTGGTGTGGAACGTTTAATGTTGTTGCTTAAGGACGAAGACATTCCTAGTCAAAATGATTTGGATGTTTACTTAGTAACAATTGGGGACAAAGCTGAACGTGCTTCAGTGAAGATTCTTTCTAACTTGCGTAAAGCAGGTTTTGTTGCAGATAAAGATTATCTACAAAGAAAAATCAAAGCTCAATTCAAGACAGCCAATAATTTGAATGCTAAATACACTGTAACTATTGGTGATACAGAGTTAGAAAATGATACAGCCAATGTTAAAAATATGGCAACTGGCGAACAAGTCAGCGTATCATTAGAAAACTTAGCCGAAGAATTGAAAAAAATCGAGGGATAAACATGGAAGAAAGAACAGATTATTGTGGCAACATTACTGAAAAGTATGTTGGTCAAAAAGTTTCTCTAGACGGTTGGGTTCAACGTCGCCGTGATTTAGGTGGACTAGTTTTCGTTGACCTAAGAGATTATAAGGGGATTGTTCAATTAGTATTTAATACAGATCATCAAGATGTACTTGATGTAGCTGAAACATTGAGATCAGAATATGTTATCAATGTTATCGGTACAGTTAGACTTCGTGGTGAAGGTGCTACAAATGATGATATGACAACCGGTAAAGTTGAAGTTGTCGTTGAAAAAGTTGAAATTCTTAACAAATCATTGACACCACCATTTGAAATCAAAGATGGTATCGACTCATCTGAAGAAACTAAATTAAAGTATCGTTATCTTGATTTACGTAGACCTGAAATGCAAAAGGCAATCAGAACTCGTGCTCAAATCAAGCATTCAGTTAATGAATACCTATATGAAAATGGTTTTATTGATATCGAAACACCAAATCTAACACCATCAACACCAGAAGGTGCTCGTGATTACCTTGTTCCTTCACGTGTTTACCCTGGACGTTTCTTTGCACTTCCACAATCACCACAATTGTTCAAACAATTATTGATGGTCGGTGGCTTTGACCGTTACTTCCAATTGGCTCATTGTTTCCGTGATGAGGACCTTCGTGGTGATCGTCAACCAGAATTTACACAAATTGATATTGAAACTTCATTCATGAACAAGAAAGAAATTCAAACTGTTACTGAAGGACTTATTGCCCGTGTTATGAAGGATGAAAAGGGTATTGAAGTTAAGACTCCATTCCCAAGAATTGACTGGGACGATGCTATGGACCGTTATGGTTCAGATAAGCCCGATGTTCGTTTTGGTATGGAACTACAAAATTTGAATGATGTTTTGAAAGATACAGAATTCAAAGTCTTCAAGAATACTATTGATAATGGTGGTCAAGTTAAAGCTATTGTTGTTAAAGATGCTGCTGACAAGTATTCACGTAAGAATATTGAAAGCTATCAAGAATATATCAAACGTTTTGGTGCTAAGGGACTTGCATGGTTCAAGTACAATGACGATGATATGACTGGTGGTGTATCTAAGTTTATTAAGGATCACAAAGATGCTCTTGTTGACCGTCTAGGCCTTGAAAATAATGACTTAGTACTATTTGTTGCTGATAAGAAGAAAGTTGTTGCTGACGCTTTAGGTTACTTGAGAAAAGCTATTGCCAAGGAACAACACTTATATGATCCAAATGAATTTGCCTTTATCTGGGTTGTTAACTGGCCATTATTCGAATATGACGAAGGAATTCAACGTTGGACTGCCGCTCACCATCCATTCACAATGCCAAATGAAGAAGATGTTCATTATCTAAACGATGGTGAAGATCCTCATAAAGCCTATGCTCAAAGTTATGATATTGTCTTGAATGGTTATGAGCTTGGTGGTGGATCAATCCGTATTCACGATTACAAGATTCAAGAGAAGATGCTTAAAGCCTTGAACTTCACCAAAGAAAAAGCTTATGAACAATTTGGCTTCCTACTAGATGCCTTGCAATATGGTTGTCCACCACATGGTGGTTTGGCTATTGGTTTGGATAGATTTGCTATGCTTCTTTCAGGTAAGGATAACATCAGAGATGTTATTGCGTTCCCTAAGAACTCAAATGCTACAGAACCAATGACACACGCTCCACTTGAAGTTGCAAAACAACAATTGGATGACTTAGGTATTGAAGTAAGTAAAAAAGACTAGAGAGCGAAGCAAGGGAGTTACCCTTTCGTAGCTCGTTTCCACAATTGAAAATGGAACAATGGTTCTCTAAAAACATCAAAATAACCGTGGTAATAATCAATTTAGATTATTATTGCGGTTATTTGTTTTGACTAAAAGTATTTCTGTTTTCATAAATAAATTGTAAAGTCCGCGGATGAGAGAATGTTTTCTAAAGTATTTTTATATCTGAATATTCCATTGCAATATAATAGTTTATTGTTGTAAACTTAGAACAATATTAGAAAACTATTTAAATTGTGTGCAATTTAACAAACTAACCGATTGCGGGAGTATGTTTTTGAGCATATTTGTAGATTTAATATTTCTGATGTTTATACTGGAACCTGTAGTAATAGAGAAGGAGTGTTTTTTATGGCAGAGTATAAGAAAAATTTAGAAGGTTTATCTAGTGAGGAATTAGATGTAACCCAAAATGCAGCAACAGAACGTCCTTTTAGTGGCAAGTATGATGATTTTTATCAAAAAGGAATCTACGTTGATATCACAAGTGGTGAACCTTTGTTTTCATCAGCTAAGAAGTATGATGCTGGTTGTGGTTGGCCTTCATTCAGTGAACCAATCGCTAAGTTAAAGGAAAAACGCGATACAAGATTGAGTAGAGAAAGAACTGAAGTAAGAAGTGAAAATGCTGATTCTCATTTAGGACATGTTTTCACTGATGGTCCACAAGAATTAGGTGGATTGAGATATTGTATTAATTCTGCAGCCTTGAAGTTTGTTCCATATGATGAGATGGATGAAAAAGGATACTCAGATTATAAGAAATACGTTGAAGAGGGAGATGCAGAATAAATGAAAGAAGAAACCGCAATTTTTGCTGGAGGCTGTTTCTGGTGTATGGTCAGTCCCTTTGATCAACAACCTGGTATTATTTCTGTTATTTCTGGTTATACTGGCGGTCACGTCGCTAATCCAACCTACGAACAAGTATGTACTGGTACCACAGGGCATACAGAGGCTGTTAAGATAACTTATGACGCTGATGTTATTTCTTACCAACAATTAGTTGAAACTTACTGGCAAGTCGCTGATCCAACTGACGCTATGGGTCAATTTCAGGATCGTGGCGATAACTACCGCCCAGTAATTTATTACGCTAATGAAGAACAAAAAGCCATTGCTGAAAAATCTAAAGAGGACTTAGCTAAGTCTGGAGAATTTGATGATCCTATCGTTACTCAAATTCTTCCCGCTAAGCCATTTTATGACGCTGAAGACTACCACCAAGACTTTTACAAGAAGAATCCTCTAAGATACGAACTTGAAGAAAGCGGCGGTCGTGGGGAATTTATTAAAAAACATCGTAAATAAATCTAAAATTCTGATCATTTGTGCTAATATGTTTAGGTAACTTAAGACAATTAGGAGAACTTTTAGTATGGGTGAATTAGATAAGTTGATCGAAAGACATCAATACTTATCCAAAGTTTCAGTAGCATTTTTATATTCAATTGCTGTATCAGTTGCGGTTAACATGTTTTGGACACCGGGGGGAATTTATGGTTCCGGTGTAACTGGTGCCGCTCAGCTGATTTCAACAATTTCACATCGTTGGCTGCCATTTAATTTATCGACAGCGGTAATGTATTTTGCATTGAATGCGCCACTGTTTGTGTTATCTTGGCGAAAAATTGATCACAAGTTTACTGTTTTTACAGTGATTGCGGTTGCTTTGGCCAGTACGATGATGCATTTGTTGCCTCCAATCAAAATCACTGCTGATCCGTTGGTGTGTGCAATTTTTGGTGCTGTAGCTAATGGATTTGGTACAGGGATGGCATTAAGAAATGGTATTTCAACTGGTGGAATTGATATTTTAGGAATCATTTTGCGTAAGAAAACTGGTAAGAGTGTGGGAACGATTAATATTATGTTTAATATCTTTATCGTTGCCTGTGCTGGCTTCTTATTTGGTTGGGTGCACGCTTTGTATAGTGCGGTCAGTATCTTTATCAATGGTCAAGTTATTGATATGATTTATAACAAGGATCAGAAACTTCAGGTTATGATTGTTACTTCCAAACCTAAGAATGTTATTACACAGATTCAAAATGAAATGAGACGTGGTATTACGATTGTGCATGATGCCGAGGGCGCCTATAAACATGAAGAGAAAACAATTCTGTTTACAGTTATCTCACGTGCTGAGTTACATGATTTAGAGACCGCGATGATTAATTCGGATCCACATGCGTTTGTCAGTGTCACGGATACTGTCAAGGTTATGGGACGATTTTATCAGGCTCATATATATTAAAAAGGACAAAACCGTTTGGTTTTGTTCTTTTTTTGTCGAAATTAGTTGCTTCATGTTTGACTGTATGACTTAAGAATAATTCTTTATATTTGCTGTTAATTTCATAATATTGATTGATTTTAGTATTAAAAATGCTTTTTTACTTGTCATTGTAATTAAAAAAAAGATTGATTAAGAATAAATATTTTATTAATTAAACAATATTGTCACAACTATCCTTGATATATCAATATACAATACAAATTTTTGTTTGTAGAAAATTTTCTACATAAAAATGGAATTTATAAAATATTTGCCACTTACAAAATGTTTTATAAAAGAGATATTAAATAATTCTTTATGTTGTATACTTCTGATGACGAAAGGATTGATATTTGTATGTTTTATTTTGGGAAGAAAATAAATATTTATAATGTAAATTATCGATTGTTTTTTGTGTTAATTAGTACTTTTTTTATGGCGGCAATTTTTTTAAAAAGTAATCAAACAGTTAAGGCGGATACCACAATAGGCATTCAGAAAATGATGACTATAAATAATGATTTTACGACTAACAAAAGTACGACTTCTTTATTATTCACACCGTTAACGACTACTATTGTTAGTAGTGGTAAAGATGGTACTTGTACGTGGGATATTGATAGTGATGGTAAATTAACAATTCATGCTGGAGTTTTAGCAGATGGTCAAGGAAGTTGGATTTCGTATGCTAGTTCAATTACTAGTGTTTCTGTTGATAAAGGGGTCAGTATTTTAGGTACAAGTGGGGATTATGGGCCCTTCTCGGGATTGACTAATGTTAAAACTATTGACGTTACAAATTTGGATGTTTCTAACGCTACTACCTTGAAAGCATTTTTTAGAAATGACTCTAATCTAATTCAAATCAGTGGTTTGAATACTTGGAATACTTCAAAATGTACAGATATAAGCTATTTATTTATAAATGATAAGTCACTGACTAGTATGGATATATCTAAGTTTGATACTTCTAATGTAATAAACTTAAATTATACTTTTTCTGGTGTTGATTTCACAAAGAGCGATTCCAATGAGATTAAAAACTGGAATGTTTCAAAAGTAAATACAATGAATTATTTGTTTAGAAATACAGTTTTTGATTCATTAGATTTAAGCAATTGGGATATTTCCAGTGTAACCAAAATGAATGGTATGTTTTCAGGTGATAATAACATTGATAAAGTGAAGAATATTGCTGATTGGAATACATCAAAAGTAACTAGTATGAGTAGTATGTTTAGTAATACTAAAGAGACTGATTTATCTTTTCTTGAAAATTGGGATGTTTCTAATGTCAAAGATATGAGTTATATGTTTTCGGGAAATTCTAATTTAACGGGACTCGATATTTCTAAATGGAAAACAAATAGTCTTTCCAATGTAGGGTATATGTTTTATAACTCTCGTTTATTGAATGAGGATAATTTAAAAGGGTATCAAACATTGGTAACCGACAAGGTTACAAACATGGCAGGAATGTTTAGTTTTACGAGTTTTAAGACTATTGATTTGTCTAAATATGATACATCTAGTATTAAGTCAATGGATTATCTTTTTATCGGTGCAAGTAATTTAAAGAAGGTAATTGGAGATTTTGATACCAGCTCGGTAACTAGCATGAATTATATGTTCAAAGGGACCAATCTTAGTGATACTAGTGAATTTAATATCGCCGACTGGGATACTTCCAAAGTAACATCAATGGATAATATGTTTGCTGACGCAGAAATATTTGATATTGATTTTTTAAAAAATTGGAATACCAGTTCATTGACCAGTATGAGTTCAATGTTTTCAGGATTTAGTGGTGCAAAAACAATTCCTTTGCAAAATTGGGATGTTTCAAAAGTTACAAATTTTTCCAAAACCTTTTATAACGCAAAAACATTAACGGATTTGCCAATAGAGAATTGGGATACTTCTAATGCAAAAAATTTTAATTCTATGTTTAATTCGATGACCAGTTTGGAAACATTGGATCTTTCAAATTTCGATACTATTAAAGCAGCCACGGTTGCCGATGCTGTTTCAACTAATGAAACTGAAAATAGTAATGTTGATAACATTTTTACTAATGACACTTCCCTTTGGAAAATAGAACTAGGTCCAAAAGTTGTATTACGGACGTCATCAGGAATCCCTGCACCTGTTTCAGGAACGGCTATTCCGGGTACATCTTGTAAAGCAGATAGTGATAGATGGCAAGAGGTAGATAAAGTAAATGGGGGTACTGATCATGTACCAGTCGGTGATTTGATAACTAATGAGGCAATTATGAAGAAATTCTCTTCACCTGGAAGTCCTGCCGTAACTTATGTTTGGCAACAACAACCTAAAATTGACGTATCTTTGAAGGTGCCTGACATAGAGTTCGGAAGTGTTTCAAGCTATTCAGGCTTAGTTCATCGAAAGACGAATGAATTTTCTATAGAGATCATGAATGATAATTATCCAGAAGAAGCTATGCAGGCATCTTTATCAGTTTCAATGGAAAGGCCTCTGACAGATATTTCTGATAACACAAATACTTTAAATAATGTACTGATCTTTAAGGGTAATGGTAATGATAATGATAATGTCCTTTCATCAGAACCAACCGAAGTTTATGATGGAAAAATTGGTGTGGGAACCAATGATTTGAAATGGGATGAGTATCATGGTGTTTTACTAAATATGAATAATGATAAGTATGCATTGAACGGTAATTATTCGACAATCTTAGATTGGACCCTTACGAGTAGTGTTTAAGACCTTTATGTCAGTAATTGAGTATCTTTGGTTCTTTAACTTACGATGATGTTCTATTTCGTTGAATCTGAAATCCTCAACTGAAACATTTTTAATGTTATTACTTTTTATGCCTGGTACACATAGTATAGAATCGTCTTAAAATATTATTTTTTGTGTTAGGTTCAGTGCTTGTGTTTTAATGTGGGAACAATAAGGTATAGAATCTAACTTGTTTGATTTGTTAAAGAGGGAGAAATTTAAATGATAATTGGTTCACATGTTGCCATGAAGGCACCTAAAATGCTAGCGGGTTCTGCTAGAGAAGCACATAGTTACGATGCTAATGCAATGATGATTTTTACCGGTGCACCGCAGAACACGCGTCGTAAGGATATTTCAGAAATGAATATTCCAGAAGGTCAACGTTTATTAAAACTTTATGGAATTGATCACATTATTGGTCATGCCCCATATATTATTAATTTAGGTAATACGGTAAAACCGGAAAATCTTAAATTTGGAATTTCCTTTATGCACGATGAAATAAAACGTGCTGATGCTTTAGGTATTGAGGCATTGAGTTTTCATCCGGGAGCACATTTGAAACAAGGTCCGAATATTGCGCTTAAACAAATTGGACAAGCTTTGAACGAAGCAATTGACCCTAATCAAAAAGTTTCCATAGCAATTGAAACAATGGCCGGCAAAGGAACAGAGGTCGGTACTAGTTTCGAACAAATTGCACAAATTTTTGATAATTGTGTTCAAAATGATAAGTTGTCCGTCACAATGGATACTTGTCACATGAGTGATGCCGGATACGACATTAAAAATGATTTTGATGGTGTTTTGAATGAATTCGATCATATTATCGGTTTGGACAAGTTGTCAGTGATTCATTTAAATGATTCTAAGAATGAACGTGGTTCTCATAAAGACCGTCATGAAGACATTGGCTTTGGAACAATTGGTTTCGATGCCTTGAATTATGTAGCTCATCATCCACAACTGGAAAGTGTCCCTAAAATCATGGAAACACCTTATGTAAAAAAAGATGAGAATGATAAAAAGGGAATCGCACCTTTCAAGCCAGAGATTGAAATGCTTCGTGCGGGTAGATTTGATCCAGAAATGAAAGAGAAATTAATTCAGAACAATTAAAAAAGCTAACTCATTTGAGTTAGCTCTTCTTATATCCATTAAAATTTAATTGTTCCATGATAATAGCAGCGGTTTCCTCAATTGAACGATCGGCTACATTGATCACAGGACAGCCCAATTTTTCGTAAATTTTATTTGAGTAGTCTAATTCTTTTTGAATTTCGTCTTCTTCAGAATAAGTAGTGTTGGCATCTAAGCCGTAAGCAATCATTCTTTGACGACGAATTTTTTGCAAAACATTCATATCATTAGTTAATCCAACTATCTTATGTGAATCAACGGCCCATAGTTCGTCTGGGATGGCTAATGAGGGACCTATAGGTAAATTAGCTACCTTGATGTTTTTATTAGCGAGATAGAGTGATAGGGGTGTTTTAGAGGTTCTGGAGATACCTAGAAGAACTAAGTCAGCTTCTAAGAAACCTTTAGGATTCTGACCGTCATCATTAGTTACAGTAAATTCCATAGCGGAGATCATGTCAAAATAATCTTTATCCAATTCATGTAAGAGTCCTTTTTTACGCAAGGGTTTTTGATGAACCATTTGAGAGAAAGTACCAATGATTGGATTTAGAATATCATAATAAACTATATGATTATCCTGACAAAATTCATTGATGACATTACAAATTTCGGTTGAGACAATTGTGTGTAAAATGACCGCTTGCTTCTTTTTTGCTAAATTTAGGATGTTTTCTAGCTGCGGATTATTTTTTACGAATGGATATTTAGTGTAAGTTGTATCCATGTTGGGGAATTGCGCAAATGCCGCTTTAGCAACTCTCAGAGCCGTTTCACCGACACCATCAGATAGAACGAAGACGTTTAATTTCTCTTTCATAATAAATTCCTCCAAAAAAATTTAAAAAAATATTTGAACATTATCTTCTTTTTGTTATAATAACATATGAACTGCAAGAGCAATAGACAGTTACGTTAGAATGCGGAAGGAGGGATTATCATATGGCAAAAACCGTCGTTCGTGAAAACGAGTCGCTTGATGATGCTCTTCGTCGATTCAAACGTTCTGTTTCAAAGAGTGGTACACTTCAAGAATATAGAAAACGTGAGTTTTACGAAAAGCCAAGTGTCAAGAGAAAGTTAAAGTCAGAGGCTGCTCGCAAGCGCAACAAGAAACGTCGTTAATAGTTTCTTTTAAGGTTAAAACAATTTAAATTGTTTTAACCTTTTTTTTGTCAAAAAAATTCAGCTTTGTGATATCATTCAAAGTAAGATGGAGGTTCGTTTTTATTGACAGAAAAAGTTGAACAAAGTAAAGAAAGCATTCAAATTAAGAATCCTCAAAACGCAATCAGTCTTTTTGGCGTAAATGATAGCAACTTACATTTAATTGAAGAAGGATTAAGTGTTGAAATCCATGCCTTTGGCGATCGATTAGATGTTACGGGTGCAGAGGACAATGTTAAGCATGCCGTTAATCTTTTAAATAAATTCATGGAATTAGTCAACAGTGGTGTGACTCTAGGGTCAGCTGATGTTGTAAGCGGTCTAAAGATGGACGAACGTGGTACGCTGGATTATTTTGGCGACTTATATAAAGATGAGTTGATCAAAGATTTCAGTGGCAAGCCAGTTCGTGTACGTAATTTTGGTCAGAGACAGTATGTCAATGCCATTAATCACAATGACATTACCTTTGGTATTGGACCTGCTGGTACTGGTAAAACTTATTTAGCCGTTGTTATGGCTGTGGCAGCCTTGAAACAAGGTAAAGTTCAAAGAATCATCCTTACTAGACCCGCTGTCGAAGCCGGAGAGAGCTTAGGATTTTTACCAGGTGATCTTAAAGAAAAGGTTGATCCATACATGAGACCTATCTACGATGCCTTGTATGCCATTCTAGGGTCTGACCACACTAGTCGCTTGCTTGAAAGAGGTGTGATTGAAGTTGCACCATTGGCTTATATGAGAGGCCGTACACTGGATGAATCATTTGTTATTTTGGATGAAGCTCAAAATACTACTAGAGAACAGATGAAAATGTTCTTAACACGTTTAGGGTTTGATTCTAAAATGATTGTAAATGGTGATATTTCTCAAATTGATCTACCTGGTCATACTCGTAGTGGTTTGATCCAAGCACAATCAGTTTTGAAGAATTTGCCACATATTGAATTTGTTAACTTCACATCAGCTGATGTTGTTAGACATCCAGTTGTTGCTGAAATTATTGACGCTTATGAGGATTCAGATAAAAAAGAAAAATAATATTGGGGAATTATTATGGACTTAGAAATTTTTAATGATGATAATTTGATCGACAAAGATAGAGAAAATTGGGTGAAAGATATTGTTCAATTTACTTTTAATCAATTGGAATTAAAGGAAAATACACAACTATCAATTCATTTTGTAACTAAAGATGGTATTCATGATATTAATAAAGAGTATCGTAATGTTGATCGTGCGACTGATGTTATTAGTTTTGCCATTAATGATGGTGAGGATTCACTAGACTATCTAGAAAATCAAATTCCTGATTTACCAGTTGATTTAGGTGATTTGTTTATTAGTACTGAGATTGTAGCGGAACACGCTAAAGACTATGAACATTCATTTGATCGTGAATTGGGTTATACAATTGTGCATGGAATTCTTCACTTGAATGGCTATGACCATATCAAGAAAGAAGACGAGAAAGTCATGATTGGTTTACAAGAAAAGATTTTGGGTGCTTACGGTTTAGAAAAATAAAATTGAGAGCAGGTAATCGTATTTTGATTGCCTGCTCTTATTTTTGAAAAAATAAGTGAGCTTTTACTTTTTAGTTTGCCTAATCTCTTGTATTATAAACATAGTAGAAATACAAAAAGGAGACTGAAACTAGTGGAAATTAACGAACAACAGCTATTTGATGTTGCTGATAAGGCTATGCAAAATGCTTATGCTCCTTATTCTCATTATCAGGTTGGCGCAGCAATTCTTTGTGATAACGACAAAATCTATTCTGGTGTTAACATCGAAAATGCTTCATTTGGTTTAACTAATTGTGCTGAAAGGACAGCTATCTTTAAGGCTGTTTCTGAAGGTGCTAAGAAGGCTAAGGCAATCGTAATCACTAATGGGACCAAAGAGATATCAAAACCCTGTGGAGCTTGTCGTCAAGTGATGAGTGAATTTATGGGACCAGATGATATTGTTTTCTTAGCTAATAATCGTAATGACTGTAAGAAATATACTTTCAAAGAAATTTTGCCACTAGCATTCAGTGATGAGGATATGAATTAATATGGATAATAAAAATTATAAATCGGGTTTTGTAGCAATTATTGGACGTCCAAATGTTGGTAAATCAACATTTATGAATCGTATTATTAAAGAACAAATTGCTATTACATCACCTAAAGCACAAACAACACGTAATAAGATTCAAGGGATTTTTACTGATGATGAACGTCAGATTATTTTCTTGGATACACCAGGAATTCACAAGCCACATAATGACTTGGATCAATACATGGATAAGGCTGCCATTTCAGCTCTTAAAGAAGTTGATGCTGTACTATTCATGACAGAAGCTGGAGAACAAGCCGGTCCTGGAGATAAATTTATCATCGAAGAATTAAAGAAAGTTAAGGCTCCAGTTTTCTTGATTCTAAACAAGATTGATTTGATCAATCCTGATGAAATGATGCCACAAATCGACGAATACAAAGATTTGATGGATTTTGCTGAAGTTATTCCAATTTCCGCAACTAATGGTAACAATGTTGATGATTTGATTGATTCTTTGACAAAGGCTTTGCCAGTTGGACCACAATATTATGCTGATGACCAAATCACTGATCACCCAGAATACTTTATTGTTGGCGAATTGATTCGTGAAAAGATTTTGGAAGATACACGTGATGAAATTCCTCATTCAATTGCGGTTGTAGTTGAATCGATGAATCAACGTAGTGCTGCCGGTAAACTTCAAATTGAGGCTTATATTTATGTTGAACGTGATAGTCAAAAACCTATTGTTATTGGACGTGGCGGTTCTATGTTGAAGAATATCGGTATTGGTTCACGTATTAAGATTGAACATTTGTTAGGTGAGAAGATCAATTTGAAACTTTGGGTACGTGTTAAGAAAAATTGGCGTGATGATCCAGCCTTTTTAGCTAGTGCTGGCTATTCATTGAAGGACTTGAATAATTAATGCATCAAACGGCAACTAATTTCTTCGGAATTGTTGTACGACGTCAACGTTATAAAGAACGGGATGCTTTGGTCACAATTCTGACGAAAGAATACGGGTTTAGAACTTTTTTGGTTCGTAGTACGCAAAACTCTAAATCAAAAATATCAGGTTCAGTGATTACCTTTTCGTATGGTGAATACTCAGGTGTAGTTCGAGATGATGGTTTGTCATATTTGAATTCAGCTAGTAATATCAAACAATTTGATGAGATCGTACAAGACATTGAATTGAACGCCTACGCTACTTTTCTATTTGACTTGTATCATGAAGCTTTTATTGATGATCCTGTACCAGATAATTGGTATCGAGAACTCTTTAAAGCTCTGCTGTACATTGATAATGGCTATGATGCGCAGATCATTGTCAATATCATGCAAATGAAATTGTTGGATGCTTTTGGAGTTAAACCCAATATGGATGCTTGTGTGGTTGGCGGTGAAACTGAAGGTGTCTTTGATTTTTCCGTCCTTTTAGGTGGATTAATTTGTTCAAATCACTTTGATAACGATATTCATCGTTTGCATATTCCAAAACGAATCATTTGTTTTCTACGTTTGTTCAGTAAAATCAATTTAGATCAAGTTGGTAAAATTGAAATTAAAGAAAATAATAAAGATTTGATCCAACATGCGATTGATGCTATTTATTTGGGGACAGTTGGATATTATCCTAAAAGTAAAACTTTTATCGATAAAATGAAGCGTTGGCGCTTTTAGCCAATTGACAATCTTTATGAAAATGGTTATATTTGTAAATGTGAAAACAGCGACAGGGGATGGTGGAAGCCCTGACTAAGATTTATGGCGTATAATTTTCATTTGAATATAAAAGAGCAGGACTTTGTCCTGAATTAGGGTGGAACCGCGAATAATCGTCCCTTGCAGAGAGTGCCTAAGTGTACACTGCAAGGGATTTTTTTGTGTTTTGCCTGAAGGGAGAAAACATGGTTAAGAAGTTAAATATACAAGATATGATTCTTACTCTTCAAAAATTTTGGGGTAGTAAGGGCTGCATGTTAATGCAAGCATATGATACAGAAAAAGGTGCCGGAACAATGAGTCCATACACATTTTTACGTGCAATTGGACCAGAACCATGGAATGCTGCCTACGTTGAACCATCAAGACGTCCAGCTGATGGTCGTTATGGTGAAAACCCTAACCGTTTATACCAACATCATCAATTCCAAGTAGTTATGAAACCAGCTCCAGAAAACATTCAAGAGTATTATTTGGATTCATTACGTGCTTTAGGTATTGAACCACTAGAACATGATATTCGTTTCGTTGAGGATAACTGGGAAAACCCATCAATGGGTTGTGCCGGTGTTGGTTGGGAAGTTTGGCTTGATGGTATGGAAGTTTCTCAATTTACATACTTCCAACAAGTCGGTGGACTTCAATGTCATCCAACAACTAGTGAAATCACTTATGGTGTTGAACGTCTAGCATCATACATCCAAGATGTAAACTCTGTTTATGATCTTGAATGGGGCGACGGTGTTTTGTACGGTGATATCTTTAAAGAACCAGAATATGAACATTCAAAATATTCATTTGAAGAAAGTAATCAAGATATGCTTTTCAAATTTTTTGATGAATATGAAAAAGAAGCTAACCGTTTGATGGATCTAGGTTTGGTTCACCCGGCTTATGATTACATCTTGAAGTGTTCACATACATTTAACTTGTTAGATGCTCGTGGTGCTGTTTCTGTTACTGAACGTGCTGCTTTCTTATCACGTATTAGAAAGATGGCTCATAAGGTTGCTAAAGCCTTTGTTGAGGAAAGAAAGAAACGTGGCTTCCCACTTCTAGCAAACAGTCAAGCAAAGGAGAACGAAAATGACTAAAAATTACTTATTAGAAATTGGATTGGAAGAAATGCCAGCCCATGTTGTAACTAAGAGTGTTAATCAATTTGCTCAAAGGGCAGAGAAATTCCTTAAAGAAAATCGTATTTCTTTTGATTCAATTGAAAAATTTTCTACTCCTAGAAGATTGACAATCCTAGTTAAAGGTATTGCTGATAAACAAACTGATATCGATGTCAAAGCTAAGGGTCCATCTAAGAAAATTGCCCAAGATGCTGATGGTAATTGGACAAAGGCTGCACAAGGGTTCGCTCGTGGACAAGGCATGACACCAGATGATATCTTTTTTGAAGAATTAAAGGGTGTTGAATACGCCTATATTCAAAAACATGAAGATGGTCAAAAAGTTGAAGATGTATTGAGCCATATGGATGAAGTTATTAAAGCTATCACATTCCCTACAAGAATGCGTTGGGGTTCATATGATTTCGAATATATCCGTCCAATTCACTGGTTGGTATCTCTACTTGATACAGAAGAAGTACCAGTTAAGATTCTTGATATTACTTCTGGACGTATGACTCGTGGACACAGATTCTTGGGTGAAGATGTTGAAATCGATGACGCTAAGAACTATGTTGAAAAATTAAAATCACAATTTGTTATAGTTGATGCTAAAGAACGTAAACAAATTATTTCTGACCAAATTAGTAAAATTGCTACAGACAATAACTGGGATATTGATGTTGATGCTGATCTATTGGAAGAAGTTAATAATCTAGTTGAATTCCCAACAACTTTCTACGGCTCATTCGATAAGAAATATTTGGAAATTCCTGAAGAAGTTCTAATCACTTCAATGAAGGATAACCAAAGATACTTCTATGTACGTGACCAAAGTGGAAAATTGGCTCCTTACTTTATCGGTGTTAGAAATGGTAATACAGAACATATTGAAAATGTTATTCGTGGTAATGAAAAAGTTCTTGTTGCTCGTCTAGAAGACGCTGATTTCTTCTTTAAAGAAGATCAAAAGAAGACAATTGCTGATTATGTTGAAAAACTTAAGTCAGTTAACTTCCACGTTAAAATCGGTACAATGTATGAAAAAATGGCTCGTGTTCACCAAATTGCAGAACATTTGGCTAAATTATTCAAACTAGATGAAAATGAAACTAAAGATTTGCTACGTGCCAGTGACATTTATAAATTTGACCTAGTAACAAACATGGTTGATGAATTCCCAGAACTACAAGGTGTTATGGGTGAAAAGTATGCTGAAATTATGGGCGAAACAGAAGCTGTTGCTCATGCTGTTCGTGAACACTACATGCCTATTTCAGCTGAAGGTGAAGTGCCTGCAAGTAAAGTTGGTGCAGCCTTAGCCATTGCTGATAAATTAGATTCGTTAGTTACTTTCTATGCAGTTGATTTAATTCCTAGTGGTTCAAATGATCCATACGCATTGCGTCGTCAAGCTTATGGTATCGTTAGAATTCTTAATCAATATCAATGGTCATTGAACTTGAATGACCTTCAAGATTACTTAAAAGCTAACTTAACAGTTCCTGCTAAATTAGACCTAAGCAAACATGAAAAAGATATTGATGACTTCATGATCGATCGTGTACGTCAACTATTGAAACAACAAGATGTTCGTGGAGATATTATTGATGCTGTTGCTGGTGGTTCAAATGTAGATCCGATTGCTATGATTGACGTTGCCAAAGTGCTACAAAATCATATTTCTGATGATGACTTCAAAGTTGTCATGGAAGCATTGGGTAGAATTGTTAACTTATCTAAGAAAGCTAAGTTTGGCTATTCAGACGATTTGACAGTTGATGATTCATTGTTTGAAAATCCATCAGAAGCTAAGTTAAAAGAACAAGTTGCTGAAGTTAGTGACGAGAATGCTGAGGATTTATTCAAACAATTGGCAGCTCTACGTCCAACAATTGATTCATACTTCGATGAGAATATGATTATGGCTAAAGATGAAAAAGTTAAGAATAACCGTTTGACACAATTAGTTATTGCTAACAATTTGATTGCTAAGCTTGGTGACCTTTCTAAGATCGTTACAAAATAGTTTTATATAAAAAATTAAGCTCTCAATATTCGTTGGAATATTGGGAGCTTTTTTTAGAATTAATTAATATATGTATGAAACTTTATTTATTAAAAAATTTGCCTTCTTTTGTTGTTCAAATAATAGTCAAATGTTATTTTGAAAATATTAAATTGAATAATGGTTGGTTTTTGCAAATGAATATAGAAAGATGCTATCATGGAACAACATTTGGTAATGCAAAAAGAATTATGAAAAATGGCTTTTTATTAGGTAAAATTCCAGGTAAGAATAATATAATTGGTCGTAAGAATTATAATCCTGGGTCTTTAGGATTAGGAATTTATTGTTTTGTGGATGATTATATTAGTGCAGTTTTATTCACCAAAAGAAGAAACAGTTGGACTAAGGAAAGACTTGCAGTTCTAGGCTTTGAAATAGAATCAAATGACTATATTTTAGATTTTACGGATATTAATACAATCAAAATTTTCAGAGCGTTTTGGTCTAAAACATCTCAGGTAATAAAAACATTACGATCCAAGTATAATAATGATGGATTTGCATCAAAACTTGACGGAGCAATTTTGGATTTGTTTATAATCTGGCTTGTAAAAAATAAAAAAGTAGATAAAATTCAAGGAATATATAAATTAAGTCAAAATAACCTGACAGATGTCAATATTTATATAACGGGACTTCCAAATTCAGCGGAACTATGTATTAAAGACAACGAAGTAATAAAAAAGAGTTCCATGTATTATGAAATAATAGATTAAATTGAGGAGGTGTAATTTATTATGAGATGGAATGAAAATGAAAAACAAATCATAAATGAAATAGAAAATACTGATTTAGAAAAATTTGTAGAAGATAATATAGATATTGTTGATTCAAATTTATCTCAAAATTTTGAAAAGCAAAGAAACGTTATTACTGAAATGACCGGATCAGAGGCTACTGGATATGCAATGATTGCACCGGATAAAAATAAACTTTCTGTTCCAGATAGATTAGTACTTGTACGGCTTGGTCCTAAGTCCTTAGGTAAAAGAAGTCGGATACGCGCACGAAATAGAAAGTTAAGAAGAATAGAAAATAGAAAAGCATTAGGTAGAAACCTTCTAAAAGAAGAACTCATATATAGAAATCAAAATTAATAATCATGTCTTTGGTGGCGTGATTTTTTTATTTGAAATTTTTCTACAAAAAATGATTATCATATTAAATAGGTTAATCACGTGACATTTATACCAAACCGTGTATAATAAATAGTTGACAAGCGACTAGTGGTCCCAGTTTGCACTTTTTTGTGGGAGCACTTTTTTATTCCTAGGTCGTTAGTGAGCAGTTCAACATGTTTGTTTTCTTGAAATGGATGTGTTAAATTGTGTGCCTGTCTTATAAATATTCTGTGAGGAGGTGTATGCTATGGCAACACGAATTCCTCAGGAATTCATCGATGAGGTTACTTCAAAGACTAATATTGTTGATGTGATTAGTAAGTATGTACAGCTGAAAAAATCCGGTAAAAATTTGTTTGGACTTTGCCCGTTTCATGAAGAAAGAACTCCTTCATTCTCTGTAGCGGAGGACAAACAAATTTTTCATTGTTTCAGTTGTGGTCGTGGTGGGAATGTTTTTAAGTTCATTATGGAAATTGAGAATAAGACTTTCCCGGAAGCTATAATTGAAGTCGCTCAAATGGGAAACATTTCTGTACCCGATCAGTACCAAGCAAGTACGCCATATCAGAATTCTGATAGTCACGTTTTGCTTAAGATGTATGCTGATGCCGCTAAATTGTACAGCCACATTTTACTAAAAACGGAAAATGGTACACAAGCTTTGAAGTATTTGAATAATCGTGATTTGGGTGAAGATTTAATCCAAACTTTTAATATCGGTTATGCTCCAAATAATAACGATCTCTTATTGCAATTCTTTAAGGGACGGGATGTCAGTGAAGATATCTTGAGAAAATCAGGATTGTTTGCTGAGAATCAAGAGGGACAATTATTTGATCGATTTCGTGATCGAGTAATGATTCCTATTACTGATGAATCTGGAAATATCATTGCCTTTTCTGGCCGTATTTTAGATAAAACTGCCTCGACAGCTAAGTATCTGAATAGTCCGGAAACGCCGATCTTTAATAAAGGGAAAACGTTGTTCAATTTGAACAATGCCAAAAAAGAGATTCGTGAAAAAAGTAATGTGATTTTATTTGAAGGATTCATGGATGTCATTAGTGCCTATAAAGCTGGTGTCACCAATGGTGTGGCTTCAATGGGTACTAGTTTGACGGATGATCAGTTATATACTTTAAGTCGTTTAACTAATCAAATTAATGTTTGTTACGATGGTGATGATCCAGGAGTTGAGGCTACTTATCGAGCTTTGACCCAGATGAATGATGATCGTTTCACCTACGGTGTTATCAGTATTCCTGATAAGAAGGATCCGGATGAGTTTATCCGTAGTGAGGGTAATGAGAAGTTTCAGAATTTAACTAATAATGGTGTACAGACACCGATTTCGTTTATTCTGAATTACTTTAAACGTAACTATAATCTAAATAACGAACATGATCAGTTAGAGTTTTTAAACCAATCTTTGCATGAGATAGTTAAGTTGCAATCACCGGTTGAAATCGATATGTATGTTGGTCGGGTTGCTGACGAAATGGGTGTTTCCAAAGAGGCAATCAATAAGGAATTGGATGCCTTGCGTCGACAACAAGCAATTAAGGAGCCAGCCAACAATTATAAAGATGTTCAACAGAGAGCTTTAGAGAAAGTAACTTCAAGTGTTAAGCCCAAGTATGATCGTTTGGAGAAATCAGAGCGCTACCTACTATATTGGGCAATTAATTATCCTGAAGTTCGTATCAATCTTAAAGGTGATGGATTCAAATTTATCCATCAGAGTTATCAACGTATTTTTGATAGTTTGTTATCTTATGTCGATTCAGACGATACGGAAGAAGAAATCAATATTTCTGATTTCATGAATGTTTTGGATAATGATGATAAGAATTTGTTAGCTGATTTGGAAATGATGAATATGCCGGAAGAATATAATGATCAAGAAATTGAGGATTATATCGGCAATATTAAGAATTCCAGTTTGGAAGAGCAGATTAAAGAAATTAATGAACAACTTAAAAAGGCGGCGATGGTCGGTGACAATAAATTGCAGTTAGATTTAACTAAGCAATTGATTGAGGTTAGAAGAATTCTTAGCAATTAAGCATACTGGAGGAATATAATATATGGCAACAAAGAAAACAACAGTATCAAAAGAATTAAAAACTGCTACAAAGAAGCTCATCAAGGATCTTAAGAAAACTGGTAAGATTACCGAAGATGACTTACAAGAAAAGATTATCAAACCTTACAAGTTGAAGGGTGAAGCTCTAAATAACTTCATCAGTGAATTGGAAGATGTTGGTATCGGTGTTGTTGATGACAAGGGTAATCCAAGTAAGCTTGCACTTCTTAAGGAAAAGAGCGAAGAAAAGAAGAGTAAGAAGAACGATACAACAGCTCCAACTGATATCAAGGTTAATGATCCTGTACGTATGTATTTGAAGGAAATTGGTCGTGTTCCTTTGCTTAACGCTCAACAAGAAGTTGATCTTGCTTTGAAGATCGAACAAGGTGACGAAGAAGCTAAACAAGCTTTGGCTGAAGCTAACCTTCGTTTGGTTGTTTCCATTGCTAAGAGATATGTTGGTCGTGGAATGCAATTCTTGGATTTGATTCAAGAAGGTAACATGGGTCTAATGAAGGCTGTTGAAAAATTTGATTACAGATTAGGATTCAAATTCTCTACTTATGCAACATGGTGGATTAGACAGGCTATTACGCGTGCTATTGCCGATCAAGCCAGAACAATTCGTATCCCAGTTCATATGGTCGAAACTATTAATAAGTTGATCAGAATTCAGCGTCAATTGCTTCAAGATTTAGGTCGTGAACCACTTCCTGAAGAAATTGGTGCCGAAATGGATATGCCTACTGGTAAAGTTCGTGATATTTTGAAGATTGCTCAAGAACCAGTTTCTTTGGAAACACCTATTGGTGAAGAGGATGATTCACATCTAGGTGACTTTATTGAAGATTCTGATGCTACAAGTCCTGAAGATCACGCTTCTTACGAACTATTGAAGGAACAACTAGAGAATGTTCTAGATACTTTGACAGATCGTGAAGAGAACGTTTTACGTTTACGTTTTGGTTTGGACGATGGTCGTACAAGAACTCTTGAAGAAGTTGGTAAAGTATTTGGTGTTACTCGTGAGAGAATTCGTCAAATTGAAGCCAAAGCTTTGAGAAAACTACGTCATCCTTCTAGATCAAAACAATTAAAAGATTTCCTTGAATAATAAAAAAAACACTCAGTATTCCTGTATAGGATGCTGAGTGTTTTTTTGTAAAATCCAAAAAAGACGTTAATTTATTACATAATTTGATGTTATTAAAATAAAAATATAAATGAATAATTTATTAAAATTAAATAATAATATTTGTGAGAATATTATTCACAAATTTATTAACCATTGTTATACTCAAGTCGGTTTTAGATGAAGTAATATTGGGGGAAATTATGAAAAAAATCTATGTACGAGACCGACTACTTAAGAATTCACTATTGACTTGTGTAACAGCTTTAACCGTTGGGGCTGGGTTAGTTATTAATACTCAGATCGTTAAAGCTTCTGACGTTGATAATGATTCTACAGAGGTCTCTCAATTACAAAATAGTGCTACGAATAGTACTACAAGTAGCGTTGCGACCAAAGCAGCATCTACAGTAATTTCAGATAAACCTGCAACAACTGCACTAAATTCCGATACAAAAACTACGGAAAAGCAAGTACCTGAGGAAACACAGTTAAAAGCAGCTACATCAGCAAATAGTACGACACAAAATGTTGATGCATCAGAACAGGAAAATGATAATAATGTATCAGATGCTTCAGTTTCCAAACCACAAGCAACACCGGTAACTAAAGCTGATGGCAACAATCAAGTTACGAATGTAAATAAGGATAATTTCAATGATTATTTCACAACTAATGGGACTGCTACCTATGATCAAAAATCAGGAGTTGTTACGTTAACACCTGACCAAAATAATAAAATTGGTAATTTCACACTAAATGAAAAAATTGATTTGAGCCAAGACTTTACTCTTAAAGGTGGAGTCAATCTAGGAAATAAAACGCAAAGTAAAGGTGGAGCCGATGGAATGGGCTTTGCTTTCCATAACGGGAATACCGGTGATCTCGGTAATGCTGGTGGCAATATGGGTATTGGTGGTTTGCAAAATGCCCTTGGATTCAAACTTGATACTTATCATAATAACTATCAGGCACCTAATAGTTCCCAAAATAATGCAGAGATAGATTACAATAATTCAAATGATTTTGGTTGGGCTGCCGATCCGACCAACTCGACTCAATTTGGTGCTTTCGTGACAACATCCAATCAAAACATCATTGCCAAAAATAAAAAACCGGCTCAAAGATGGTGGGCTGAAACTAATGCCAAATCTGTTAAGGCTTTAAGTGCTAGTGATTTGGACAACAAATTTCATGACTTTACAATTGCGTATACAGCCGACAATCGGGAAATAAAAATTAGTTATGCTGATAATAGTAAAGGTACCTTAGTATGGAATAGCGCAGTGCCCACATCTTATGGTGATTCATTAGCCTTGAGTGTTACTTCATCAACTGGTGGCAATAAGAATAAGCATCAATTTAGACTGGACAGTTTGGAGTTCACTAAGGCTGCATCAGTAAATGTTAGACATATTGATTACTTTACAGGTAAGGATTTGGTTGAAGACACAGTCAGCTACCCTAATGGTGCCTCCGTTGGAGGGACTTATCAAACAGCTGTTAAGGATATTCCTGGATATTATTATGTGGGACTAAATGGAACAACAGCAACAATAACTGCTCAAGGACAAAGTGTCTCCCTTCCTATTAAGGTAATTGATAAAGAAACGGGCAAAGCTGTTGAGAATAGCATTCCTGCTATGGGAGAGATGCAACAAGAAGGAAACAACGGAACTGTAGTTTATGTTTATATGCCAATCCCTGATAAAATTGATGTTAATAATGCTATTAAACAGAGTAATGTAAACGAAACAATTCATTACGTTGATGCGGACACTGGTGAAACGATTGCTACAGATTATAAGGCACCAGAAATCACTTTTGTTAAAGGAACTAAAGCCGGTAAGACAATCACGCTCTATCATAACGATAAGGATGGATCTAGTACAGACCAAACTACTTGGAGTGTAAGTAATAATGGCTCGTTTGAAGAAGTTGTAAACCCAGCAATTGATGGTTATAAAATTCAAAGTGTTGAAGAAAATGGTGTTTCACAAGCTGATTTGACAGCAGTTGAATCCAAAGGAACTTTCTTTGGCGATAAGGATAAAGAAATTACTGTTTATTATGTAAAGGATAACGATGCTTCAGTTCAAGTTCGTCATATTGATTATTTCACTGGAAAAGATATTGCAACTGATAATACTCTGACTTATTCAAATGGAGCAATTGTTGGCAGCACTTATACTACTAACCCAATGAATATTACTGGATATAAATATGTGGCTTTGAATGGTCAAACTATAGACGTTAAAGGAACAAAAATTCCTATTAATGTTAAGGGCGTAGAGTCTAGTTTGCCTGCTAGTGGTGATTTAATAAAGGGCGACAACGGGACTGTAACTTATGTGTATGTTCCAACAGATTTTCAAATTATCAAATCTCCCGTTAATGAGACAATTCATTATGTAGAAGAAAGAACAAATCTACCATTAGCCAGTGATTATCAGGCTGATCCAATTGTATTTGTTCAAGTAACTCGAAATGGTAAATCGGTAGTGATGTACCATAATGAAAATGATGGCTTATCAGTGGATGATCCTAATGCTTGGCATAATGCAGACGATCAAAATGCTAATTTCAAAGAAGTTAAGAATCCAGAAATTACAGGTTATCATGTTGTTAGAAATGATGCTAATTCTGATTTGAACAAAGTTGAAATGAAATCAACAAACTATCAAGGTGCTGACCAAGAATATACGGTTTACTATGCAAGGGATGTTGATGCTTTAGTCAATGTTAGACATATTGATTACTTTACAGGCAAAGATATCGTGCCAGATAATACTTTAACGTATCCAAATGGCGCTCATTCAGGAGAAAATTACACATCAAATTCAATGGATATTTCAGGTTATAAATATATTGGATTGAATGGATCTAGTGTAACTGTAAACTTAAATGGACAGACGATGACACTTCCTATCAATGTTAAAAATGAGGAAAAGAGTATTCCCGCCGCAGGAACCTTAACTAAGGGTGATAACGGAACTGTTATTTATGTTTATCTACCAACTTTGGATAGTGTCAAGACAAGTACTGTCAACGAAACAATCCATTATGTTGACTATGATACTAATGAACCAGTAGCTACCGATCATGTAGCAAATAAGATTACTTTTGTTCAAGCAACTAAGGGTGATAAAACAGTTACTTTTTATCACAATGGCAATAACGGAAGTTTGAAAGATCCTAAAAATTGGAACATCAGTAATACTGGTATCTTTAATGAAGTTAAGAATCCTGAAATTGATGGTTACAAGATTTATAAAGTTCAAGACCAAACTGATTTGGAAAACGTTGAAGCTAAGTTGACTGAATTTGGCGGCAAAGATCGAGACTATACAGTTTATTATGTAAAAGATACTGATGCCCTGGTTAAAGTAAGACATATTGATTACTTTACGGGTGAAGATATAGTTGATGATACTACTTTGACCTATCCTAACGGAGCTAGTCAAGGCAATGAATATTCATCTACAAAAGAGAATATTCCAAATTATACTTATATTGGTTTAAACGGTTCTAAACCAGAAATAAGTTTGGCTGGACTTAATCTGCCAGCAACCATTTATGCAAAAAATAATCGTGAAGTTAGTTTGCCAAGTAAGGGAACTCTAAATGAGATAGGTGATAATGGAACAATCATCTATGTTTATGTACCAACACCTTCAGGAATCAGTTATGGGGCACATACAGTTAGAGAAACAATTCATTATGTAGAAATTGGAACAAATGATACTTTGCATGCGGATTATGTTTCCCCATCAATCATCTTTGTTAGTGGAAGCGCAAATGATAGATCTGCACAACTTTACCATAATAATGCTGATGGACCAGTGACTGATACTGATAGTTGGTACTACGTTGGATCAAAACTTTCAAGAGCCTTGATTAGTAGCGGTGTACCACAATTTTCAGAAGTACCAAATCCAGAGATTGCTGGTTATCACGTTGTTTTAGTTGATAAGAATGAGGTTGATCCTGATAACTTGGATAGCGTTGAGGATAAAGTTACTGACCCTGAAAAGACTAATGCTGATCATGAATATACTGTTTATTATGCAAAGGATAAGGAAGAACCAAGTAACCCAGAAGAACCAGGCAATCCTGAAGAACCAAGTAACCCAGAAGAACCAAGTAATCCTGAAGAACCAGGTAATCCAGAGGAACCAGGCAATCCAGAGGAACCAAGTAATCCTGAAGAACCAGGCAATCCTGAAGAACCAGGTAATCCCGAAGAACCAGGCAATCCAGAGGAACCGGGTAATCCTGAAGAACCAAGTAATCCAGAGGAAGCAGGTAATCCTGAAGAGCCAGGTAACTCAGAAGAACCAGGTAATCCTGAAGAGCCAAGTAACCCAGAAGAACCAGGTAATCCTGAAGAGCCAAGTAACCCAGAAGAACCAGTCAACCCTGAGGAATCAATCGATTCTGAGAATCATGGCGATTCGAATGAAACAAGTAACTCTGAAAATACACTTGTCTCGTTAAATTCCGACGAGAATAGCGAAAATAGTACTGCCAATGTATTAAACAATGTGGTAAAGAAAGAAGTAGGAAGTCTTCCACAAACAGGAAATAAGAAGAATTCTTGGCTATCATATTTGGGAGCCGCACTATTGTTCTTCGTTCCAGCTATTTTTAAAAAACGTATTTAAATGTGTTAAAAGTCAAAAATTAATTTAAAGAAATAGTATTCAAGTTCAAACTAATAATAAGTGTTCATATTGATCAATGATTGGAAAGATTCCAATATAGGTCAGTACGGACACTTTTTTATTGAAATAGAATCTAGTTTAATTGGGGCAAGGGCCATTTAAAAACTGAAATAGGTATAGAATCGCTGTATTTGAGACATTTTTATTAATATGTTTCTGAAAATCAGTAGTTTTAGTTTATATTTTTTCACAATTTGATTTACAATTAATATATCTACTTTTTTGGAGGATGTTATGTTAGATAAAAAGATTTATGACGAAATATTTTCACGTTCATTTACTATTCCTATTAAGGTTGTTTTTTGGGACGGGAAAGAAAAGAATTATGGACCAGAAGGAAAGTCTGATATAACTATTAAGTTTAATGACAAAGTTCCTATTTCTGAAGTTGTAAAACATGCTACCCTAACTTTAGGTGAAGCATATATGGACAAGAAAATTGAAATTGAAGGTTCAATCCAAAAATTGATCACTTCTGCTTACACTCAATCTGATAGTTTTATGTCCAGTTTAAAGTTGAAAAAATACATTCCTAAGTTTAATCACTCAGAGGAAGGTAACAAAAAAGAAATTCAAGAACATTATGATATTGGTAATGATTTCTACAAATTATGGCTTGATAAGACTATGACATATTCATGTGCTTATTTCAGAACTCCAGAGGATACTTTGGAACAAGCCCAAATGAACAAAGTACGTCATATTTTGAATAAGTTAAACACTAAACCTGGTGAAACAATTCTTGATATCGGTTGTGGTTGGGGAACAATGATGTTCACTGCTGCTAAAGAGTATGGTTTGAAGGCAAAAGGTGTTACATTAAGTCAAGAGCAATACAATTATGTAAATCAAAAGATTCAAGATGAAAATTTGAGTGATCAAATGGAAGTTATGCTTGAAGACTATCGTGAAGTTAATGAAAAATTCGATCATGTCGTTTCTGTTGGTATGTTTGAACACGTTGGTAAAGATAATCTACCTGGTTACTTTGAAACAGTTAAGAATGTTTTGAAACCAAATGGTAATGCTCTAATTCATGGTATTACTGGTCAACACTATGGTGTCGGTGTAGATGCTTGGCTAGTTAAGTATATCTTCCCAGGTGGCTATATTCCTGATGTTAAAGAAAATGTTGGTCATATTTTAGACGCAGGTCTTCAAATTGATGACTTAGAACCACTTCGTCGTCATTATCAAAAGACTGTTGAAATTTGGGATCGTAACTTTAATAAAGTTGTAGATCAAGTTGATAAAATGTACGGTGAAAGATTTGTTCGTATGTGGGACTTGTATCTACAAGCATGTGCTGCTTCGTTTGAAAGTGGCAATATTGATGTTATTCAATTTCTTTTGACAAATGGACCTAGTGGTACAGCAATGCCAATGACACGTGAATACATGACAGACTTAGACAAAAAGACTGCAGAATAGAGGTTAAAGTGACTTTACTTTCAAAGAGATTACAAGCCGTTTACCAAATGGTTGATAAAGATACAAGAGTGGCTGATATTGGATCAGATCATGCTTATTTGCCAGTAGAATTAATAGAAGAAAAAATTTGTCAATTTGCAATTGCTGGTGAAGTTGCACCCGGTCCTATATCACGTTCTAAAGCAGACGTTGATAAGTTTGGATTAAGCAAACAAATTGATGTTCGTTTGGGTGATGGCCTAGCTGTTATTAAACCTGAAGATCAAATTGATACGGTCGTAATTGCTGGTATGGGTGGTATTTTGATTCAAAATATTCTCACACGAGCAACCGTAGATCAGTTGTCCAATGTTAAGACGTTAATTTTACAACCTAATATTGGTGAACCGCTGGTACGTCATTGGTTAGTCGAAAATAATTTTGAAATCGTTGATGAAGATATCGTTGAAGAAGAACATCACGTTTATGAAATTATTAAAGCTAACAAAGTTGAACAAGCTAAGCCGCTGAATTCAGCCCAATTTTTAATGGGTCCAGTACTAATGACCAAGAAGACTCCAACCTTTATTGCTAAATGGCAACATAAGCTCAATAGCTATCAAAAGGCTGTTGAGAATATGTCCCATGCAAAGAAGATTGATCAAGCCAAAATTGATTTAATGAACCAAGATATTAAATATATTGAGGAGATATTATAATGGTAGAAATTCAAGTTCAAGATATTATTAATCGAATTGAAGAATTTGCTCCATTGTCAATTAAAGAAGATGGCGATCCAACTGGTTTCCAGATTGGTAATCGTAAACAGACTGTTCATCGTCTTATGACGACACTAGATGTTCGTCCACAAGTAGTTAAAGAAGCTATCGACAAAAATGTTGATTTCATCTTAGCTCATCATCCAATCATGTTTCATCCAGCCCATAATTTAGATCTAACATCACCACAAAATCAAATGTATCGTGACTTGTTATCACACAATATTGCCGTACATGCTGTTCATACTAACCTTGATAAAGCTCACGGTGGTATGAATGATTGGTTAATGGAAGAATTGGGTTTAAATAATGTTAGTTATTTAAATGAAGACGATGATTACTCTTTGGGGCGTATGGGTGAATTGAAAGAGCCGATGGAGTTAGTCGATTTTGCTAAAATGGTTCGTGATGCTTATCATGTTCCTAATCTTCGTTATGTTAAATCAGATTTAGGTCAGAAAGTTAAAAAAGTTGCCATAATTGGTGGCGATGCAGGAAAGTTTTATCCAGAAGTTATTAAAGCTGGTGCTGACACCTTTATTACTGGGGATGTTTATTATCATACTGCACACGATATGATGGCTAATGGTCTTAATGTAATCGATCCAGGGCATCATATTGAGGCAATCTTTATTAAAGAAATGGCAAGTTTGTTAGAAGATTGGAAAAAATCTAATAAATGGGACTTAGATATAGTACAATCAGAAGTAGATACAGAACCATATAATTTCTTATAGGGAGAGTGTAGTAATGGCAATAAAATATGAAAAATTAATTCCTCGTTTCTTAGGATATGTTAAACAAAATACTCGTTCAGATGAAAATTCAACAATGATTCCTTCAACTGAAAGACAAACTGTTTTCTTGAAGAAATTGGCTGCAGAATTGGAAGAAATTGGTCTGAAAGATGTAAAAATTCGTAAGGTTGATTCATATTTGACCGCCGAACTACCATCTAATCTTGATTATAATGTCCCAGTCTTGGGATTGATTTCTCACATTGATACTGCTGATTTTAATTCAGAAGATATCAAACCTAAAATCGTTGAAAATTACGATGGCAAGAGTGTTATTAAGCTTGACGATGCTGGTGAATACACACTAGATCCAAAGGTATTCCCTTCATTAACAAAGTATGCTGGACAAACATTGATCACAACAAGTGGTGATACACTTCTAGGATCTGATGATAAATCAGGTGTTGCTGAAATTATCACGACTATGGAATATTTGATTGCTCATCCAGAAATCAAACATGGTAAGATCAAGATTGGTTTGGGACCTGATGAGGAAATCGGAACTGGTGCTAAGAATTTTGATGTTCCTGACTTTGGTGCTGATTTTGCTTATACAGTTGATGGTGGTCCTGTTGGTCAATTGGAATACGAAACTTTCAGTGCTGCAAGTTTGAAAGTACATATTACCGGTAAAGATGTTCATCCTTCAGAAGCTAAGGGTATTATGATCAATTCGTTGACTGTTGCTCGTGAATTTGAAGACGCTTTGCCTGCTAGTGAAGTACCAGAACAAACTGATGGACGTCAAGGTTTCTTCCACTTACTAGAAGAAAACGGAACTGTTGATCATACTGATATGTCTTATATCATTCGTGATTTTGAACGTGATGGTTTGGAAGCACGTAAGAATAAAGTTACTGAGATTGTTAAGCAATTGAACAATAAGTATGGTGAAGGAACTGTTAAGATTGATATGGGTGATCAATATTACAACATGATCGATGTTATCAAGGATCATATGGATGTCGTTAAGATTGCTGAAAAGGCAATGAAGAACTTAGACATTGAACCTGATGAAGCACCTGTTCGTGGTGGTACTGATGGCTCAACTATTTCCTTTAAAGGTTTACCAACACCTAATTTGTTTGCTGGTGGCGAGAATATGCATGGACGTTTTGAATATGTGGCTGAAGAGTCAATGGAAAAAGCGGTTGATGTTGTTCTTGAAATTATTAAATTAAACAGTGAGAATAAAAAATAGATTCAATTTGGCTCTAGTTGAGGGGAAAACCTTAGCTAGAGCTTTTTTTGAAGTAAGTACTTCATAGTAGTTTTGTTATGTAACCTTAGAACGATTGAATTGACTAAAATGATCAATAATGCTATCTTAGCGGTAATAAAATAACGGAGGAACCGCGTATGCTGTTCATTTAATAGGATTTTCATTAGAACATAGAAAAAATAGGTTTTAAACCTATCTTATTTTGTGTACCCTAATGCCTTGCGAATGGACGAAAGATAACTTTTTCTCTTTTTGTGGTGCAGTGGGTAAACTGCACCCTTTTTTTCGCAAGTTTTAGAGTACCGTCACTTGTGAAGGGAATAAAAAAATTGAATATTATTGAAAAATATGGTTTTACAGATGAAATCAAATCATCAGAGAATAATCTTGGAAAATTAGTTTGGGCACGTGTAACTAGCCAGCATCGAGACTTATATCAAGTCGTAACCAACCAAGGCTTTGTGCAAGCTAAGATCTCGGGAAAAATGAATCATCAAATTATTAATACAACTGAATATCCTGCTGTTGGCGATTGGGTATTAATTTCAGTAGAAGCTAACGCAACAGGAATTATTCGAAAACTTTGGCCACGTAAAAGTATTTTAGCCCGCGAGGCTTCGGGTAATGATAGTAGTGGTCAGGTTATTGCCAGCAATATTGATACAATTTTTATCTGTATGTCGTTGAATACTAATTTTAATCCACGTAGGGTTGAACGCTATTTAACAATGGCTTGGGATAGTGGAGCTACTCCAGTAGTAGTCTTGACTAAATCAGATTTATGCGCTGATATTACTGCCAAATTGCGGGAACTAGAAGATGTTTGCATGGGCGTTGATACAGTCGTTTGTTCGTTTGAAATGAAAACAGGATTGGACAAACTATCGGCTTATATTAAACCCCAAAAAACAGTTGCTTTCATTGGCTCGTCAGGAGTTGGTAAATCATCTTTGATTAATTGGTTTTTAGGAGATTCTGAACTAGAGACCAAGCAAGTCAGGGAAGGTGACGACAAGGGGAGACATACAACTACATCACGACAATTAATACTATTACCAAATGGAGGTATTGTTATTGATACTCCGGGTATGAGAGAATTACAATTATTTGTCGGTAATCTCTCTAAGACTTTTGAGGATATCACAGAGTTAGCAAAAGAGTGTCGTTTTCGTGATTGTAGTCATCAAAATGAACCTGGTTGTGCGGTAAAAGAGGCAGTTAAAGACGGACGTTTGGATGCTGACAGATTGAAGAGTTACCTTAAATTGCAACGTGAAATGTCTTATAGCAAGATGAATTCACGTCAATTGGAAAACGAAAAGATTAATCAAGCATTTGGCAGTAAAAAAGCTATGAAAAAATCACGGAAACATATGCAACAAATTAAACGTCGTTAAAATTTCGAAAGGTAGAACATCAAAATTGATGTTCTACCTTTTTTTTATAAACAATAACGATAGTCCTATTGTAAAATAAAATGTTTTACGAAAACATAACACAAAAAACAAAAAATAAACTTCATTTTCAAATGATCAATTTATGTAACAAAAATGGCAAAAATAAGTAAAAAATAGAATGCCAAGTTAGTTGATGTTCTATTTTTTATGCAAAAATGCAATTAAAAAATTCGAAAATATAATAGCAAATAAGTACAGTGACTCTACATGTTGTTTGTATTTGAAGGGACATGTAAAAAATGACATTCTTATTAATATTGAATTATTCATGTCATATTATGTCGGGGGTATTAATGGGAAAAACGGAAAATTGCTAAGGATTTATTTATAAAACTTATTTTTAGGGGAGAATATGTTGATAAAAAAACAATTGCTATATGCAACTTTGTTTGCTTCTAGTTGCCTTTTTTCAACCACTATCGTTAAGGCTGATGAAGACACCAGTGGTCAACAGCAAGCAATAACAACACAGGCAAGTTCTCAGACAAACACAACAGACAATGTTTCTGAGGACAACAAAAGTTCAGTTTGGATTCAAATTCCTGAGAATTCAAATGAAAAAACTGTTCAGAATAATACAGTTAATCAAAGTGGAGATAAACCTTCTGTAACAACATCCGATAATTCAAATGATGTTCAGACACCGGTTGCATCTCAAAATAGTCAATCTACTCAGGCCGTTCAAGAAGCTCAAGCAACTTATCATGATGAAGCCGTAAATGGTGTATTTACTATTGGTGGTAACGTTGTAAATTTACACGATAATAATGATCAACCAATTACGAATCGCTATTTAGGTCCAAATACTGCATGGCGTGCTGATTATCGTCGTACGTATAAGGACAAAGTCTATTACCGAGTTGCTACTACTGAATATGTAGATTCAACGATGGGAACATACCGTGATTACGCTCAGCCATATGATGGTGTAGCCACAGTTGTCTATAAGAGTGGTGCCAGTGTTCACGATTTCCAAGGTTTTGGTGATAAGGCAGTTTACTTAGGAAGTAATTTACCAACTGGTAGTAGTTGGAAAGTTAATAGTCGCGCTCAATTTGGTGGCAAGGATTGGTACCAAGTTGGAAGTAACACTTGGGTACCACAAGATTACGTTGTCCTTAGTCAAGGCCAATATCAAGATGCTAAATGGATTTCTGGTGTGCCTTTGATTGCTCAAAGACCTGAATTACCAAATGGTTGTGAAATCACTGCTGTAACGATGATGTTGCAATACGCCGGAGCCAAAGTTAATAAGATGCAAATGGCTAAGGAAATGCCTCGTAGCAGTAATCCTAATTATGGTTATATCGGTCAACCTTGGGATGGAACTGGAATTACAATTTTTCCACCAGCCTTGATGAATTTGGTCGAGAAATATACTGGCACGGCCAAAAATTTGACTGGTCAAAATTTCAACGCTATTAAGTATCAAATCAATATCGGTCATCCAGTTGTGACATGGAATACATTATATGGCTTCCCATATCATGCTTTAGTTGTGACAGGCTATGACAAGAATTACGTCTACTACAACGATTGCTGGACGAACCAAACACTCCAAATGGGGATTAATCAATTTATCAATAATTGGAACACGCAAAAAAGACGTGCAATAAGTTATTAAGGGGAAAGAAAAATGAATAAAAAGTTTCAATTTGCTTTTGTTTGCGGTGTAGCCTTGGCTGCAGTTACTTTGTCACAACAAAGTGTTAAAGCTGACACAACAATAGATAATGCTGATCAAACAACTGAACAAGTTGCTAAATCACAAGCTGTTTCACAATCACAAAAGACAGATCAGACTCAAAATCAAGAACAAGTATCTGATGATACTCAAGTTCAAACAGATCAAAATGATCAACAAGTTACTCAAACTGAACAAACAACTAACGATGATGTTCAAGCTCAAAATGTTGCTACTCAACAAACTGCTCAAGATACATCAGCTCAAGCAACAACACAAGCTGATTCTACAGCAAGTAATATCACACCATTAAAAGGAATCGTTGACACAACAGGATTCACACAACTTTACACTCAAGATGGTACTGCTATTTCTAACCGTGTATTAGGTGGAAATACTGCCTGGTTAACTGATCAAAAATTAGTTTACAATGGTCAAACTTTTTACCGTGTTGCTACAAACGAATATGCTAATGCCGACAACGTTGTTTTGACATATGGACACCAAAAGAGTGGTGTCGTTCGTGTTAAATCATGGGGAGCTGCTAGTTATTCTCGTAACGAAGCAGGATTTTACAAGAATGGACAAGCTAATTACGCTGCCAATTCAGTATGGAAATACAATCGTACAGATAGTGCTAACGGTAGAACTTACTACCAAATTGGTAATGATATTTGGTTGAACAGTGATGATTCAGCTGAAGGAGCCGCATATCAAAATCCAAACGGTTGGTTACAAATTCAAAACAGTCAAATCAAACCTAGTGGTGGTTCTGTTGGTTATGACTTATATAACGGTGTTGAAGGTGTCAAAGTTTGGCTAGTTAGAAGATACTTTGGTTACTCAAATGCACACACGATTTATGATGGATCAGTTGCTTCAAGTGTTAGATCCCTTCAATCAAGAAAAGGTCTACCTGTTACAGGTGTCGTCAACTTAGCAACATGGAAAGCCATGGGTTATTCAGAAGCTGATTGGTATGGTATCGATTCTTACGTCGCACCACTTCAAACAAATATTACAAGTACACGTTCACAACACATTGAAGCTATGATTAACCAAGCAAACAAGTATCTTGGTAAGACATGGATTTCTGGTGCCGGAAGTATGCCTGCTTATGGTGTTGACTGTTCAGGATTAGTTACACAAGCACTTTATGCTTCAGGTATTGATTCCGCACCAATTTCAAACATTCAACATGCACAACCAGGTCATGAATGGAACAGTCGTGATTACTGGGCAGATTCAAGAATTCCACATATCAACTTTAATGACCGTCAAAGAGGAGATTTGATTTTCTTCACTGACCCATCAACAGGAATTATCTGGCACGTTGGTATTCTATTGAACCGTGACACAATGATTGAATCATGGCCATACGCCGTTCAAGTACATTCAATTTACGGTAATCGTGGAAATATCGCTGGTGTTAAGAGAGTATTTGCATAATTAAAGTTATATTGAGGGGTTTGTAGAGAATGAATTTTAAAAAACAACGTTTAAATAAAGCGCTTGAGGACAAAATATACCGTGTAAAACTAGTTCATGGTAAAAAAGGTTGGTTGACAGTTGGATTAACTTTTATTACATTGTTAGGCTTTACGGCATTGGGTGGCAAAACAGTTGACGCCTCAGCTAATAATAATGTAGCGGTTGCCAAAGCAGCAAAAGGAAATTTTGTTCAATTATGGAGTGACGTTACATCCAATGGTATTCATAAAACTAATCGTGCTTTAGGTAATGGTACAGCTTGGAAGACCGCTGCCTCTGTTAAGGGTGTTGATGGTGAAACTTATCTATTAGTTGGTGGTAACGAATACGCTAACGTTAAAGATATGGCTCTTCAAAATGAGACATCAGCACAAGGACTACTAGGGGTAGTTCATACAAGAGCAGATAAGGAAATCACTAGACTTTATAACAATCCAACACAAGGTGCTAAATTAATTACTAATCGTGCTTTAGGCAGAGATACATATTGGAAGACCGATAAAAAAGTTGTCGTAAACGGGGAAACTTATTATCGTGTTGCTACAAATGAATGGGTCAAAGCTGAAGACGCTTATTTAACTGGTAACAGCAACAATAGCTCAACTGAGACAAATCAAAATAATAGTGGTTCTACTATCGATAATACCAACCATAATAATGGCGGTACTACTACACCAACAACTCAAAAAGCTACTATTATCGTTCATCATGTGAAAGCTGATGGTACTAAGTTTGGCAATTATGAAACTTTCACCAGAGAGGTTGGTTCAACATTTGATGCCGAATCACGCGATACTACTGGTTGGATGCCTGAAAAGATGACTCAAATTATCACAGTCCATAAAGGTACTAATGAAGTAACATTCGTTTATCACCAAACAAAAGAAGGAAATATTAAGGTTAACTATGTAGATGAGAATGGTAAACCTATTGCTGATGCTGATAACCAATCAGGTTATTACGGGGCTAATGTTCCAGTTGATGCTAAAGATATTGATGGTTACACATTAATTGGTGCTAAGAGTCAAACAGTTAAGGTTAGTGAGAATGGTAATACCGTTATATTTAAATATAAAAAGAATGCCGTTAAACCTAAAACTGCAACCGTTACATTGAACTACTTAGATACTAAGGGTAATGTGATTAGAACAGCTACAACTATGACTACAGAGGTTAATACAACACGTACTTTTACTGCACCTACTATCGACGGTTACAAAATGAATGGTGAAGCTAGTCAATCTATTAAAGTGAATGCAGATAATAACGTTATTAACTTTAAATATGATAAAGAGATTGAACCAGTCCAACAATCAACAATCACAACTAGATATATAGATGCCAATGGTACAGATATAGCTGACCCTCTAGTTAAAAAAACTGATAATGCTAAACCATATATTTCTAAGTCTAAGGATATTGAAGGCTATACAGTAGATGGTGATGATACTCAAACAATAAAATCCGTATCCGGTGATAAAACTTTGGTATTTAAGTATACGAAGAATGCCACTAAGGCTAAAGCTCCATTGAGCATTCAATTGATTAGCGCCGATACAGGTTATGTTGTTGGAAATGGAACTGAGAGAAGCGAAGAAATTGGTAAAAAAGTAACAGTTGACGCACCAAATGTTCTAGGATATGACGTTGTTGGTCCAACTCAACAGACCGTTACTATCAGTGGCAAAGGTGGTATCTATGCTGATACGATAGTTACATTTAAGTACAGAAGAAATGAAACTAAAATGAAGCAAGTAATCTCACAATTGAACGCTGAATTATATAAGATAGAGAATGAATTTAGGGCAGAGCACAATGTTTCACCTCTTGAGTTAAATAGTGATTTACAGGCAGGTGCTGAGGCTCGTGCTGCCCAAATTGTTTACGGAATAGATCAACAAGAGAACTTCATTGGACATAAACAACCAAATGGAACAGATTTCAGTGAAGAACCACACCTAGCTAAGTATGTTTACGAACACAGTGGTGTCGGTGAAAATATTGGAATGAATGGATCAGATGGCAACGATATTTCTCAATGGGCTCGTCACATTTTCAATGCGGAGACAGGTGATGAGGAACATGCTGATAATGCTCTGGATCCAAACTATGTAGCAGGAGGATTTGCAGTCGGAATTTCATCAAATGGAACAGTTTATGGTGTTCAGGATTTCGGTATGTAAGTAGTTTATATAGTGTCGTTGTTTTACTGCAAAAATAAAAACTCTAACAAAAATGTTAGGGCTTTTATTATGTCTAGTATTTTGAAAGGGATTTAATAATGAAAAAAGTATTACAAATTATCGGGGGAATTGCTGTTTTAGCAGTCGTTTTAATTGCTGGAATAGTTATGGGAATGGAACACAACAAACCTTCCGAAAGTAGTTCGGCTAGTGCCGACAAAACTGAACAAACTGTAAAAGTAAAACCTAAGAAAAAGAAAAAAGTTACAAAAACTGCTGTCGATACGAAGAAATCTTCAGACACTAATGATGACAGTAATAGTAACTCCTCAAAGTCGGACAGTTCTGATAAAACATCAGATTCAGATGCAAAGACACAAACTCCAAAGAAATATTTTGATGTGCCATATACTTGTACCTTTAAAGGTGACACCTACACACTTCTATTAAAGAGTAATGGTGAGTATATCTACAATTTGACTAGAGCAAATAATGCTACGGCAGATCCTGGGATTACTTTTGAAAAGGGTACATATGAAGTAAATAGCGAAGGTTATCTCAGATATCCTACACAGACTTCATTTGTTTTTGCTAAATGGCCAACAGTCGGCGATATCATGTCGACGACACCAACAGATGTCAGTTTTACTGGAAAAGGATCTCGCTATCCTCGTGCAGTTCAAACTGGTGCTCGTGCCAATAGTTTCATGATTGTTAATGATGGTGATGTGATTCAGGGTAATGAAGATGGCGTGGACTTAAAACCACAACCAGGATTGGAAGTAAAAGATCCTGAAAAAGTTGGTCCAGAACTCCATCAACAATTTATCGACTCACAGAATCACTAAAAATGAAACATAATTATTTTGGAGGGGTTTAAAGAGAATGCGAAGAGGAGTTATTGTATCAGTTATTTTCTGTACATTGTTATTAGCGGGATGTAGTGTTAACAATCATTCAAAAGCTTCTAATAATGACAATAAAGTAACTAAGGTTAGTAAAAAAGAATCATTAGATGGTCGAGGATTCATGAGCCCTTCAACAGATTCTATAGAAAATGGCATTGCATTTAAGGGTGATAAATTTATTTGGAAATATGGATATCCTGTATCAAATGCAGAAAATAGTGGTATTTTTGCTTTATTAACAGGTAATTATAGAGTTGAAGGCAAAAATATTCTTATGTATAACATTAAAAATACCAATTTTTATCAAGGAACATTAAAACAACTTAGTAAGAATCAATATACATTTTCTTCAAACTCTAATATTGTTCCAAAGAAGTTAAGATTTAAACTTAGTAAAAACAATAAGCTTCATCTAATGACAAAAAGTAAAAATTTTGGAACTATTGACATGCTGGACTATGGCACGGTAAGTGGCACTCCAAACTATAAAAAATGGTCTAAGGACTATGCAGTGGACGATATAGATAATGAAATGCAAAAAGTAACTCCTAAAGAAAACAATCAATCTACTGTTAGCCAAGAAAATCAAGATAAAGATGAAAATACAGACGAAAGCAGTTGGGATGACTCTGAATTTTCTGATAAGACACATATACATAATTTAAAAGATTTTCAAAAATTCATAGAGGGTAGTTACCTACTTAATGGAGATTCAGATACAGTATTTCATTATCGAAAAGGTGAATTCAACTGTACGGTCTATTCAAATGACGAAGACCTAAATGATGATAGTACAGAAGATGTAACTGCACACTATAAAGTTTATTGGCAAGATCCTGATGATACTAGCATAACAAACAAAATTATTGTTGCTGAAAACGGATATGTTTATATGAAAAGTGATACTGATGATTCATCTCCTTACCGTCGTAACGGAAATGCAACAAGTTGGTTATGGTACACCTTTGGCAGGGAGTAGACTTCAATTGACAAATAGACAATCGCTAAAGATTGTTTTAGTTATGGAATAAGTTAATTACTGTTTATGAATAAAGGTTAAAGACAAACTTTATGAGACCAATAACTCTGAAATGATAGATAACGATTAACGTAAGCATTTCGAGATTACGCTAGAAATTAGGAAATAAAAATAGGGAATTAATTAAGGGAGAGAAAAAAATGGATTTTAAAAAGAAACGTTTAAACAAGGCTTTAGAAGACAAAACATACCGTGTAAAACTTGTACACTCAAAGAAGGGCTGGTTAACAATTGGCCTAACTTTTGTTACATTGTTCAGTGCTACTATGTTGAGTCAAAAAACTGTTGATGCTAGTGCCGTTAATAATGTTGCTGTAGCAAACTCAAGTAATAGCACTTTCGTCCAACTTTGGAGCGATGTTACTTCTAATAATATTCATAAAGCTAACCGTGGTTTAGGAAATGGTACATCTTGGAAAACTGCTAAGGCTGTAAAAGGTGTTGATGGCGAAACTTATCTATTGGTTGGTGGCAATGAATACGCTAATGCTAACCAAATGGATTTAGCCGATGAAACATCAAAACAGGATTTGAAAGGTATCGTATTAACTAACACTGAATCTAAACTTTATACAAATCCATTAGCTGCCGGTGGTCTCCAACTTATTACTAACCGTGGCCTAGGCGACAATACAGCTTGGAAGACCGATACTAAAGTGGTTGTTGACGGTCAAACTTATTATCGTGTCGCTACTAACGAATGGATTAAAGCAAGCAATGTTTCTCTAACAAGCGTTTCTTCAAGAAGTGAAAAAACTTATACTAAGAACGCACCTGATGCAGAGGCTACTTCAACTAATAATGAAAATACTAATGCTAATAATGGTAGTAATGGTGGTTCAACTACTACTCCAGCTGATCCAGATAAAGAAGTTACTATTACTATCAACTATTTCAAACGTTCAACCACAACAAATGATCACTACATTCTAAAAACAGAAAAACGTAAAGTTAAATTAAATTCAAATATTACAATTGATGCACCTGTATTCAATGGTTATACGGTTGTACCTGGTGAAGATCATTGGACTTATAAAGTTCAGTTTGATGGCGAAGAGTTTAATGTTCCTTATACAAAAGATAGTGAAAATAATGGTGGTTCAACTACTACTCCAACCAATCCAACTGATTCTAATAAAGAAGTTACTGTTACCATAAATTACATTAAACGTTCAACTACAACAAATGATTCATACGTTTTAAAAACTGAAACACGTAAAGTTAAACTAAATTCAAATATCACAATCGATGCACCTAAATTTGATGGTTACACAGTAGTTCCTAGTGAAGAACATGGCACATATAAAGTTCTACTTGACGGTGAAATTTTTACTGTTCCTTATACTAAGGATGATGCTGATCCAACAGGTGCTCAAAGTAAGTTTGTAAGTATTCATTTACTCGATGAACAAGGTAAAGAATTAGTGGGCAGATGGGATATGGCTCCGCTAGGAAAAGAAAAGACTTTTACAGCACCTACTCTTGATGGATATACTCCAGTTGAAGCAAGCAAAACTATTGTTGCAAAAGCTGAAGGTGATACAGATATAAACTTTACATACAAAAAGAACAGCACTCCTATTGACCCATCAGCAAAAACAGCCAATGTAACTCTTAAATATGTTGACGAAAATGGTAAAGAAATCGCTGACAGTAAGACTGAAAAACAAGAAGTCGGCAAAGAACTTGTTGTTTTGGCTCCAAAAGTAGCCGGCTATACTCTATATTCAAATACAAGTGACAGAATTATTGTTAATGAAGCTGGTAACACAATCACTTTCATTTATAAATCAAGTGAAGACGCAAAAATCAATTTGCCAGCCGATGCCACTGCTAACGTAACTGTTATGTACAAGGATGAAAATGCAATCCGTATTGCTAAGGATAAAGTGACAACTGAAAAAGTAGGTTCAACGGTTACTGCTAAAGCAATTGATATTCCAGGATACAAATTAATCTCTATACCAACAACAGATTTGCTTGTTAATCCAGATGTTGGTAACACAACTACTTTCACTTACCAAAAGGATTCAACTACAACACCAGCAACTAAGTCTGCCAACGTAACTGTTAAATATGTTGACAATCAAGGTAAAGATGTAGCTGACGCTAAAACTTTGAAAGATCAAAAAGTCGATTCAACTATTAGTGAAGATGCTGTTAAAGTTAATGGTTATACAGTTGATCAAGCAACTAAGTCTGTTAAAGTAGCTGCTGATGGTTCATCAGTAATTACATTCACATATACAAAAAATGCTATTGAACAAAGTGTGGATACTTCTGTTGCTGCAAGTAAAATTGTTTCGTTATTAAATGAATATCGTGAATCAAAGGGTCTAAAAGCTCTTACTACAGATATTAATTTATCAAATGGTGCTGTAGCTCGTTCAATTACTGAGCAAGGTCATGTAAATGCTAAGAATAATATTTACGCTGCCAATCATGACGAATTTGCAAATCAAGCACAAGCAGATATTAATAAATATGCTTCATACGATAAGGCGGAAAATCTAGCTGTAACTAATGGTTCGACAGCTGATGAAGTAGCACAAAATGCCATGGAGCAATGGAAGAATTCACCATCACATAATGAATCTATGTTGGATGGTACATATATTGCTGTAGGTGTAGGCGTTCAAAAGTTGAATAATGGTATGTATGTTGCTATTCAAGATTTTGGTGGGGAACTTAATATGTACATGTAAGTTTTCAAATTTAAAATTAATTAAGGGGTTGGATCTTTATGGTTCGATTCCTTTTTGTTTTATTCAAAAGAAAGTCTTTTAAACCTTGATTGCTACATGGTATAAAAATTGTGAAACCTTGTTATTTCACAAAAGTTTGTTAAAGTAAAAATGTAGTAAAAATGAATATCAATCCATATATAAATAAAGGAGAAATTATTATGCCTCTAGTGCACATTGATCTTATCGAAGGCCGTAGTCCTGAGCAATTGAAGGGTATGGTTAAAGACGTTACTGAAGCTATTGTTAAAAATACTGGTGCTCCTGCAGAACATGTTCATGTCGTTTTGAATGAAATGGCTAAAGAACACTACGCTGTTGGTGGAATCTTAAAGAGTGACGAAAACTAAAAGCCGAAAGGCTTTTTTTAATTTGGAGGTAAAATGTTAGAATCAGTTTTTCCAAATAAGGACCTTACAAAGCAACAACAAATGATTTTTGATCAAATACTATCATTTACTAATCAAGGATTAAAAAGCCCTCAGAAGTCCATTTTTCAACTAAATGGGGATGCTGGCACGGGTAAGAGTGTTATCTTAACGCAACTATTCTTAAATATTGAAACGTTAGCAAAGCAGAACAAGACGGATAATTACTTTCTAGTTAATCATCCCGAGCTATTAAAGGTTTATCAAGAAAATGCCGGCGAATTCGATCAGTTACGCAAAAATCGTTTTCTCAGACCAACAACCTTTATCAATCGGATGCATAAAAATAAAAAACAGGCCGATGTAGTAGTAATTGATGAAGCACATTTATTACTAAGTGAGAGTGATAATTACAATAACTTTACACAGAAAAATCAATTAACTGAGATCATTAAACTAAGTAAAGTCGTAATCTTAGTTTTCGATGCTCATCAGGTTTTGAAATTAAAGAGTTATTGGTCAGACAACTTTTTACAACAAATTATTCCAGACCAAGTTAATTTTGAGAGTGCAACATTGACAACGCAAATGCGTATGCAAGCACCACAAAAAGTTTTACAGTGGATCAACGATTTAACCGATAATTTGCAAATCACCCCTTTAGAGCAAGAAAATACGGACTATTTATCAATGGATAGTACTTATGATTTTCGAGTTTATCAAGATGCTGAAAAAATGTATCAGGCCTTAAAGGAAAAGAATAAAGAAGTAGGAGAGTCAAGAATCGTAGCGACTGCCAATTATCCTTCGACTCTGGATGGAAAAAAACATTACGTCAATGAAGGTAACTTCCATCTACCATGGGATCAATATAATTATTCCAATACCACTTGGGCTCAGAAGCCAGAAACAATTAATGAAATTGGCTCAATTTATACTGTGCAAGGATTCGATTTGAACTATGTGGCAGTGATTATCGGACCGTCAGTTGCTTATGATAAAAATAGTCGTATCAAGATAGATATCGATAAATATGAGGATCAAGAAGCTTTCAAAAAGCGACATGATAACGATATTATTAATTTGAGTGATGTTAAAAAGAGAATTATTTTGAATTCAATGAATGTTCTATTAAAACGTGGGGTCAAAGGATGTTTTGTTTACTTTCATGATTCCAAAATATTTGATCAATTAAAAAAGTAAGGTATAGAAAAAGCCGACAATCAAAGGATTGTCGGCTTTTTAAGGGTAAACTACAAATATTGCATTATTGATGTAGTTTAATATATTCCAAAATAGTTTTTTCTTCGTCTTTAGTTGCTTCGTAGTCACCTGACTTCAAGTTATGAACACGTTCAACTGAAAGATGGCTTTCGAATGCAAATTGTGTATCATTCATATCTTTATCTTTTTCATACTGAATTATCATTTCAGCAATATTTGGTTTATCCATGAAACTACCTCCAATAAGTTTGTTTAAAACTTAAATCTAAAAGATTGCCCATCTAGTAAATGGCCAATAGCGCCACTTAACTTCACCAATGACACTCTTTTTATTAATGAAACCAATAATACGACTGTCTTTCGAAACAGTTCGATGATCTCCCATAACAAAGTAAGTTCCAGCAGGGACCTTGTTAGTTTTTTCAACTTTTTTTAGATAAGAATTGCTGTAACGTGTCTTATATTCGGGTGAATCCTTAGCTAGAGAACTTAAAGTGAAATCGTAGGTATAACTATAAGGTTTACCAGCATATAAACTAGTGTCAGGTTCCTTTAATTTAGAACCAGCCTTGAGGAAGTCCTCCTTGTATAGTTTACCATTAATATACATTTTGTTGTTCTTAGAAACCACTGTATCTCCTGGCAAACCGATTACCCGTTTGATATAAAATGAGCCAGCTTCGTCCGGAGCTTTCAAGACGATAACATCACCACGCGAAATCTTTGAGTGTCTAGCAGCGATTACTTTATCCCCATTCTCAAAGGTTGGTTGCATCGATGGTCCCGTTACCTTGTCATTAGAAAGAATGTACTTAAACCCTAAAAAGAAAATAGCGTAGATTGCAAGCGTCATAGCAATAGTTTGTAGCCAGAACTTCCAACCTGATTCTTCTTCCTTTTGAGGCCGACGTCTTCTATTATTTTCTGCCATGTTTCACCTCTTATATGTACTAACTAAGATATTACACTTTTTCGTAATTATTGGAAATAAATGTATTATTCTAACTAAAAATTTTAATATTATTTAATTTTTTCATGCTAATTATAACTTTATGTTGTATCAGGATTCTAGTAAACTATTAGCGGTATATTATAAATATCGGATCAATTGGGAGAAAAGATGGATTATATTAATAAATTGAAACAAGACGTAGCATTATTGCCAAATGGGATGAGATTCAATGTCAAAATTAGATTTATAGAACGTGTTTTTGATAGTTTATCTAATCATCAATTGCCAAAATATCATTTTCCTACTTTGGAATTAAGTGAAGATGAAATTACAGATTGCTTACGTGAGAATATGAATATCAAAGAGGCTGATTTTGAAGCTCTTTTGAAAAATTTGGAAACATTTGATCACGATCTCGACGAATTACGTACGCAATTACAGAATGAGTTTGGTTATTGGGCAACGATTACTCAAGATTTTGTTAAAAAATTAGTAACAGAATTTCCAAAACAAAGTTTTTTAGAATTGATGGCTGGTAATGGTTATTTATCTAAAGAATTACGTAATTTGGATGTAGAAACATACTGTACAGATGACTTAAGTTGGGCCAATCATAATCAAACGGGTAGAGATTTACTAACAAAAGTTGAATCAATGGATGCCCTAAAAGCTTTAGATGAGTACGGCAATAAAGTTGATAATGTTATCTTGGCTTGGAGCCCTGATCGTGAAGATATTGATGTTAAAGTGTTAAAAAGAATTCGTGAATTAGACGTGAATTTCTTGGTTATTGGTGAAAAATACGGTGCTACCAACAGCAAAGAATTTTGGGATCAGGCTAAACTGATTGATGATCCCCGTATTGAACGTATCAACCAAACCTATTCACATTATGATTTAGTCCACGATCAACTTTATCTAGTCAAATAGGGTAGAATAAGGTACAAGATAAAATAATAGGTGAGATATTTATGAAAAAGATAATATCAAGTATTGTTATTTTTCTGATAGTTTTGTTAACTGGCGTTGCTATCTCAAAAAGTGATTCGATCAAATACAACAATACAATGAACCGATTAGGTATGAGTGAACAAGCTATTGTTTTGCATACCAAATCTAAAAAGAATTTAGTTACGGCAGTTCAGGGATTAAGTAAGAAAAAGAAGGTTTCATCTTATCAACTGATCTTCTTTGAAAAAAGTAACAGTGATTTAGGATACATTTATGGGCATAATAAGATTAATAAATTACCGATAACTTCGGGACGTTATTTCTCGCAAGATGATTTTATCTCGCAAATTCCATTTGCAGTGCAAGGTAAATCATCTCAATTGGAATCCTATAAGCCTCAAGGCCAAGCGTACATTCAGATGGGTGATCGCTATATTTCAGTTATTGGTAATATCGGTTTTGACGGTGCGGATATTTTAAATGGTCAGACTTTGATCTCCTTGTCACCCAATCAACCAAAATCAAAACTTCATTTGAATCAGGTAACGACGGTCTTGGATGGTAATGCTCTTTCTAATAAGGAAAGTCTATCTAAAATTAAGAATGTTCTACATGCCAATTCATCTCACAAGTATGTACCACAGACGGATGATTTCACTAACGCTGAAACAGCTAATAATGGTGAAATGTATCTGGTTGGAATTGTTTTACTATTCGTTTTGATTGTCATTGTTGATTTCTACATTTTGGTTCCTTTGAAGTACGATCTATCTAGATCACACTTGACTGGTGACTTGAAGAATAATTATCAAAATGGTTTAATGATTCGTTACTTAATCTACACACTAGTTCCCTTTATTGCTGGTTATGCCGCAGTTAATTGGAAAATTGCTATTATTAGTCACAATACATTTAATATGTTCATATTAGTTTCTGTATTAATCACGATCCTAATAGGAATGTCACAAATAATCTTTACCAAAAAACGGAGTGAATAATTTAATGAAAGTCGATTTGAGTTCTGACTTTAAAGAAAAATATCGTAATTTAATGGGTGAACGTGCTGACAAACTATTTGATGCTATTCAACAAGATAGCCAAGAAGCTTTTCGCCTCAACCCACTTAAACCCAATTTTAAAAATGTTTCCTATTCTCTAGATCAACCACTTGAATACAGTAATATTGGTTATTTCGGTGAAATAAATGGTAATTCAATTGATCATTTATCAGGCTACGTTTACAGTCAAGAACCAAGTGCCATGTATGTTACTGAGATTCTTGATCCACAGGAAAATGAAAAAATTTTGGATCTCTGTGCGGCTCCTGGTAGTAAAACTACTTATATTGCTTCAAAAATGGCCTCTAAGGGCCTTTTAGTAAGCAATGAGATAAACACTAAGCGTGCCAAAGTACTGTCTTCTAACATCGAAAGAATGGGAATTTCTAATACTGTTGTTACTAACAATTCGCCTAAAGACTTTGAAAAGAAGTTTGGACAATTTTTTGACAAAATTCTAGTAGATGCGCCTTGTTCAGGTGAAGGAATGTTTCGTAAAGATCCTGAATCAGTCAAATATTGGTCTTTAGACTATGTGGAACAATGTGCTAACCGTCAGCAACATATCCTCGATTCAGCCTACAAATTATTAAATAATGGTGGTTCATTAGTATATTCAACTTGTACTTTTTCACCAGAGGAAAATGAACAAAATGTCGACTGGTTCTTGAAGAAATACCCCGATATGCATTTGGTAGATGTTAAAAAATATTCTGGTATGGAAGATGCTAAACCGGAGTGGGGGAATGACAATCCAGAATTGTCCAAAGCTTTAAGAATGTTTCCTGATCAATTCAATGGTGAAGGACATTTCATGTGCAAGATGGTTAAAGATGGCGATGTTGAAGAACCCAAAGAACGTCAAATCAGCAACAATTTAAAAAAAGACGATCTCAAGTTTGTTCGAAAATTTGCTAAAACCAATTTAACTTCTTTGAATGAAAATAACTGGTTACGCATCAGTGATTTCTTATATCAAGCTGCTAGCTTGGATAATCGTTTTAAGGGATTACATATCTTGAGAAATGGTTTAAAACTGGGAGAATTCAAAAAAAATAGGTTTGAGCCCGATATCGCTTGGATATTGGCACTCAAACCTGAAATATTAAAAACTGTTTTTGAATTAGATGATGATCAATTTGAAAAATATCTTCATGGTGAATCGATCATTTTAAAAGAGCGTCCTGACTTCGATAACAAATGGATTGGCTTGTCTTATCAAGGTAAACTCTTCAGTTGGGGACGTTACAGCAATTCTCAAATAAAAAACGTCTATCCTAAAGGATTAAGACGGTAAAATAATATTACGTTGTTTAGCGTAATTCACTAGTCTTCCATCAAAGATGATGGGGGCTTTTTTTATATCTGCGATTGATTTAGCACCAATGGCAGCCATAATCAATCGTAATTGTTTAACGAATTCATCAAAGAAAATTTCCGTTTCACTTAAAGAATACTTTTGTAAGTGATGTAAAACTAATCCGGACATACCAACTGCACTGGCTCCCATGCGGATAGCCTTGATGACATCCATTGGTGTTCTAATGCCGCCGGAAGCGAAGATAGTCATTTTATTTTGATAGGGGATAGACTCTAAAAGTGATTCGATAGTTGAAAGTGAAAATCTATCTAAATAAGTCAAATCCAATTCATGATTACGAGCACTCTCAATTTGGGCAAAATCAGTCCCACCAAATCCGGAGACATCAACGTATTTGACGCCAACTTTATAAAGATCAGCTAGATTATCTTTTGACATTCCAAAACCAACCTCTTTAACGATTACAGGTACATTGACTGAGGCAACAATTTGTTTAATATTGTCTAGCCACATGAATTCTTTGTCGCCTTCAGGCATTGCTAATTCCTGTAGAGCATTCAAGTGAACCTGTAGGGCATTAGCCTCTATCAAATCAATAGCCGTTTGAGCTTGTTGAGCATTGGCTTTAGCAGAAACATTGGCGGCTACGAATCCTTCTGGATCGTTATCTCGTAGAACAGAAAATGAATTTTTAGTTTCCTCGGGCAAGCGAAGATAGACTCCCATTGAACCACTGGAAACGGGAATATTCAATTTGTGAGCCAATTGAGCTAATTCAGTATTAAATCTGGTCGATTGCTTAGATCCACCAGTGATTGCGTTGAAGTATATAGGTAAAGCCATTTTCTGATTTATGAATTGAGTTGAAAGATCAATCTGTTTCAAGTTCAATTCGGGTAAGGCGTTATGTAATAATCTAACACCATCAAAATCAGCAAATGACTCTTCTGTGAAGTATTTTTCAGCTAAGAAAAGATGTTCAACTTTACGTTGAATTTGGGCATCTTGTTTAGGCATGAGCAATTATTTCTCCGATTTTTAAAGTAAGAGGGGTAATTCCAACTTTTTGCCACTCTTTTTTCAATTCAGCGACATTTAAGTTCTTATCGCTTAAGACGATTCCACAATCGCCTCCACCGGCACCGGAAGTCTTAGCGGAACCACCAAGCTTTTCAGCAATATCACAAAGGCTAGTTAGTAGGTCAGTTTCAATATGAACGTCACTGAATTCAGCCAAATCATCTAGTAAAGAACGATATTTGCTAAACATTTTCTTAATCAAGGCTGAATCATTGTTCTTAAAGCCTTTGATCAATTGTTCAACATTTTTACGGCTTTCTTGTAAGAAATGTTGATATTTTTTAACTTTTTGAGCCTTAGTCAAGGCAATACGATCAACTAGAATGGAGGTAGAAGCTGGAGAACCAGTCCAACCAACTGTTAATTCGAGGTCTTTAGGTAATTCTAAACTTTGAATCTTTAGTTGTGGCCAATCTAAGGATAAAATTTCAGTAATACTGTGATTGCGAATCATGTTAAAGATCCAGTTTCGGTCTGGAGAGTAATAGGCTACGATGCCACCAAAGGCACTAGCAGCGATATCTCCCAAACTACCATTTCCTTGAACGGATAGGTGTGAAATAGCAGCAATTTTGTAAATATCCATCGCTGACAGATCTAAGTGATAAAAATCGCCTAAAGTTTTAACTACGGCGACAGTTACGGCTGCCGATGAGCCTAAACCATATTTCTTACCATCTTGGGAATCAAGTTCACTTGTAACTAGTAAGTCGTAGTAACTTAACTTCTTACCACGTTCTAGGGCGTATTTTTCAATGAACTTAATAGCTGCCAGAATGTATTGGAGTTGACTTTCAGAATCATCAAAGACTAGTTCAGTTCCTTGACGATTCCAGTGAATAAGTTCCTTATTTAAGTTTTTTGACTGGATAGTTCCACCATTCTGGGTCTTATTGACAGTAACGGTAACGTACTTATTTACTGATGTAAGTACGGCGGGAAATCCTGTTTCAACAACAGCATATTCTCCAGCCAAATATAATTTTCCAGGTGCTTTTCCTGTAGACAAAATATCATACCTTTCAATTTATATCAGATGTATTGGATGCCACTACCGATATTAGCAACAACGCAAGATACATTGGATAATTGTTCCTCAATGTATTTTTGAACCTTAGTAATCGATTCATTAGTACATATAATTTTAACATTCGGACCGGCATCAATTGTAGCATATGCAAGGATGCCTTTTTGACGTAATTCTTGAATTATTTGAAAAATTCGAATCGTCTCTGGTTCGAAATATGTAAATGAAGGATTAGCTGAAAGCGTTAAAGCATGCATGCTCATAGCGTTGTGTTCGGCAATTTCTCCAATCCTTTGGATATCTTTTTTGGCAATTGCTTGCTTAATTTCTTTTATCTCTGAAGCCACTAGTGTAACCCAATTTGGATAAAAAGGGGAGGTTTTTACGCTATTTTCCATCCCTACGGTAGAAGAAATCTTTTTACTACCTTTATTAATAACTACAGATAATAACGTTAAATCAATTTGTGGATTCTCGTCAATAGGTGTAGCAAAAGAGGTTTCATTATTATCACCAGCAATCCATTCGACAAAACCACCATAAATTGACCGACTAGCGGAGCCAGAACCATTACGAGCTAAAATTGAAAGTTCTTTTTTATTTAAATTTAATTGTTTAGTTTCATTAATTGCAGCTGCTAAAGCCGCAAATCCTGAAGCCGAAGAGGCAAAACCAGCTGAAGTGGGAACGTGATTAACCGTATCTACGATGAAGTGATCGTCAAAACTATAAAACTTACGAACGGTATCCAAATATTTGAGAATACGTTTATTCTGAGTTTCATCCAATAATTTATGATTCAAATAGACTGTATCGTGATCATTGTCAGCTACCGTTAGTTTAGTATCGGTATAAAAGCGATCCAGTGTTAATGAAAGACTATTGGTCCATGGTAATTTTAAGGTTTGATCCTTTTTACCCCAATATTTGATTAAAGCAATATTTGTAAAAGCACGTGCTGTTCTAACCAATGTCTTCATCCTCCGCATAAATTGATAATGGTTGAATCCAGGTTTGTTCGGCACCAGATTTGATCAAAGCCTTTTGAATCATTTGAGCGTTTTTTAAATTTCTAGCTAAACAAATGATACAACCACCACGGCCACCACCAGTAATTTTACTACCTAAGGCACCAGCATGGTTGGCGGCTTCAATTAATTTGTCAGTTTTAGGAATAGCTAAGTTCAATTTAGTTAAGGCTTCATTAGCTAAAGTGAAGACTAGACCCAATTTTTTGAGATTGCCCTTAATAAGGTAGTCACTAGCTTGAGTAGCGTAGTCGCCTAATTGTTGTAAGTAGGCTCCAATTTTCTTAGGTTCTTGATCATACATTTTTCTAACGTCAGCAACCGTTTCTTTGGTACGACCTTTAACACCGGAATCAGCAATAACAATAAAGCCATCAGAATTAAAGTTGAAGTGTTCAGGTTCCACATCTTTACCGAACTTAATTGGATCATCAGAACTAACTGTCAAGGCATCCAAGCCGCTAGCTTTACCATGAGTAATAGTTTCTGATTTGTTGACGTAATCTAATAATAGTTGGTGACTCAAGTCTTTGTTGAAAAAATTGAAGAAGGCACGTGTGATTGCAGCCGCAATAGCAGCTGAAGAGCCCATACCTCGTTCAATTGGCAAACCACTATCTATATTGATAGTGTAGTTTAAATGATCTTTGTTCAACTCAGAATCCAGTAAGCTAACTAAATACTTTACGCCTGACAATGAGTCAGGGATTTTATCTATTTTTCCTGCATAGTACTTTGAAATTAAAGAATTTTCTTTACTTTGTTGCATTTTGACGATCACGGGGATGCTCAACAGTGGGATTGCAAATGCAGGGTAGCCATAAACTACCGCATGTTCTCCCATTATGATCGTTTTCCCATGACTTTTTCCTATTCCTTTAAGCACATGCTCACCTCAATTTCTCTAAGTCTTTATTTTATACATCTATTGGTGTGATTTCCACTTTCAAACGACCAACTATGATAGAATTTTTTCGGGTGATGAATAATGACATTAAATTTTGTACTAGGTAAAAACCAATTTGATCATCATAAAAAGATGATGAAGTTGTTCCAAGAGGATTATACCAAGGATCCGACCGGACAATTCTTCTTTTTAGTACCAAATCACATAAAATTTGAATCAGAAGTCAATATTTTAAAATATTTTCAAAAAGACAATGATTCATTAATCGCAACTAATAACGTCCAAACCTTTTCGTTCTCGCGATTAGCTTGGTACTTTTTGCGTGACAGTAGCGATTATAATTTAGAAACCTTAACACAAACTAAATCAGCTATGTTATTGAAAAATATTGTTCAAGAACATAAGTCTGAGTTAAAAATATTTGCTGGAATGATCGACAAGCCGGGATTCATTGACCAGATGATTTCTCAATTCGATGAATTCATGAATGGACAGGTTCAACCAGATGACATTGATCTAGCTTTAAATTCTGAACAACAAGGTATTTTTGTCGATAAAATCAAGGAATTGAATCTGATGTACGGAGCTTATTTAGAACAGATTCAAAACTACAATACAAATGACTTTCAACTGAATTCATTAGCTGATTTTTTGAATACTAAGATTGGAACCTTTCATTATTACTTTTACATTGAAGGTTTTTCATCCTTTACAGCGACGGAATCCAATTTGGTTAAATCAATGTTGATCAATAGTGGTAGTTTGAATATCTCATTGGTATTGGATCAACCCGTTTTTGAATCCACTGATGAGTCCGACTTTTTCTTCCGTCCAGCTGCAACGTATCAACAGCTTCACGAGATGGCTAAGCAAAATCGTATTGTAACAAGAAATTACTTTGCCGATGAAAAAAGAATTAGTCCAGATTTGAGTAAACTAGAAGATTACTGGATTGAATCTAATATTGGTGGTATTAAAAAGAGTGGTTTAGATAGTCAAAATTCCGTTCAGATTTGGAAATGTACTGATAAGCAGACCGAAGTTTCAGCTATTAGTACCTATATCCGCCAATTAGTGGCTACACAAGATTATCGCTACAAAGACTTTTTAATTGTAGCCCGTGATTTATCCGAATATGGTTCATTTATTGAGTCCTTTATGGAAAACAACCAAGTACCATATTTCATTGATCTACAAAAGAAGATGGCTAATCATCCCTTCAAACGTTTAATTGATTTACTGTTTGCTATCGTTAATCGTGGTTTACAAGTAGATGATGTGATTAGTTTATTAAGAACAGAATTGCTGATACCGGAAGGATTTAGAGATAACCTTCAACTTTTCCGACAAGCGGTCGACTTAACTGAAAACTATGCGTTGACTAACGGAATTACTAAACGTGGTTGGATGGGAAAAAGCTTTAAGCCAGATGTTAAATTAGATCCCGTAGTTGATAAGATCAAAATATCTGAATACCAATTGATCAATCAAATCAAAGAATTTGTAAAAAATGTTTACAATCAATTGGAAAAATTCTTGAAGAAAGAACACTCTTCAATTGATAGTGTCAGCTTCTTATATAATTTCTTAGAACAGAATCATGTTTTTGACACATTATTGCTATGGCAACAGCAAGCAACTGAACAAAAAAATCTAACTTTAGCAAATCAACCCGAACAAATCGTCAGTTTATTCAATCAAATTTTGGATGAGTATGTTTCAGTTTTCGGTGAACGTGAATTTGACTCCAAAGATTTTATTGAGATTTTGGATGCAGCTTTTGAAAATGCTACTTATTCACAGATTCCCTCAACTTTGGATGCTGTCAGCATTTCAGAAATAGGGATGATTCAACCTAACAACCGAAAAATCACATTTATTCTTGGTTCAACAACCAACAATATGCCCGGAACAACAGTTTCCAACGATATTGTAACCGATGATGAACGACTATTCCTCAATGGTGAGCTAACTGATGGCAAGTATTTGAATGAACCAGATGAAGTCATGAATAATTCTGAGCCATTCTTGCATGACATTACTTTCACAACTGGTTCCCAACGGTTAATTTTCACGTATCCTAACTTTACTGAAGATAATAAGCAGCAAGACTTATCAAGCTATGTAGTCCGAATTAAAAATCATTTTCGTTTAGATGAACAGTTAGTTCTATTGAATCCTTCAAGCGATGATCAATCTGAGAACGAAGTTATCCGTTATTTAGGATCTAAAGCTTCCAGTTTGAATTACCTGATTCGAGTTTCGCGTTCTGCATTAGACAATAAAACCGACTTACCAGATGCTTGGAAATATGTCCGCAGTGTCTTATTAAATGAGGAACCAGAAACTTCAGAATTTGCTTTAAGTTCATTGAGTTACCAAAACATTCCTCAAAGTTTAAATCTAGATACGGTCGAAGCTCTATACGGAAAAAATATCAATGTCTCTATTTCTCAATTAGAAACATTTTACATGAACGAATACGAATATTTCTTAAAGTACGGCCTAAGATTAAAACCCAGACGTTTATTTGAAATTACACCAGCACAGACAGGGTCAATTTTCCATGCGGTCTTGGATAGTTTGGTTAAATACTTACATCAGGAACAAGGCCGTTCATTGCGTGACATGTCTGATGGTGATATTCAGAACTTGGTTACTGATTTGTTTACCGCTCAAATTGATTTACCGGAGAATCGAATTTTTAACTCTTCTGCTCGAATGCAATATATTGCCAACAAGTTAAAGACTACTTTGATTCAATTAGTTAAAAATATGAAGCTACAGTTCCTACGTAACAGCTCTGAACCCGAGAAATCAGAAGTAACTTTTGGTCGTATCAACAATAAACAGGATCTACCTGGTCTTTCTTATCAGATTCCGGGCGGCCATTTAGTTAATGTTCGTGGAAAAATTGACCGTATCGATGAAATGGTTTTGGATGACATCACTTATCTAACTATCATTGATTACAAGTCTGGTAATAAAAGTTTTGATTTCTCACAATTCTTAGATGGAATCACTATGCAGATGCCAACTTATATTCAAAGTGTGCTGAATAATCTTCATCTGTTGACCGAACGTAAAAATGCCAAAGTTGGTGGGGCTCTATATGAACACATTCAGAATCCTTTGATCACTTTGGATCGTTCTTTAATCAATACGAAATCGTTAGATGATTCTGCAGATATTCAAGATAGTGATATTCAGAATAAGATTTTTAAGGAATTCCAATTAAACGGACTTTTAGTAAATGATGAAGAATTATTGGCTAACATCGATACCCAGGCTCTTACTAAGCAAGGGAAAGTTGCTAAAACCTCACCAGTCGTAAAAAAAGGTTCTAATAATGTTATTTCTGAAAATGATTTATTCAGAATATTGAATTACAACGATCACCTGATTCGTCAGGCTGGTGAAAAAATTTATTCTGGTAATTTAAATTTGAACCCTTATCGTTATGGTCAAATGACTGGTTTACAATACAGCGATTATCGACCTATTTTTGAATTCGATGCAATGTTGCCAGAGAACGAATATCATGATGTTATTAATTACAATAAAGAAAATGTTATTAAAGAAATACAAAATATTTTAGAGGATGGTGAAGAGGATGCCTAAATGGACTGACGATCAGGAAAAAGCCATTTATCATCGTGGACACGATATTCTAGTTTCAGCGGCGGCTGGTTCTGGTAAAACGACTATTTTGATTGAACGTATCGTTGAAATGTTAAAAGACGGCGAAAACATTGATAATCTTTTGGTAGCCACTTTTACTGATGCAGCAGCGTTAGAAATGAAAGAACGTCTTCTAAAAAGAATCAAAGAACTTGTAAACGATAGAGACTTGGATGCAGAAACTCACAAACATCTTCAAAAACAAATTTTTCGAGTTCCCATCTCTAATATCAGTACTCTACATGCATTTTGTTTGAGTATTATCAAAAAGTTCTATTACGTCATTGATTTAGATCCTAATTTTCGTCTATTGAGTGATACGACTGAACAGTCGATTATGAAAGAACAAGCCTATGATAATTTGCGTAATAAGTATTATGACAAGGATGATGCCGATTTTATTAAATTGACTGATAACTTTACGGACGATCGTAGTGACGATGGTTTGAAGGATGTTGTCTTTAAGTTGTATGATTTTGCAATCACCAATGCCGAAACGCAACAATGGCTGGACGACTTGATTGCTACATATCAGTTTACTGACAGTTTTTCTGAATCGGACTTTTACAAAAGGGACGTTGTTCCACAACTTAAACAACGTTTAGAACAATTAATTGAATTAGCTAATCAAGGAATTGATTTAGCAGGCGAAGATGATTTAGTTAATAATTCACTTTTCGAGACATTTGACGAGGCTAAGAAAAACTTGGGAGTCTTGGAAGATGAAGTAGGGGCAAAAACATATTCCGAGATCAGAACTGAATTGATTGGTTTCAAATTAAAAACTGCTAAACGTCTTTCCAAAGATGATAAAGAAGGTAACGATCTAACTCTATTAGAAAAAAGTAAAAAAGTACGTGACCAATTAAAACGTCAGCTAGATAAACTGTTTAACGATTTCTTTGTGCAATCAGAAGCGGGTGTTCAAGAATCCTTGGTACAATCACAAGCCATTATTGCCAAATTAGTCGAGGTTGAACGTGGCTTTATCAAAGAATACGGTCGTTTGAAGAATAATAGTCATACTTTGGATTTCAACGATTTGGAACACATGGCCGTAAAAATTTTACAAACTCCAGTTGATGAACATATGGTGGCACTTGATTACTACCAAACTAAATTTCATGAATTGATGATTGACGAGTATCAAGATGTCAATGCCATGCAAGAAAAAATCATCCAACTTTTGTCAAATGACGACAATCACATCTTCATGGTGGGGGATATTAAACAGTCAATTTACGGCTTCAGACAAGCCGCACCGTACATTTTTGCTCAAAAATATGAAGATTTTCAAGATCCGGATAATCCTAGTGAATTGATTCAATTATCTAAGAACTTCCGTTCAGCTAAGTCAGTTGACGACTTCGTTAACCAGATTTTCAAACGTATTTTTGATAAAAAAATCGGTGATATTGATTATGATGATAAGTCTAAATTAATTCCTGGAACTAACTTCCCAGAGACAGTCGATAGTGAAAATGAATTCAATCTATTAGTGAACAATGATGATGAGGACGTTGAAAAGCGTCAATTGTTGATTGAAAATGCTGCCAAAAGAATTCAAATGTTGATTAAAGATCAATACCAAATTTATGATAGTAAAAAAGATGAGATGAGAACAATCAAATATTCCGATATTGCCATTCTTTCTAGAACTAAGGAAAACAATACTGATTTAATCTCTTATTTTGCTAAAGCCGATATTCCTATCATGGTTACTGATGCCCAGAACTATTTTCAAACGACCGAATTACAAATTATGATGTCAATGTTAAACATTATTGATAATCCCTATCAAGATATTCCATTAGTAGCTGTATTACGCTCACCAATTGTGGGATTAAATGAAGAAGAACTGGCCGAAATTCGTCTTGTAGATAAACAAGAATTCTACTTTACAGCTTTGAACGAATATCTACACGCTGAAACTTCAAAAGAAGGCATTAAGAATAAAGTCCAAGCTTTTTTGTTACAATTGGAAAATTACCGTGATTTTGCCAATAAAAATTCTATTGCACGTCTGATTTGGAAGATTTATCAAGAAACAGGTCTCTTAGAATATGTCTCAGGGATGCCTGGAGGTAAGCAGCGGGCAGCCAATTTACATGCTTTGTACCAACGAGCTAATGCTTATGAGGAGACTAACTATAAAGGCTTACATCAATTTATTAATTTTATTCAACGGATGCAGGACCTCGATAAAGATTTGTCACAACCTAATAGCATTGAAGCAACTGATGATACCGTCAAAGTCATGACAGTCCACGCTTCCAAAGGATTGGAATTTCCAATTGTAATTTATTTGGATATGGCTAAACAATTCAACAAACTTGATTTCCAAGGTCAAACTGTTTTTGACACTGACCAAGGAATTGGAATCACACTAATTAATAGTCAGACTCGCTTGAAGTATAGTACTATTCAACATAGCGTTATCAGTAACCGCCGTAAAGTTGCTACTACTTCAGAAGAGATGCGTTTGCTATATGTAGCTTTGACTCGTGCCAAACAAAAATTGATCATGTTTGGTTTTACTAAAGAAGCTGAAGATACCATCAATTCTTGGGATGAAGTTAGTCCTAAGACAGGTGTGATCAACGAAGCTATTCGTCTAAAAGCCAACAATTTCCAAGATTTAGTTGGTATCAGTACTTTATCTGATGAAGATCGTAAAGCGATTTCTGATGAGTTGTATCTAAACGAAAAATGTAACTTACGTCTGAATCTAGTTTATCCCGAAGCTAAAGGCAATCTGGCCTCTAAAATTATTATTCCTAAGAAGGTTCCTGTTGAGCCATCCGATCTATTTAAGAAGACCGTTAAACAGTTGCTCGATTTCGACTATCATTATCAAGAATCAGTTGACACAACAGCTTATCAATCAGTTTCTGAAATCAAAGGTCTGTTTGCTGATCCTGATGATGAGAATATGGCCGAAGACTTGTTAGAGGACAAATCTCGCTATAATTTAGGTTCATTTGCAAAACCACAATTTTTAACAAAGACTAAAAAAGTAACTGCCGCCGAAGTAGGTAGTGCTACTCATTTAGTTCTGCAAAAAATCAGTTTGGATAAAACGCCCGAAATTATCGACTTTCAGGACTTGATTCAGCAAATGGTCAATGAAAAACTATTAACGGATGAATTAGCAGAAAAAATCGATTGTCAGAGCTTAGCTAACTTTTATCAAAGCAACTTAGGGCAGATGATTATCGAGCATCATAATGATGTTAGTCGTGAATTTCCTTGTTCAATTCTGATGCCAGCACAAAAATTGTTTAAAAACTCGTCAAAAGACTATTCTATTAACGATAAAATATTAGTTCATGGTATTATTGATGGAGTAATTGAATTAGATCATGGAATAATAATTTTTGACTATAAAACTGATCATGTGACTGATCAAAATTTTGAAGAATTAGTCTCTAAATATTCCGGACAAGTCAATTTATACGCAGAAGCTATTTCTGTGATTAAGAACAAACCCGTCGTGGGTAAATATCTTTACTTCTTGAAGGTCAATAAAGCTGTTGATTTACAAGAAAAATGAAGATGAGAGGTGAATGATTTGAAAAATTCTTACGCTGTTGTTGATCTAGAAACAACCAATTCTAATTGGCATGACAACGGGCGTATAATTCAATTCGGCTGTGCCCTTATCGAAAACGGTGAAATAACACATATCTATGATCAAAAAATCAATCCTAAAGTACCGATTCCAGGTCGAATCACTGCTTTAACGGGATTGAGTGATGACGATGTTAAAGATTCACCAACATTTGAAGAAGTTGCACCTGATATCTTTAAACTTTTAAAAAATCGAGTTTTTATTGCACATAATGTGAATTTTGATTTGACCTTTTTAAATCGAGAACTTAAACGTATCGGAATGAACCAACTCAATGTTAAAGCTATCGATACTGTTGAATTATCGCAAATACTTTTTCCAACCATTAGTAGTTATAAACTACAAGATTTAACGCATTATTTGAGTATCACACATAAGAATCCGCATAGTGCTAACAGTGATGCTCATGTTACTGCTGAATTGTTTTTGATTATTCTAAAACGAATTCAACAATTGCCAATTCCAACTTTACAAATGCTAGCTAAATTTGGTAAGAATACTATCCGTGAGACTAATTTGGTTTTTAAAACTATTTTAGAAGAACGAGAGAAGAATTCACGTTCTTCAGTCTTACCAGCTTATTTGTATGAGAAGAATGGTTTGATCTTACGTAAAAAAGATTTCCATGTTAGTGAGAGAATTGATCACACAACCAAATACCCCCAAACTCGTGAAGCTAAAAAAGAGTTATTGGATGGTATCTTGGACTATCGTGTCAATCAATCAAAATTGATGGATAATATTTATCATACGAGTCAGCATCGGGATAAGGTTAAGAAATGGAACCTGATTGAAGCTCCAACTGGTGCTGGTAAGACATTAGGATATCTTTTGCCATTATCTTATTTGATCAATGTTGACCAAAAATTAGTGATTGCGACAACTACTAAAGTTTTGCAACAACAAATCGTTGAACAATCAATTCCATTGCTTAATCAAGTTACCGACAATGAATATCACGCTGAAGTAGTTAAGAGTAGTTACAATTTCATTGATTTAGATCGTTTCTATGAGGCCTTGGATAACTATCGTCTGCATAGTCATACGGCCATTTTAAAGATGAAGATTATCGTTTGGTTGACAATGACAACGACAGGGGATTTGAGTGAACTACACTTAACTAATTACAATAGTCCTCTGTTCAGTATCATTCGTCATCGTGGTGAATCTAAAGAAAATACTATTTTTAGTAATGACGATTTCTGGCTCTACCAACAGAACCGATACTTAGAGTCTAAGATTTTAGTTACTAACCAGGCCTTCTTGGCTCGTCATTTAGATAGTCAATTCTGGGGCAAGAACTCTTATTTAGTTATCGATGAAGCTAATCATTTTGCTGGAAGTTTGCGCAGTGCTAGTTCGCCTACAATCGATTTTCTCAAATTGAATGAATATGTTAAGAAGATAAGTGACATCCTTTATCAGAATCGTGTAACTTTGCGCTATGCTTTCACTGAAGTAACGACACAATTGTGGAATTATCAAGATTTACAGGGGATGGAGACTCATTTCCAAGCTATTGACGAATTGATGCAACGTTTGGAATACAATATTTTTGGAACTTATGTTCAAAATAAAGTTAAATTCAAGGATCGTGAAGATTTTGTTTCAATTTTGGATAGTAATCATAAGTTTGGTCAGAACAATCCTAAGTTATTTGAATTATTATCCGATTTGATTGTTGAATTATCACTTGTTTCTAATCGTGTTGAAACCTTATTCGATCAATATAATTTTCAAAAGAATTTTATTTCTGTTGAACTTTCTAAAGTTATCTCAAATCTAACAATTGAGAATAATAAGTTGCGCGATGTCATTTTGAATTTGGATGATTTATTACAAGCCATTCAAGAAAAAGATACTAAATTTGGTGTACAAATTGATATGCGTGATTATTATGAAGTCAGCACACTTAAAATCAGTTGGCGTCAATTTGATATTCAAGGTTTGATTGAGGAAACTACAGAACGTTTCAGTCAAATTTTTGCTATCGGGGCCGCAATTACGATTCAAAAAGACTTTTCACATTTTATTTTGGACACGCAATTGAATCAGAATCAGATCAATCAGATGGTGATTTTGCCCGATGCCAATAGTATTTCTAAGAATAGTAAAATTTATTTACCATCCAATTTACCTGACATCCAATCTTTGAGTAGTGAAGATTATTATGCGATGGTAACAAAATATATTGTCGACGTTTTGGATAATTTGGATCATCAAACGATGATTCTGTTTAATTCATTGAACACTTTAAGTAACGTTTACGACCGATTGATGGAAACGGACGTTAAAGAGAAGTGGGAAATCTTGGCTCAGGGAGTCACTGGCTCAAATGAGAAGATCAAGAAACGCTTCGCTATTGGTCGTCGTTCCGTTTTACTTGGTGCTAACTCTTTCTGGGAAGGAGTCGATTTTCCGAATAAGATGTTAGAAATTCTGATTGTCACAAGGATTCCGTTTGAATCACCTGAACAACCAGATGTTAAAATTAAACAGGATATCTTAAAACAACAGAATCTCAATGTCTTCAAAGTTGATTCTTTGCCTAATGCTATATTGCAGTTGCGTCAAGGTTTAGGACGCTTAGTCAGAACACCGAATGATCGTGGTGTCATTTTGTTATTAGATAATCGCATTTTAACTAAGAGCTACGGCAAGACAATTCTGGATTCTTTACCAAAAGGACTACCAGTTGTTAATGAAGATATGGACACGATTAAAAAAGATATAAATGAGTTTTTGAATTAACCAAAAAATTGCTATACTATTCTGGTAACTGAGAAAAGGAAGAACTTATGAATAGAAGTACAAAAGTTTTATTGACCATATCTCTGATCGCACTTGCTATTGTTTCAGCGTTAACGTATTTAAATCTTTCATTTGCACCATTTTCAAGTGCAAAATCACAGGCTAATGATATTGCCAAGGAAAAAGCCGGAATTGTTCAACCAGATTATTTTGGTAACTATACTTGTAAAAAGCAATATTATGCGGTTGGTGGTTTAACCAAGGGTCAAAAATATCGTTATATTATTATTAATGCTAAAAGTGGTAAGACAGAAATCGTCAACAAGAATACAGCACCTGTACGTCAAACTGTTATTGACGATGTAGCTCAACGTTATGGGGCCAAGAAGATTTTGCATATTAATTTGGGCCTATACAAAAATAAGCCAACTTGGGAAGTGGCTTTTCAAAAGAAGAATGGCAACATCGGCTATAATTTAGTTGATTTCCGTACTGGCAAGAGTATTCAAATAATAAATAACATTTAAATCAAATAAAAAAAGTCGAGATAATATGTTCTCAGGCTTTTTTTGTTAATTGGAGTAATTAAGTATGGAAGATGAATTATTCAATGAATTTGTGGAGAGTGGCAGCACTAATATCAACAATTTGATTCTGCAAAACTATCATAACTTGGGGATGACTGAAAAAGACCTAATTGTTTATCTAGCTCTCTCTATGTATGCCCAAAGGGGAGTTACTTTCCCAATGGCAAAGGACTTAGCCAAGAACACTGGTATGGATGAAGCTAGCATTTATACTATTATTCAAGGTTTAATCAAGTTAGGCGTAATTGAATTAAAAACAATTATGGATCATCATCAACAACGAGATATTTATTCACTAACACCAATTTATCATCGTATTAAAAACTTGCTACAACAAGAACAGGAGTCTAATCAACAAAATCGTTTGATGTCTGAGACTGAAGAATTGTTTAAAAAAATTGAAGTTGAATTTGGACGTCCATTGTCACCAATCGAGCAAGAACAAATTCATCAATGGATTGACGACGACCATTATAGTGTTGAATTGATTGATCTAGCCTTACGTGAGGCTGTATTGAATCAAGCTTATTCATTAAAATACATGGATCGAATCCTTATTAGTTGGGAAAAGAGTAATATAAAGACAGCAGAACAATTACAAGATCGTCGAAAGAAGTTGGGATATTAATGTTAAAAGATGAACAGATAGTTTGGGCCATTCGTCAAATGGAAGACGATATTGGACCCGTTGGACCATCATTAGATTCAAGAACACCATTTCAATATTTAATTTCGGTAATTTTAAGTGCTCAAGCAACTGACGTTTCCGTTAATAAAGTTACGCCAATTTTATTTGCTAAATATCCAGAACCCAAAGATTTGATGAGTGCTAAGGTTGAAGATGTTGAGCAAATTATCAAAAGTGTTGGTTTATTTCATAATAAAGCTAGAAATATTATCAAAACAGCTGGAGTCGTTCATACAAAGTTAAATGATGTTGTACCTGAAACTAGAAAGGGCATTATGGAACTTCCTGGTGCTGGTAGAAAGACTGCTAATGTGGTTTTAAGTGATGTCTTCAATCAACCAACATTTGCAGTGGATACACACGTTTCAGCCATTTCCAAGCGACTACACTTTGTTGACGAGAAGGCTAATCCCTTGCAAGTTGAGAAGAAGATTGTCAGTGTAATGCCTCCTGAAGAATTACATCAAGCCCATCATACGATGATTGAGTACGGTCGTAAGTATTCTATGAAGATTGATCCAGCTAAAGAGACTAATCAATTAATCATTAAATGTGATGAATTGAATGCTGAAAATGAAAAGGATTAATTAAATAAAGTAATGTCAGAAATTTTTTCTGATGTTACTTTATTTTTTTACAGCGATATACTATTAGTATCTCGAAAGCGAATACAAAGGAAAATTATTATGACGAAAACAATCATGTTAGCTTGTGCGGGTGGAATGTCCACTTCTTTACTTGTTACAAAGATGCGAAAAGCCGCAGAAAAAAGAAATATTGATGTTTATATTTTTGCTACTGCCAGTGCAGCCATTTCCGAAGAAGCTCAAAGACATAATCTTGCAGTAATCTTATTAGGACCACAGATAAGTTTTCAATACGATAATATAGTGAATGAGGTTGACGTTCCGGTTGATGTAATTGACATGAAGGATTACGGAACGATGAACGGCGATAAAGTCCTTTCTTTTGCATTATCTAAAATAAGTTAATACTAATTATTAAAGTAAAATTGGTTGTATGATAACGATGAACAGTTAGAATCTATTATTAATATTAGAGCAAATGGGGCATTCAATTTTGAATGTCTTATTTTTGTATCATCATAGGTTTGAGGGGAGTAATTCACAGAATCGCAAAATATGAGAATAATTGGACAAGATAGTACGCTGAATGTAAGCGGTTTATGATGTATTCTGTAATTGTTAATTGAGATGGCCATCTCTTATAAATCACACGATAGAGGTACTCCAATGCAAACTAATTTTTTATGGGGTGGTGCTATTTCCGCCGGACAAACCGAAGGAAATAAAAACCACGTAAAATCCAAATTGTCTAATTTTGACATGTTACCTATGGATGAACGAAGACTCCAACCTGTTTATAAAGACGATGACAATAATATTTTTAATACTTATAATGATGATCATCATCCCAGTGATCTGGGGATAGATTTTTATCATACCTACATTCAGGATATAAAGTTACTACACGATTTAGGAATTAATGCTTTTAGATTTTCTATTTCTTGGACCAGACTTTTTCCGACTGGCGAAGAAGAAATTCCCAATCAGGATGGAATGAAATTTTATAGAAATATTTTTAAAGAGCTTGAGAAATATAATATGGAACCTATCGTAACCTTAAGTCATTTTGAAATTCCATTGAATTTGATAACTAAATATGGTAGTTGGTCTAGTAGAAATGTGATTGATTTATTCTTACATTATGCCGATATTGTTATGACAGAATTCTCTAAATATGTAAAATATTGGATTCCATTTAACGAATTAAATATGATTTTACACATCCCGTTCATTGGCGGAGGATTAGTTTTCACTAGAAAAGATAATGTTTTACAAAAGGAGTATCAGGCGGCACATTACCAATTATTAGCCAATTCTTTAGTAATTAAACATGGTTATCAAATCAATCCAACATTTAAGTTTGGCTGTATGATAGCGGCGGGAAGAACATACCCATATTCTCCCAATCCTGAAGATGTTTGGGCAGCTAATTTAAGTGACAGAAAAGCATTATTGTTCTCAGATGTGCAAGTAAGAGGAAACTATCCTAGTTATTTTGATAATTTATGTAAACAAAATAATTTGAACTTGGATATAACTGATAAAGATCTAAAAATTCTTCGAGAGAATACCGTAGATTTTGTTTCATTTAGCTATTATTCCAGTGCATGTTCTGCAGCTGATGGTGATAACTTAAAACACACCGCAACTAATGGATTTGAGACGGTCAAAAATCCCTACCTTACAAATGAAGATGGTGTCTGGCAGGTCGATCCACTGGGATTAAGAATTACTTTAAATCAATTATACGAAAGATATGAGAGACCAGTATTTATTGTTGAGAATGGATTAGGAACTACGAAAGATAGAGTAATCGATGGTCAAATTCATGATACCTACAGAATCAAATATCTTGATCAGCATTTTACGGAAATGAAAAAAGCAATTGAAGAGGATGGTATCCCGTTAATTGGATATCTAATGTGGGGAATAATTGACTTAGTAAGTGTTAGTCAAGGAAAAATGTCTAAACGATATGGAGTTGTCTATGTAGATTTAGATGATTCAGAAAATGGAACAAACAAGCGTATTAAAAAAGACAGTTTCTTTTGGTTCAAGAATTATTTGTCACTAAATGGTTTGGGGGAGAATAATAATGAAAAAAGATTATCAAAAATTAGCCACTGATATTATTTCAGGAGTTGGCGGTAAACAAAATATCAACTCTTTAGTTCATTGTGCTACTAGACTAAGATTTGATTTAAAAGATGATGACAAAGCAAATAAAAATCAGTTGGAAAGTTTGGATGGAGTGGTTACGGTAGTCAAAACTCCTAGCCAGTATCAGGTTGTGATAGGCAATGCAGTAAGTTACGTCTTTGATGAAATCATTAAATTAGGTGTAATTAATGGTGACTCTGATACAGTAACTCCTTCCTCTGATACACAAAACGACGTGGCAGAGAAAAAAGAAGGCATATTCAATCAGATTATTGATGCTATTACAGCATGTATGACGCCAATGATCCCTGCGCTAACTGCTGCTGGTATGATAAAAGTTATCCTATCGCTGGCCACAACGTTTAATTGGATGAGTTCTAGTGCTCCAACATACAGAATTCTTGATATCATGGGCGATTCCGCTTTCTACTTTATGCCGATTCTTTTAGCAATTAACGCCTCTAAGCGATTCAAAGTTAATACTTCTTTAGCTGTTATTGTAGCAGGTATCTTATTACATCCTAATTTCACAGCATGGGTATCGTCTGGTAAACCAATTTCATTTTTATCAATTCCAATTGTGCCTGATACTTATGCCGCAACAGTAATTCCTGCGTTACTTATGGTTTGGATTATGAGTTTTATTGAAAAGGGTGTGGATCGTATAACTCCCAATTCACTGAAAATTATTTTAAATCCAACTTTAATTCTTTTAATCAGTGCTCCAATTGCGTTGATCGTCGTAGGACCTTTAGGCTCATTTGCTGGTGCAGGATTAGCTTGGGTAATCAATATGCTTCAAGGACGTTTAGGCTTTATTATGGTTACTTTGTTAGCTGCTGGTATGCCTTTCATTGTTATGACAGGTATGCATCATGCATTAACACCAATCTTTCTATCAACATTTGCTTCAACAGGTCATGAATCATTAATTCTAGTAGCACAAGTTTGTTCTAACTTGGCACAAGGCGCAGCGGCTTTGGCCTTTGGAATCAAAGCTAAGAAACCCAGTCAAAAATCACTAGCTACATCTTCAGGAATCTCCGCTATTATGGGAATTACTGAGCCAGCAATGTATGGTATTAATCTTAAATATAAGAGACCAATGATTGGTGCTGTAATCGGTGCTGGAGTAGCTGGACTTTACGGTGGAATTATGGGTGTTACTTTGTATGTTCCTCAAAACAGTTTTATGGCTATCCTGGGACTAAATGGTTCTAAAGGAATGACAAATGTAATTAATGGTGTAATTATGATGGCTTTATCACTATCTGTCTCTTTCATTGCTAGTCTAATTCTATCTAAGGGTTCCGAAGAAACTGTAGAAAAGAAAAAAACTACTAATGAACCTAAAACCGAAATGAATTTAAATAGTGTTTCATCAATTAATTAAACAATAAAAAAAGAGGGAACGGTTTTTATCGGTCTCTCTTTGGCTTGGAGAATAGTAAAATGATTAAATTATCAAAAATACTTAAGTTGGATGATTTAAAATCGACTCAACCAGAATACTTAGAATCAATTTTTTCTATTGCCAACGGACACGTAGGAATAAGAGCAAGTGATCCAATTAGTCCATCTGGTAATGCAGGAACCATTGTTAATGGATTTTATGAAGAGTCTAATATTATATACGGTGAAAAAGCATACGGATATGCCGAAAAAAATCAGACCATAGTTAAATTACCTGATTTACGACAGATAATTATTTATGATGAAAATGGCAATAGGTTTATACACTCTCAATTACTAGATATGTCATTGGATATGTCACGGGGAATATTGCATTCGTTTTATAAAGTATCTAATGATAAGGGCGAATCTATACGACTAGTTTTAACTAGTGTTATTAATCAAGACAAAAACCAATTTATTGGATTACGTTACGAAATTTCTAGTGACGGCTACGCGGGAAATATCAAATTAATAAAAGATTTTGAATTAAGTGAAACAACCCAGAATAGCGACGACCCACGAAAATCCAGAGGTATTAAAACTTTAAAATATGATTATGTTTTGAACTCAAAAAAGCAAAAAGCTTTAAAGGTAACTACTGATAATAGTAATTTATCTCTTGAAATGGGCTTGTATTCGAATGTAGATTTGAATCAAACATTATCTCTAAACAGTGATCCAATAGTATTCGATGTAATCGCTGTGGTTGGTGATATTAATGAAGCTATTTCTCTTACTAACTCTCCATCCTTTGAAGATATAAAAGAGGAATCAATTTCCTTTTGGGGAAAGTTTTGGAATCAAAGTGAAGTAAAAATTTATGGAGATGATGATCTAAATCGGGCCATTCATTTCAATCTTTATCAACTTGAGTCATCTGCTGGTAGAAATGGAAAAACCAATATTTCCGCTAAAGGGCTTTCGGGAGTTGGTTATGAAGGACATTACTTCTGGGATACGGAAATGTACATGGCACCATTTTTTGCTTATACAAATCCCAGTATTGCAGCTAATTTAATAAAGTATCGCTATAGTATTTTACCCGAGGCTAAAAAGCGTGCTCAAACCTTAGGTGTAAAAGATGGAGCTCTATATAGTTGGAGAACTATCAATGGTAAAGAAGCTAGTGCGTATTATCCTGCAAGTACGGCTCAATATCATATTGATGCGGATATTGCATACTCTATTTATCGTTATTTCGATGTGACTGGGGATGAACGATTAATTAAAGATTACGGATTAGAAATAGTATTGGAAACGGCTAGATTCTGGGTTAATTTTGGTAGTTTTTCTGAAATAAATAACCAACAGAAATTTTGTTTCTTTGATGTTACTGGTCCAGATGAATATTCCGCTATTGTCAATAATAATTACTACACAAACCGTATGGCAAAGTTCAATCTTGCTTTTGCAGTTAAGCTTATTACCGATTTTCCTGAAGAAGCAAAACGGTTGGGCGTGGATACAGATGAATTAAATGAATTTACAACCATTCGTGACGCAATTTATTTACCTTTTGATGCCCAAAAGGGTATTAATGAACAGGACGACTCATACTTTAAGAAACCTATTTGGCCTTTTGAAGATACCCCTAAACAAAATTATCCATTGTTGTTACATTACCATCCCTTAACTCTGTATAGATATCAAGTTAATAAACAAGCAGATACTTTGTTTGCAGACTTTTTATTCGATGATATTTCCAAAGAACAATTAATTAAGGAATTTGATTATTATGAACGTATTACGACACATGATTCATCACTTTCACGTTCAATTTTTAGTGCTTTGGCAGCTAGATTAGGTTTAAAGGAAAAAGCTTATTCATATTTCTTAGATACTGCTAAAACAGATTTAATTGATCTCCAAGGTAATACTAATGATGGCTTACACATTGCCAATTTAGGTGGTAGTTGGATTGCTATCGTGGCTGGTTTCGGTGGAGTTCAAATCAAAAATAATATGCTTTATATTCAAAATAATTTACCTAACGCTTGGGATAAAATGAGTATTCGTATTCAATATAAGGGACGATTACTTAACATTGATTACTCTCAAGACGACGTTCAAGTAAAGATTATTTCCGGAGATCCTGTCAATGTTATGATTAATGGTGTTAAATCGACTGTAAAGAAGTAGCATAGGAGGAGATTGCTTGGCAATTTATTTGGAAATGCCTAAGATTGATCCTAAATTAGGATTTAAGTTTATTAAAAACAGAGGTGATATCTTAACCACTCCTCATTGGCACCGTGAATATGAACTAATCTTGCTAACAAAAGGAAAACTTAATTTAGGTATAAATGATAAGCAGTATCAGTTAAAAGATAATGGCATTGCCTTCTTTAAAAGCGGCGACATTCACTATATTGTTGCTACACCTGATTCTAATCGATTTGTTTATCAATTCGATATGAACCTTTTTAATGAATCGATGATTAAAGATTCTGATTTACTAACAAAGTTAAATGCAGTTTCACAGGTTAGTACCTTGTGGGATGATTCTATTAGAAAAGAAATGAGTGATATTCTTCTAAAAATCGTCGAAGAAGAAGACAACACTCAAACGGATATGAATTTTATTATCATTAGTTTGATGTATCATTTAATTTCTATAATGGTTAGACAATTGCCAACTACAAAAGACGTTAAGGATATTGATGTCAATTTAAAGAGTAAAGAGATTCTGGAGACTTTGAATAAAGTGTTTACTTATGTAGAGTCAAACTATCAATATCATATATCCTTACAAGATGTCGCAGGAAAAGCTGGATTTAGTCCATATTATTTCTCAAGATTTTTTAAGAAAAATGTTGGACAGACATTCATTGAGTTTTTAAATAATTACCGGATAGATAAATCCAAATGGGAAATAATTAATACTGATGCTTCTATCAGTGATATTTTGGTGAAATCTGGTTTCTCTAGTAATAAAACGTTCTATCGAAATTTCAAATTTCAAGTGGGAATGTCCCCTAATCAATACCGTAAAAAATATTCATTAATAGAATAAATAAAAATCCACCATAAGACTACGGGATAATTCGTAGTTTTATGGTGGATTTTTATTGTCGTTCAGAACCAGGATTATTATGATAGTAATCTCGATATTTTTTATAAAAATCGGTTCGATTCTTCATACCAATCGAGTCAATGATATCTGATATTGGCATAGTGGTGGAAGTTATCAAAGTATGAGCATTAATCAAGCGCTGCTTCATAATTAATGAACTGAAAGTATCACCAGTTTCTTTTTTGATAAAGTTGCTCAAATAGTTCTTATTGTAGCCATATTTTTTAGCTAATTTTGTTAAATTCAAAGTTTTGAAGTCTTCTGAGATATCTTTCAGAATTTTAATGATTATTTGTTGCTGGGGATCTTTGGAAGTAGGGGAGACATGATAGTGACGGACTAACTTAGCCAATAGAATCGATAAATAAGATTTGATAATTGCATTGGAGAATTCTCTCTTAGAATAGTATTCAGTAATAATATCCTCCATTGTTTTATTGATATCGTTATCTACATTTTTTCCAAATAATAAATACTTGATTGAGTTATTTTCACCGGCAGCACGATTGATTAAAAACTCGTAAAGCACTGATTTAGTTCGACTCATATCATTTAAGAAATTAATACTGATATTCTTGTCTCTAAAGAGTAAATTGATCAGAATATCGTTTTCTCCGAGGCGTTTAATGGAATGCGGACATCCTACATCGATCAGTAGTAAATCCCCTTGATTCATATGTACTGGTTGTCCATCTACAACTTGATTACAGGTGCCACTGAGCATATAGTTCATCTCTAGAAATTGATGCGAATGTTCTGGATAATCAGCAAAACGACTGTGCTTACTAATATAGACATCCCGATTACGAAAGAAATAGTCATTTAAAATCTGTCCTTGTTTCTCCTGTTTATTAACAGCATTATTCGGCAAATCATCCACGTGATGGTTTGTCTTTTTTTGTTCAATTTCAATCAATTCATATTGTCTTAAACGTGCTAAGACTCTAGGATCCATTTTATCATCCTCCTGTAAATATGTTACTAAATGAATGTATAGATGACATTGTTTACATCTTTGTAAGCGGTTATATTAACTTATGAAATGTTGATACCGGTACTTAAAGAGATACAAAATTTAGTTTAAATATATCACATTTTGTTATGTTAATTAATCTTACTGAAATAATAGAAAATAAAAAAGGGAGGCGTAGATAATGTCAAAAACATACGTTGCAGTTGATATCGGTGCTTCCAGTGGTCGTTTGATGTTGAGTCAAATTAATGATCAAAAGTTGAATTTGAAAGAGATTCACCGATTCAATAATGGCTTTGAAAAAGAGAACGGTCATGATTGTTGGGAAATTGAACAAATCATCGATGAAATTTTCAAAGGATTGGAAAAAGTTAAAGCGTTAGGATACGACGATATTGTCCTTGGCATTGATACCTGGGCTGTTGATTATGTTCTAGTAGGTATGGACGGCATAAAGATTCAAAATCCGATTAGTTATCGCGATTCTAGAACTAAAAATGCTCTAGAAGAACTAACAACCGATGTACCTAGATCTCTAATTTATAAGAAAACAGGAATTCAATTTCTCGATTTTAATACCCTTTATCAACTCTATACCGAGAATAAAGATGAATTGAAAAATACCGATAAGATCATGATGATTCCAGATTATATCGGTTATGTTTTGACAGGTAACGCTGTGACTGAAGTTACTAATGCTTCAACAACGCAAATGTTGAATCTGCGTGAAGGACTATTTGATAAGGATTTACTGAAGAAAGTTCACGTCGATCAAAATCAATTCCCAAGGCTAGTCGAATCGGGAACCGTTTTAGGGAATATCAGACACGTCTGGCATACCAAATACGATATTCCGGAAACAGAAGTTATTACCGTTGCTACTCATGATACAGCTTCGGCAGTACTTGGCACACCTGGTATTGGTGATCGTTGGGCTTTTCTAAGTTCAGGTACTTGGTCACTTTTAGGAACCGAATTGAACGTGCCAGAAATTGGCGATTTAGCTTTTGAAAGTAATTACACCAATGAGTGGGGAGCATATGGTACTTACCGTTTCTTGAAAAATATTATGGGACTTTGGATGATTCAAAATGTTAAACATAATTTGAATGACAAGTATAGCTTTGCACAATTAGCAGAGTTAGCTGGTCACGAAAAACCATTTGCACAGTTTATTGATGTTAATGATGAGTCATTTATTAATCCAGATAATATGATTCAGGCCATTCAAGATTATTGTACTCGAACGGATCAAAAGGTACCGCAAACCCCTGGAGAAATTTCCATGGCAATTTATTCCAAATTAGCCTTGTATTATGCTAACGAGTTAGAAAATCTCAATAATATTTTAGGTTATAAATTGGACGCTTTAAATATTGTCGGAGGTGGCTCCAACGTTAAATTGTTGAATCAATTAACAAGTACTTTGGCCGATATTCCTGTATTTGCAGGACCTAGCGAAGCTACGGCAATTGGTAATTTAGTAGTTCAAATGATTACTGAAGATGAAATAAATAACATTGCTGATGCTCGAGAAATTATTCGGAATACATATCAGATTTCTGAATATAAACCCGAAATTAATAAATATGGCGGAGTTCTAAAAGACTACCAGAATTTCTTAAAAGGAAAAATTAAAGTAAATAATTAGAAAGAAGGATACAAAATGATCAGTTCAGAAAATGTTGAAAACTCATATCAAGAAGCAAAAGAACGTTACGCCGCAGTTGGTGTTGATACAGATAAGGTTCTTAAAGAACTTAAAAAAGTCAAATTGTCAGTTCACTGTTGGCAAGGGGATGACATTCATGGATTTCTCTTTCCTAATCAAGAATTAACCGGAGGAATTGGTGTCAGTGGTAACTATCCTGGTATTGCTAGAACTCCTGACGAATTAACTAGTGACTTAAGTGAAGCTTTGTCATTGATTCCTGGTAACCACAAAGTTCAACTTCATGCCATTTATGCCGTTACAGATAAGAAAAAGGATCTTAATGATTTAGGACCAGAAGATTTCAGTTATTGGGTTGATTGGGCTAAAAAAGAGAAAGTTGGCTTGGATATGAACGGAACCTTCTTCTCACATTCAATGGTCAAAGATAATTTTACTTTAGCAAGTCCTGATAAAAATGTTCGTGATTTCTGGATTCAACACGGTAAGATCAGTCGTGAAATTTCAAACTACTTTGGTAAAGAATTAGGTCAACAATCAATCAATAACTTCTGGATCCCAGATGGTTTTAAAGACAATCCAATTGATAAAGCTACACCTCGTCTACGTTTAATGGACTCCTTGGATCAAATTATCGAGAAGAAGTATGACGAAAAGAATACTATTGAGGCATTTGAAGGTAAGTTGTTCGGTACCGGAATCGAGTCATATACTGTAGGATCACACTTGTTCTATAACAATTATGCTATCAGTAGAAATAAATTATGGACAATTGATGCTGGACACTGGCACCCAACAGAAGATGTCTCAGATAAATTCTCAGCCTTCTTACCATTCGGTAAAGGTTTAATGCTTCACGTTTCGCGTCCAGTTCGTTGGGATAGTGATCACGTTGTTATCTTTGACGAATCCTTAGTTCGTATTGCTCGTTCCTTAGTTCGTGACAATAAATTAAGCAAGACAAATATTGGACTCGATTTCTTCGATGCTACTATTAATCGTGTTGCCGCATGGGTCATTGGTGCACGCGCTACTCAAAAGGCCATCCTTCAAGCTATGCTTGAACCTATCGATCAATTGAAGAAAGCCGAATTGAACTTCGACTTTACAACCAGATTAGCTGAAACCGAAGAATTAAAATCATATCCATTTGGTGCTGTTTGGGATGAATTCTGTCTTCAAAATAATGTTCCTGTTGGTACTGACTGGCTTCAAAATATTCATCAATATGAAAAAGATGTTCAATTCAAGCGTAACTAAACTCAATTAAAAATTTAATGGAAAAGGTCGTTATCTATTATGAAATTTATCGATTCTAAATTTGTAAAAAAAATGTGTGAAATCACTAATGGTTTATATCAACATGGCTGGGATGAAAGAAACGGTGGTAATGTCAGCCTTCGTTTAACCCAAGAAGAAGTTGATCAGTTTGATGATTTAAAGGCTGTTATTAGAAATATTCCTATCAAATTTGACGCCAGTGCTTTGGCAGGACAATACTTCTTAGTTACAGGAACAGGACGTTATTTCAAGAATGTTCATAATTATCCTGACCGCGATACGGGTCTGGTAAGAATCACAGAAGAAGGAAACTCTGTTGACTTACTTTGGGGCTTCAATGATGGCGGCCAACCAACAAGTGAATTCCCAGCTCATCTAATGACACACATTTCACGTCAAAAAATCGATTCTAATCAACGAGTTGTAATGCACTGTCACCCAACAGACTGGGTTGCACTTTCATTTACACATGAATTGGATGAAGGTAGCGTTAGTCGTTTATTATGGAAGATGCAAGCTGAATCTCTAGTTGTCTTCCCTGAAGGAGTAGGAATTATTCCTTATATGACACCAGGTACTAATGAAATTGGTCAGGCCACAGCTGATAAGATGAATGAATTTAGAGTTGTTATGTGGCCACACCATGGTATCTTTGCTTGTGGTGATAGTATGGATGAGACATATGGATTGATTGAAACAGTCGAGAAAGCATGTATGATCTATACAGCCATTCAAAGCCAAGGTGGTAATATTCTTCAAAGTATTACCGACGATGATTTGAGAGATCTTGCCAAATCATTTAGTGTTACACCTAATCCACGCTTCCTTTCTACTGAAACAGTAAATAGTTAAAATATTTGTTTTTCATACACAAAATAAGCTCAAAATAAATTTATTTTGAGCTTATTTTTTTGTAAGGGAAAATTAATTAGTATCTTGCAATATATCATATGAACCAGATTTTATACAAATAGTAATAATATGCGCGATTTCTTTGCTAGTTGAATTAGGACTTATTTCAAACCACCATTTAATAATCTGCATGGCCGATGCTGCAAATAAATTGGCGTTTAGAATCTGAAAAGATTCAGGAAGATTTTTATGTTTAGTTTTCTTAAGAGAAATCAAAAATTTTTTTGCATAAATATCCTGCATCTGTTCAAAGACATTGCTTTCCATATTTTTAGACCATAAGATCATTAACTCTTTTCGATGATCAAATATAGGTTGAATAGCAGATGGTAGTTTCTCTTCATAGCAATTAACTTCTCTATGTGGAAAATATAAGTAAGAGACATCGATTGAATTAGAAAAGTCGGTTAACCCCTTAGCAAGAATATACGATCTTAAATCGTATTTATCATCATAATATTTATAAAACGTTGATTTGTTTATCATCATGGTATCTGTTAATTCTTTAACAGTTATTTTTGAAAAAGTATTCTTTTTTACACAATCGAGAAATCCATACTCGATTGTTTTTTTTGTTTTTTTAACTCTTAGATCTTCAGTAATGATTGATTCCCCCCTTGTAATAACTATTATATCTTGTAGAAAATATAGAGTAAAACAACTTATTTGGATAAATAGTTGTTTAACCAACTCCTCATAGAATACTGCTGGTAGTATGCGCTTACAAAAGACGTTATAAATTATATATAAACTAATTTGTATATAGAGGAAGGAATTATGGACTATAAAAAAGTTTCTGAGAGAGTAAAAAATGCCATTGGCGGGGCACAGAATATTAATCACATTACTCACTGTTCAACTCGATTAAGAATTAATATAAACGACTTGAAAAAGGTTGATATTGATAAACTAAAGGCTATTGATGGGGTAATTGATGTCATTTATCAAAACAATCAATTACAAGTTATTATTGGCCCTGATGTAGCAGAAGTATACAAGTATTTTAATAGTACTGATAATAACCCATCTGGTAGTAATACGAAATTAGAATCTACTTCGAAGAAAAAAAGCAATATTTGGAGCAGACTAATTGATTTTATTTCGGGTGCCTTCACTCCAATTTTGCCGGCCATTATTGGTGCGGGGTTACTAAAGGGATTTATCGCCATTTTTAATGTAATAGGCATCTTACCAACACGGAGTATTGAATATATTTTATTATCAATGATAGCTGATGCCTGCTTTTATTTTTTACCGATTTTACTAGCATTTTCGGCAGCAAAAAAATTGGATACTAATCCTTATATTTCCGCAGTGTTAGCTGGAGTATTAGTTCATCCCACTTTGATAAAGTTAGTGACAAAAGGTACTGCGTTGTCATTTGCAGGTATTCCCATCAAAGATGTTAATTATTCATCCAGTGTTGTTCCGATACTATTGATTGTTTGGTTCCAATCATACATTGAAAAGTATCTAAATAAACATCTACCAAAAACTATTGGTCTTTTTGTTACCCCAGTAGTGTCAATATTTGTATCTAGTTTGATCGGATTAATAGTACTTGGACCAATAGGGTCATATGTTGGTATTTATTTAGGAATGTTTATCTCCTTCTTAAATAATACAGCGCCTTGGTTAGCTCCAACAATTATGGGTGCATTTTCGCCATTGATTGTAATGATGGGCATGCACTATTCATTGTTTCCAATTGCCATTCAATCAATTTCCAGTTTCGGATATGATTCATTTTTCACACCATCTGGCCTAGTATCAAATTTGGCACAATCTGGTGCAGCCTTTGCTGTAGCAGTCAAATCAAAAGAAAAAGTACTACGAGGAACCGCTATCTCTACCGGAGCAACTGCAGCTTTAGGTATAACTGAGCCTGTTTTATATGGTGTCAATTTAAAATTAAAAAAACCACTATATGGAGCCGTCCTTGGAGGAGCCATCGGGGGATTATATATTGGATTGACGCGTGTCACATCTACAGCAATTGCTAGTCCTGGAATATTGGCCTTAGCATTATTTGCAAAAACTCCAACAAATTTATTAAATGCTATCATTGGGATGATTATTTCGTTTGCTATTTCATTTGGTATAACAATGGTGATTTGGAAACCAAAGGCTGTTAAACAAAAAGATATGAGGATTAGTTCTGTAACAGATGGACTCGTTAAAAATTTAAAGGATGTGGATGACGTAACATTCTCAAGCGGTGCAATGGGTAAGGGCATGGCTTTTGAATCTAAAACTGGGGAAGTCTATTCACCAGTTGATGGTGAGATTGTTATGGTCTTTCCAACAAAACATGCTTACGGAATTAGATCAAACAGTGGAATTGAATTATTAATTCATATTGGAATTGATACTGTTCAATTAAATGGTAAATATTTTAAGACTAACGTCAATAAAGGTACCAAGGTTCATAGGGGAGATAAATTAGGTAGTTTTGATATTAAGGAAGTCCAAAAGGCCGGATATGATACCACGATTATGTTGATCATAACTAATACAAATGACTATGATCACGTTAATACTGATGTTAAATATAATACTGATGTTACGTCACAACAAATGGTGTTAACCGTTTAAGAGAGGATGAAATTAAAATGTTTCAATTAAGAATTTATACATTAAAAGATAATGAAATTGCTTCACTATATATGAATAAGTATTGGCAAAAACACATTGTCAGCCTACCAAAATTCGGTATTAAAGTTGAAGGCGTTTTTAAAGAGAAAAAAAATTCTTTAAACGACACTTGCCGAGTATTTGCACTAGTTTCTTTCCAAAAAAATGTTAATGCAAAAGAAAAGAATGAGGAATACATGAATAGTCCAGAATTCAAAGAAGATATGAAGGGATTTTCAATGAGAAATATTCTAAATGTGGAATCATTGGACATCCAAAAAGATGATTCACTTCCATTCTTTAATGACTTGGAGGTAATGTAATGTTTCCTAAAGGCTTTTTGTGGGGCGGGGCTATATCTGGAAGTCAAGCTGAAGGTGGTTTTGATTCAGGTGGCAAAGGATTAAGCATGGCTGATTTATTACCATATGGTGATAGAAGATTTAAATCTATGCTCAATGGTACGGATGCTTTAAAAAATTATAATTCTGAAAATTTTTATTATCCTAGTCATACGGGAATAAATTTTTATGAACATTACGAAACTGACATTAAATTATTAGCTAATTTAGGATTAAAAGCATTCAGATTTTCCATAACTTGGTCTCGAATATATCCAATTGGCACTGAGAGTTCTCCTAACAAAGATGGATTGAAATTTTATGATCGTGTAATTGATTGCTGTTTAGAAAATAACATAGAACCATTAGTCACAATTGACCATTTTGATACTCCAGTTGGCTTGGTAAAAAAATATGGTGCCTGGAGAGATAGAAAAATGATTGGTGCATATTTGAATCTTTGTCAAACATTATTTGAACGTTATAAAAATAAAGTTAAATATTGGATTACATTTAATGAGATGAATATGATATTAAACTTACCCTTTGTCGGTGGAGGATTATGCTATGATAAAAAAGATAATCTTACTCAATTGAAATATCAGGCAGCTCACTACCAATTAGTAGCATCAGCCGCAGCCACTAAGATGGCTCATCAAGTTAATCCTAAAATGCAGATAGGTTGTATGTTGGCTGCCGGTGAGGTATATCCATACTCATGTAATCCTAAGGATATATTAATGGCTTTACAAAAAAATCGTGAACAGTATTTTTTTAGCGACGTTCAAGTTCGAGGATATTATCCCAATTATATAAAACAGTATCTTGTCAGAAATAATATTTCTTTAAATATAACATTAGAAGATAAAAAAATATTGAAAAATACTGTTGATTTTGTCTCATTATCGTATTATTCAACTCATTGTGTTAGTTCTGACAAAGAAGTGAGTAAAAATAAGACCAAAGGAAATGTCTTTTCATCTGTAGAGAACCCTTATATAAAAAGTAGTGAATGGGGATGGCAAATTGATCCTATCGGATTAAGAATTACTCTCAATAACTTGTATGATCGTTATCAAAAACCATTATTCATTGTCGAAAACGGTTTGGGTGCGATAGACGTTCTTGATGAAAATGAAAGGATTCACGATGATTACAGAATAGATTATTTGAGTAAGCATATTGATGCAATGAGTGAAGCCATCGACGATGGAGTAGAATTAATGGGATATTGTATTTGGGGATGTATTGATATTGTCAGTGCATCAACCGGAGAGATGAAAAAGCGTTATGGTTTAATTTACGTTGATAAGGACGATGAAGGAAACGGGAGCTTAAATAGAATAAAGAAGGATAGCTTTTACTGGTATAAAAAAGTTATTCAAAAAAACGGTATTAATTAAAGAGAAATGTAATAACAGTTTTCTTTTTCACCTTTGGTCAAGAGCCAAATAATTCTTTTATTGCCAAATCTTGCGTATTGCGCTCCTTATTTATAAAATTAATTTCATTTAATCCTAAATCGTTGGCGATAAACGTTAGGTGACAACTGAACATGTTTCTTAAAATAATGATAGAAATAAGTTTCGCTAGAAAATCCTAATTTTTCGGCTATCATTTGTACGGTTAGTTCGGTAGTCGTCAATAATTCCTGTGCTTTATGAACCCTGACTTCTTGTGAATAGGAAGTTAGGGTTTTATTTGTTTGCTCTTTTAAAATTCTATTTAGATATTCGGCATTATAATGCAATTCTTCCTCTAAAGTTTTACGAGTGATATTACCCGTATTATCCTCAATTAATTGAACGATTCGATTTAACAAATAATCTTTCTTTGAATGATCTAACAGATTAGTGGTTACTTGAAAGTGGTTTTTATCCTGTAATTCAGACAACAATCTCAAAATTAATCCTTGCTGAAGATAATTTGAGCCTACTTTAACAGTGGTGATTTCCTGTTGCAGAGAATCTAGAATTATTCTAAAGGTTTTATCTGAACCTATTGTTTGCGTACGAAACTGTAGATAGTTTCTTTGCCAACTATTTTCATCCTTTAAATTATGTTGTAAGAAAGAAAAAACGGCTTCTGAAGTATCAATTCCATTTAAAAGTTGGTTCAACAATGATTCTGACAAGTTGATAAAGGCAACTAAACAGTCATCTTGAAGTTTTTCAGTATGTCTCATTTGTGGATTCAATAAACAACCTTCACCGGTTTTATAAGTAAAGACTTGATCCTCTAAATAGTTAGTAAGTTGTCCCTTTAAAACATACATTAATTCAAAATCACGGTCACGATGCATTTTTTGATAGTCATCAGCTTCAAAAACATTGAACTTACCATTTTGTACCATCGTATAAAGGACTTTTTGATTAGTTTTACGTTTATAAAATATTGATAAAGGTGAATTTGTGGAGATTTCAGGACCGTTAATTGAGGACGGCGTATCTAAGTTATGAAAATCTTCTTTAGTCATCAATCTAAACCTCCAAGTTGGAAAATTACAGTAAGCGTTTGCTAAAAATCGTATATAAACATTATAGCATAGGGCTTTTTACATTAAGATTGAGTTAGATGAAGGGATTGATAAATAATGACTAGAAAAGAACTTCTAAACAAAAATTGGTTGTTTCACTACGGTGAATTAGAACGTCAACCACTTAAAACTACGAAAAAAGCTGTCTCTCTTGGTGGACTTACTGCTCCGTTAGCTAACGAAACTGGCTCCCGTTTGCCAATTAGTGCCGGTGGCAATCACTTTTTAAAGTTAATTGCTCAAGGGAATGCCGAGCAAGGATTATTGAATTTAGCCGGTACTGATTTAACAGATAAGTTATCCGACGATTGGAAAAAAATTGACTTGCCTCATGATTGGAATCGGAAGGTTCCATATGTTAATCAACCAGAGAAATTAATGAGCGGATCTAAACCCGATGCTGTCGGTTATTATCGTAGAACATTCAAACTATCTACTAATGAATTAAACAGAACAAAGACTGTTTTGCATTTTGACGGTGTAATGAGAATGGCCGATGTTTGGCTTAACGGTGTCTATCTAGGGCACAATAACAGTGGCTATAATTCATTTTCTTTTGATATTACCGAGATGGCTCGTTATGGAGAAGAGGGCGACAATGTCATCTTAGTTCGTGCTGATACTACAACCGGTGCTGAAGGCTGGTGGTACGAAGGTGCTGGGATTTATCGTTCGGTTTGGCTCGAACATAGACCCTTAGTTTCAATTGTCAGCGATGACTGCTACATTTATACGAAAAGCTTAGATAACAGTAACGCCACTTTAGGAATTGAATTTTCTGTTAAAAACGATACTGATAAACTTCAAACAGTTATACCAACAGTTTCGTTAGATGATAAAAATGTCATTCGATTTAACGAAGTTGAAATTGCTAGTTATCAAAAATATGATTTTAAAAAAACTATTGAGATAAATGATCCCAAGCTTTGGACTCCTGAAAATCCATATTGTTATAGTGCCAGTTTTGAAATTGAGACTGATAAAATCCAAAAGAGCTTTGGTATTCATACCTTTTCCTATACAACGGATGGTTTCTTCTTAAACGGTCAAAGCTATCAACTACATGGAATCTGTGAACATCAAGATTTTGCTGGTGTCGGTACAGCCATGAATCAAGATATTGTTAATTACAAAGTTAAAGTTATGAAAAATATGGGAGTGAATGCTTGGCGTAGTACTCATCATTTTGCTTCCGAGGAGTTGCTAAATGCGTGTGACCACTTTGGTATTATCCTAATCAATGAGAATCGATTGTTGGAAAGTTCTCCTTGGCGTGTTAATGATTTAAAACAGATGGTGCTAAGGGATAGAATGCATCCCTCAATTGGTTTCTGGTCTATTTCTAATGAAGAACTTATTGGAAACACTCCATCAGGTAGTCGTATTGCACAAAAATTAACTCGAACGATTAAACAATACGATCATGAACATTTGATTATTGGTGCCGAATTACTAACTCCTGAAGGTATTATTGATGAAAATTACGTTAAAAATCTCGATGTCTTAGGTGTTAATTATCCTGAAGCCGGTGTTATGGGTTCAGGTGCTAAATTGATTCATAAAAAATATCCTAAATTACCAATGATGAGCACTGAAAATGCTTCATACTTCTCTACAAGAGGCATTTACAAGGATAACGGGGAAAAGAGACAGTGTAACAATTTTGGATCCTATTTCTCTATGGTATTACCTGGGGTTAGAAAACCTGAAGATCCCGGAGTTGGTGGTACGGCTCATCCTGAAACAGTTATGTCTTATTTGAAAGACAATCCATACATGGGAGGGGTCTTCTTATGGACAGGCTTTGATTACTATGGTGAACCATCACCGTTTAATTGGCCTGCTATCAGTTCACAATTTGGAATAGCTGATTTATGTGGCTTTCCTAAGGACTATTATTATTACTATCAGGCACATTGGACTAAGAAACCGATGGTTCATGTCATGCCTAGTTGGAATAAAGATCAATTGAACCTGGACAAGCAAGGTCAAGTAGAAATTAGAGCATTTAGTAATACTGAAAAAGTAGAACTGTTCGTTAATGATCATAGTTATGGCAAAAAAGATTTAACTGACTGTTCTGCCAATTGGACAATTCCATATGAACTTGGTGAACTAAAAGTTGTTGCTTATCAAAAAGACGAAATTGTAGCTCAGGATAGTCGTTTCAGTAGTAGTAAGACTAAACAAGTTTTACCTCAAAAAGTATATGAAGGAGGGACCACAACATTATTTGCCTTAAAAGCCATTGATGATAATGGTAAATTTGTTGAAAATGCTAACGAAACAGTCAATTTGGATGTTTCTGATGGCAAGATAATAGGCAATGGTAACGGTGATCCTATTGATCAGAATCTGGACAATGATAAAGTAAATCTATTCAATGGGCTTGCTTTAGTAATAGTTTCTAAAAACGGTGATTTACGTGTTCAATTAAATTAAATTACGCAAAAAAAGTATCCTCCAATAATTTGGGGGATATTTTTATCGTTCAAGGTAATAATCTTTGATTACAACACTATCTAACTTCGAAAAATGGATTTTTGGTTTTGCAAGTAAGCGCTAACATATAATTTGTAAAAAACAAAAAACGTTTAGGAGTTGATTTTAATGAGTAAGTTACGTGTTCGAGTCGGTATTCTAAGTATTGCTTTATTATCAATGTGTGGGATTGTGATTACCCCAGTTTTTAGTGAAATTATTCAAGCTTTTCCTAAAGTACCTGCCACTACAGTTCAAATGATTGGCTCACTGCCAAGTCTAGGGCAACTTATCATTAGTTTAATTGTTGGTAGATTAGCTATGAGTATTCCTAAGAAAAGGTTGGCTTTAATTGGTGTTATAGCTGTTATTGTCGGAGGGATAGTTCCTATTTTCTGGCATAGCCAGATTATTGTTTTACTTGTATGTGCCTTTATTGTTGGTATTGGAGTTGGTTTTGTATCAACTTTAACTCCAATGTTGATTTCAATTTTCTTTAAAGGTGAAGCTAGGGCCTCAATGATGGGTTTCAACACCGCATTTAATTCTCTAGGTGCAGTATTAATGATGTCAGCAGCCGGAATCCTCGGAAGCAAAATGTGGTTCCATTCTTACTATGTCTTTTTATTAGCTGTATTGGTATTCTTCCTGGTTCTCTTTATGTTACCTCTAGATAAAGTTGAAAAGGTTGATACAAATTCAATCCAAAAGAAAGTTTCAACCATCGATGTTTTAAAACAGATGAATAAATATGTTTTTGCAATCGCCGGATTAGTCTTTCTAACTATCCTTTTCTATACAGCATTTTCAAATAATCTCTCTATTTTAATTTCTCAAAAACAAGTTGGTGGAACATCCCTTGCTGGTATTCTTAGTTCATTCGGAACTCTTGGTGGAATGATCACAGGATTCTTAATGGCTTATATTAGAAAGATTGCACATAAACATCTTTTGGAAATGAGTGCCTTATTACTAACAGCTTCATATTTTGTTATGTTTCTATCTAATTCAATCCCATTTCTATTCATTGGTGCATACTTATCTGGTATGGGGATGTGCATTGCCATGGCGACAGCGCCTTATGAAATTCCTATTTTGACCAATGAAGAACAGAATTCTTTAGGTATGTCATTATTTATTTTTTCCAACGCCTTAGGGGGCATCGTTAGTCCTATTATTTTGGGTTGGTTTAACGTTACCGCTGGGTTACAGACTTTTTTGGTTATTGGAATTGCTATGCTTGTGATTGCTCTCGTTATGATTTTCTTTAACTTTAGTAAAAAGGTTTCCAATCAAGGTTCTGTAAAGACTTCTAATTAGCTTGATTTTTCTTACGATACTGAATTGGAGTTATTTTGAAAAACTTTTTGAATTCTTGATAAAAGTAGGAAGTGTCAGAATAACCGATATGTTCAGAAATTTGAGATACGGTATCATTGGAATGAATCAGGTAAGCCGCTGCAGCGTTCAATTTTTGCAGAGAAATAAGTTGCGAAAAGGACATCCCTGTGGCCGATTTTAATTTGGCCGACAAGTAATTAGGGTGAAAGTGAAATACTTCTGACATTTGTGTCAACGAAAGATTTCTATAATTATTTTCAATATAAATCAACATATCAAATACATCGGAAGTATCATTGGCGATAACATTTGGTTGTTGAGACTGTCGTAAGCGAATTAACTCAACTAATAATTTCAAAACATCGAGATTAATGATTTCCTGACTACCAAAATCAGGCTTGTAATACTCAACAATAATTTCAATCAAAGTATCTTGAATGGCAGGATTATTAGTTGCATTGAAAAAACTATATTCAGCTTGATCAATATTGTCATTTTGCAAGATAGTAAATAACATTTTTGCCACGGTACTCAATTTTCGCAAAACCATCAACCGTTCTTCAGTTAAAAAGTTGCTTGTAATAGCTAAATTGAAGATAACTGTTTTAGGGTTATTCAAGTTTAAACAGTGAATCGTATTTTGCCCCATTAATAGAATTTGTCCGGTCGATAACTTGATGGTTTTGTTTTTAACCATAATTTCGGCCTGACCAGATAGGACAAACGTCAATTCAATATAATTATGCAAGTGCCACGGAGTTTGTCCCAACGGCTGCCTAGAAATAGCAATACTTTGTTCAACTGTATTTAATTGATGATCTATTCCATCAGATAACGTTCGATAATATCTAAAAACTTTTCCATATTGAGTCTGATTAAAATATTTTGGCTCGAATTTATCCAAAGTCGTAACAACCGGTATCTGGTCGATAATTGTTTTTAAATTTTTATCCATTTGTCCATCCCAAAATCACATTATTAATTAAATTATATTATGAATATTTATTTTTAACAGAGGAGATATCTATGAAAATTACTTCAATGAAACTTAATAACTTAACAACTGGAAATGACGATATTGTTGTTCCTTTAAATAATCTCAAATTTGAATGGAGTGCTGAAAGTAACAAGAAGAACAGTTTACAGATCTCATTTGAGATAATCATTTCGAATGAAGTGGGTGAAGTAATTTACACATCAAATCAAATTAAGTCAGATAATAATCAGTTTCATCTTCATTCAGCGGAACTACAAGATCATACAACTTATACTTGGCAGGTTCGTATTACTGACAATTATCAGACAACTAGTCCTTGGTCTCCCAAGATGGTATTCACAACAGCGTTGAAACATTGGGATGCAATATGGATAGAACCTAGGCAAGACGATGTTGTTGAAGAGGCGCCTTTAGATTTAGCAGCTATGTTTGGTGGTAAACCGATGCCTAAACAAACGGCTCCAGAACAGAGATTACGTCCTGTCCAATACCTTCGTAAGAATTTTGAATTAAAGAAGGCGGTCAAAAAGGCTCAGTTATTCATGACGGCACATGGTATTTATTATCCTCTGATTAATGGTCAAAAAATTACTCAGGCCCAATTCATGCCTGATTTCACCTCGTATAAAAACATCTTACAGTATCAGTATTTCGACATCACCAAATTTTTGGGAACAGATAATGATTGGACGGTAGTTTTAGCCGATGGCTGGTATTCTGGTCGTATCAGTACTACTGGTAATGGCGGTCAATTTGGAAACAAAAATGGTATTTTGGGAGAAATTATTGTTACATATGCTGACGGAACTCAAGATATTATCAAAACTGATCAAGATTTCAGATCAACCACCGGTAAATATGTTTATAGCGATATCTTCATTGGAGAAAAACAAGATCTTCGTCAAACTCCGGATTGGAACAATAGTCAAAAAGTGGATGAAGTTTCGTATAACTTGGATAATCTTACTCCTCAAGACGCACAATATGTTCACCAATTACCAGGTATTTCTGCAAAGAAGATCTGGCATGATGGAGACGCTATTCTAGTAGATTTTGGACAAGTTATTGCTGGAAAAATTAAGTTGTCAACTTATTTAGGTGAAGGAATTTCTATCAAAATTGAGCATTCTGAAGTCCTAGATAAAGAGGGACGTTTCTTTAATAACATTACCGGTCGCAATAAGGATCAAACAGATTACTTTGTTGGCCGAGGGAATTTTGAAACACTGACCCCTGACTTTACTTTCCATGGTTTTCGTTATATTAAAATAACTGGTTTGACGCAAACTCCATCACTAAATGAAATCGAAGCTTTACCTTTAATGACGAAAATGGAAGAGTTAGGTTCACTTGAAACTTCAAATAAAAAAATTAATCAATTAATTAAAAATGTTCAATGGAGTCAAAGAGGCAATATGTTGTCAATTCCAACCGATTGTCCTCAAAGAGAACGTGCCGGATGGACAGGAGATGCCCAAGTTTTTGCACCAACGGCCTTATTCAATATGGACGTAACAGCTATGTTAAAACGTTGGTTAGAAAGTGTCAGAGCTGAACAAAGGGTTGATGGTCAAATTCAAGATTACGCTCCAGCTCCAAAAGAATTCTATACTTCCAGTCCTCAATTTACTGGTACTTATTCTTCCGCAGGATGGGGCGATGCGATAATTATGCTTCCTTGGACGATTTACAAAAATGATGGTGACATATCCATTTTGAAGGAAAACTATTCGGCTATGCAAAAATGGCATGACTACGCCGTACAAAGTGCCGCTGAAGATAAAAGTGATGATTCTAGTCAATATATCTGGGATACTAAATTTCATTACGGTGACTGGATGTTTCCTAGTTATATGTTAGGGAAAGATGCCCTAGGACCAATGGAAACAGCTAAAGCCACTAAAGATGTTGTGGCAACAGCTTTTCTAAGTTATACCAGTAGTTTACTTTCCCAAATTGCTACAGTTTTAGGCGATGAAGAAAATGCTCTTGACTATCAAAATTACGCAAAAAATGTAGCAACGGCTTTCCAAAAAAATTTTTGGAAGAATCAAAAACTTGCCGCAGAATTTCAAGGTTGCTATGTCTTAGCAATAGCTTTTAATTTGTTAGATAAAACAGCCACAGAACAAGCCGTTGAACATTTAGTGACAATGATTCATGACAATAATGATTGCTTAGATACAGGATTTTTAAGTGTTCCATATCTATTAGATACCTTGTGCCAATACGGTCACAAGGACTTAGCAAAAACCATTCTTTTACAAACAAAAATGCCTTCTTGGCTTTACGAAGTTAATCATGGAGCTACCACCATTTGGGAATCATGGGGTGGCATTGCTCCTGATGGTTCGGTAGGAACATATTCTTTTAATCATTATGCGTTTGGTTGTGTTGAACATTGGATCGTAGAAAATATTGGCGGACTATCACCAATTGAACCAGGATATCGTAAGTTTAAAATTACCATTCCGGATAAATCACAATTCACTAGTTCAAAATTGAATTATCGTTCAACTAGAGGATTGATCAAAGTTAATTGGAAATATGTTGATGACGATTTAAGAATTCAAATACATGTACCATTCAATGCCACTGCCCAATTGATGATGAAACATCAAACAAAAGAGCTAGGTAGCGGGGACTATGAATTTAATATTTAAGTGAAAAGAACAGGATTAGGAAAACTAAATTTCCTAATCCTGTTCTTTTTATATGTATATGGTTAAGTGAGGTAAAACTATTATTCTTCCTTATTAATAGGGAAGCGACGTGCTTTATTAACGGATAACTTCGAATCTGTACCTAGAGCATAGATCCCCAATATATCTCCAGTATTCAAAGCACTGATGGCTTCATTTGAAAAATGCATTGCGGCAACTTTGAAACCTAAGTTTTTGTTGTCGATAGTTTGTACTAAGAATTCTTTGTTGGAAGGGTGATTGATAATACTGAATTTCTTTGGTAATTTATTAATTTCAGCAATTTTTTCTTCAACAACTAAGTCAAAAACATGAACTGTTTTAACCAAATCAAAGTGATCATTCTCATTTTTCTTGATCGTCAAACTGGCAAAATGAGTACTGTCGATTGTCACAGCGACACCAATCTGACCATCAGTTAACTGACAATTGTCGACGTTTAATTCAATCTCAAAAGTTTCATCTGGTTCAGTTTGTCTCAAACCTAAGAATGAAGGTGTATCAATGTCTGAAAGGGTTGAGTCAGAACTAGTTAATGTTAAATTATCACGCTCAATTGTTAATCTATCATTTAATGAGTTTCTCAATGAGACCCACTCAGGATTTAAAATTCCATTTTTAAAAGAATCTGTGAAATCATTTAAATTTTGAGGTTGCAAAGTTTTAGCATGTTCTGGAAATTCTGACATATCGACTGTTTCTGTAGGAACACCCTTATTAACAACAGGCCAATCGCCATTCCAATCAACAGGATAAAGTAACGTTTCTCTTCCGGTATTAGTGAAAGTTTTGAAATTTATGTTGATAGGGCGGGTGCCTAAACAAACCAGCCACCAATTTTTATTTTCATCTTGGAATAAATCACCGTGACCAATGTTTTGTAAAGGTTCATCAGCACGATCTCGATTAGTAAAAATCGGATTAGTAGGACAACTCTCGAAGGGTCCCCAGATACTCTTACTTCTAAAAATGGTAATCATGTGACCCAAACCGGTTCCACCTTCGGCGGCTAAGAGGTAATAGTAGTCAGATTTTTTAATGATATGTGGACCTTCTACATCACGACCACCTGTGCCAGCAGTCAATACCTTAGGGCCATCCAAGATACGACCAGTATCTAATTCAATTTCAACTTGTTGTAAGGCCTTTTTTCCAGATTCAAGGTAACCGGTGTATTGAACATAGGTATGATCACCCTCAAAGAAGATGTCAGGATCAATCCCGTTAACATTAATATTGATGCGTTCATCCCACGAAATGTTACCATCAGCTGTTAAACTTCCAGTGATAATAAATGTTTTGAATTCAGCAAAATTAGTAGTGATCACATAAAATTTATCATTATGATATCTGATACAAACGGCAAAAATACCTTCATTAGATTTGGATTTCGTTAAGTCAGCTTGAGAGTGTTTAGTTGCCACACTAGGTAATGTTTCCCAATTGAGTAAATCAATGCTTCTGGCTAAAGTTATTCCTGGATAATATTCAAAAGTACTGTTGACCATATAATAATATTTGCCAACATGAACGATACTAGGATCAGGACGCATTCCTCTAATTATTGGATTATTATACTGTTTCACTAACATCTTGAGCCCTTCTTTCACTTAAAACAGGTGTACTTGTAAGGATTTGGTTGATCTGCTTCATCTCCGAAGTAGGGATATTGATGAATGGGAAGAGCATATTGGCTTCCTTAATCGACATATGTCCCAATCGATCAACATTTTCAGGATCATTGAACATATCTAATTCTTTTGTGACTGATTTGATCTTATCAAATAATTCTTTATCGGCTGTGATAGATGCAAGTTTGCTGTCTATGGTGTATCTGCCAATATAGTCAGAAGTAGGGATATATGAAATTTCGTGATGTCCATTTGTTAGAGTAATTACTTGATCAGTTACTTTTTGGTCATTAACTATAACATTAGACCCAACTCTTGGAAGAGTTAGTTTTACGGTTTGACCATAAGGCACATCAATTTGTAATGCGATAGTGTGGTTTTCATCTGTTTCCAGGTCATACTTGATCTTCAAATCACCATAAGAACTGTCGTAGTGACCACTAATATGTTTCAATCGGTAATCAAATTTAGGTTCAACATAAACAGTTTGATAACCATTGTCTTGATCATGAAGTCCTAGAACGTACTTATAAGCCCATTCCATAATGGCACCAATTGAGTAGTGGTTGAGTGAATTCATACCTTCTGGATTCATTGATCCATCTGACAAAACAGAGTTCCAACGTTCCCAAATAGTTGTTGCACCTAACTTAACTGCGTAGAGCCAACTTGGATAATCTTCATTTAGGAAGATCTTTGTTGCTAACTCATGTTGTCCATTTTCAGATAGAACTTGGCATAAGAATGGGGTACCAACGAATCCTGTTTGCAGATGATCGTTATCTTTCTTCAAACGTTGAACTAAATCAGCGACAACACGTGACTTCAAATTTTCGGGGACAAGATTGAATTCAAGAACTAGGGCATAAGCTGTTTGTGTATCAACGGCAACACGACCAGTTTCAGTAATGTATTCTTTCAAAATATTTTGTTTAATATCTTTACACAAATCCGTATAGAATTTATGATCTTTTTCGTTACCTAAAATTTTAGCTGTATTGGCTACAATGCTTGATGAGTAATAGTAATAAATGGAAGCAATAAAGTCTTCATCAGTTTTACCATTTGGTACAGCTGGATTTTCACTGTCGAGAGATAACCAGTCACCAAATTGGAAGGATCCTGTCCAAAGTCCAGTGCCACTCTTTTCAACATTTCTATGAATCCAATCGACCCAGCCTTTCATACTGGAATAGTTTTGTTTCAAAATGGCTGTATCACCGTATTTACTATACATATTCCAAGGAATAACAGTAGCAGCATCGCCCCAAATTGCAGCTCCACCTTCATCAACGTGAAGGGAAGGAGCGTACATTGTTAACATACCGTCGTGACTATCTTGTTCTACCTTCATATCTTTAGCGTACTTTTTAAAGAATGCATAAACATTCATATTGAAAGCTGAAGTATTAGAGAAAATTTCAGCATCTCCGGTCCAACCTAAACGTTCATCACGTTGAGGACAATCCGTTGGTACATCAAAGAAATTACCCTTTTGACTCCATTGGACATTTTCAAATAAGCGATTAACTTCCAGATTATCGGTCTTAATAGAACCAGTCATCTTCATATCGGAATAAACTACAGCGGCACGAAAATCTTTTAATTGTAGCGGTTGGGTATTTCCAGAAACCTTGATATATCTATAGCCATAATAAGTAAAGTGTGGACGAATCCACTTATTAGTACCATCTGAGATATAAGTGAAGGCAGCTCTTGCTTCGCGTAAATTATCACGATAGAAGTTACCTTGTTGAAGAATTTCACCCATTTGAATAGTAATCTTAGTTCCCTTAGGCTCACGGTTATAAAATTCAATGATACCAACATTATTTTGTCCAAAATCGATAACTTGTTCATCTTTAGGTGTATGAATCAATTCTTTAGCGGGTAGGTACTCTTGAACTTTAAGCGGCAAACTTAATCTATCAGCTAAAGTATCAACAGGGTAGTCCAAGACACTAACTTTAACCCAATTGTCAGGAATAATTGTATCGTCGATATCTTCACCATAATAAATAGCAGACTTAGTAACTTTTCCGGAGGCTGTTAACCATCGATCATCAGTATTAACTATATCTTCAGTGCCGTCATTGTAGAGTAGATGTAACTCTAGAATAGCACGCTGTTGATCACCATAGATCTTATCTCTACCACCATCGAAGCCTAGATTACCTTTATACCAGCCATCACCAAGGGAAATTTCAACTGTGTTATTGCCTTGAGCAAATGCATCGGTAGCGTCATATGTTTGAACTTGAATCAACTTATCATAGTTAGTTGTTCCAGGAGCTAAGAGTTCATCACCAATTTTTTTATCGTTAATATTCAATTCATAGACGCCCAAACCTGACATGTAAATACGAGCTGATTTTACTTCTTTGGGAAGTTCTAAATTACGTTTAAGAAGGGTATTCTGAATATCCTTATTATCGTTACCGATCCATTTAGCAGAGAAAGGTTCATTCATCTTGCCGGTCTCAAAAAAACTAGTTGCGGAAGCAGAGGTATTTTCATTAATATTTCGTACGCTTATGGTGAAATCATATCTAGTTCTTGGCTCTAGTTTTAAATCAGGTTGGAAATAGTTATTCGTATAAACTTGCCAATCAGTTTGATAAATGGGATTATCATCAACAAAAATTTCTAACTTCTTCTCCAAAGATATATTTTTTTCAGAGTTTACCGCAAATTCAATTTTAAGATCACTAAGATCAAATCCTAGTGGTTCAGTCATATGGTTTACTTGGATGTTTTCAATATTCATTTTTTCTACCTCACAGTCTAGTATCTAATCTATTACAAAATGGATCTACAGGGCTCTTACCAAGAAATTCTTCTTGCCCAGTAATTTTCCTAATAACGGCATCGATTGATTCAGGATTACCGGTATAAGCATTAATCATTGTTGAAATATCTGGAATATCAAAGAGATGGTATGGATTACACATGGAAATAAACAACGTTGGAATAGAACGCATATACCAAGGAGCATCAGCGGCCATCAAATGTATCCAATCAATTCTGGTTGTTGTCTGATTACTTGCAGTTTCGATATTGGCCACATAAATAGCCAAATCAAATTTATCCTTTAAATCTTGAATTCCTTCTTCAAATACTTCGTGAAAATCTAAATTCTTACGATCAAATAGTGAAACTTTAAATCCTTGGGCCTCTAGTTCTTTCTTGAAAAGGGAAGTTACATGCCCACCTTCTTTAAAACCACCATCGTCACTGTCACCAAGGACGACCAGACGGACACGAGGATATTTCTTACTATTAACGGGCAAAATTTTATCTCGATCTTTAACCAAAGTAACTGCATGTTTAGCTAAATCAACGGTTCTAGCTTTATGATCCTCTAACTGTAAGTCTAACTTTTCAGGAATCTCTTGAATCAATTGATTATCTGTATTCATGACGCCTTGAGCTAACTTAGTACCTAAAATACGACGAATGGCTTCGTCAACACGTTCCATTGAAACAACCCCGTCGTTTACGGCATCTGTAAGGAACTTATAATCTTCGTCAATGTTCTTATTGAAGAGAATCATATCGATACCGGCATTGATTGTAGCGGGGATGGCTTGTTCCCTTGGCAAGATGGAAGTATAACCAAGCATTGGTGTAGCATCAGTAATTGTCATTCCATTGAATTTCAATTCTCGATGCAATAAACCATCAATTAAAAGTTTTGAAGTTGAAGCAGCGCGTAGATCTTTGTCCTCAATACCGGGGTCCAACTTACGTTCCCAAGCTGGTTGCATGATATGAGCAATCATAACAGCAGGCAGTCCACGTTTGATCAAATGACGATAAATTTGACCATAAGAATTCATCCATTCATCAGTTCCCAAAGAATTAACTGAACTAACAAGGTGTTGATCACGTTCATCAACTCCATCACCGGGGAAATGTTTAGCAACAGGAATAACTTTATTGTGTTTTAATCCCTCAACTTCTGAATCAACCATTCTCATGACACGATATTTGTCGCTACCAAAAGTTCTTACATTCATGATGGGATTACGGAAGTTATTATCAATATCCACAATAGGTGAGAAGGACATGTTGTCACCGACTTGCGCAGCTTCATAACCTGAAATATCACCTAAATTATAGGCTTGTTTAGGATCATCAGTTGCGGCAACAGACATTGGACGTCCAAACCAAGTTCCTTCATTCAAAAGTCCATTACCACCAGCCTCAAGGTTAGCAGCGACAAAGACAGGAATCTTGGATTCTTTTTGAATAGTCTTGATTTCACGCTTTAATTTTTCGGCGCTGTCGGGACGATACATAATTCCACCAGGATGATACTTATTAACGAATTGTTTTAAGTCAACGGTATTCTCATCTTGACCGATTACAAAGAATAACTGACCAATTTTTTCTGGTAATGTCATTTTATTAATCTGATTATTAATATATTCAATTTGTTCTGTTGAAAGGTTATATGGTGTTTTGGTTAAATCTAACATAAAATTCCTCCACAATTTATTGATTTAACTAAATTGTAAGCTCTTGTATAAATTTCAACTATTGTCAAATAATATTATAACTATGTTCATTTCCCATATTTTTTAAAAAGCTTATAATGATTTACAAGTGAGGTAAAACTAATATGAGTAAGAGTATTATTGAAATTCTTCGTTCTAAAAATTCACCTAAAGAATTTTCTAACGTCGTCAAAAAGCTAGAGAAGGTTGAAAAAACTGAAAAAAATATAACTCCGATCAAGACTGCCAATGGGGAACCAGTTTATCGTTTCTATAATACTTATGATGACGATTTAGAATTGAACACTAATCCTATCTCCATTTCAGTACAGCCGATAGAGTCTGTTATTCCATTCCACTATCATAATTTTGTTGATATCGTCGCTCCTTTAATGGGGAATTGTACGGCCGTAGTTCAAGATAAGGAAATTGAAATGCAGCAAGGCGACTTGCTTTTTGTTGGTAATCAATCAGTTCACACGGTTAAACCTATCGGTACTGACGATATCGTAATCGATATTGCTTTGAGAAATACAGCCTTTTCTTTAAATGAACTGAACACTCTTTTACACGATAATCGTCAAACTAGTATTTCAGGGATGTTATTTTCGTTGTTATCGGATAGAAACTACGGGAAAGGCCAATATAGTTTTTTCAAAACCAATAATAATTCCAAAATAAGTCGAAATGTTTGGGAAATTATCGATGAGTATTACCATCCCGACAAGGAATCAGATAAAATCATTCGACTAGAAATCATGATTCTATTTTCACGGCTCATCCGAGAATCATATAAGACAGTTGATGTTAAATGGAAAATGAATGATAAAAAAAGAGCTAATATCTTGTCATTGTTACTTTATATTGAGAGTAATTATGCTGATATAACATTGGAAGAGATGGCTCAACACTTTGGATACAATGCCAACTACTTATCGTCATTTTTGAAAAAATCGACAGGAATGACCTTTATCAAACTGGTTCATTTGCAAAGAATTAACGCTGCCGCAGAATATTTGAATTACACTAATGCGCCAATTGACAAAATCTCTTTTAAAGTAGGATATGAGAATCCGTCATATTTCTATAAAATTTTTAAAAAGGTTTTGGGTATTTCACCAGATCTTTATCGTCAAAAAGCCCATTCTAACAACGGATAGAATAGTATCCTGGTGATAAATAAAAATATGTATTAAAAAAGCCAACCTGTGAAATGAACACAGATTAGCTCGTCTTTGGATATAGCTGAAAGGTACTTTCCAGAATATGATTAATCTGTAAATGAAAGCGCAATCATGATTAATTATAATTTGGAGGTCAGTTTCATGAATAAAAAGAAGATTCCATTAGTTCTTGGTATTTTAAGTATGAATTTGCTATTGATGTCGACATCAGCCGTTTCCGCTGCCATTGCCGCTATAGCAAAATCTTTCCCAAAGGAACCCATTTCAAAGGTTCAAATGCTTGGTTCAATTCCTCAATTAGGGCAATTGATTGCTACGGTGCTCTTTAGTTATTTAGCATTTAAGCTAACCAGAAAAAACTTAGGTATTTTAGCCGTTGCCGTTGTCGGAGTTGCAGGTTTACTTCCAGTATTTTACGGTAGTAGTTTAAATCTAATCTTAGCATGTATGGTTCTTGTCGGATTTGGTACTGGTATCATTAGTAATGTTAGTCCTGTTTTATTGCAATCAAACTTTGATGGTGAAGATCGTGCCACGGCCATGGGTTGGTCAGTCGGTGCTAATAACATTGGTATGATGCTCTTTACAGCTTTAGGTGGTATTCTTGGTGGAAGCGATTGGCATAATCTATTTTGGATCTATGCTTTCTCAATTGTTATTATTTTAATGGTATTTTTCCTAGTTCCACAAGATGTCAAACTTTCAAAGACCGCTGAAGAAAATAATCAAAAAACTAGTCTTAAAACCGTCTTTGGTTCATTAAACAAGCATGTATATTTAATTTTAGGAATTACTTTTGTCTTGTCGCTTTGCATGATGTTATTTATGACAAATCAATCTATTGTTTTAGCTGGCAAAGGTAAGGGTACAGCCTACGTCGCTTTAGTTACAGCTATTGGTAATATCGGTGGTATCGCTACAGCTGTTCTTATCAAATACATCCGTAAAATTACTAAGACTAATACTATTGCTTGGGGCTTCATTGCTTTCATGTTGTCATTCGTTCTAGTCTTATTCACAAATAATTTTGCTCTTCACATTTTAGGTAACATGTTCTCTGGTGTTGGTATCGTACTAGTAAATGCTACACTTCCATATGAACTATCAATCCTTACGGACGAAAAACAATTTACAGTCGCTATTGCTATGAATACCTTTGTTTCCTCAGTTGCTGGTATGTTTGCTCCAATCATTATTTCATTGGTTAATATCTCAGCAGGGGATGGATCATTCATCGCCGGAACTATCTTATCAGCATTAATGTTCTTATTATTGTTCATCAGTAGATTTGGTAAGAAAATTGAAAAAGTTGGTTCATTGCACGCTACTGTTTAGCTAGAAAACATTTAAATATTGATTAGAAAATCAACAATTCTATATAGGATTGTTGATTTTTTGTTAAATAGAACCATTTTCGTGTATACATTTTTGATACCAATAAAATGAATCCTTAGGAATTCTCTTTAAGACCTTTAGATCAGTGTTAGTACGATCAATAAATACTAATCCGTATCGTTTATCCATACCTTGACTGCTAGATAGAACATCAGTGAATGACCATGGATTGTAGGAAAACAGTTTTACACCATCTTTTATTGCTAAAGACATACTTTGTATCATTTGGTTTAAGTATTTAATTCTCTTTTGGTCATGAATTTTCCCATGATCAATTTTCTCCTTAAGAGCTAAGCCATTTTCAGTAATCATTAAGGGCAGGTGATAACGTTCATAGATCTTTCTGAGCGCTAAGCGTAATCCAACACCATCTATATTCCAATTATAATCTCCATATTCCGTGTATGGATTCTTATAGTATTGGGCAACACCCTTTTCACTGCGATTTTGTCGAGGTAACTCGGGCCCTTGATAATCGTCTACCTGACTGTCATCCAAGTATTGACCAACAACTTCAGAAGTATACCAATTAATAGCTAGAAAATCAGGCTTAACATTTTTCAATAGGGAAGAATCTTCTTTCTTTGTTTTAAACATTATGCCCTTACTCTTTAAGTGATTAATATAATAGGCCGGATATTTTCCATAAATTAAAGTATCAATTAAATAGAAAATACCTAAGTCGTCTAAATTCATCGCTAAAAATTGATCCCTAGGATCTGTTGAGGCTGGATATCTAGTAGGGTAGGATAAGCATGGTCCAATTTTGCCCTTTAAGTCTAGTGAATGATAAAGCTTCATAGTTAAAGCATTAGCGATGTTCATATGATGGCTAGCTTGAATACTTTGTGATAAATTATCTAACCCATTAAAAAATGGAATATTTGCCAGAACGTCTTGTTCATTAATTGTTAGCCAATATGGAATACGATCTCCAAAGTGATTAAAGCAAAATTTAGCATAATTCAGAAAGTCTTGAATAGATTCTCTTGAATAGAATCCTTGATATTGATCAATTAAACTCTGTGGTAAATCAAAGTGTAGCAATGTGACAATAGGCTTGATATTGTACTTAATCAATTCATCAATAACATTGTCATAGAATTGAACACCTTTTTTATTAACCTTGCCATTACCATCAGGAAATATTCTTGACCAGGAAAATGAAAAACGAAAACTTCTTAGACCACATTCGGCCATTAACTTAATGTCTTCTTTATAGCGATGGTAAAAATCAGTGGCCGTGGATGTATCAGTTGTATGAAATTGTTGGTTCATTTTTTTGATTCTTATATCTGCGACACTGAGTTTTCTACCATCATCGGCTATAGCTCCTTCAGATTGAAAGGCACTCATACTAGCACCCCATAAAAAGTCTTTAGGAAAATAATTTTCTGTTTCCATTACAATCACCTCTGTTAATATGAATCAAGTATAATGTTAAGTATTGATTCAAACTCTTCAACATTTGAGTAGATGGGGGATATTTATGGAATTACTAATAATTAAGCTTTTAGAATATTTAAGAGAAAACAAAGAGCATAATTCGAGTGCTTCTATTGCTAAAATCATGATTAACAATTTAGAAAAAATAAGTAAGATGTCATTAGAAGAAGCAGCTCAATTTTGTCATTGTTCACCATCGACCTTAAACAGACTTATTAAAAAAATTGGTTTTGATAATTTTAAACAACTTAGAAAAATAATTACATTACCCAAATTGGTTTATCCAACCGATGGATTTAATAACGAAGAATATAAAAAGAATGTCCTACTTAATATAGAAGAAACATCTGATTTGAATATAAACAATGTTGTTCAAAGAATACGAAATTCTGATAGAATCATTATCTTATCCTTTGCTACCAATTATCCATTTGTAACTGAATTTCAAGTTAAAATGGCATTAAAACATAAGTACGTCGAAACGCTATTTGATCAAAATGCAGAACAAGCTTTGGAAGCACTGGATCGTAATGATCTAGTAATAATAATTTCAGATCAGGGGAATTTTTTAATGAATATGAATTTGGATTCATATAAATTTCAAAAATTACTGTTGACTCAAACTATCCCTGAAAATATTAATGTATTTGACGAGGTTATAAAAATAGGCACGTATAGTTATTATGGTGAATCTAAGTATGGTCTAATGTATTTTCTAGATAGGGTCTACGAAGAATACTAAAAGTGGTCAAGTATTGATGAGTTGTGATTTGAACCCAATGCTAATCTAACATTGTTGAAAAAAAGAAAGGGTGTTCAATAATGTTTAACAAATTTAAAATTTTTTTGTCAAATGTGTTGGGTCCATTATCATCAAAATTTGGCAACAATAAAGTAATTCAAGCTGTAGTACAGGGATGTATTGATACAGTCCCCGTTACAATAGGCGTCTCTTTAATTACCATTTTAATCAACTTGCCTATCAGTTCATGGAAACATTTTCTTCTTGCAACAAACATATATAATGCTGGGCAACAAGCAACCAACGTTACTTTGTCACTCTTACCAATCTATCTAATTGTCACTGTTTCTAATGCATATAGTCAGAAAATTGGTATGAAAGGAATGAGCGGTGTAGTTATCTCCATCGCAAGCTTTTTAATACTTATTCCTTCACAATTGAAGGTAGGTAAGAATACTATTACTGCATTAACTGATAGTTATTTAGGCAGTAAAGGTATTTTCTTAGCTATGGTAGTCGGCATTCTGATTACTTATCTGTATGGAAAATTAATGCACAGTAAATTGAGAATTAATTTACCTGACTCTGTACCACCAATGGTTGCTAATTCATTAGCCTCATCTATACCTGCAGTTGTAATCCTGTCATCAGTTTTTGTAATTAAAGTCTTATTCTTATTCACGTCCAAGGGAAATCTATTTGACTCATTTAATGCCATTATTCAAACTCCATTAATGACCTTGGGAACCTCTCCAGCAGCTTATATTTTATTTAGTTTGATCTGCAATTTATTATGGTTTTTCGGAGTTCATCCTGCATCACTTACCGGATTTTACACACCTGTTGTTATTAGCGCAATTGTCGCCAATATGCAGGCATTTAATACGGGTAAGGCTTTACCATATGGAGCATTTATGGTTGTTTATCTAGTTGCCAATCTCGGTGGTTTTGGTGGTACATTGGGATTTTGTTGCTCACTGCTTTTAGCTAAATCAAAAAAATACAAAGAACTACGTAAGGTGCTCATTATTCCTAATCTCTTTAATATTAATGAGCCAATAATATTTGGTGTCCCACTAGTAATGAATCCTGTTTATTTTCTTCCTATGATTCTTTCTCAGCCAGTGGCAGCACTAATAGGTTGGGGAATCTATAATGTAGTTAAGTTCAATATTAATCCTGCATTTCAGCTAGGTTTCCCATGGGTTACACCACCAATTATTACTGCCTTTGCAGAAGGTGGAATTATCTTTGCACTAATCATTATCTTTGCCGTAGCTATTCATTTTGTGTTTTATTATCCATTCTTTAAATACGATGATAATAAAGCTTTTGAAATAGAAAATAAGTAAAATCTCCAAAAAAATAGAGCATTACTCATAAAGGGTAATGTTCTATTTTTTTAATTCATCCCGATATTTTTTAGGAGTCACGCCAACAAATTTTTCAAATCGTCTATAAAAATTGGTCATATTATTAATACCAACTTTTTCAGCAATCTCATTTACAGTTAAAGTTCTATCTTGTAGAAGTACTTTAGCTCTCTCCATACGTTGATGGTTGATTAACTCCTTAAATGTCTTACCCGTATTTTGATGGATAACTCGACTAATATGAGAGGGACTGTAATTAATTTGCTGACAAAGCTTATTCAATTCGCCCTCCTTATAATTTTTCTGAATATACTTGTTAACCTCAGAGATAATTTTTTGAATGTGTAAATTGGAGTTATTAAAACTCGTTTCAACTGGTTGTAATCGAATCAAGGTCATAAATATTATCATAATGTAATTATCAATGACGGTACTGGCGAATTTTTTCTTATCCAAATCTTCGCACAATATATTCTGAATTGAATTATGAATAATTGGTAAATCATTTGTAGAAAAAAATAAAAAGTGATTATGCGCGTACTGATGGCTCATCAATTCAATCATAAAATTAGGTAGAGAATTATCTTTATCAGATTTTATAATGGTATTTTCAAAGAAATTATTATCTAAAATTATATTAATTCCTAAATCATTCTTAGAAGTAGGTAAGACCGCGTGAGGAACATACTTATCCAGTATAATTAGGTCACCTTTTTTTAAAAGTATCTTTTGACCTTCAACTAGCATTGTTATCATTCCTGAATAAACATAAGTTAGAACAATGAAATGAAAGATATGGTAAGGGACTCTGCTCATATTTCGTCGATGTAATTGAATCATATGACTATCATTATCAAATGGCCGATCGTCGTTAAAAATAAAGAGTGGTTCATTCTTATAAGGTACTGATTCATACTTATTTTGGAAATGCTTTCGTATTTCATCACTAGTAGCACGATTATAAGTTGAAGGACCTGATAAAAATTCTTCTAAATCTTGATAGTTCATCCTTATACTCCTTAAATATCAAAAAAAGATACTTTTTAAAACAGATTATCACATTGTGAAAGCGCTGAACTAATTGCTATTATAGCATTGTAAAGAAAGAATAATTCAAAGGGGTGCACTATTTTGAGTAATATTATGGATAAGTTTCAATCCTCATTAGGTAAATTATCAATGGCCTTTAATAAGAATATCTATATAAATGCTATTAAAAATGGGATGTTAGCATACATGCCATTTACAGTTATTACTTCTGTATTCTTAATCATTGGTAATTTTCCAGTTCCAAGTGTCAATGCTTGGATGGCTTCACTTTTTAACTTAACTGTTACGCAATGGTCAACTAAGCTGGCTATTGTTAACGATGCTAGTTTAGCCATTGGTGGTTTACTAGTTCTACTAGCAGTATCAAGAACACTTGCTGACGAAATGAAGATCAACGGTATGCAAGCTATGCTCACATCGGTAGTTAGCTTTATGGTTTTAACACCTTACAAGACAACTAAAGCTGGTAGTTTTTTAGATATTACAACTATCGGAGCTCAATCAATTTTTCTAGCCATTTTAGTATCTATTGCAGTTGCTGTAATTTATCGAGTAATTGACCGTAAAGGTATAAAAATTAAAATGCCAGCTTCGGTTCCTCCAGCAGTTTCATCTCCATTCGAATCGCTTATTCCATCGTTTGTAGTCATTACGCTATTTTGGATATTTAGATTAATTTTAGATAATTTTGCTAAATTAAGTGCGTTGGAACTATTTAATATGATCTTAGGAACACCACTAAAAGCAATGGGTGGTTCACTAATTGGTATTATTCTAGTTAAAATGTTTGGTCAACTTCTATGGTTCTTCGGTATCCATGGTGATTCAATAGTTAACGGTGTTATGACACCAATTTTTCAAGTTCTACAAGACGAAAATAAAACAGCCAGTTTAGCACATCATGCTATTCCTAATATTATTTCTCAGAGTTTCTGGGATGGATTTGCTAGTATCGTTGTTATCGGATCAATCTTCGCCATTATCTTAATTGCACATAGTCATCGTTATAGTGAAATGAAAAAGGTTGCTGGGATTCCATATCTTTTTAATATCGGGGAACCAACATTATTCGGTATTCCATTAATGCTTAACGTAACTTACTTTATTCCCTTACTATTCAGCAATGTAGTATCTATCGTGATTTCTTATACAGCATTTGCTCTTCATCTAGTACCGCTACCAACCGGTTTAGTACAAGTACCTTGGACAACTCCAATTGTAATTAGCGGTTATCTAGTAACAGGAAGTATTTCTGGAGCTATTTTACAACTAGTTTGTTTTGTTGCTGTCATTTTGGTCTGGTTACCATTCGTCAAAATTGCTGACAAAGAAATAATGGTCGAAGAAAAGCAAGAAGAGGAGAAATGAAATGAGTAACAAAGAATTCATCGGTAATTGGATACAAGCTCCTCAAATGGACTATGGACCTGATAATCGCAATTATTATTTGCAAAATCCTAATCCAATCTTCACACAAACTTTTGAAATCACAGATTTAAATAACATTAAATTAAAGATTGCCGCATTAGGATATTATATTGTTCATGTTAATGGCAATCGTGTCGGTAATTTTGAATTGAATAATGATTGGACTGACTTTTCTAAAAGAATTTACTACGACGAATATAACATCACTGATTTAACCAAGAATGGGAAAAATGAAATTGAAGTTGAATTGGGAAATGGAATGTATAATCCATCACCATTAAATTTATTCGGCAAATATAATTTGCGCCAACGTTTATCAAGAATAGGGGAACCAAAGTTTATACTTAATTTATTCGATAACGAAGAACTAATTCAATTTTCTAATACGGAATGGATGGTTCATCAAGGGATAATTACGATGAACAATTTATACTTAGGAGAACACGTTAACTTCACACAATCAAAAGTTAGTGATAACCCTGCAATTGAGGTTCCTATTGATGAAAAAGATCAAAAGAATATGCGTGCCAGTTTCATTCCTAAAGTAAAAAAGGCAAAAATTGTCGCGCCATTACAGGTTTCGCAAGTTGGTAACGATGTATTAATTGACTTTGGAGAGACCATTAGCGGATTCATGAAGTTAACGATTAATGGACATCAAAATCAAAATATTTCTTTAAAATATAGTGAAACCATGGAAAACGGAAAATTATTATTTAATACTTCGTATGTCGGCAATATAGGAGAAATATCTGAAATCACTGGCGGTCCAGGAGCCCCCAAAAAGGCTATTCAAGAGGATCGAATAATTTGTCACGAGGGTATCCAAACATTTGAAAATAAATTCTCATACCACTCATTTAGATATGTTTTAGTTTCTAATATTAACAAACATACTTTATCTGAAATCAAGGGTACTTATGTACATACTGACTTAGAACGAGTCGGAACAATATCAACAGACAACAATTATTTAAACCAGTTATTTGTTGCCGGAATGCGAACAAAATTAAATAATGTACATTCAGTTTTTGAAGATTGTGCTCGTGAAAGATTGCAATACGGCGGTGATATAGTTGCATTGGCCAATTCTAACTTATATAGCTTCGATCTTAAAAAGTTCTATGAAAAAACTATCTCCGACTTCGTACTTGAACAAACAGAAAATGGTGGTATCCCCGAAACGGCACCATATATGGGCATTCAAACTAATGGAACTGGCCAAGGCGAGGGACCTATCCTTTGGCAATTGGTTTTGCCATATCTTCTATGGAAGCATTACCAGTTTTATGGTGACAAAGCCTTATTAAATAAATACTATGATGCTGCTAAAAAGCAATATGATTATCTACAATCAATTCCAGTTGATCAACTAGCCAATAATTGTATAGGTGATCACGGAAGCATTCTTGTCAAAAACTTTTATGACAAAACACCAGATAAATTATTAATTGGTTATTGTACAATTCTTAGTTTCAGTATTCTTATAGAACGTTTGGCAACAGTTTTAAACAAAATCACTGATATTAATGAAATTGATGTTGAAAAAAAACAATTAATTAAAACCATCAAAACCAAATTTACAAATGAAGATGGAACTTTGGGCCAAGGAACACAAAGTGGTCTAGCCTTTGCATTATTATTAAATCTAGGCGACAAAAAGAAGCTTCTATCTGCTTTAATTAAACAAATAAAGAAAGATAAGGGATTATTTACTGCCGGAATATTTGGAATGCCAATATTGTACCGTGTTCTTCATGAAAATAATTGCGATAGAATTGTAAGTAATTGGCTTACACAAAAAAGTGAAATTGGCTTTTATAATATGCTAAATAACGGAAACCAAGTTTTATCAGAACCATTCAGAAGTAAACATTCTTCTGCTAATCACGCAATGTTCTCAAGCTATATCCAGTGGTATTATGAAGCACTCGGTGGAATACAAATAAGCGATTCATCTGTTGGTTGCTCTGATATCAGTATTAGACCTTATTTTGATACTGAAACAAATCATGTTGACTGTCAGTTGAAAACTATTTCTGGGATTATTCAAACAAAATGGCAAAGGGTTGATCAACAAATTGAACTGCAATTACAAATTCCCAAGAATATAACTTATCATTTAAATATCTCTGATAAGTACCATATAGAGTCACAAACTAAGCATATAGAAGACAACAATATTTTAATAAAGTATCTCATTACACAATAATTAATTAGTCAAAAAAATCCGCACTCAACATAAAAAGCTGAATGCGGATTTTTCATTTAACCACTAATTAGAACTATCGGTTGAAGATCCATTAGTAGTAGCTCCACTGTTAGTAGAACCACCAGTATTACTATTAGTTGTACCACCACTATTTGAATCGCCAGTATTAGATGAGTTATTACTATCACTACCGGAATTATTATTAGTTGAGGTACCACCACTATTGCTGTTATTACTATTTCCTGTATTAGTATTGTTACTATTATTGGAATTTGTATTACCAGTATTGGAGTTATTATTTGTAGTAGATGAGTCACTCGAATTATTGGTTGTTGTGTTATCACTATCACTACTATTACTATCGGAACTTGTACCTGTACCTGTTTCAGTATTATCTTTATCAGTTGTATCATTATCAGAATCAGTTGATTCTGATGAACTACTTGAATGATTGTTTGTCGTTACTTCATTGCTGCTGGACTTAGATGCACTGCTTGAGGAATAATCAGAATCCTTATATGGATTTGATGGTGCATGTCCTTTCACAAATAACTCTTTAGTGTAACTAGATGAACTGGAACTAGGGGAGGCAACAATTGGTGTTTCTGAACCAGAGTTCTGAATTCTCATTGAAACAACGGAACTTGGTTTCTTCCAGTTAGGATTGCTGTTAGTGTTCTCAGCTAAGTAACTCATTTCAGCCTTATAAATCTTTCCAGCAACACTTTGATATGTGGATGAAATACCGTTCTGATTTGGAGAATCATAACCGGTCCAAACGCTAATTGAATAATTCTTTGTATAACCGTTGTACCACGAATCTCTGGCTGTACCACTCAAAGCTGAGTTTTGAGCGATAGAATTAGAATCGTAGTTAGTTGTACCAGTCTTACCAGCCTGATGTAAACCGGAAATATTAGCATATGTAGCATAACTTGAAGGAACACCCTTAAGCATATCGGTAATCATATAAGCCGTTGAATCTTTCATCGCCTGCTTACCATTTTTACCATAAGTATGGGTAATGCCATCAGCCGTTTCAATCTTAGAAACATAATATGGTTTATAGTATGTACCACCATTAGAAAAGGCAGAATAAGCTGCTGCACCTTGAAGTGATGAAACATTACCACCGATACCAACTGACAAACCTTTGTCCTTAACTGTAATTCCTAATTTTTTAACAAAGCTCTTGGCATTAGAAAGACCGACAGCTGATAAAGCTCTAACAGCTGGAATATTTCTCGAGTTGACTAAAGCCTTACGCATACTCATTTGACCTTCGTATTGCTCATCCCAGTCCTTCAATTGAATATTAGTACCGGCATAAGTATACTCGGTATCTTCAAGTTGATGATATGTAGACCAGTTTAGATTTTCAATAGCTGGAGCGTAGTCAAGTAAAGGCTTCATTGTAGAACCATTACTACGTCCAGTTTGAACAGCACGGTTCAAACCAAATTGAACATTACCTAGATTACGTCCACCAATCATGGCCACAACTTTACCATTATTAGGGTTAACCACAGTTGCACCAACTTGCATTTTTGAATCGGGGAAGGATACATAGTTAGAAGAATTTACAATATTGTAAAGACGTTTTTGAGCATCGTAATCCATATTAACAGTAATCTTTAGATTATCACGATATGGATCAAAGCCTTTCTTCTTAACTTCTGTAATTGCTTCCTTGATGTAAGGATCAGCGACAATTCGTTTAGAATTATTACTGTTGCTTACTTTTTTATATGGTTGTAGTCCGGAAGTAATTGGTGTATTCATAGCTTCATCAGCCTGAGCCTTAGTGATCTTATTATTGTTATACATTGCTTGAATAACTAAATCACGACGTTGCTTAGCTTCGGTTGGGTGAGTATAGGGATCGTAATTACTTGGAGCATTTGGCAAACCGGCTAACAAAGCCATTTGAGGTAAACTAAGTTGTTTCAAATTCTTGCCATAATAGTATTTAGCACCGGTTTCAACACCATAGATACCATTATTCAGATAAACCTTATTCATATAGAATTCAAGGATTTGTTGCTTAGAGAATTTTTGACTAACTCTCATAGCTAACCAAGCTTCTTGCATCTTACGTTTAAAGGTTTGATCTTTGGTTTCAGTAGAGAAGACCGTTAACTTAACTAATTGTTGTGTTAAAGTACTTCCACCTTGAAGAGTTCCCTTAGTAACATTATTAAAAGCTGATTTGGCAATTCTGACAGGATCAATACCTAATGGTTCATTATAGAAATTCTTATCTTCAATGGAGACAACAGCGTCTTCCATTTGTTGTGGAACTTTATCGATCGTAACGTAATTTCTCTTATTATCGCCTAAAGACGCAATCTGCTTACCAGTGGAATCTACGATTGTTGAGGAACCACCGCTTTGGAGGTTTTCTTGACTAACCGCGGGAGCACTGAAGGCGTAGTATACAAAGACAAACAAGAATATTCCGGCTAGAACAGCCACAATGGACAAAATCCATTTTAAAATATTTTTGAAGGTTAATATACTGGTATTCTTATTCTTCATTTTTTCTCCTTCCCACTTTCGATTAACTGTTGAACAGCATTAATATAGGGTAAAGTAGGATTATAATCTGACTTGACTTCGATGGAACTGTTGACGATATCTTTCAACTGTATTGATTTGGGACCGTCATTTTTTTGAGCATCCCAGTGTAAAAAGATTTCATCAGCAGGCGTTACAAAATAGCGTTTTAATTCTACGTATTTTATAATGACAAAGCAAATGCCACCTTGTTTCTGACACATTTTAAGATGATCAATTTGATGCTGATGGAAATTCTTCAACGGAAAAATATTCTTATTCTTAGTTTCCTTAGCTTCGAAATCAACATAATAGCCATTGTACACGCCGTTGTAATCAGTAGTAGAAGCATGGCGGAAGTAAGCTTCTCTAATGACAGCTTTACTTCTTTTAGGGTAATCTACCTTAACTATTTGAATCGGCGTTGGCTTCTTATATATTACCGCTATATCGTGACTACGATAATACTTATTACTTTCATTAATCTCTTCCTCAAGCGTCATACCACGATCACCAAAAATCATTTTCTTTTTGGCGCTCGTTTCACTAAGAGGAGATTGTGATGGTTTATTGTTAAAAGTTCGACCATCAGGATAGTTTATCTTCAAAATATCAACTCCCACTGTGCAAATTATACCATGATGCCGAAAATATTAATTAGAGGAGAATTCTTTATGCTAAAAAATTTATGGGTAACAGGTTATCGATCTTTTGAGCTAGGTATTTTTAAAGATGATGACCCAAAAGCCAAAGTAATTCAAGACTTTTTTCAAGAAAGACTAATTAATTATGCCGAAAATGGAACAGAATGGATAATTACTGGTGCACAATTAGGAACAGAACAAATTGTGGGTAAATCTATACAAGAAGTTAAGAAAAAAGGCTATAATATAAGACATGCAGTGATATTACCATATGCTGAATTTGGAAATAAGTGGAATGAGAACAATCAGCTATTACTAAAAAATTTTTTAAGAAACGCTGACTATGTCAACAAAGTTTCCAATATGAGTTATCATTCAGGTAGACAATTAAGAGTATGGCAAAGTTTTATGCTACAACATACAAACGGAGCTTTGATTTTCTACGATCCCGATAGCGGTGGTAAGCCAAAGTATGACTATGAGGCTATTAAATCTTATCAGGATGGTGGAACTGATTATCAACTGGAATTAATAGATTTTGATTCTATGCAGGATTTTGCTAATATGTTATCAGATAGCTAGTTTCAGTCGTTTTTAGAATAATAATTAACACTGGGGTGTTTAATAATGAACAATATGAATGGAATGAACCAAAACGGTAGTAACAACGGCAATAATGGTGGCAATGAATTTGCCTTAAACTACCAACCTAACGATATTTTGCAAAAAGAATTTAAGACAAAGATGAGAGGTTACGACCCTAACGAAGTTGATCAATTCTTAGATGGTATTATTAAGGACTACGAAACTTTTACAAATGAAATTGGTCAATTAAAGGCTGAAAATGAGAGTTTAATGCAATCACGTGGTATGAATGCAAATCAATCAGCACAACAACATAGACCTCAAGTTCAAAACAGAAGACCACAACCACAACAAAAACCAGTTTCAAGCTCAATTGCTGAGGCTTCAACTAATTATGATATTTTAAGACGCCTTTCTAATCTTGAAAAACGTGTCTTTGGTCATGACTTTGCTAATGGCGTTCCCGAAAGTAACAATGACGGTGCTAAACAATTTGCATCAGCTGTTGTTCCTAACAACATGAATAATCATGACGGGGTTGAAAGTGGTCATACTGAGATCAATCCTAATATGAATAATGGCTTTAACAACCAAAATAATTTTCAAGGAAATCGCCCTATGAATGGTAATTCTGGACAAAATCAAAATAATTTTAATAATAATAACAATTTTAACAGATTTTAGTGTATACTATTCAAGTCGGTAAATTACGAGTAATCGCGGTCTAGTTATCTAGGCTGAGGAAGGTCCACGCCCGCGCGAGCTGAGATGCTTGCAGTGTTTGTGCTTGGCCCAATAAGCCAAGGTACCTTAGGGTAACGGCAGCGAAAGCACTAAGGTCTTTTGACTATGTGTTAATAGCTTGAAAGTGCCACAGAGACGAATTATTGTGAGAAATTGCAATGGTGGAACGAGGTAAACCCCGCAAGCGGGCAACCCAAACTTTGGTAGGGGCGCTTCATAACGAGAAATGAATCTACTGTGAAGGCTTAATTGTAGATAGATGATTACTAACTGTGTTAGGATTGCCAGCCTAACACATGAACAGAACGTGGCCTATAGGAGTTTATCGAGGCAAAGGGACGACTTGTTCGTCCTTTTTTTATACAATCAATTAAAAATTAAATTAAGAGGGAGCAATATGAAATTAATTGCGACTATGTCAAGCGGCTTTGAATCTGTAACCGCAAAAGAATTACAGAATTTGGGATACGATACAAAGACCGAGAATGGTAAGGTCTATTTTGACGGTGAATACGAAGATATTGCTAAGGCTAACTTGTGGCTTAGAAGTGCCGATCGAATTAAGATTTTGATTGGTACTTTCAAGGCAACAACTTTCGAAGAACTATTCGATAAAGTTTATGCAATCGATTGGGATAATTGGCTACCTTTAAATGCAGCTTTCCCTATCAAGGCTAGAACTGTTAAATCACAATTACATTCAGAACGTGATATTCAAGCTATTACTAAAAAAGCCATTGTTAATAAGATGGCCGATATTTTCATGCGTCGTGGACGTTTACCTGAGACTGGTGCAAAATTTCAAATTGAAACTCGTATTCATAAAGATGTTGTAGAGGTAACCCTGGATACAACTGGTGAATCGTTGTACAAGCGTGGTTATCGTGTTGAACACGGTGCTGCTCCTTTGAAAGAAAACTTTGCGGCTGCCATGATTCTTTTAACTGTTTGGCATCCCGAGGAAGATCCTTTCATGGATCCAACAACAGGTTCAGGTACTATTGCGATTGAAGCCGCACGTATGGCCAAAAATATCGCACCTGGCATTTTACGTCACTTTCTATTTGAGGATTTCGACTGGTTTGATCCTAAGATTCTTGCTAACTTAAAGGAAGAAGCTAAGGCTGGTGTTAAAAAAGATCTTGATTTGGATATCTTTGCTAGTGATATTGATGGTTCAATGATCGACGTAGCTAAACTGAATGCCCATGATGCTGGTGTTCTACATGATATTCAATTTAAACAAATTGCCGTTAAGGATTTGAAGATTGAAGGGGAGTATGGAACAATCATTTCTAACCCTCCTTACGGTCAACGTATGAGTGACATGGCTGGAGTAAGAAAACTATACAAAGAAATGGGAGAAGTCTTCTCGACCGCTCCCACTTGGAATAAGTATATTTTGACTAGTGATGTTGAATTTGAAAAATACTATGGTGAATTAGCTACTAAGAAACGTAAGCTTTACAATGGTTCTATTAGAACTGATATGTACCAATATTGGGCTAAACATTAGAGACTATTGCGTCTGTGTAAGTCCCAAAGAATAATTAAAATAATAACAATGGTAATGATTAATGAAAAGATCCAAGACCATTCTTGGTCAGCAATAGGTAATTTCATATTCATACCGTAAAAACCTGATACGATTGTGGGGATGCTTAAAATGATAGTGTAAACTGTCAGCACCTTCATGGTCGTATTTGTTCTATTGTTCAAAATATTATTGTAAGTGTTAGAAATACGATCAATAATATCGGAACTCAGGTTAACTTGGTTTTTGATTTGTTCAATTTCAATGACTGAATCATGAAGATGTTCATGTGTAGCTTTAGTAAGATGTAGTTGTTGAACCTTACCACTAGAAATGAGTTCTATTTCATTAAGAACCGTCGCATTACCACTAATGGCAGTACTCAAGTACGTTGTTAGGTCTTGTAATTCGGCCAAATCCAAAATTTGATTTTCGGAAGAATGATGTTTTTTGATCAAACGTTGAATTTTGTTTCTCTTGGAATCAGTTTCGCTAATTTGATCGCTGTAATCACTAGAAATCTGATCAAAGGTGTGAAAAATAAGTTCCCACAACAAATTTTCTTTACCTTCACTAAAGTTTTTCTTCGCATAAAGAAGATAATCTCTCACATAGTGAGTAGCGTCGTTTGTGAACAAGAAAAGTTGTTTATCCTTGATAGCAAAGGAAATGGGTAAGACTCTCTGTGAAAGATCATCACTTTGCTCATTTTCATTTTGAACATTGTAAACAATCAAAAAGGTTTGACTGTATTCGTCGTATTCAAATCGAGCTCGTTCATTTTCATCATCAGCGTAATCTAGAATCTCATTGGTCAAGTTATAGTTTTCAATCAATGATGTACGATCGGAATCATTTAGATTCTTAGTTGAGTGAACATCTACTAGTTTGTGTCCTTGGTCTAATACTGTTTCATTAATCATTTTTTATCCCCTCATTAAGGATAATGATACCAAAAATAAAAAGTGGGTTGAGAATTATTTTTCTCAATCCACTTTTTTATGTATATAAATAAATTATGGCGTAAATAGTTTTAATAGTTCGACTTCAGGAATACCTTTGAAATAGTCATCTAAATTAAATTGATCTAATACTTTTAAAACATCTTCACGGTCAAATTTAATATTCAATAATTTTTGTTTAATATCGTTAACATCTTTCATACCAAAGAAATCACCATAAATTTCGATATTTCCGACTTTACCATTTTCAATATTATAACGGACATCGACAGTTCCCATATCAAAATGTTTTCTTTGCTTAGCAGTGAAAGCAGGGGATTTACCGTAAACCCAATCCCAGTTGTAATAGTATTCTTCTTTGATCTTATCAATTTGCTTCTGATCTTCAGGAGTAACAATGTATTCCTTATCTTTGATTTCATCCAAATTGTTGGCATGGAATAATTCTAATAACAATTTGTCACGGAATTGTTCAGTTGTCAGATCTTGATATTCTGGTGCTAAATATGGACGTAAGTTGGTTACTCGACTTCTAATTGATTTAATACCTTTAGAAGCAATCTTATCCTTTTGAACATGCAATGCCTTAGTCAAGACATCTAAGTCCACATCAAGTGATAGTGTTCCATGTGAGAATGTCTTTCCATTTCTAGAATACATAGCATTACCAGAGAATTTCTTACCATCAACTAGTAAATCATTTCGACCAGAAACTTCAGCAGTGGTTGCACCCATTTGATGAAGTGCATCAATAATTGGCTGCGTGAATGACTTAAAATCACCAAAATTCTTATCATCTGAATCAACTACAAAACTAAAGCAAAGATTACCTAAATCTTGATAAACGGCACCACCACCAGAAATTCTACGAGTGACAGTGATGTGATTATCAGCAATATAGTCACTATTTATTTCTTCAATCGTATTTTGATTACGACCGACGATAATACAAGGTTTTTCAATGTAAAAGAGAACTAGGGGCTCATCGAATTCAACATTATTCATCAAATATTGTTCGGTGGCAAGGTTATCACGAATATCGCGATCTTTCATAACAACGTAGTACATAAAAAGTACCTCCTCATCTGAATTGGAAACGCTTTAATACTAGCACAGTTATCAAAATTTAGAAATAAATTAACGGTGATTTTTACGAACAGTCAACATTTTTTGATGAACTAAAGCATGAGCTTCACGATTATCTTTGTCAGCAACATGTTTAATGAAATAGCTAGGAAATTGTTCTAGATTTTGCAAAATTTCATTCAATATAGGTTGATAGTGCTTAGAGTACTTCTTCTCAACGCTATCAACTACAATTTGACTGTCAGAATGAATTAGAACTATCTCATCATTCCAACCCTTTTTTATAATATTGGTTAAAGCTATTTTTAATGCCAAGAATTCTAAAAAATGATTGTCATCAAAATTCTGAATCTGCGCATCAGTATAAATTTTGTTATCAATCCTTATTACAAAGCTAACGACGCCTAGATTTAAATTAGTATTTAATCCGGCATCGGTGTACAATTTAATCATATTTATTAAAAACCTTTCAGGAGAAATTATGTCAAAGAAACATTTTGTTCAACCAGTAGGACCATGGGGGATAATTATGTGGTCGCTTGCACTTAGTCTTGTATGTTTGGGGATTATTTTACAATTGGAGATAATGTCTTTGAGTATTATTCCATTTTTAATTTGGATTTTAGACGCTGTCTATGTAATCTATATTATATCTAACTCTTGGGTAAAGTTTACAAATGGTCAAGTTGTTATTAAGGAACCTTACTACAAAACACGTATTTTCGAGAGTAAAGATGTTAACATTAGGGCAAATAACCAATGGACTTTGGAATTTAATTTCAGTAATCACGACTATTTTCCATTTAAGATTACTTCCACAAAGGGTATTTTAAAATTAATTAGAAAAGAAGCAGGTGAAAGCAATGTCATTTCCAAGTGATATCGAAATTGCTCAAATAAATGAGCACGATAATATGAAAAATATTAACGAAATTGCCAATAAAATCGGTTTGACACCAGATGATATTGAACCATATGGACACTATAAAGCTAAGTTTTCTGGTCGTAGCATTACCAAATCAATGGAAAAAGACGATGGAAAACTTATTTTAGTTACATCGATCAACCCAACTCCAGCTGGAGAAGGTAAATCAACTGTCGCTATTGGATTAGCTGATTCCTTACAATCAATTGGTAAAAAGACTGTTTTAGCTTTACGTGAACCCTCATTGGGTCCTGTAATGGGAATGAAGGGTGGGGCCACTGGTGGTGGTTATGCTCAAGTTGTTCCTATGGAAGACATCAACTTACATTTTACTGGTGATATGCATGCCTTGACTTGTGCTGTTAACACTTTAGCAGCCTTAATTGATAATCACATTCATCAAGGAAATCAATTGAATATTGATCCTCGCCGTATTGTTTGGAAGCGTGCCTTAGATATCAATGATCGTGCATTAAGAAATACCGTCGTTGGTTTAGGTGGTCCTTTCAACTCAATGCCTCGTGAAGAACATTTTGAAATTATTGTTGCTAGTGAATTAATGGCCGTTCTTTGTTTAGCACAAGATATTGATGACTTGAAGGAAAGAATCTCAAGTATCCTTATCGCTTATACTTTTGATAAGAAGCCAATCTTCGTTCGTGATCTTCACGTTGAAGGTGCAATCACAGTTCTGTTAAAAGATGCTCTAAAACCTAATTTAGTACAAACACTTGAGAATACACCAGCAATCATTCATGGTGGTCCATTTGCTAATATTGCTCATGGATGTAACAGTATCTTAGCTACTAAGTTAGCTATGAAGTTAGGTGACTACGCTGTTACCGAAGCTGGATTTGGTGCCGATCTTGGTGGTGAGAAGTTTATGGACATTGTTGCCCCTAGATTGAGCCATGCTCCTAATGCCATCGTCATTGTGGCTACTATTCGTGCTTTGAAGTACAACGGTGGTCAAGCTCTTAGTGACATTCAAAATGAAGATCTCAATGCTTTGAATCTTGGTTTCAAGAACTTGAAACGTCACATTCATAACATGCGTTATTATCACGTTCCAGTTGTCGTAGCTATCAATAAATTTGCTACCGATACTGATAATGAAATTAAGCTCTTAACTAGTCTTTGTGACGAATTAGGTGTTGACGTTCAATTAGCTGAAATTCATCATGAAGGTAGTAAAGGTGGTCAAGCTTTAGCAAAGGCTGTCGTTAAGGCAACTGAAAAAGAATCACAATATACACGTCTTTATGAAGATGAAGAAACTACTGAAGCTAAGATTGCTACGATTGCTTCTGAAGTTTACGGAGCTAACAATGTTGAGTACAGCAAGAAAGCTCGTAATCAACTACAAACTTTGAAGGACAATGCTTGGGATGATTTACCAATCTGTATCGCCAAAACACAGTATTCACTTAGTGATGATCCTAAACGTCTAGGTAGTCCTAAAGACTTTACACTTCATGTTACTGACATCGTTCCAAAGCTAGGAGCTGGATTTGTCGTCGTATTGACAGGAAACATTATGACAATGCCAGGTTTACCAAAGAAGCCAGCTGCTTTGAATATGGACGTTGATAATGAAGGAACTATCGGAGGATTATTCTAGTGCAGTTGATTTATTGGTTGCTTTGCGCAATCTTAGTTATTGGTGATCAAGGACTAAAATATTATGTCACTAGTAATATTGCTCCAATGAGTGTCCATGAATTCATCCCGGGAATTCTTTCCATTACACATATCACAAATACCGGTGCAGCCTGGAGTATGCTTGAAGGTAAAATGATGTTCTTTTACTTGATTACTATTATTGCAGTAGTTGTTCTAGTCTATCTCTTTATTAAAGCTGCAAAAAACGAATATATGTATCGATTTGCATTGATTTTTCTGTTAGCTGGTACAATTGGTAATGCAATTGATCGTTTTACTAGACATTTTGTGGTAGATATGTTTAATTTAGATTTTATGAATTTCCCAATATTTAATTTAGCGGACACTTATATTACGATTGGTGTAATATTAATAATTGTATCTTTGTTTGTCCAATTAGCAGGTGAGAAAAATAATAAGTAAGTCTTTCGAATTAGAATATAATGAACCAAAAAAGAGTCGTTTGGATACCTATTTAAACGGTGAACTAGATGATTTAACAAGATCACAGATTCAAAAATTGATTAAGGATCAAAACGTTTTAGTAAACGGCCAGCCAGTTAGCAAAACTGGTCAAAAAGTTGTAGCCAACGACAAAATTACGGTTAATATTCCCGAAGAAGAACCGATCAAGGCTGTTCCAGAGAATATTCCAATTGAAGTCGTTTACGAAGATCAAGATGTTATTGTCGTTAACAAACCTCAAGGGATGGTAGTTCATCCAGCCGCAGGTCATCCAGATAAAACACTCGTAAATGCCATCTTATACCATTGTCAAATCAATGATGATGACGTTATCCGACCAGGAATTGTACATCGTATCGATAAAGATACTTCCGGTCTTTTGATGATTGCTAAAAACAATCTGGCCAAACAATCATTGATGAAACAGTTAAAAGATAAGAGTAATTTACGTGAATACTTGGCAATTGTTCACGGTAACTTCAAAGAGAAAAAGGGTAAGATCACGGCACCATTAGGTCGATCCAAATTTGATCGCAAGAAACAGGCTGTTGTAGAAGACGGTCGTCATGCGGTTACTCATTTCGAAGTTTTAGAACAATTTGAAGACTATTCATTACTAAAATTAAAATTGGAAACTGGCCGAACTCATCAAATCAGAGTTCACATGCAGTATATTGGTCATCCTGTTGCGGGAGATCCTCTGTATGGTCCTAAGAATACTTTGCCCGGTAAGGGACAATTCTTACACGCGCAAACACTTGGATTTGAACATCCAAGGACCCATGAGTGGATGCAATTTTCGATTGAACCTCCAAAAATTTTTCAAGATACTCTTAAGCAATTACGTTCTCAACATTAAGTCGTGATATAATCTACAAATAGAATTGTGTGCGATTATAAAATAAATTGAAGCACTCACTTTGTGAGTGCTTTTTTGAAAGTAGGGAAAAATATGGCTAAAGAAATTATTGACGGTCAAACAATGACCAGGGCTTTGACACGTATAACTTATGAAATTATTGAAAGAAACAAAGGAATCGAAGATTTAGTTCTTGTTGGAATCAAAACACGCGGTGTCTTTGTTGCTCATCGTATTGAATCACGACTGAAACAATTGGAAAACATCTCAATTCCCGTTGCTGAACTCGATATTACACCTTATCGTGATGATAAAACTCATGAAGAAAAAGATATTTCTAACGTGAAAACACAACCTTTGGATATCGATATCAATAACAAGCATATTATTTTAACAGACGATGTTTTGTACACTGGTCGTACAATCCGTGCAGCTATGGACGCTTTGATGAGTGCAGGTCGTCCTAAGAAAATCTCTTTGGCTGTCTTAGTAGATCGTGGACATCGCGAATTACCAATTCGAGCAGATTTTGTTGGTAAAAATATCCCAACTTCTCAAAAGGAAAAAATCAAAGTTTCAATGAAAGAAATCGATGGAGAAGATAAGATCGAAATCGAATAACTACAATTTTTGAGGAGTTGCTGAAGAATGAAACGTTATTTAATTTTAGAAGACGGAACTGTGTTTCCTGGAGAAGGATTCGGATCTTCTATCATTACCACGGGACAATTGGTAATATCAAATAATCGTACTGGAATTGAACAATCCGTAACCGATCCTAATGCCGAGGGTCAAATTATTGCTTTCACAATTCCTTCTGTTGGTAGCTCAGGAATTAACCGAGATTTTTATGAATCTATCAATTCACAGTGTAAGGGCGTTGTTATTGGTTCATCAAGTATCTCAACGGTTGATGATTCGGTTTCATTTGAAAATTGGATTACTAGTTTGAGAATACCTGGTATCAAGAACGTCGATGTTAGAGCTTTGTCGAGACACATTGCTGAACATGGTGAAATGAAAGCCAGTATTATGGATACTCATGATGAGCACGCCATTGATCAAATCAAAGCTTTAGTTTTACCACCTGATTTAGTCAAAAGAGTTTCTACTCGCCAGTCATATCCAAATCCCAACATGGGACGAAAAATTGTTATTGTCGATTTAGGACTCAAGTACTCTATCTTACGTCAATTGTCCTATCGTGACTGTAATTCAATTATTGTTAATTACAATTCCACGGCAAAGGAAATTGAGAACTTACATCCTGATGGTATTATCTATTCTAATGGACCAGGTAATCCACAGGATTTGCCTAATGTCATTAAGAATATTCAAATTTTACAAAAAAAATATCCAATCTTGGGAATTGGTCTCGGTAATCTATTAATAGCCTTAGCTAATGATTGCCAAATAGAGAAATTAACAACCCCACATCACGAATCGTCCTTAGCTGTTAAAGAAGTTGCCAGTGGCAAAATTGATTTTGTCAATCACAATCATTCCTACACTTTGGATCAAAAATACATTGGTTCATCTGATTTTATCGTTACCAACATTTGTGTTGCCGATGGAACTATTGAGGGAATTCGTCATGAGTATCTACCAATCATGGGTGTACTATTTGAGCCAGAAGCCGCACCAGGACCAACCGACGGTTATTATGTCTTCGATGAGTTTATCGATTTAATTGATTCAGTGAAACAACAAGAGGGGGCTGGAAGTCAATGGAATTAAATGAAGTACATACGATTCTAATCATCGGCCCAACTATTAGCGATAAAAATGTTGATTTATCAACTGCGCTTTATGATACAGTCGATATTTTGCATCAATTAGGATATAAAACTTCAATCATTGTTGAAGATCCAACGTCATTACTTTCCTCGGGAACCTTCTTTGACAAAACGATTGTTGAAAAAGTCAGTGGTGATAATGTACTTAAATTTGTTCAGAAATATCATCCCGATGCTATTTTACCTACTGTTGGGGACCGTAACGCCTTAGGAATCGTTTCTAGTTTAAATGGTAAGATCGGTAGTACTAAGATTTTAGGAGCTAATTATGCCTCTTCTTTGGCCACTTTCAAGCGTGACTTATTTATTAAACGTTTAAACAAAGCCAAATTACCAGTTATTAATTTTATTTCTTCAGATGACGAAAAAGAAATATATAGCTTCATTCGTTCAATCGGTTTTCCAATTATTGCTAGAAGGCGCTATTCTAATCGTCATTCAAGTGGTTGGACTAATATCAATAATCTTTTTGAACTAGATAATTTCATGGCCTTAGATGATTTAGAAGATAGCAAAATTGAAATTGAAAGAAGTATTCGAGGATTCAGTGAATATTCCTTTACTATTTTGCGAGATAGTTTCGACAACTCATCCTTAGTTGGTACAATTGAGGATATCGAACCAATAGGTATTCATCATCTGGACTCAAATCTAATTTCCCCAGCAATTTCTTTAAATGATTCAAAATTGCAACGTTTAAGAAATTACTCAATTAAACTAGCTCGAGTTTTTAATATCGTTGGTGTTTGTACGGTCCATTTTGCTTATAACCACGCTACTAATGAATGCTATATTACAGAATTCATTCCTCGTTTAAGTGAAGAAACTAAATTTTTAGAATATGCAACAAGTTATCCCGTTGCTACTGCCGTAGCGGAACTTTGTGTTGGTTTCCATTTGGATAAACTACAACTTGATGCAGGTAATTTCTTTAATGGAGCAACTGAACCATTTGTCGATCACATTACTTCACGCTTCCCACAGTGGAATACCCCTGGTCAAAAGTATTTAGGCCCTAGCAAGACATCTAATTCCAGTATCATTGTCAATGGTTTTAGTCTCGAGGAGGTTCTCAATAAGGGAGCACTTAATGATAAGTTAAATAATAACTTTGACCGCTATGAACAATTACGCAAGTTAGACGATGACGAGTTATTTGAAAAGATTATTCATCCTACCAATTGGATGTTAGATGTTCTAATGGAAGCCATGCGTCGTAACTTTGAAAAACCAGTTTTATCAGAAATTACTGGCATCAATATGCCATATTTAACGGCTTTACAAAACATTATTGATAACAGTCTTATTATCCGTGAAGGCGAAATTGATGGTCATAATGTTGAACGTATGGTAGAGATGGGTGTCAAAGGAGTAGGACACAGTAAGCTACTATTAGATAGTTCTGATATTGTTACTAAATCAGTTGTAAAAAATAAAACTTCTATATCTGTGGCTAATAAAGATTATCCTAATCACAATTACTTTGTTACTGCCGGTATCAACAATGAATTGAAGTTAAGCGACCGCAAAAAAATTATTGTACGCACACCAATAATTACTTCAAAAACTGATACAACTATCAGACAATTTGTTTTGTTTCAATTAGCTAAGTCAATTGACCAGAATGGATTGGAGCCTATCATTATTGGTCGTGAGCCTTGGAATGCACCGTTAGCTATTCGTCGAAAAATTGTTGAAATTGATGATCCTTACATGGAAATGAAATCTTTAGAGTTAATTCCTAATGATAGTATTTTAAACATTATCGATTTATCAAAGAATTTAATTGATAACGATGATAAGCGGGCATTTCAGTTTAGTGCTCAGGAGATTAAAAATATTGATCTTCAAGCTGATACTTCTGCCAGAGTAATGGTGGTTTCTGACGGTGAGAACTTCCTAGTGCCATCGGTAATTTACCGAACTAAGAAGAATAACCATCTTTATGAAGTTAGTTCCGTTAACAACTTCATGACACCTGAAAACTATAATGAGTTTTCTCAATTGATTGCCCAAGAGCTTGAAGATGAAAATCAAGTAGCAATTTATAATTTTGAACTGATTAAGCAAAAGGATCACTGGTTAGTAACTAAAAAGTATCGTGGCATGACTAATGACATTATTCGACATGAGTTAGCAAGTTCTGTTCATGTTATTGATACATTGGTTAAATTATTACTTGGTAATAAAATTGGTGACAATTTATCACTTGAGGAAATGTTCAATAATTTTGATGAACAATATCTTCTAACAATTGACGATAAGCGTTATAAATTGTTAAATAAAGAAGAAATGGAAGACGAATTAAAGAATTTGGGATAAAAAAAGATCGATAACTTAAAAATTGAGTTATCGATCTTTTTTACTTTATTTAACTTTTAAATCAGCTACTAACTGACGGTCAGGATCAACTAAGATCGTCTTTTGACCTTCAAAAATAACATAACCTGGCTTGGCACCATTAGGTTTACGAATATTCTTGATTTTGACATAATCAACTGGAACCTTGCTTGAATCACGAGCCTTAGAATAATAAGCCGCAATCGTTGCTGCTTCAGTAATTGACTGTTCATCTGGATCACTTGTTTTCAAAATAACATGTGAACCAGGAATGTCTTTGACGTGGAACCAATAATGATTCTTCTGTGATAATTTCATTGTCAATTGATCATTTTCGATATTGTTCTTACCAACGGTAATATCAACACCCATTGATGATTGAAAATCTTCGCCAACATGCTTCTTACGTTTCTTACGAGCATTACGACGCTTCTTTTTTATATAACCTGAATCAATCAATTCATCAACGATACCGTCAACATCTTCAATATCTACATATTCAAGGGATGCCAAAACTGATTCCAAATAGTTAACTTCATTTGTAGTGATATCCAACTGTTCTTGAACATGAGGAATAGAGTTTTGAAGTTTACGATATTTTTTATAATAATGTTGAGCATTGTCAGAAGGGGAGTACTCTGGATTCAATTTAATTTTAACTTCTTCATTATTATAATAGTTAGTCAAAACAATTGAACTGGAACCACGTTTAACTTGTGACATATATGTCGTCAACAATTCACCATAAAGATTGTACTTAGCCATCACATCAGTTTGTGATAACTGTTTATTCAATTTCTTAATCTTGGATTTATCTTTCTTCAAAATGATATCCAAACGGTGAGTGATACTCTTAGTTTGTTGTTCGATTCGATCTACCCGAGCTTTGTCCAGATAGTAATTATCCAAAAGATCACTTAGACTCGCATAAGCGTTAACTTCTGTCGTGGTATTACCAAAAGTAATTGGGAAGAAGCCTAATTTATGTTTGTCATTAGAATTGGCTGTGTTAGGTGCTAAATGATTTTCATACAAATCTATGAAGTCATCTAAAGTTTTACCTGTTTCCGCAAACTTTTCTAACTCTTGTGAAGTATCTAAGCCTATACCTTCGTATTTTTGACGAATATCAGCGGCTGATAAATCTTGAAGATTTTCATTTTTCGTTGAAAATGGATTGATTTTATTCTGTGCAGGCGGTAACTTATAATCGTCCCCGGGAAGGAGTCCTCGGAAACTATTATTTTCTGGAGAAACACGTTTAATTAGGTCGATTATTTTTCCATTTTCTTTGTTTACAAGGAAAATATTACTGTGTCGACTCATAATTTCGGTAATCAACCGATATTCATGAATATCGCCTAATTCATTTTTTGCACTTAAATCTACGATTACGATACGATCATTATTCAATTGCTTGAAGTCTTGAACGATAGCACTAGTGATATACTTTCTTAATGACATAACAAAAGTTGAGGGTTTAGCAGGATTAGCAAATGGCTGACCTGTAATCTGAACTCTTGCGTATGAGGGATGAGCAGATAATAACAATTGTTGATTCTTGCGATTACTTCTAATTGTAAGAATCAATTCGTTAGCGAACGGTTGTTGAATTTTAGCAATTCTACCGCCGCGGAGGTTCTGATTCAATTCGTTTACCATCACATGGGTAAACATTCCGTCAAAGGACATATTTGACTTCCTCTCTATATTACATGATAAATTCTGAAACTTTTGCAGTGTAACAAATATAAACCTGATTGAATATGATATAATCTAATGGTTATACAATCATTATACGTAACCAAACAAGGAATTGATAATTTATGAAAATAGCCATTGTAACAGATAGTACATCTTATTTGCCACAAGAAACAGTCGATAAATATAATATAACAGTTGTGCCGATAGAGGTAGTATTTAATACTAAAACATACCGTGAAGATATTGATATTACTACATCTCAATTCTACAAACTCTTACATGAATCACCAGAATTACCCTCAACGGCTCAACCTTCAATTGGTGAAATGATGAACGTGTACGATAAGCTGGCTAAAGAAGGCTATGATACCGTAATTTCGATTCATTTGGCAAGCACTATTTCGGGATTTGTTAACAATCTCAAGAGTGCCGCTCAAACAATTGATAATATCAATGTTGTCGTTTATGATTCCCATATCACTGTACGCCTAATGGGCTACTTAGCTCAAGAGGCAGCTAAAATGGCTCAGGAAGATAAACCACTTAGTGAAATTCTTGAACGTCTTGATGATTTAAGAAGCTCTATTGGTGAATCGTTTGTGGTAAACGATTTAAAGAACTTAGTTAAAGGTGGAAGATTATCAAATACTTCTGCTGTTATTGGAACCATGTTAAATATTAAACCATTACTAGAATTTGACGATGATTCTCATAAAATTGTTGCTTATGATAAAGTTCGTTCCATGAAAAAAGCCAAGTTAAAAGCTGAAGAAAAGTTAGCTGCGGCTATGAATGATGCCCCATATCCTCTACGTCTGTTAGTAATCGATGCTGACGATAAAAGTGACGGGGATCAATGGGCAAGCGAATTACATGAGAAATACCCTGATATTACACTAGATCGTTCATACTTTGGACCTGTCATCGGTGCTCATTTAGGTAAAGATGCATTGGCCATTGCTTGGATCAAGGATTTTGATAAAGCATAACTAAAAGCCATATGGCTTTTTTATTTTACCGAAATAATATAAAATATTTATTATAAATAATGCTTTATAAATGCTTTCATTGAGTTAAAATGAGTGTAACCATTATTTTCACAAGGAAAAGGGGAGTATCATGTTTTCTAAAACAAAGAGGGCAGCTATTTTAGTAGCCGCAAGTGCATTACTTGCAACTAGTCTGGGAGGAAATATTGTTTATGCTGACACAACATCAGCTGATGCCAGCAATAATACTTCTGTAACAAGCACTACTGCAACTAACAGTGACACTACAACTACTGATACTGGTACAAGTGTATCAACTGCTACAAATAACAATAGTGATACAAACAATCAGGTTGTTAATCCGGCAACTAAGACACCATCTAATGATACAACAAATGCAACTAACAACGACACTACAACTGCTTCTACAGCGACTGCCAAAACGCAATCGACTTACAATAGTATTGATATCGTTGCCGTTAAGACTGCTATGTTGAATGAGTTAAATCGTCTACGTGCACAAAATGGTCTATCAACTTTAAGTCCTGTAACAGCATTGAACAATTATGCTCAATCAAGAACTGATGGTTTCACAAGTACAGGGGTGGATAATCATGCCGGCTGGAATTCAGCTAACATGTATCCATATTACTTGGATGCCGAAGAGAATATTGCTCAAATGCCATATTCAATGTTAGGTACATCTGATCCAACCACTATTGCTCAAAAGATTACACATGAGTTTTATAGTGAAATGTACGATCCAGAACCTAATTATGGTCACAGAAAGAACATGCTTAATCCATATATCAACTATGTTGGTATCGGTGTAAGTGTCGGTTCTGATGGTATGGTTTACTTTTCTCAAGAAATGGGTAATGATCAAGCAGCTCATAGTAAGTACAATGCCTCAGATATTTATTCATACTACTTAACTAATGAAAATGACTATTCCAACGTTTCTAAGTATGATATTGCCGATGCCGGTCGTACAAATGCTGATTATGCTAACCGTGACAACTATGCTGTAGCTGATATAAGAGGTGGCGTAACTACTAAGAATAAGATGACACCTATTTACGATCGTAATGGTAATAAACGTGTTGATCTTGCCTTAGGACCTGATACTTCATGGGCTTCAGATATTATTGCAATTATTGATGGTAACTTCTTCTATCATGTATGTACTAACGGATTTGTTGCTGCTGACGATGCTCTACCATGGGCTAAGTTCTTATCCGGAACAACTGTTACAGCTACAACTACTGCCAAAGTTTACAACGACAGTGGGGCTTATGATGGATACACAGTAGCATCTGGTTCTTCATGGATTGTTGATCGCAGAGCTACTAATCCTACAACCAACGTTAAGATGTACCGTATTGGTACCAATGCTTGGATTCAACAAAATCAATTATCATTAAATTAACAATGACAAATAGGCGATCAGAACATTTAAGTTTTGATTGCTTATTTTTTTTTAAGGAACAAAATTTCCGGTTCGCCCAACACGCTTTAATCATCAGAAATTAATAAAACGTATATAATAATAAATTGTAAAAGATAAAATACTACGTGTTGGTTTTTATTTGAAATAACAGTAAGTGGGGGGACCAAATGAAATTAACTGGTTATGAAGATCTACGTGTTCAAAGAACAATTTCAAGCATATATAAAGCATTTGAAAAGCTGATTTGCGAAAAAGAATATCAAAAAATTACTGTCAAGGAATTGTCGGAGTTAGCACAAATCAATAAAAAAACATTCTATAGATACTACCCAACACTTGATGATTTGCTAGCTGAAATGCAAGCCCAATATGCTAAGGAATACTTAAAAGAGATTGAAAATTTTCAATACCCTAGAGACCTAGCTAAAAGTGTTCGTGCCTTCTTTATATATTCTGCTAAACAGGACGAAGCCTATGATAAAATCACTTCCAGCTCTGTAGGTGGATATGTAGGTATTCGTAAACAGATGATCGACAATGTAATGAATCCAACTTGGGGACAGTCCAAAGAGTTTAATTTACTTGACGATTGGAAAAAACAAATCTTATTAAGATATGTAGAACAGACTGGAATTAGCGTCTACAAACAGTGGGTTGATAATGGTAAAAAAGAACCAATAGATGATGTCATTGATGCAACAATTGCCTTAATGCAAGGTGGAGTCGATAATTTTTTAAAAATGAATAAATAGAAAACAGACGTTGATTTGTAGAGACGTCTGTTTTTTTTACCAAAATTTCAATAATTCGTGATTTTATGACACCTTTTTGTTGAAAGGGTTACTTATGTCACTAATTGGAAAACATTGCCCATTTTTTGGAATCATCAGTCGTTGCATAATGAACTCATCGCAAAGGAACGAGGCATTAATTATGACAACAAAAATTAGTGAAGAAGAAAAAGTAGCGACAGTTGTTCGACAACAAGTATCAAGTATGGTCAATGGTAACTTAGATATTCTGAATAAAGTAATTGCATCAGATGCAAAGTTTATTCATATAACCGGAGCTGTCCAGAGCAAAGATGAATGGTTGAAACAAATTAAGATCGGTAGAATGCACTACTTCAATAGTAAAGAGAAGTTAATGCAGGTTGAAGTAGATGGAGATAATGCTTTAGTGATTTCGAGAAATGAACTAGATGCTAGAATTTATGGCTTTCGTAATACTTGGCCCCTTCAATCAAGAACCGAATTAACAAAAAATAATAGTGGTCAGTGGCAAATCATTAAATCACAGGCCGAGATGTATTAGGGGAGGAAACTTATGACAAAGAGAAGAATGGCAATCGCGACAATCGCATTATTGATTGCTAATTTTATGGGTGGTTTAGACGCCACAATCGTTAACACTGCTTTACCAGCAATCACTAGTGATTTAAACGGGATCAGATTGATTGGTTGGATTAGTTCGATTTTTCTATTAGGAACTGCTGTCACCACTGTTTTATGGGGACGAGTTGGTGAAATAATCGGGAAAAAACTCACTTTTCAAATTTCATTAATGTTATTTGTTATTAGTTCCGTAGTCGGAGGCATGTCGACAAACATGATAATGTTGATTGTTGCTAGAGCCTTCATGGGAATTGGTGCCGGTGGGATGGTTTCTATTCCGTTCATTATTTACGCGGATATTTATCCAAATCCTTCAGAGCGTGCAAGAGCCTTAGGTTGGGTAACTGCTTCATATACACTTTCAACTGTAGTTGGACCACTTATCGGTGGTTGGTTAGTCGATGCACTATCATGGCATTGGGTTTTCTTTATTAATTTGCCAATTGGAATTATTTCTCTATTGATGTTGCAGCTTACCTATCAAGAAAATAGAACTGAAACTATTGATAAGTCCTTTGATTATTTAGGCTCAGGAATGTTAATCCTTACTTTAATAGTTCTGTTGTTTGCTAGTGATTCTATTGCTTCAAGTATGACTAGGGCTGTGATCTTATTAATTGTTGGTTTAATTCTGATGGTTATTTTCTATCGAATTGAAGCATCAAAGAAGAACCCACTAGTTCCAACTGAACTACTAAGGAATTGGAGAATTCAGTCACAAAACGTCATTATGTTCTTGATTAATGGATTCTTTATTGGATATAGCGTTTATGCTCCAATGTGGTCTCAAGGATTACTTGGAACTAATGCAACTTACGGAGGTCTAACTCAAATAGGTGGATCAGTTCTATTACTGTTAGGAACACGTTTTACAGCAAGACTAATGCCAAAAATTTCTTACAAAAGAATAGTAATAATAGGTAGTATTAGTATTTTCATTTCTGCATTAGCAATGATTATGGCGACACAATATTCTCCATACTGGTGGTTATTAATTAGTGGTGCTTTTGAAGGATTTGGTATGGGATTGTCTTTTACGCCGATGCAAGTGTCATTGCAGGATGGAGTTAGAAAAGAATTGATCAGTGTTTCTACAACTTTTGGATTATTATTCCGTACTTTAGGTCAAACATTTATGTCAGCTATTTTTGGAGCTATTTTGAGTATTAGTACGGCCAGTCAAGTTGGAGGAAAAATAACAAGTCGAATGATCAATAAATTAACTGATGCATCTTCTGCTAAGACCTTACCTCAAGATTTACTACCACAACTAAGAACAATTCTCTTTAATAGTCTCCATACCATTATGTTGATTGGATTTGTCCTAGTAGTGGTTGCTATTATCATCAATCTCACAAGAAAAGAACCAGAAAAACAACTTAGATAGAATTTATTACCACGCATTTATAAAAACAGTGGCATAAGTAACTAATTAAAAAATATTGACCATTTTTTTATATCTGTCGAGCCCCCATAATGGGACTTGTAAACAAGAATTATTAAAAATTAAGGAGTATTTATATTATGAACACACAAGAAATTTCAGACCGTATTGAATTAAAGGAACTAGTAGATTTATTTTCAAATTACTCAGATACAAAGGAAAACGATAAACAGGTAGCACTCTTCACTGAAGATGGTGTTGTAAACATTATTAATGATGGCAAAATCAGTTTCACTCTTAATGGAAGAAAAGAAATTTTTAATGCCTTCAGTTCATCAATGGACGAATATTCAGCCGTATTTCACATGAGTGGTCAACAAACAGTTAATTTTGTAGATGAAACTCATGCTAATGGCGTTGCCTATAACTATGTTGTGCTTGTCAAAAATAACGACGAAAATAAGACAGTTACAACTAAAGAGGGCGTTAGATACCAAGATAAGTATCAAAAAGTCGATGGTAAGTGGTTGATTTCCGAACGTAATTCAAACTTTATCTGGCATACAGAAGATATTAAATAAATTACTTGAAGATATTATTATGAAAAATGTATTAATTATTGGAGCAACCGGTTCAATTGGCAATGCAGTAAGACAGATGTTTTTAAGAGAAACAGATGCTCAGTTAACGTTATTTTCCAGACGAGCCAATAGATTAAAATTAGATAATTCTAGGGAAAAGTCTATTTCAGGAAGCGTAACAAACGATACTGAATTGGCACTGGCAGTAAAAAATCAGGATTTCATTTTTGTGGCTTTAAGTGGTGATATGAAGACATTTGCCAAGCATATTGTAAAGGTAATGGATCAAGAAAATGTTCAAAGATTAGTATTCATTACAACAATGGGTATCTATCAAGAGATTCCTTCTTGGTTAGGTAATTCTCCTGAGCCCTATAGCAATAGTATCTTAAGACCATTCAGAGAAGCTGCAGATTTAATTGAACAATCAGACTTGAACTATACAATCATTCGTCCTGGTTGGTATACCAACGGCCCTGTTAATTATGAAATTACGCAAAAAGGGGAACCATTTGGTGGACATGATGTTTCTAGAAACAGTATTGCTGACTATGTTGTTAAATTAAGCGAAAATACCACATTAGATAATAGATCCAGTGTAGGAATAAACGAAAACTAGGAGAAAAATATGGATAAAAAAATCACATTAAACAATGGCATTGAAATGCCGACTTTAGGATTTGGAGTATTCCAAATTCCTGATTACGATGAATGTAAACGGGCCGTTTTACAAGCACTTAAAAATGGTTATCATTTGATCGATACTGCAGCAGCTTATTTGAATGAAGGTGCTGTGGGGGATGCCATCAGAGAAAGTGGTATTAATCGAGAAGAGATCTTTGTAACAACTAAACTTTGGGTACAAGATGCAGGTTATGAAAATACTCAAAAAGCTATTGATGCTTCACTAAAAAGATTAGGTTTGGATTATATTGACCTATATTTAATTCATCAACCACTTGGCGATGTTTATGGTTCATGGCGAGCAATGGAAGATGCCTATAAAACGGGAAAATTAAAATCTATTGGTGTAGCTAATTTTGAAAATGATAGATTACAAGATTTGATGATGCACAATGAAATCAAACCAGCAGTTGATCAAATTGAATTACATCCATTCTTTGCCCAACCAGAACGTGTTCAATGGTTATTAGATAATGATATTGTACCAGAGGCTTGGGGACCATTTGCTGAAGGGAAACAAGGTATCTTTACTAACCCTACAATCAAGAAAATTGCTGATAACCATGGTAAAACAAATGGTCAAGTAATTTTGAGATGGTTAAACCAACGTAATATTGTTGTTATTCCTAAGTCTGTTCATGAATCTAGAATTATTGAAAACTCACAGATTTTTGATTTTGAGTTATCTGCTAAAGAGATGGAACAGATGAACTCATTGGATGAAGGTGTTAGTTTGTTTGGCAATATGAGCAATCCTGAAACAGTTAAGCAATTGGGTAATGTGAAATTTAATTATTAGTCAGTATTAATCAAAAGTGTTGATTCATTGTATGGATACCTTCCATATTTTATAAAATCAACACTTTTTTTAATGTAACATTTAGTATCAAAGAGTTAACGATCATTATCATGTTTCTAGTAAAGAATACTATACGTATAGCGTATAGCAGCATGTCAATCTAGTAATTTTCAAGTCAAATAAACGAATATATAATGTACTCATAAATCAAAGCAGAAACATAAAAATCAAATTATTAGGAGAATTAATAAGTTGAATCTAATTTTTTAGGATTGTACAACGAAGTTCCCGGTGAATTTGGACGTTGGAACTACAAGATGGTCAGATGTGAATACTCAAGGTGAAAATCGTCCAGTTTACTAAGAATTTAACAGATTTTGAAAGTTTAAAAATATGACCCGAAGTCATTGACTTCAGGTCATTAAAGAATTATAGTTTTCTACGTAATAAAAATAGTGTGGTGAGATAAATGACAAATAGACAGGTGGCAGCTGAAGCCACCAGAAAAAAACTAATTGCGACGGCTGACAAATTAATTAGGACTAAGGGTTACGAAAAGATGTCAGTTGAGGATATTACTAAGGCTAGTGGGGTAGCTAAAGGGACCTTTTACAACTACTTCAAAAAGAAGGAGGATATCACTTTGGCATTGAGCCAAAATCATCTTTCTAGTTTGAACAATCTGATTCCTGAACTCGGTGGTTTAGAACCGGAAGATGCTATTCGCAAATATTTAATAAATTATTTGCAAATTGTCGTTAAGTCAGGAGATAAAATGGCTCGGCAATGGATACGCTATATTGTTGATCCGAAAAATTATAAAAAATGGGAATTTGATTTGGATTCTTTGCAACAGTTGCTAGAAAAGTTATCTGCCGAACAAAAGCTTTCAAATAAAACTCCAATCAATGATTTGGCAAAGCTGTTGATGACGGAAGTTTACGGAATCGTCCTCAGTTGGTGTATTTCTCCGAATACGGTTGATCCAGTGAAGGATATTAAAACCTTTTGTGATTTGCAATTAACAGCTTTAATGAATGAGTATCTCAATTAAAACTTTGACTAAGGTCTAAGTTTTTCTTTTAAGCAAAAAGTGACTTGAAGTCATAATTAGGAGGACGCATATGATAACAATGGGACGTGGAGCCGTTTCAGATGGCAAAGATACTAATGAGAACCAAGCACCAACTAGAATTTTAGAAGGAAACAAAACAATAATCATTTATTTCTCAAGAAGTGGTAATACTGAGAAACAAGTTAGGCTAGCACAAAAAATTCTCAAGACGGATGTTTATGAACTAGTCATCACGAATCCTTATCCGTCCGACTATCAAACAACTGTTAATCGAGCAACGCAAGAACGTGAGAATCATGATTGGCCTACATTAGAAGGAAAAATTCCTGATTTATCAAAATATGACACGATTTTGTTAGGTCATCCAATTTGGGCAATGACGTTGGCTAACCCTATGCGCACTTTCTTGGAAAAATATGGTTCACGATTAGCCGATAAAAGACTAGCTTCATTCTCAACGAATGCTGGTTATGGATCTGGTGATACACAGGACTTATTACATCAACTAACACCGGATTCTACAATAATTTTAAACAACTACACAGTCGAAGATACGCACGCACTACAGACTGAACAGAGGTTTATTAAATGGTTAAAAAAAATAAATTAAGAAGGTTAAATCTTGAATAAACAAAAATTTGGAATTGCTTTACCAATCATTCTGTTAACATACTTTATGATTCTCTTGGACAATTCAATTATCTTTACAAGTACAGCTAAAATTGCAACTGATCTGTCACTTAATACTCAAGTATTATCATGGATTACGAATGCATATGCTTTAACATTTGGTGGTTTATTACTTTTCTCTGGTAAAGCAGGAGATGTCTTTGGTAGAAAGCAAGTCTTTTTAGTTGGGCTAGTTATTTTTAGTATTAGTTCATTATTTGTTGGATTATCAACTAATGCCGCAATGATTATTTCAATGCGTGCTATTCAAGGCATTGGCTCATCAATTTTGGCCCCTAGTACCTTAGCTTTATTAATGGATAACTATACCGATAATATGCGTACCAAAGCAATTGCTTATTATGGTGCAACTGGTGGTTTGGGTGCCAGCTTTGGATTGGTTATTGGTGGTATTATTACTAGTTACTTCTCATGGCGCTGGGGTTTCTTCCTCAATTTCCCAATTGGTATTGCAATGTTTCTTCTATCATTAAAGTATTTGGAATCTGAAAAAACTTACAGTGAAAAAATCGATATATGGGGTACGGTCTGGTCAGTATTTGGTATCTCGGCATTAGTCTATAGTATTGATGGAACGATTTATCGTTTTGGGGCTTTAGTAATCGCCGTAATCAGTTTGGTATTGTTTGTTTGGCAAGAAACACGTGCTAAAGAACCTATCATGCCATTGACTCTATTTAAAGACCCAGAGAGAAGTTTTGCTTATCTAGCTAGATTCGCTTATGTAGGGTTTGCACTATCATATTTTTTCTTAACTCCTTTAGCTATGCAACGTGTTTATGGATTCAGTCCTTTACAAGCAGCCCTAGGATTTTTGCCTGAAACGATTCCACAATTCTTGATGGCAACTGTTTTGACACGTTTGTCACTGAAGGTTAGTAATTCTAAACTTTTGATGAGTGGAATGGTCATTACTCTTATCGGAACGACTGCTTCAGCTATCATTGGTGTTCAATCAGGTTATATCTCGGCAATCGCTTTGCCAATGGTTGTTATCGGAATTGGTCAAGGGTTAGTTCTTAGTCCCTTGACAGTTTCAGGTGTAGCTAATACAACTCCTGAAATGAGCGGTTCAGCTTCCGGTGTTGTTAATACAGCACATCAAATCGGTGGTTCAGTTGGATTATCAATCATAGTCACCTTGACAAGTCAGTACGTCCAGCCAATTGTTTCATACAATCATGCTATCATTTGGATTTCAGTTTTAGTATTGATTGCGATGATCTTTTCAATTGGTGTTTTGAAAGTACATCATGAATAAAAAAAGAATGAGTCAAAAAAATTTTTATTACCATTAAGTAAGTCGTCGATATTGATATCTTTTTAGTCTAAATATTTGCTCCAAGCATCACTCATAGTTTGTAAAACAGCAATGATGTTCTTTTTTTGAGTTTTTAAATAAGCTGCATAAAAATCTACATTGCTTGCTTCGTCGCTAATAGGAACATTGACCTGATCATTATCTTCAAAGTTTCTGTCTCGATTAAGTTTAGAAATATTAGTGGTGAAATAAGGAAAGTCAGAATATTTTGTGATCTCGCGAAAAGCCTCTTGCTGATCCTGATATAAAAATTTTGCATCCGGAATACGATCTTCAGTGATTTTCTTCCAAATACCAATATCAGAAATAACAATGAAACTTAGTCCCTTCAAATCATCGAAAGAAACCGATTTTTTATTAGCTAATAGAGTAAATTGATTTAAATTCACGGATAGTTTTTCAGCTCCTATGTAACGTGATTCAATTTTGTCAGTCATAATTTCTTGATTAGTTAGGATAAGGGAATAATTATGATTCAATAATTCTTCAGTAACTGATTCAGGTTCTAATAGTTTATCAACCAAAGCAATATTCTGGTTAGGTAGTTTTGAATCCAAATGATGCAACAGCATTAAAGGACCCGGAGCAACAGCACCAATTCGGATGTTCTTATGGTTATAGTCGTACTTTTGTATGGTATCAATAAAGCTGTTGTTTTGATCAATGACCTTTTGAGCTTCCTTGGCTGCCAATTCACCGGTTTTGGTTAGTGAAATACGATTAGGTTGACGGTCAAAGATTTCGACATCTAATTCTTCTTCTAACTTTTGCATTCCTCGTGTAACGGTCGGTTGAGTAACCATCAAATGTTCTGCAGTTGCGGCCAAAGTTCCGTATTCTTTAAACGTTACGAGTTCTTCCAATAAGTAATTATCAATCATTAATAACACCTCTTAGTATACGCCACTTGCATACTAGCATATACATCTAGTAATTTTCAAATGATTTGCTAAGACATAGAATAAATACGTAAATTAATTACAGAGGTACAAAATTATGAAAACAATGATTCTATATTATTCTTGGTCAGGCACAACGGCTCAGGCAGCTAACTTGATGCAAAAAGTTACTGATGGCGATCTAGTGGAATTAAAGGTGGCTAATGGTACTTTTTCTGACAATATAAATGAGACATCGGATCTTGCAAAGAAACAGAGAGAGTTAGATGATTTGCCAACATTAATGAATAAAATACCTGATTTAAAGGGTTATGATCTAATACTGATTGGTGGTCCCGTATGGAGTGGATTAGTTTCTACACCAGTTCGATCATTATTAGAACAAATATCTGAATTCAAGGGTACAGTTATTCCGTTTTATACAAGTGTTGGTAGTGATCAGAACTATGAAGATGATTTTAAAAAATTCGGAGGAAAATTAAAAATAGAAAAGGGATTAAGAATGACTTCTTACAGTTCGGAAAAAGAAGAAGCTTCTAAATTAAAAAATTGGTTTAACAGTTATAAAGAATAAAGTTTATTTCGGTTAAAAGATGACCATTGGTCATTTTTGAAAAGGAGATATTTTGAGTAGAAATAGGAAAATACTAGTTACTCTTGCCTTACTTATGTCAAATGCCATGGTAGGACTTGACGGCACAATTGTTAATACAGTATTACCAGCAATTATTAGTGACCTCCATGGATTACAATTCATGGGATGGATTATTGCTATTTTTTTATTAGGAATGGCGGTATCTACACCACTTTGGAGTAAGTTTGGTGAAAGAAAAGGAAATAAAGTTGCTTATGTAACTGGAACGGCCTTATTTGGTATTGGGGCCCTGTTACAAGCAATTTCTCCAAATATTATTTTATTTATCATTGCACGTGGATTGATGGGGATTGGTGCAGGTGGAATGAATACTATTCCGTTCATTATCTATGCCCAAATGTTTAAAAATATAAAACGTTGTGGACAGGTTATTGGTATAGCAACGGCAAGCTTTAGTACAGCATCTATTGTGGGTCCATTAGTTGGTGGTTGGCTAGTTGAAGTATTAAGTTGGCATTGGGTATTTTTAATTAATATTCCAATAGCTATTATTTCAATTTTATTGGTTCTAATATTTTTCAATATTCCTGAGAAATTAAATAAGAAAGATATTGATTACTTAGGAGCAGTATTAATGGTTTTAGGATTAGTGATTATTCTTACTGGTATCCAATTCATTGGTTCAATGAGTTCTTGGTTAATAGGAGTTTTATTAATAGTTGGTATTGGCTTATTAATAGCTTTAACATTTGTTGAAAAGAAAGTTAGTGATCCAATTCTTCCTGATCGATTGTTTAAGAATAAGGAACTGATGGTAGATTTTTCTTTATTTGCTTTATTATGGGGATCATTTGTAGCTTTCAATATTTATATTCCTATGTGGGCTCAGGGAATTCTTGGATTAAGTGCGTTAATTGGGGGAATGACACAAATACCTGGTTCAATAACTAATTTTATCGGTTCAGAAATAGGTCCAATTTATCAGAATAAATTAGGTAAAAATGGAATTGTTGGATTGGGAACAGCCGCATTTTTAATCAGCTTTATAGGTATGTCGATTGCTAATGTGAATACTAGTATTGTTTTCTTATTGGTAATGGGAGCTCTTGAAGGTTTGGGATTAGGATTGTCGTTTAACGTCCTACAGATTGCAGTTCAAGAGGATGCAGAAACACAAGACGTTCCAGTAGCAACATCGTTTGCATATTTAGTTAGAATATTGGCCCAAACATTTATGTCCTCAATATATGGTGTAATTCTTAATCACTATTTATTTAAAGGTATTAAACAAAGTGATGGAAAAATTACGATGCATATGATGAATAAATTAACTAATTCTCAAACTGCTGGTCAATTACCTAAAATACTATTACCTTCAATGAGAAAAATTTTGTATAACGGGATTCATTATATTATGTTAACGACAATTATATTATTACTAGTAGCGGTAATTGTGTTAGCTAAATCATCGTTTAAATCAAAACAAGGGGATAGATAAAAGAAAGGAGAAAATATATGCGATCAAGCTTAGGTCCAATAGTAGGTAAAATTAATAATAAGAATATTTACGCTAATCAGTTATTAAGAAAAAACAATGCGATTTGGGAAGGTGGACGTTATACACCCTCAGACGGTAGTGACACTCAGAGTGGAGGAACAGTTAAAAAATTGACTCAAGATGCTAAAAGTATCGTAATTTATTGGTCACGTTCAGGATCAACTGAGTTATTGGCAAGCAAGATAGCGTCTATTACTAATAGTGATATTTTGCAAATAACCTTAAAGGAACCTTATCCAGCTGATTATTTAAAAACCAGATCTCGAGCTAATTTTGAACGAGAGAATAACATTCCTCCAGAACTGAATATGGAATTACCCAAGCTTGATCAATATCATACTGTATTTTTAGGATATCAGACCTGGGCTATGACATTGAGCCAACCGATGAAGGCGTTTCTGTTGAAATATGGTTCAAAACTATCAGGTAAAGTAATTGCTCCCTTTGAAACTCAGGGTGGTTTTGGAAGAGGAGACAGTATTGATATTATGGAAAGAATTGTTAAACAAAAGGGTAGCTCTAATAATCTGTTTGAACCATTACTGATGGTAAATGGTAATATGGTGGATCAAGCGGATGAGAAAATTGAGCAATGGATTAATACTTTTGAAAAGTAAGATATGTCAGAACTTTGTAGTTTTGTTAGTATTGAAATAAATCTAATAGAATTGAAGAATAAATATGGGAAAAAGAGAAGACAATGCGATTGCAATTAAGAATAGGTTATTGGAAACAACGGATAATTTGATTCAGAAATATGGTTATCAAAATGTTTCCGTGGCGGATATAACCAAGGCTTCTGGAATTGCAAAAGGTACTTTCTATAATTATTACAAGAAGAAGAACGACATTATTAATGATCTTGGAAAAAAACACTTTTCAGAGATTAATCAAAAAATCGATACTTTGGCACATGATCATTCGGCTGTAGAAAGTATTGGATATTATTTGAAACAATATGTAAATATTATTACTAGAGTGGGTGTTATTAGAGTTAAGACGTGGATTCAATTTATTATTATTCCTAATGATGATAAGACAAAACTGGATTATGATTTATTATCATTAGTTAAGTTGATTCAAGGCCTAGTAAATAATAATAAATTGTCTCCAAATACCCCAGTTAAACATTTAGCCGACTTTATTTTGACATATGTCAATGGAGTGATTTTTAGTTGGACTGTAAATGAACAAAAAGATCCAGATAAAATAATTCATGATTTTTGTGAATTAGAATTGGTTTCTTTATTAAAACCATATCAAAAATAATAAAAATGGAGAATATTAAATATGAAAGCAGCAACCTTTGTAGAACCAGGAAAAGTAGAAGTAAGAGAATACGATAAGCCAGAAATTCAAGAACCAACCGATGCAATTATTAAAATTGTTCGTGCTTGTGTCTGTGGATCTGATCTTTGGTGGTATCGTGGTATTTCAAAGCGTGAATCAGGCTCGACCGTGGGGCATGAGGCTATCGGTATTATCGAATCCGTCGGTTCAGAAGTAAAAGATGTTAAAGTTGGGGATTTTGTTATTGCTCCATTTACACACGGCTGTGGTCACTGTGCTGCTTGTCTAGCAGGTTTTGATGGTGATTGTTTGAATCAAGAAGCTGGTGGCAATGAAGGTTATCAAGGTGAATACTTGAGATTTGTTAATGCTAACTGGGCTTTAGTTAAGATTCCTGGTCAACCTGAAGATTACTCTGATGATATGCTTAACAACTTTTTGGCCTTAGCTGATGTTATGGCTACTGGTTTCCACGCCGCAACTAGTGCTGAAGTTAAAAAAGGTGATACCGTCGTGGTTATGGGTGATGGTGCCGTTGGTTTGAGTGGTGTTCTTTCAGCTCATTTGCTTGGTACTAAGAGAATTATCGCTATGAGTCGTCATGAAGATAGACAAGAACTAGCTAAAGAATTTGGTGCGACGGACATCATTCCTGAACGTGGTGATGAGGCAGTTGAAAAAGTTATGGAATTAACTGGTACAGGGGCCGATGCTGTCCTTGAATGCGTCGGAACAGAACAATCAGTTGATACGGCTGTTAAAGTAGGTCGTCCCGGCGCGGTTGTTGGTCGTGTAGGTGTACCTCAAAAGTCTGAAATGAATACAAATGAATTATTCTTTAGAAATATTGGTTTACGTGGTGGAATTGCCTCAGTAACAACTGATGATAAGAATGTTTTATTAGATGCTGTTTTGAGTGGCAAGATTAACCCCGGAAAAGTCTTTACTAAAAGATTTACACTTGATGAAATTCAAGACGCATATGAAGCAATGGATAAACGTACAGCTATCAAGTCCCTTATTATTGTTGACAAGAGTATATAAAATAAATTAAAGGCTCTTAGCAGCCTCATTAGTCATTAGAATCAGTTGAGCTCTTTTTATTTCAATAAGTAGTAGTAAACGTTGAATGAATATTAGCATATCTATCTAATGATCTTCAAAAAAACTATCAAGATCATAGAATAAGACTCATAAAGTTAGTAACAACGAGGTGGAACAAATAAAAATTTATAGTCACAAAATATTAAGGGGAAAGTCAACGGAATATATCACATTAAATAATGGTGTAAAAATGCCAATGCAAGGTCTTGGTGTTTTTAGAATAGATGATCCAAACGAATGTGAGAAAACTGTCTATCAAGCATTAAAGGCCGGTTACAGATACATAGATACAGCAACAGCTTATCAGAATGAGGGTGCAGTCGGACGTGGAATCAAGCGTTCTGGTATACCTCGTGAAGAATTATTCATTGCCACAAAGCTGTGGGTTACTGATGCTAATTATAATGATACTAAGAATGCTTTTGAGAAATCATTAAAATTATTAGGCCTAGACTATTTGGATTTATATATAATTCATCAACCATATAATGATTACTATGGTGCCTGGAGAGCTATGGAAGAATTATATCAGGCAGGAAAAATCAGGGCACTAGGAGTAGATAACTTCCGTCAAGATCGTATGGCTGATTTTGTTCATTTTAATAAGATCAAACCTCAAGTTAATTATTTAGAAACACATCCGTTCTACCAACGTACAGAAGAACTAGAATATTTGAATTCAGAAAATATTGTCCAAGTCGCTTGGTCACCATTTGCGGCTGGAAAGTTCAATGTATTCAAGGACGATACTTTGAACAAAATCGCTGAGTCTCATGGCAAAAGTGTTGGGCAAATTATTTTACGGTGGTTGTTTCAAAGGGGAATTGCTTCAATTCCTAAAACAACACATATCGCTAGAATGAAAGAAAATATGAATATCTTTGATTTTAATTTATCAAGTGAAGAGATGAATAAAATTCTTAAACTCGATAAAAATAATTCAGTTGCCGGCAATCGTGAAACTGCAAAAGAAGTTAACAACTTCTTTGATGCCTTCAAAAACATATAATAAGATCATATCTCAATTTTTATATAATTAATGTAGTTGGATTGGCAAAGGGTATATTAATAATTAAAATAGGCTATCTAAAACAGTTTAGATAGTCTATTTTTATACACAATCAAATAATCACAAACAACTTGACTCGAGACATAATTAAGCACAATCGATAAATTTCAATCATTAGTCGAATGTAATCCTTTAGTATTATCTGATGCTTGAGATTGTGGAAGCATCAACAAAGCGAGTAACTAAACTTAACATCATTTTATATTCTCCATACATCAAACGTATACTACCATGTTTATCTAGTAATTTTTTTATTAGTACGATGGACATATACTATATTCATCGCTTGAGAGAGATATAAAAAAATTTTGGAAGTGGAACAGTATGAATATCGTATTAATGTTATTACCTGCTATTGCTTGGGGAATATTACCGTTAGCAGTTGCTCGAGTAAATGGAAAACCAATCAACCAGATCTTTGGTACTGCCATTGGAACTTTGATTGTCAGTATCGTTGTATTTTTAATCATGAGACCAAGTATTTCAATTACTAGTTTTATCTTGGCCGCCTTAGCTGGTGGATTTTGGATTATCGGTCAACTTGGTCAATATAATGCTTATCGTTCAATCGGTGTTTCACAAACGATGCCAATTTCAACAGGATTGCAGTTGATTGGAACAGCCTTTATCGGTGTTTTAATTTTTGGTGAGTGGGCTTCAACTAACGCCAAAATCTTTGGTATTATCGGAATTTTATTATTGATTGTTGGAGTTTCACTTACAGCCAAGAAGGACAATAAAGCACCCAGTAATAATCAGACAAGAACTGTGATCATGTTGGTCTTAACAACAATTGGTTTCTTAGTTTATAACTCAATTCCAAGAGCAATGACTTCATCAGGTTTAGCAATCTTTTTACCGGAATCGGTCGGCATGGTAATTGCAGTTCTACTTTATATTATTTTTACTCGTCAACCTCAAGTCCTAAAAGAAAAAGCTAGTTGGCAAAGTTTGCTAGCGGGATTCATTTTCTCGATTGCATCTATTACATATATTTTATCGGTTCGTGATAATGGTGTTAATTCAGCTTTCGTCATTTCACAATTGTCAGTTGTTCTATCGACCGTTGGTGGAATGGTATTTCTACATGAATCAAAAACTAGACATGAATTACTACTAACAATTATTGGTTTGATCCTAATTGTTAGTGGAGCAATCGTAACAACTATTTTTTAAAACAAATTTATTGGAGGAATTTTATTATGTATGAAGATCTAAATAACAAAGTAGCAGTAATCACAGGTGGTTCAAAAGGAATTGGAACTGCTATTTCAGAACGTTTTGGCAAGGAACGCAGTCGGTCGTTATCAACTACAACAGCGATGAAAATGGTGCTCAAGAAGCAGCAGACAAAGTAATTAAAAATGGTGGTAAGGCTGTGATTGTTCAAGCCAATGTTGCCACTGAAGAGGGTAATGCTTCATTATTAAAGGCTGCTCTCGATAACTTTGGTGGCTTAGATGTTTGGGTCAACAATGCTGGTATGGAAATTAAATCAGCTACTCATGAATTATCCTTAGATGATTGGAATAAGATGATTGCTGTTGATCAGACAGGTGTTTTCTTAGGTTCTAAAACGGCTCTAGCATATTTCAAGAAGAATAATAAAAAGGGTAATATCATTAACATGTCTTCTGTCCACGAACAAATTCCATGGCCAACGTTTGCAGGTTACGCTGCTGCTAAGGGTGGAGTAAAGATGTTCACTAAGACGATTGCCATGGAATATGCAAAAGACGGTATTCGAGTTAATGCCATCGGACCTGGTGCTATTAATACTCCAATCAATGCAAAGAAGTTCGCCGATAAAGAACAATATGATCAAACTGTATCAATGGTTCCGATGGATCGAATCGGTAAGCCAGAGGAAGTTGCAGCCGGTGCTGCTTGGTTGGCTTCAGATGAATCAAGCTATGTAACTGGTGTAACACTATTTATTGATGGTGGTATGACACTTTATCCTGCTTTCATGGATGGACAAGGTTAATTTAAAATCGGCCGTTTAGAGTTATCAGTAAATATAAATTAAACAATTCAATTTTAAACAACTTATTTTAATTAATGTTATGTAACCTTAAATGATGCAGATATTATAACTATAATAAAATAGGATTCGGTATTGGAAATTTCACAATACTGAATCCTATTTTATTTGAAAAGCTTATAGAGAATATTATTATTTGATTGAGCTTCCGTTATCCAAAATCAATCTGATCAAGCATTGCTTCACGGGATTCCTGATCAAGTCCTAAATATGCTAAAGTCATCTGCTGACTACTATGGTTCAACAATCTCATCACTAAACCAATGTTGTAATTGGATTGAACGTACACACGATAGGCACCAGTCTTTCTCATTGTATGTGTACCCAAATAATTAATATTCAACAAGTCACCAGTTTTAGCCATTACCTTATAAAATTGTTTTTCGGTTATATGTCGTTCTGGTCTTTGCATTGACGGAAACAGCCATTCAGAATTCACTTTATTCTCTAACAGCCATTTTTGATAAATCAATAGATCACGAGTAATAGGTTTTAAATATAACGTATTGGGCTTGCCAGTTTTTTTATCATGGATAAAGGCTGTTTTCTTTAACTCATCATATTTGTCAAAGACATCGTTGTACTTCAAAGCTAAAACATCAGAGACTCGGAGTAGGGTAGCCTTGCCAGTTTGAAAGATCGTATAATTTCTGCGACCATATTTAAAATTTCGTAATAACGTATCTTGTACTTCACTTAAAATGTTACTGTCTTTGATTGGTAAAACTAATTGCTTCATTATTTCTCCATTCAGAACAATTGATAGTGATTTTAGAAGCCAATTACTTAAAATGCCGGTTTAATAGGCTTCTTGGTTATAGGGACTATTATTTAGTATATTGAATAAATAACCCCTAAGTATTAATTGTAATTTTTTTAGCTTGCTACGTCAATGTTTTGTAGGGGCTATTTCTTACAAATAGCCCCTGTTTTTGACGAGAAAAAGTAATTTTAACGAATCTTAATTCTACGGTCCAGTTCATTCTTTTAATGACCAACTATATATTCTCGTTTCGTAGAATGCGTCTGTCAGCATCACTGATTTTGAACAGTAAAAAAGACCCATTAGGGTCTTACTTCATAAAAATTGAACATATGCATAGTCAAAATATAGATTTTAATATTGCACTTATAAAAAAAGACCATCCTAAAAAATATTAAAGGATGGTCTCCAAAGCTACATTTATTTAAATTGTCTCTTTTTTCTAATATGGAAAAGAAGAAACATATGAACAAAAAGCTTTTCATGCTTCAAGCATATTATTTATGTAACGCAAATCCCACTTAGGGTTAGGCAACTGCTTCATTAAGTAAGGATACCTATTTTAAATTAAACTGTCACATTATTTCTTTTAGTCTTTAAAGTTAAACAAAGCTTGCTTGTTTATCTTAAACTTTAACGGACTTGTAATCTTAACAGATCACAAAAATGATATTCTTTTCTTCCCAAATCTAGGGGAGAAACATATGGACAAAAGAGGTCTTATGCCCTTAGCACATTGTTATAGTAGCACCACTGCATAGCAGATTAAACAATTAGGAATGGACGGTTCGAATATATCATCACTCATTAAGTGAAGCACGTAATCTCTTTACAAATAATTGATCAACTTTCGATAGGACAGTATTCTTTTTCCAAACCACAGTAATAGGTTCGGTTATCTTGGGTTCTAACGGCCGAAAAGTTAATACTTTACTATCGTTGTCACTTAGAAGATGATCAAACGTCAACATATATGAATGACTACTTTCCACTAATAGTTCGGCGTTAAACGCTAGGGTGAAGGTACCCATAATATTCATCTTAGGACCAAGGTTTCCCCACCAATTGTCAAAACGATTATTTGTCTTTGCCTGTGAAGAAATCAGAATAGGCAATCCCAATAAATCTTTTGAAGTCACAGATTTTTTAGCAGCTAACGGGGCATCTTGACGCATAATCACACCCCATTGATCTATCTCGGGAATCTGTAAATAATTAAAGTCACTTAAGTCACGTTCACCCATGAATACAGCAAAGTCCAGAGTACCGCTGTTTAATTTACTCTCCATCTCATTAGCGTCACCACTGATTAAATGCACCTTAACATCAGGGTAATCTCGATTAATATTCCCCATAACGTCAATAATTCTTTTCATTCCAACACTTTCACCGGCACCAATCGTCAAGTCCCCACCAATCACTTGATCAGTTAAAATATTGGCGGTAGTTTTATCTGCCAAATCAACAATCTCACTAGCCTTTGAACGAAGATATTCGCCTTCGGACGTTAAGGTTATTTGTCTATGTCCACGAATAAACAATTGGGCACCTAATTCATTTTCCAAATCAGATAACTGTTTAGAAAGTGCCGGTTGGGAGATAAGCAATTTTTCGGATGCTTTAGTAATATTTTTTTCTTGAACAACAGCTAAGAAATATCGTAAAACTCGTAGTTCCATTTGTTTTTCCTTCTATAACTTTTATTTATGTTTATTCATATTTTAGAAGTATTTCACATAGATAGCAAATCATTTTATACTATAGTCATTCAGTTGAAAGGAGCAATTAAATGACATGTCAAACCGACCTGTTTAAGGTTGACCAACGATTAGTTGAACAGAATCAACGTTTACTGCAACATCTAAATACTGGTCGAACTTGTTCCCAAGAGACTAATCAATTGCTAAGTGAAATATTCGGTTATCAATTGGATTCGACTAATGAAATTAGATTACCATTTCATACTGATTACGGTCGCAATATAAAACTTGGAAAAAACATTTTTATTAATTGTGATGTAACTATGGTCGACATCGGAACTATCAAAATCGATGACAACGTAATTATTGGTCCTAACACAACTTTGCTGACAACAGATTACTCTACTAAGTCAAAAAAGAAACCCATCGTAATTGAAAAGGGAGCTAAAATTGGTGGACACGTAACTGTTTTACCTGGTGTCACTATTGGTAAAGAAGCTACCGTTATTGCCGGCTCAGTTGTTACCGCTGATATAGCCGCCTATAGTGTTGTTACTGGTAATCCTGCAAAAATTATAAATAAAGGAGAAAGATAAATGAGTATTGAAAATAAAGTTATTGTTATTACTGGAGCCTCAAGTGGTATAGGAGCTGCCACAACTAGAGAGTTAGCTAAACATCATGCCAAATTAGTTATTGGTGCCAGAAGATTAGATCGACTAAATGAATTAAAAGCCGAATTCCCTGATGAACAGATCATAACTCAAAAGGTAGACGTAACTAACTTTGATGAAGTACAAGCTTTAATAGATACAGCCAATAATGAATTTGGACGTATCGATGTCTTATACAATAATGCTGGAGTAATGCCCGTTAATGCATTAATCAACCGTGCTCGTGACGAATGGCAACAAATTTTAAATGTTAATATCATGGGTGTGCTAAATGGAATTGCGGCTGTTCTACCAACTATGGTCAAGCAAAAGTCAGGCCATATTATTGCAACTGATTCCGTAGCTGGACATGTAGTTGTTCCTAATCTAGCCGTCTATAATGGTTCCAAGTTCGCAGTTAGAGCAATTATGGAAGGGTTACGTCAAGAACAGCACAACAACAATATTCGAACAACTATAGTTTCACCGGGGTCAGTTTCTACAGAATTATATAAATCAATTAAAAATCCTGATAATCAAAAAGCCGAGATTGAAGTAGAAAAGCAAATTGGTTTGTCAGCCCAAAATATTGCAAAATCAGTTACTTTTGCCATTGATTCACCAGACAACATGGATGTAAATGAAGTTATCATTCGTCCAATCAAACAAGATATATAATAGAAGAAAAGAGAAAATAAATTATGAGTAAATTAGCAAATGATACAAGAGTTTTTAAAATTAATCCAGAAATTGACGTTCAAAATGTTCGTTTCAAAAATCGTTTTGGTTTCATTCTAGCCGGACATCTCTACCCACCATTAAACTTTGATAGTAACAAGAAGTATCCAGCAATCGTTATCTCAGGACCATTCGGTGCGGTCAAAGAACAACCAAGCGGTCTTTATGCTCAAACATTAGCTGAAAAGGGCTTTGTTACTGTAGCTTTTGATCAATCAACCACTGGAGAAAGTTCTGGTAGCGTTAGAAATGTCGCCTCACCAGATATTTTTGTCGAAGACTTCTCCGCTGCCGTTGACTTCATTGGACTTCAGAAGTTCGTTGACCGTGAAAGAATCGGTGCTATTGGTATCTGTGGTTTAGGTAGTCATGTTTTAACTGCAGCGTCAATCGATGTTCGTATCAAAGCCGTTGCCACATCAGTTATGTATGATATGTCAGATTCTATGTGGATGGGATTAAATAATTCTAAAACTGAGAAACAACGCGAAATCGAAAAACAAACTTTGGCAAATCAACGTTGGAAGGATGCTGAAAAAGGTATACCTGCTAATGGATTACACGAATTGCCATTTGATGGAAATGACAAACCACTTCAATCAGATACTTTATTTCCAGAAAACTTACCAGCTAATGCTGACTCTGTAACAAAAGAATTCTTTAATTACTATCGTGGTCGTGCTTTCCATCCCCGTTCAGTTAATTCAGCTTCAGCTTGGACTGCCACAACTCCATGGGGTTACTACAATTTCCATTTGCAAGAACATATTGAAACGATTTCTCCACGTCCAGTCCTTATCGTTACTGGTGAAAAAGCTCATTCACGTTATATAGCTGAAGAATCATATAACCGTTTGAAAGATCCAAAAGAGTTAGTTATTGTTCCAGGTGCTACACATACTGACTTATATGATCAAATGAATTTGATTCCATTTGATAAATTTGCTAATTTCTTTAAGGAAAACCTTTAATTAGTTTTTCTTTATTTACAAACAGGCCTATAAAAATACTGCTATTCTAAGTAACCATTATTAGGATAGTAGTATTTTTAGTATCAACTGTTAGTTAATACTATATCAATTATCAGATTCTTCAAATAAGTTAATATCCGACTATACTAGTATTTGTAATCAAGGAGATATGAAAGAAAGGAAATGAGAATGAACAAAAAGTTAAAATACATCATCCGTACTTTACTGGTATTCGGAATTTTATTGATTATCAGTATCAAATTTGGACCCAAAGATGATATCTCGGCCAGCAAGAACAACGTAAATACTAGTCAGGTACATAAAATCACTAATCAAGACATTGTCGGCACCTGGGTCAATCATCACAACAAAGATCTTCATCAAAAAATTACTTTTACTAAAAATCATAAATGGAAAGAAAATCAACATGGTATCACCAATATTTATTCTGGTACCTGGAAGATAGTCGGTAAACGAACAATTCGGCTTGCACCATATGATGAAAAAATTGTTTTCAATAAACACAGCAAGAAACAAATGAACGTCGTTAATTACAATCATATTTTAAACAAAAATTAGGAGGACATTAATATGTCAGTAGAAAATAAAGTCGTTGTTATTACAGGAGCATCATCAGGTATTGGAGAAGCCACAGCTAAACTATTAGCTAGGAACGGTGCCAAAGTTGTTTTAGGAGCTAGACGTGAATCTCGTCTTCAAGAAATTAGTCAGGATATTATCGAAGCCGGTGGACAAGCTGCTTATCGTGTTACCGATGTTACTGAACCTGAAGATTTGAAAGCTTTAGTTGGCCTAGCCAAAGAAAAATTTGGAACTATCGATGTTATTTATAACAATGCTGGAATTATGCCCACATCCCCAATCAGTGCTCTAAAGGTTAATGAATGGAACGCCATGATTGACGTTAACTTGAAAGGTGTCCTTAATGGCGTGGCAGCAGTTATGCCCGATTTTACATCTCAAAAACATGGTCAAATTATTACAACCTCATCCGTTGCTGGTTTAAAGAGTTTTGTTGGATCAGGTGTTTACGGTGCTACTAAATTTGCCGTTAGAAATTTAATGGAAGTCATCCGTATGGAGAGCGCTCAAGAACACACTAATATCCGTACTGCTACAATTTATCCAGCTGCCATCAATACCGAATTACTACAACATATTACTGATAAGAATGCTAAACAAGGAATGGACAAGCTTTATCAATCAGTCGGTATCACACCTGACGCCATTGCCCGTGTAGTCAACTTTGCTATCGATCAACCGGAAGATGTTAACGTAAATGAGTTTACTGTATACCCAACTAAACAAGGATAATTAAGGAGAATAAAATGCAAAACGTTATTTTATTAGGCGCCACAAGTAATATTTCTAAATATTTGATTCCCATGCTGTTGAAAGAAACTAATGTTCATCTGACATTATTCGCTAGAAATGCTAATAAACGCTTAGCACAATTCAATGACAATTCTCGAATAACACTCTTCGATGGTAACTGGAATGAACTAGAGGACCTCAAGCACGCTATTGCCGGACAAGATATAGTTTACCTAGCCACAGGACACTTTGTAGAGGCAAATCAAAATGTCGTTCAAGCTATGAAACAGAAAAAAGTTAGTCGTTTGATTGTTGCCGGTGGTCTCGGTATTTACGATGAAGTCGCTGGGAAATTCGGACAATGGAATGCTCGTATGATGGGAGATTATACCATTATCAAACAAGCCGCTGCTGTTATTGATAATAGTGGATTAAACTACACTTTCTTTAGAATGACATGGCTTTATAACCAAGATGGTAATTACAACTATCAAGTAGTTCCTCAGGGTCAACCGATGAAGGGAACTCAAGTAACACGTCAAGCTGTTGCTAAATTGATAACCGATATTGTTAAACAACCAACACTCTACGTTAAACAAAGTATCGGTGTTGTAGAACCAAATACTGAATGGGACAAACCATCTTTTTATTAATTTGGGAGAAAATAAATGACAAAAGTAAAATTAATTATTAATAATCAAGAATTGACTGCCAATTTTGACGACAACGATACATCTAGAGCCATCATGACTCATTTTCCATTAAAAGTATCAATGATGAACCTTTACTCACGTGAAATGACTTATCGTTTTAAGACAGCTTTGCCTGCCAAGAAAGCCAAAACTAGCGGTTATGAAGTAGGTGATATTGCCTATTGGGCACCACGCCATAGCTTTGTCATCTTTTACAAACAGACCGGCGAAGTAATCGGCGATTTACAAAAGATTGGTCATATTAAAGATGACATCTCCTTCTTTAATCAATTGGGAGATACCGATATAGAATTCTCTATAGAATAGGAGAGAACATCATATGAAAAAAGTATTGATTTTAGGAGCTTACGGTAAGATTGCTCGTATTGTAGAGAAAAGGCTTCTAGATAACCCCGATTATCAATTAACTTTGATTTTAAGACACGCTAATCGTTTGGATTCTTTAAAGAATCACAATAATGTAACCGTAATTGAAGGGGATGTCAGCAACAAAGACCTTTTGACAAAGATAATTGCTGGTCAAGATCTAGTTTATGCCAACCTCAATGGTCAAATGGAACAATGGGCACAAAACATTGTTTTCGCAATGCAACAAAATTCAGTAACACAGTTAATCTGGATAACTGGCTCTGGACTTTATCACGAAGTGCCTGATCCTTTTGGTTCATGGGTTGAAAATTATGTTGGACACGCTTCAAAAGAAGACACGAGACGTGCCGCCAAGATTATTGAAAGTAGTCAACTATCATATACCATTATCCGTGCTGCCTATATGACTGATGATGCTGAAATTGATTATGAACTAACTAAAAAAGGCGAAACCTTTAAGGGAACTATGATTTCCAGAAGTAGCATCGCTGACTTTGTTATTAAAATCATTAATGATCCTGAGAAATATCAACGTGAAAGTTTTGGTATCAGTAAACCTGGTACAGATAATATGCTTCATCATATTCGAGAGATTGAACACGATCTCTAATCATCAAAAAATCCTTACAGAATAATTGTAAGGATTTTTTATATTGCTTTGTTTTTTCCAAAACAGTAAGGTGGTTTTAGAAGTTAAAATCAGAAAGGTAAACAAATGACTGAAGATTTGAGAGTAATTAAAACAATTCGAGATATCCAAAATGGATTTATTCAAGTATTACAGGATAAAACTTTTGAAAAAATTACGGTGAATGACATATGTACTGCCAGTCTAGTTGGTCGCAGTACCTTTTACCATCACTATCAGGATAAGTATGATCTGTTAGCGCAAATGAATCATAATCAGACTGAAAAATTCAATGATCTTCTTTCTGACAGGATAGAACAATTAAGTCAGGATGAACTGTTACTTAATCTATACAACAGTCTTATTCCAGATAGTAAAGTAATCACTACACTGGTAGAAATATCTGATGTTAAGGATAATTTAAAAGCTACTTATTTTAAACTTTTGAAACAGTATTTTGTTAAAGTGTCATCACAGATTAAAATAGAAGTTCCAAATGATTTTTTGAGCGACTTTTATGCTAATAGTGCTTTAACAGCGATTCTTTGGTCACTCAAACATGGTCATCAAGAAGAAATTTCCAAATTCATGAATGGATTAGTTAAAAAATCAATAGGGTAGTTCTATGATTTGAGAATCAACTTTAGGATCATGGTTAGCAATTGCGGCTATACACCTTTTACTATGAGCTTGTTCGCAAATCCAACCTAAGGAAGTTATGGCATCCTTTCGACTAGTACAGATACCTGGTGTCAGCATTTCTTCCCATGAACGGGCAGCATATCCAGTATCTGCTGCTAAAAGGACATATTTACCATCATTGCCTTTAACCATAGTTGCCGACATTCCTGTGGCGTGACCTGGCGTATGGATTTGTATAATGCTCCCATCACCAAAAAGATCAAAACTTTCACCAAAGGGACCAATATCAGAATGATCATACTTGTAGGTCTGCACATTAACCCCTTTCCATTCGTGAGGTAAGTAAACCATTGGTAAACGATTAGCAATTCCCCATTCTGGTTGTGATACAAGAATATTTTTAGCATTCTTAACTTGCTTCAGGCCACTGACATGATCGCAATGTAAGTGACTCAACAGTAAATAATCTATGTCTGAAGGTTTATAACCAAGTTTTTGAAGACGTTCATCAACTGACCAGCCTTGGGGAAGATAACCGGTATTGATTTGTACCTGTGGTCCTAATTCTTTCCAGTTACTCTGTCTAACCAACTTGTTCCAACCCGTATCGATTAGAATCAGTCCTTTAGGATGTTCAATTAGATAGCTAGAAACGGGTAACACAACTTGATTCTTTTCTGAACGGAATAAACCGGTAAAAGCTAAAGGATTACGATATTGACCATTAAAGGGTAAAGCCTTGTCCACTTTTACTAGTCCTGTATGTAATATATGAATTTTAATTGATTGTTTGTTAGTCACTTTAAATACCTCGATTAATTGATGTCATCATCATACAAATTAAAACTCGCTTTGAATACAAGCAGATTTATCAAATCTGACAGATAAGAGACATTCTGAATAATTGTGTTTCATAACAAACAGATTTAGGCTATTTGATTAAATGAAACAATTATTAAGGAAGATATATTTTGATCATTAGAATTTTATTAGTTACTTATTAACACTATTAAGATAAAATATTATATATTAATCATATAAGGAACAGTTAATTAGTTTTTAAATACTGTACTGAAAGGGATGTGAGAAAATTGGTCTTTCTAACTTTGATTAAATATCAAAATACATCAGATAGATATAATTAGGAGAAATATTAAATGCTAGATGAAAATTCGTACCAAAACGATGAAGAATCCCAAGCGGATCTTCCCCCGAGTCACAGGGAAAAAATTTGGAAATTAAACGAAACACAATTACACAAGATATACGGAACTGACCTTGAAAATGGGTTAACTGCTATTGAAGCTGAAAAGCGCCTCAAAGAGAATGGTAAAAATGAGTTAGAAGCCAAGAAAGTTTCTAAATTCGTTCAATTCATTAAGCAATTCAACAATAGTATCATCTATATTTTGGCCGCCGCAGCTATTATGACTTTCTTAATGCACCGTTACTCCGATTCAGTTGTTATCGGACTTGTTATTATAGCCAATGCAATCATCGGTTATATTCAGGAACAGCAAGCCGGTAATGCTCTAGAAAAAATTCGAGAAATGCTGGTCTCTAAGAACTTTGTCTTCAGAGATGGCGAGAAATTAGAATTAGATGCTCGTGACTTAGTTGTTGGAGATTTAGTCAACCTAGAAGCCGGAGATGCTGTTCCAGCTGATATGCGACTAATCTCCGCCGATAACTTAAGTATCCAAGAATCTGTTTTAACTGGTGAGACTAATCCAGTTAATAAGATTGAAGAATCAATGGATCAGGACAAGTTACCCTTGGCCGAACGTCAAAATATGGTCTTTGCTTCAACTGCTGTTACCAGTGGTTCTGGTCTAGGTATTGTTATTGCTACTGCCGGTGATACCGAAATTGGTAAAATTCAAGATTCCGTTGAAACAGTTAAAGAGAAACCAACACCACTAATGCGTAACTTGAACTCATTGGGCTTCGGTTTGTCAGTTGCCATTGTAATTACTGCGGTACTCTTGTTCGTGGTTGGGTACTTCCTTGATACTTATAGCTTACCAACCTTATTGATCTCAGTTATCACTATGGTCGTTGGTTCTATGCCTGAAGGATTGCCTGCAAGTACTTCAGTTGTTTTAGCTATGGGAACACGTAAGATGACTAAGCGTAAGGTAATTGTTAAGTCATTACCCGCTGTTGAAACTTTAGGTGCCGTTGATATCGTTAATACTGATAAGACAGGTACTCTAACTAAAAATGGAATGACTGTTAAAAAAGCTGTCACGGCAGAACATACTTTTAGTATTACTGGTGTCGGTTATGATGCTAACGGTAGTCTTGATTTCGATGGTGAATTGGAATTAGGTACTAAAAAATATGACTGGCAAAAAGATGAAGGTATGAAATGGTTAGTCAATATTGCTGGTCAAACTACCGATGCTCAATTACATTTTGAAAATAATCGTTGGGAACTAACTGGTGAACCGACCGATGGCGCCTTAACTACACTTTATCGTAAGTTGACAGGTAAAGACCCTGAAGTAAATGAAATTGATTCATTACCATTTGATTCAGCCTTTCGATATTCAGCTCGATTAGTCGATTTTGAAAATCAAAGGATTCTCATGGTTAAAGGTTCACCAACAACTATCATCAATGCTTCTAAACAGGGAACTGATGAGAATTATTGGAATGAAAAAATCACGGAACTATCAACTGACGGTCTTAGAGTTGTAGCTTTAGCCTATAAAACAGTTGATTCATCTGTCGACAGCATTTCTAAGGATCTTATTGAAAACCTTAATATGGCAGGGATGGTTGGAATCATCGACCCACCTCGTGAGGAAGCTAGAAAATCAATTCATGAATTAAGAATGGCCGGTATAAAGGTCAAGATGATCACCGGTGACCATCCTGATACAGCTTCTGCCATTGCTAAAAAGTTAGACCTAGATTCCGTTGTTAAGGCTATTACTGGTCCAGAAATTGACGCTATGTCTGATGAAGAATTAAAAGATAAGATTGACGACTATAATGTCTTTGCACGAACAACTCCTGCTAATAAATTACGTATTGTTAGAGCTCAACAGGCTAATGATCACGTTGTCTCCATGACAGGGGATGGTGTCAATGATGCACCAGCCTTGAAACAAGCAGATATTGGCGTTGCTATGGGTATCAAGGGTACCGAAGTTGCTAAGGAATCAGCTAACATGGTTCTAGCCGATGATGATTTCTCCGATATCGTTGTAGCCGTACGTGAAGGACGCCATGTCTTCGATAACATTCGTAAAACAATTCGTTTCTTATTACCAACTAGTTTTGCTGAAGGTTTAATTGTTGTTATCAGTATTTTAATGGGACAAGAATTACCACTTTATCCAGCACAGTTACTTTGGATCAATATGGTTTCAGCTTTAACGATTCAATTTGCGTTCATCTTTGAACCACCAGAAGCCGGAATTATGGCACGTGGTCCGAGAAATGTTAAAGCAGGGCTGTTAACCAAATTAGATACCTTCGAAATAGTTTATGTTTCTCTATTGATTTCCGGATTAGGTATCTGGGCCTTCGATTTCTTAACTGGTAAAGGTTTGCCAGCAATCGTAGGTAGTACAATGGCATTGAACATCATTATTTTTGGTAAGATCTTCTATCTATTCAATTTGAGAAATGATCATCCGGTCGTTTCTAAATACTTCTTCCAAAATAAGATGGCATTCATAATCGTTGCAATCCTAATCGTTCTACAGTTAGGAATTATCTACTTGCCATTTATGCAATCAATTTTTGAAACAACTAATATTAATTTCTACTACGGCTGGTTTATCCCAATCATGGCTGGTGTTATTGTTCTAGCCATTACTGAATTAGGTAAATTCATTCGCTTTAGAGTTTTGAAAAAAGCAATTCACTAACAAAAAATCACTCTCAATTTTATCTATTTTTAGATTGAGGGTGATTTTTTCTGTAATAATCGTGTTATCTTCATTAAAAATTCTTCAACATTGCTACCAGGTAACTTTGTAGTCAGAATACCATAGGGCACATGAACATCAGTCTTTAACGGTATTGAAACAAGATTAGGGTGGATACTCTTCCATGGTGTTACTGTGATCAGAGGAATATTTTCTTCAACTGCTTGATTGAAGGTATTCATATCATACCGACCAATGGTTTCTACTACTTTAATCTGTGGATACTTATCATTGATTATTTTTCGTAGTTGATCGTTAGTATCACTAATTCCCATTGGCACACTTAATAAAGATTTTCCCTTGAGATCGTCAAATGTTATTTCACTTAACCTTGCCAAGGGATTATCACTTCTTACAGCAATACCAAAATCATATTCTCCCAATGGAAGAGCCTTGAACGATTGTTTCAAAGTTGCATTATCAAATGTTCCTACTATTAAGTCGCAACTTTTTCCTAGCATAGCGTATTCACGGTTTTTTGATTGCATATCTTCTTGTAACTGCACAATTCGGACCTGAAAATCCGACATTTGTGTGGTTATTTTTTTCCAAATATCCATAAAAGGTTCCGCCGGATGCAAAATCGAAGTCCCCACGGTAATAATATTTTGTCCTGAAAGGGATGCTTTTCTAGTTTCTTCGACGGCCGTATCCAATAAACTTAGAATCTGTTTGACATAAGGTAAAAATCTTTCGCCCTCAACCGTCAATTCGGTTCCGGTGGCTTTACGTATGAAAAGTGTCAGATTCAATTCACTCTCTAAACGATTAATCTGTTTCATGACTGCTGTTCCCGAAATAAAACTTTGTTCGCCAGCCTTGGTGAAACTACCATACTGACTAACTCTAACAAATGTTTGTAGTTGTGTAATATCCATTATTGTAGTTGTCCTCCACGGTCAGTATAAACCTATAGTTGATAGTACATCGATTATTAAATTTTTCAAATATCTATTGATCCTTATATACTAGTAATTGTGAGCAAGTAAGATAATAACGGTATAAACAAAAAGTTAAATATAAGGAGAAAATTAAATATGAAAATAACAGTTGAATTAAATAATGGTTTTCTACCTGATAAACATAGCAAGCTTTCAGATATTCCTGTTCAAAACAATATACTGAAAGATTTTAGTCGTAATTTTACTGGTCCACATGGTAAGAATACTTGGTACTTTCAGTTTTACACATTAAATGATGATTATGTGATAAATCATTATGCTGGACCAGTCCCACCGGATAAACCACACGCATATACACTTACTGTTTATGCATTAAATAAATCAACGGACTTGGAAAATGGATTTTTTTACAATCAATTTAGAGATTCACTGAAAAATAAAATCATTGATCAGCAAGAAATAAAATTATTAGCAAAAAACTAGGAAGGTAAAATGATATGAATAATTTCAATAATAAAGTAGTAATTGTTACAGGAGCAAGAACAGGCATTGGCTTGAGTGCGGCAACATTATTTGCTAAAGCAGGAGCTAACGTTATTCTAGCCAGAAGACATAAGCCAAAGAAAAAAGCACAAAGATTAACGGAACAAGGCTATTCAGCAATTTCTTTCGAATGTGACGTATCACAAGAGTCTGACGTTAAAGCCATGGTTGATTTTACAGTTAAAAAATTTGGTCACCTAGACTACGCTTATAATAATACCGGTATTCAAAGTCCAGTTACTAAAACTGAAGATTTATCTTTAGATGAATATAACAAAGTCCTAGATATTAACTTAAAGGGTATTTTCTTATCTATGAAATATGAATTAAAGCAGATGAGCAAACAATATTCTAAAGATGCAATAGTAAATTGTTCTTCCATGGAGGATTAGTTGGAACCGCCGGAAGAACTGCTTATCACGCTTCTAAACACGGTGTTTTGGGATTAACTAAGAGTAGTGTTCTGGAATATGCTAAAGATGGAATTAGAATAAATGATGTTTGCCCTGATATTATTCATACACCGATGGTTGATCGTATGGATGAAACTGAAAAGGGTGAAATGGATGATCTTATTAGAGAAATTCTAATTGGCAGGCTAGCTCATCCTGAAGAAGTGGTTCAAGTAGTTTTATTCTTATGCAGTGATGCTGCTAGTTACGCAATTAGACAAGATAAAAATTTTCAAGTTATATATTATTGAGGACACAGTTTAATCAATCAGTTAAGCTCAATATGCTTATTGAACATATTGAGAATTTTCTTATCAGTACTATGGGTAATGACGAATAGTGTCAGATTGGGACGATTCGTCAATAGACGCATCACATCTTCGGCTCTACTTTTATCCAGAGCTGAAGTCCCTTCATCCACAATTAACATGACTTTCTTCCTAATAAAAAAGCGTGCCAAGGAGATTCGTTGCATTTCTCCACCTGAGAGTACATTACTAGTTTTACCTATTTTAGTATCCAAACCATCTGGTAGTGAAGATATCTTGTCAAATAATTGAGCACTACGTAATGACTTCAGCACATCAGCATGACTGAACTTGTTATCATATAGAGTTATATTATTTACAATACTGTCATTGAAAATATGATAATATTGTGGTTGTATCCCAATTACATTTAGTAATGAATGATTACTTAGAGATGAATATCTATAATTGTTTAAAGTTAAAGAACCATTGTAATTTTTTAAATGACCGCTTAATAAATTAATTAAAGTAGTTTTCCCACTTCCGCTTGGCCCAGTAATCAAAACTTTATCTCCATATTCAACGTGAAAATCGGGATATTTAATAGTTTTCCCATTCTTAAAGGTATATGACAAATCATGAGCCGTAATTGTCTTTACATCGTTGAAAGTTATTTTAGTGCTATTACTATCATATGAATAAGGACTTATTGCCCTTTTCAATTTATCTCGTAATCCTGTTCCTGATTGTAAAAGAATAATACTGTTAGTCGCTATTGAAACAGCTCCAAAGAGTTGAAAGGCTAAATTTCCTGCACTCATTACAACCCCCAGGGAAACAACCCCATGGATAGCCAAAATACCTGCTAAAGAAATAATAGATGCTTGTGAAAGTATATTGATAAAAGCACCAAATTGAATTGCTGTTTGTTGAGCCCGCTTTTGATCAACATAGGAATTCTCTAAATCATCAAAGGCTGGTCTAGAATGTTTCCAGAGTTGGATAATAGCATTATTCCACAATAGATCTTGAGAGCCAGCAAACCAATCATTAAGAGTTTTAAGGAGATCATTGTTACATTCCGAAATTTTCTTAGTTGTCTTTTGAAGACGATGGCCGACTAATTTTGGAGACATTATTAAACAGATTATCATAATAATTGATAATAAAAAAAGGGACCAATGCAAAATAATTAAAGCAGTTGATGCGAAAAGAATTCCAAAAATACAATTAAATAACTTAAAAAATCCCTGTAAATATTGTTGATCATAAAGTAAGATATCACTGGTTAACAAATTAATTGATTTATCAGTAGAAATTTTATCACTAAAGGACTTGATAATCTGATTATCAATATATTTATTACGAATACGGTGATTTTCTCGTTGAATCAAAATCTCCTCTAATACATTTTTATAGTATCCAGTCATCCAGAAAAGTAAATAAAGAAGAATCATAATCACCAGCTTTTTAATAAATAAATTTAGTTTATGAGCCACAATTGCATTAATTGCATAAATTAATATTAAATTGGAGCTAGTTTGGATAGCACTGGAAATTATTGCTAAAAAGATAACTAATACGGTCATTTTGCGGTGGTTGTCCATCATTGTCTTAATCATAGTAACATTAACCTCATTTAACAGATTTTGAATTATATATTTTTTCTAATCATGAATAGAAATGCTATTAAATAATTATTTTAACGACTTATTATAAGAACAAGGTCCATAATCCACAATAAAGCAGTTGTGAATTATGGACCTTTAATTTAATGATTAAAACAAATATATGTGTACAAAGATTAGCAATCTACAGTATTCTCACAAAAAATAGAATCATAAAGTTTCTTATCTGGGGTGTTTGTTATTTTGATTCTCTGACCTTTATCACTCATATCAGGTAATAAGGTTAAAATAATTCTACATGAATTTTCATTGTCTTTGATAACTTCTTGCTTTTCAGTTAATAATTTATTTGTCATCTTTAAGTATCTCCTAATTCTTTAATAAGTTAAATAATCAAACAAAAATAATAGAAAATATCTTCCATTTGATTATTTAATACTGATTATAATCAGTGTAATCAAATAATAAAGCATTTTACTTTATAAAAGAATTTATTCAAGATATTATCTGGGTAAAAAGCAAGGGAGAATCAAGCCATGAAACATTTTTACTCACCTAAGAAATTAGTAAATTACAACATGTATAGTTCCCAATTTTTTACTTATGTAAGTTTTAAAGAACAAAACATAAGGGATGATTTTTGGAAAATTCATATTTCTAGCAACATAAAAGAGTATCCTGATATATTAAAAATAGTTATACCTGAACTCGTTAATAGGAAAATTAATTTTAAATTTATTAACGAGTTTAAGAATGTACAATTGTTCCTAAGTGATCGCATCCCTGAAGCACAACTAGGAAAACTAATTACAATCTATCCGAAAAATTTAAATGAATCTAAATTTCTTTTGGAGTTTTTAGATAACAAATTAAAAAAATATGCAGGCCCACAAATATTGACAGATTGCTCGTACAAATCGTCTAAAAATGTTTTTTATCGTTATGGACAAATTAAACTAAACACAAAGGATGGAAATATAATATTTGGTCCAGACGGTGAAGAATTCATTGATGACAGAAAGCCATATTTTCATTTGCCAAGTTGGATCAAGGATCCATTTCAGGATTCGGCATATTTTGAAGGTGGGAGATTATTAAAAAAATATCTGCTTAATGGAATTATTAAGAAATCGAATTATGGAAATGTCTATATTGGTAAATCACGATTTAATAATGAACAAGTTGTTGTCAAACAGGCTCGAAAATATATTGATAATCAAGGAAAATTAAGAAATCGCGAGAACGAATATCAATTATCAATACTTTTAAGAAAGAAGGGATTTTTAAATGGTCCAATTCCGATAGAAAGAATTGAAGAAAAGTTTTCCTTATTTTTCATTTATAAAAATAAAACTAATGGCTCATTATCAGGGTTTCAAGCAAATAAAGGGCCATCTGTTGCTGAAAATAAAAGTAAGGCATTAATAAATATATTAGCAATCGAACGCTCATTACTAGTCAATATAAAAAGAGTTCATCTATTAGGGTACGAAAATATTGATATCTCCGATAAGAACATTGGATGGGACGAAAAAAATACATACCTATTAGATCTTGATTCTTTGAAACGAATTCCAAGTAAAGATTACTCTAAGGTTCCAATATATTGGTTAACTTCATTTGAAAAAGACAGCAATGCGTTAAAAGATATTCGACGAGCTGGACTACTATTCATGTATTTATTTGGTGATTTCAATTTTCTCGCATCATCAACCGATGATATTTATAAAGCTCTTTATATGATGTTAGAAAGATGCTTTGAAATGAGAATCAATCCTCAAGTATTGACCTTTTTGGTATACATTATGACATCTAAGAACCCAACTATAAATAAAAGTATCCTTTTATTAGATGATGCCATAAACACACTAAAAAATGATACAGCGGATTATAACCCAGAAAAAGCTTTAGAAGATATCGTATATAATTCGATAAAGAATGAAAAAATTCTTCTTGGATCCAATCAAGTTTTATTATTCAAATTAATGAATAATATTTCTGAAAGAACTTTGATTGAGTATATTAAAAATGAATCACTAGGCGATTTAAGTATCGGTTTAAATGGTATATCAGGTTATTTGTTGTTAATTAGTGAATTCCCAGAAGATAAAAAACTAATAGCTTGTAAAAATCGATTAATAAGGGAAATTTTAGACAGAAAAGTTAGCTTCCAGGGGAAAACAAATCTATTATCATACTCTGATTATTTAAAAATATCCCCATACCTTTTTGATGGCGTTAGTGGTTTCTTATTTGCAATTTGTCATTTCAATTGTTATCAAGAAATTATTGATGAATTTGTAGATACAATTAACTCTGACTATTCAAAATCAAATGCTATTTGGAATGGTATGGGTGGACTCGCATTAACAAACTTGCTCATTTTTATTAAAAGTAATAAGTTGGACGATAAAAAGAAGTTAAAGACCATTGAGAAACAACTTTTTAATTCAATTCAATATCTTATTATAAAAAATGGTAAATTTTATTGTATAGATTTTTATTCAAATAAATTATTTACAGATAAAAATCACGGTCCAATAGATCTTTTCAAAATTATCAATGTTTTTTTCAAATTAGAAAAATACGGATTATGAGAAAACAATCTGTTGAACTTATGCGAAAAGCATTCTTGGCTATGCCTTTAAAGGACCAGTTGAGTACACTAAAGCGTGTGAAACAAAAAATCACCTGCTGTGTGGGTAGTCGTTACTTCATTATACAAAATCATTTTCGTTAGTTATAGGATATGTAAGTACTGAAGTCAAACACTTCAAAAACTAAAGGAGACGCTTATTATGATAAATAAACTCAATAGCTTTGCGCATACCAAATGGAATCTTTTTTATAATAACAATTGAATTAACAACTCAAATAATTTACTAACATTAAATGAAATAGGAAAACAAATACACACAGTTATGCCTGACTATATTTATGTAATTAGACATATTAATTAAACCGACTTCAATTCTTAAGTATCCATTTCAAAGTATATTTTTATTTACAGTTTGGAAATACTTGACCGTACTACCTAACTTAAGAGGAACAAATCCATAACGAGAATATTTATCTATAGTTTTTGAATCGACTTTCTTTAGTTGTGGTTCAATGAATTTAAATATATCGCTATATTCACTTGGCAACCCTGAAATACGTTGCTTAAGATTTAAAGTTAAATCAGCTTGTAATAATGCTGACCTTAAACCGAGCATTATCTTAATATAATCCTCATCATTGTTTAAAGCCGTATAATACTTCAATAATTCTTTTCTAAACCCTTCATATTTATTATCTTGAACATTATTGTAAGCAGTATCGATTAAACGCATTAATTCTGTCTTTTCATCAGCCATAATTTCATTCTCCTTCAGGTATAACCATTTTTCTTCATGAATAGGGTGATCGGACCAATCATTATTTACTTTCGATTCACTCAAATCAAATTTGAATTTTCTGTATAGATTCCGCGCACCCACGAGCTCATCAACTGTCCAAAGATAGACTTCATCAATACTATCCAATTTAACTTGATCCATTAAGGTGTCCAGCAATTTGGTTCCAATCCCCAAACCCTGATAGTCAGGATCAACCGCGAACCAACGTAATTGATATTTTCCAGTTGTATCTAGCACTAGAGAAACCGTTCCAACTCTTCGATTGCCTAACTGAGCAATCCAGATAAGACTTTTTGATATGTCATCCGTCAATTCAGCTAAAGCTTGTAAGACATACTTATGAAAAATTGGATTGAACGGTATTTCGGTAGAATAAATTCGACTATGTAAATCAGCAATAAAACCCAAATCAGTCATATTACCACGACGAATCTTAATATTTTCTGTTTGTTGAAAAAGCGTCTGTGTTTCAGATACGTCATCAGCAATAATTTTTAAAACAGAAGGATTATAATCCTTAAAAGCATCCTTTAAGTAAGCTCTCGCTTTGTCAGCAAGTTCTTTATGTAACTCTTCACCAGAATCAGTTAAATCCAAAAGATAATGTCGTCTGTCTTCAGGATTGAGAGTGCGCTTCAAAATGCCTTTTTTCTCCAGCTTTGTCAACATCTTACTTAGCTGACCTTTATCAAAAACCAGTTCATTTTGAATATCGGTAGCTGTACTAGACTGATGGAAGTGTAAAAAAGCCATAACTCGAGCTTCATTCATTGAAGGAAAACCTTGATATAATTCCTTTTCAAAACGATTAAAGTAATTAGCATAGAAGCGATTGAAATCTCTAATTCTTTCAATATCTTTATCCATAAAAATACCATCCTTTACAAAGTTAGTATGGAATAATTAGTTGATATATTCAACTGTTGATTCTGGAAACTATATTTGAAAGTTTTTAAAAAAATTCATTTTGTACATGTAGAAGCAGGTTTCGAATTTAACTAAAAGTAAGGAGGGCAACATAATGACTATACTATTTTAGTTTAAGCACTTTAATGCCGGATTTATATTGTAAATCTTGGGAAACATTACTTAAAATTTGTACAAAATGAGTAATACATACTATAATATGAGTATAAATAGCTACTAATTGAGTATTAATTTTATAAAAGGCGGTAATTATACTATGATGGGAAAACAACACGAAACTCCCAAGAAGGCCAGAATTCAAATTCAAGTCGATCAAAATCTTAAGGATAATGCTGAAGAGGTTCTCAATAATCTGGGTATGACACCCACGGCAGCAGTAACAATGTTGTTCAAAAGAATCGTTGCTACTGACTCTTATCCTGTTAATTTGGCTTTGACTGATCGAGAAAGAGCTAGTAATGAATTATTAAAAACCGTTGATAAATTACCCGTAAGAGAAATCAAATCTAAGGATGAAGCAATGAGATGGTTATCTGATGATGAATGAGAATGACCTGATAACAATATATATTTCTTTTGACAATAATCCCGGTGGTAAAAGAAGGCCCGTTTTAGTACTAAAAGATGAAATGAATAAAATACTTTCATACAGAATAACTTCAAAGTACAAAAACAAGTCAGAAAAAATAAAACGACAATACTATAAAATCGCCGATTGGCAAGAAGCAGGGTGTAATAAGCCCTCATATATTGACATAGGCAGCTTAGCAAACATTAATAAAGAATACCTTGGAAAAATAAAAAGAATTGGTAGATTATCCATTAGAGATATTCAAGGACTAAACCAGTTTATTAAACAATATAATATGACTTAAAAGAGCATCAGATTGTGAATTCTTCATTCCAATCTGATGCTCTTTTAATTCATTGCTAATAATTATTAATTAGAAGATAATTAAGACTATGCCACCAACCAACATTAATATATAAAAAATTAATTTATCTGACATGATTTTCCTGCCAAATTGCTTTGAGTTACTAATATTACCAACAATAGCAAAAATTGCTAAAACTATTAAACCTATGCCCAAAAGTATAGTCATACAAAACCTCTACATTCTTAAAAAATTTTCAATAAGTCATTTATTAATAAATATATTATCTTACTTTTTCAAGTTAAATAAAATAACTTTTTCAAGTTAAATAAAATAAAAGAACAAATACAAATAACTTTAAACTCATTTCATTGTCCATTAAATACTCTGAAAATTTCAGTATTTAGAGCCTCACTAGTTGAAGCTCTATTTTTAATGAATTTTCAAGTAAAATCAATTCATTTCTCAATACGATTTAATAAAGAATCATGTATTTAATTGATTTTGCGGAGTAGAGTGTATAAATTCTATACTAATTTAAATGCGTCTTGATAATAGTATAAATGCTATCAATTCCGTACTTTTTTATGTCATCTTTTTCGGAAGATGAATGTTTATTATATAGTAACTCATCAACTAGAGCAGATATATAATCGAAAATAATAATAGATAAAAGTCTAATTTCATGAACAGCCGTGTTATTGGCATAGTATAAAAAATACTCATAGATCAAATCCGTAATTTGGTCATTATGTTTCTTCCGCAGATCGAATACCTTGGGCACGACAAAAGACAACATCTCAATTTGTAAGTGAAACTTTTTATCTTCCGCCTCAATTAACTGATCTATTAAATAAGATAACCAAGATTTAGTATCGGTTTTAAACGCCTGAAAGGATTCTTGATTATTTATTTTCTTCAAAATAGGCAAAAAGGAATTATTATAATCATTCAAGAGTTCAGCTAGAATATCATCTTTGCTAGAAAAGTATGAGTAGAGTGTTCCTATTGAGACCCCAGCTTGTTTTGCAATTTCATTCGTTGAAACCTCAAAATAATTTTTTTCTATGAATAATTTCTTTGCTGTTAAAAGAATTCGATTCTTCTTATCTTTACCTCTTTTTTGAACAGGGATTCTGGTATCTTTTCTTTTATCCATTTCTTCACTTCATTTATATTTTTTTGTAGTAATTTAGTATATCACATAAACATGAGTTTTAGCTCATGTTTATTGCAAATATTCTAATTAATATTACTTACGAAATACTGTTTTTAAGCTTATTTTTTGATACTCTTATTCAAAAGATGAGCTTTTGCTCATATATGAGGTGATATATGAAATTTACTATCTTAAGTTATTCAGGACCATAGAAAATCAATCTATTTAGCAACATTTTTGTGCTTTGAACATATTTAACGTGAGTAATAACTCGTAAAAAAAGAACAATTACTGAGATTTACCATGGAGGAATGATTTTGAATAGAAAAATAAACATAACAATAGCAATGGCATTAGGAATATTTCTTGTTATGCTCGATACAACGATCATGAATATAGCATTACCAGCCATACAAAAGGGAATTGAAGTTGATTACAATCGGCTTTCTTGGGCCTTAAATATTTATACGATTATATTTGCTACATGTACAATTCCTTTAAGCAAATTTGGTGATACTTTTGGAAAGAACAAAACCTATATTGTCGGATTAGTTCTATTTGGACTAGGCAGTTTATTTTCAGGTTTTGCTACCACATTTGTATATTTGATAATCGGACGAATCTTTTCTAGCTTAGGAGCTTCAATCTTACTTCCATTAGGTAATGCTATAGGTTTATCTACTTGGAATATAAAGGATCGTATCAAAATAGTTGCTATCTTAGGATTGACTCAAGGAGGGGCTGCTGCAATAGGGCCAACGTTAGGCGGAGTCATCACTGATTTCTTTGGTTGGCATTGGATTTTTTTAATGAATATTCCAATTGTTATCATTGGAATATTTTTATCTGGTATTTCTTTAAACTTTAACAAGGATATAAAATTGAAAGAAAAAATCGATTGGGTAGGTAGTCTCATCTCAATGTTGAGTTTATACTTTCTAACACTTAATTTGATTAAACTAAAGGATTGGGGAATTCAAGATCCTAAAACCATCATGTGCTTTCTAATTAGCATAGTTTTAATAAGTCTTTTTATATTTGTAGAAAGAACTGTAAAGCATCCGATGATAGATCTAAATTTATTCAAAGTTAAGGATTTTTCTGCATCTGCAATTGTCGCTTTACTAGCACAATTTTTTTATATAGGAGTCGTGGTCGTCATTCCAAGCTTTTTAACAAATGTGGATCACAAAACAGAGTTGGAAGCAGCATTAATTTTATTGCCAATGTCTTCGACTGTATTTGTATTCGGAGGATTAGGCAGTCTAGTCATCAATAAATTAGGACCAAGATTATTAGTTCTTGTCGGTATGATTAGTATATTGTTGTCGTACATTTTGATTGTAATGAATGGAGCAACGAACTCTACTTGGCTTTCTATGGCATTACTTATACTAGGTATTGGTTTTGGGGTAATTACAGGTCCAATAAATGTATTGGCCGCTTCTAATTTCAGCGGATCATTACTTACATCGTCACAAAGTGTCATTAGTGTGGTAAGACAAATAGGCTCGGTTTTAGGCGTATCCGTATTTTTATCAATGATGAGTTCAAATCTAAAGGTTTTAAGGATTATAAATCTAACTAAACTTAATCATGCATATCTATCGATATATAATATTTGGATTCCTGTTTTAATATTGTTATTACCAGTTATGTTTTCATTTCCAACAAAGAAGAAATATTTAGTAAGGAAATAAAGCATTACATGATATATATGTTAGATATGTGAACAGGAACATATATATCATAATTTGTCGGAGTATAGGTTTAAATTACAATTCAAAATACAATTTGTTAATATATGTTACTCATCACATAAATGTTGAAATCCTTGGGTTAGTAGCAAATTTTTATTTTTTCGTAATCTACGTGTTGCTTACGCATATTCTATGATTATGTTGATACATTTGTACTTAAAAAACTCCTACAGGCTTTACAATAGCAATCGAAAAACACCTCAATTATAATAAATTAATTGAGGTGTTTTTGTTTTTTTATTTAACCAATTAAAAAGATATATTTGATCAAATCAGTATATATATGGAAAAGAGTAGAATAGCTGAAATTAGTAAAATTATGAGAATAGAATACTTTTTAGATATTCAAGGTTACATAATATGTATTATATGAAGTTAAGTATTTGAAGAAATATTAGCTTTAAAATACGACTTCTTAACAAAGAATTTAAATTAATATATAACCACACGAAAAAAGATCAAAGAGCTGCATTATCTTTGATTTCAATAACCATTATCTAACTGCTAATCGTTTTCCAAATGTTTTAAATACGTCAAGACATCAGATTTATAATTATATTTAGCAATGATTTCATTTAAAGCATCATTATTATGAGTAAAAGCTTTGCCTTCAGTGAAAATACGTTCATATAATTCATAAAATGGTAATTCATTAGTCTTAGCAAATGCCAATTCATCATCAATTGAATAAGAGACTTTTCTGAAGTCAATTCCACGATAACTTGTCTTATCAAAAGTTAAAATGACGTACTGAGCGCGTCTGTCAGCACTGAACTTATCCCAGGCCGTATACGGTTGTCCAATGGAGCCTGGATTGATAATTAATTGATCTTTGCTGCTAGTTCGCATTAATTGGTGATGTGTATGACCATAAATAGCAATGTCAAAAGGCTTATCAAAAAGAAGCTCATCAAAGTTCTTTTGCTCAGCATAAGGTAATAGCTCGTGACCAAAATTCTTTTTAGGGTAATTGTGAGCCAAAACAATATTAAAGCCACTGATGGTAGTTTGACTATAAATAGGCCATTGACGCATCTCCTTTAGGTACTTGGAGTCTAGGTGATTATAAATGTACTTATATAATTCAACAATATAGGTAGTTTGTGGCTCATCAATATAGGCTTTGCTAATAGGTAAAATATCCTCAAAAAGAAAATCGTCCCAGTTTCCCCTCAATTTAATAGGGGCATTTAATGAATCAAGTAATTCAAGAATTGAATTTGTTCCTGGGCCGGGCATTAATAGGTCACCCAAAAACCAATATTCATCAACACCCTCTTTTTTTGCATCTGCAACTACCCTCTCAAATGCTGTAAAATTTCCATGTATATCTGAGATAATGGCAATTTTTTTCGTCTTAGTTACCTTCTTTTTTTGTTTTTTTAATTTATGTTTTCGTAAAACATTTAATTTAAAATATGAATTTAAAAAATCTTGATGTTTGAGAGACGTTCTCAGACATCAAGTTCATTATTTTTAGTCAACAACTCATCATAAAAAGTCATTTTTAGTCTCATATATGGTCCATAATATGGCTTTTCTTCCCCATTAAAGGATCTATAAGTCTTTTTAAGCTTTTCTACTTTTAATAAACCCTATTATACCAACATTTACAGAATTTATATTATTTCTTCTGTTTTCGTAAAACATTTAGCTTAACTACTCTATTATTTAATTATTAAACCTGTAATTCATTCTGATACTGTTCTATTTCTGAAATGAATTTTTCACCGTATTGCTCTAATTTGACTTTTCCTACCCCACTAACAGCCAAAAACTCTTCACTATTAGTTGGCATACTTTGACACATATTCTTCAAAGTCTTATCAGAGAAGATCATAAACGGTGCTATGCCTTGCTCACGAGCCAAATTCAAACGTAATTTACGTAATTGTTCAAAGAGTTCCTCATCGAAACTACCATCAGCAACGATTGATTTCGATTCTGCGGCCACCTTCTCTTCTTTTCTTCTAGTGACAGAAGTTTTTCCCTTCAAAACATCTAAACCTTTATCAGACAACAGTAAAATAGGATATTTTCCTCCACTGCTCTTTAAAAAACCATTTGCAGTTAAAAAATCCAATAGACGACTAGTTTGTTTCAAAGTATTGTCTTTAAAAATGCCAAAAGTAGATAATTTTTCAAAATGACGCCAATCATTAGCTACATCGTCTTTTCCCACCAAAACTCTTGTGATCATCTTCTTACCATACTTCTGATCCATCCTTACAACACAACTCAAAGCTTTTTGTGCATCCGCAGTAATATCAACTATCTCACGATTATCCAAACAATTTGAACACTTACCACACGGTTCTGTATTCTCCTCACCAAAATAATCTAGAATGAATTTCATTAAACAAGATTCAGTTTCGGCATATTGACTCATCTTAAATAACTTATTCTTTAGGCTTAATTTATAATCGTCATCACCTAAAGACTTATCAATAAAGAAACGATGTAGATTCAAGTCAGCAGGTGCATACAACAATACCGCTTCAGCTGGTAATCCATCACGTCCCGCACGACCAACTTCCTGATAGTAACTTTCAATTGTTCCCGGAATAGAATAATGCAAAACATAACGCACGTTAGTCTTATTGATTCCCATTCCAAAAGCATTTGTAGCAACGATAACATCTGTACGATCATAAAGAAAATCTTCTTGCTGCTGATGACGTTCTTCATCACTCAAACCAGCATGATAGCGTCCAATACGAATACCTTTACCTTGAAAATAATTATATAGATTATCAACATCTTCACGTCGACCAGCATAAATAATTCCCGACTCTTTTGCATGACTTTGAACATAATCAGAAACAAATTTTAGCTTATCAACACCACGTTCAATCTTTAAGGTTAAATTAGCCCGTTTAAAGCCAGTTTTAACGATATTTTGCTCTGGTATATCTAAGATGCCTGCCAAGTCATCTTGAACCTGCTGTGTAGCTGTAGCCGTCAATGCTAGCCAGGCTGGACTGCCAGGTAGCTTCTTCAAAGACGGTATCATCTCTAAATAACTACTACGAAAATCATGTCCCCAGGAAGATAAGACGTGAGCCTCATCAATAGCAATCAATGATATATCTAATTGTGACAGCCAACTATAGAATTCATCATTAACAATCTTTTCAGGCGCCACAAATAGCAATTTGACAGCACCAGTTTCGATATAGCGCATGCGTTCTTCACGATCATGCCACTCAACGGTACTATTCAAAAAGGTCGCTGGAATACCAACTTCATTCAAACTGTCAACTTGATCCTTCATCAAGGAAATCAAGGGCGAAACGACCAAGGTCACTCCAGGTAAAACAGTGGCCGGTAGCTGATAACAAATTGACTTACCACCACCGGTAGGCATTATCCCCATAGCCTTTTCACCGGATAAAACTTTTTCAATTAATTCTTTTTGGCCGATTCTAAATGTATCATATCCAAACTCTTCTTTTAAAATGGCTTCTAAATTCAAGGTAAACTACCCCTCAGACTGTTTAAAATCAATTAAAACAAGCATATCACACTTGGCAAATAGAACTTATTTTTTAATTGCTAAAATAACTGTATGTTCGATCTTAATCAAATCCGACTCAATCTGTTTCTGATCATCAATTTGCAAAATCCGCTGACTCTGTAAGAAATATAAGAGAATTTGCCCAATAACAGTTCTCAGGAGCTGCAATAGATCAAGATCATCCCTCAGTTCACCAGTCTTAACCAATGGTTTCCAAACATTATCGATAAATATATCTTTCATCACCTGAATTTCATTAAAGAGCATATTCTTAATTTCATCATTGATCAGAAGCTGTGAAATCAAAATAATTGCCGCATCTTTATTCTGAACTAAGAATTGATAACGATTAAAAACAATGAAATGGATTAAGCTCTCTAAATCATCCCCATTATTTTGTAGTTCTTGAGCAAATGATTTACCATATCCTGGCAATATATGTTCAATCAATGGTTTTACTATAAACAGCAATAATTCCTCTTTTGATTTGAAATACTTAAAGATTGTAGCTTGACTCATTTTAGACATCTCAGCAATTTGCGCCGTTGAAGTCCCGTCATATCCCTGTTGAGAAAAAAGTGTCACAGCCGCCTGTAGGACACGCTTCTTACCATTAGGCATCTTCTCTACAGCTAACCAATCGTCTAAATCCTGAAATGCTTTCTCCATCTAATCAAACCTTTCTATATTTCTTCAATCCTAAGATATTTAACACCGTCAAAATGACTAAGAATCCCAATAATACTACTATAGGTATTACTATCCGTTCAAACCCATCTCCTGACATAACTATCCCAGTTAACGCATCACCCGCATATTTTAAAGGTAAAATATAAGAAATCACTCTAACGCCTTTAGCCATCGTATCTAATGGAATGATTCCTGAGAAAAACACCTGAGGAATAACTACTAATGGGATGAATTGCATCATCTGAAATTCTGATTTAGCAAATGTCGACATTAAAATACCGAACGCTAACGCGACTAATGCTAAAACGAAGTTAATTAAAATTACGTAAAAAATACTGCCGACGACTTCAACATTTAAAGCCCACACAGTAAATAGGACAATCACTAGTGTTTGTAGAATAGCAATTACGCCATAACTGAGCATATATCCAAAAACAATTTCCGATCTTTTAACCGGCGTTGCCAACAATCGACTCAAAGTACCAGATGTTCGTTCATTCAATAAAGCCATCCCTGAAATCAAAAACACAAAGAAGAAAACGAAAAATCCCATTAAGATAGGTACTATTTTATCAAAGAAATTTGTCTTCGAGTTTCCATAGACGTAACTATTATGAATTTTGGGTTTACTTACCGACTTAGTTTTATTCGCCGGTATTCCCAGAGCCAATTGCAATTTTTGTAATTGGTGTTTCATCTGCTTTATTGAATTGAGTAATAAAGCACTGTTTAAAGCTAATTTAGTAGCATTAGTCTTACTGGCGTCGACGTTGCTATATTTGACGTAAAAATTATTATCGCGATAGTTAATTACGGCATCGACTTTCTTATCTTTTAAGGCCTTTTGGGCCTTTTTGGTTTGGTCATATTTAGTAATTGACACGTGACTAGCCTTATTCAAGCTCTCGTTCAAACTAGTGCTAACATTTACAGTTGCTACATTAACATCAGTCTGTGAATTAACAGAGAAAACTAACTTCATCAAAAAGAGAATTAAAATAGGTGCTAGAAACATCAATGCCAATGTTCTTTTATCTCGAAATAGTTCTTTAATAACCCTTTGAGCAATCATTAACGTTCTCATTTTTGTTGTGCCTCCGCTTTTAAAAATACTTCTTCAACCGAATCCACCTGATAAGCTTGTTTCAGTTTGGTAGGAGTATCATCGGCAATAATCTCTCCGCCCAACAAAAGAGCCACCTCATCAGTTAATTCAGCTTCATCCATAACATGTGTCGTTACCAGAATCGTCTTTCCATCATCCCTTAATTTTTGCAACTCAGACCAAATCTGTTTACGTAATGCCGGATCAACCCCTACCGTCGGTTCATCTAAAATTAAAATTTGGTTAAACCCTAGTAAAGCAATGGCTAAAGACAAACGACGCTTCATTCCACCCGAATAACCACTAACACGTCTATCCAAGTCGATCACTAAATCAACTACTTGAGCTACATGTTTTATCTGTTCTATAACATCCCGTTTATTTAATCCTTTCATGTCAGCATAAAACTTAAGATTTTCTCGTCCTGTTAATTGTTCATATAGGGCATCTGTCTGAGCCATATAACCTATTTGACCTAATAATCTTCGATTAGGCATCTTTTTATCAAAAATCATTGTCGTTCCAGAATCTGGTACTTCCATTCCTAAAATAATCTTGATAATAGTTGATTTGCCAGCACCTGAAGGACCAATTAACCCAATAATCTTACCCTCTGTGATTTGTAAATTGACATCTTTTAAAACCAATTTTTTATCAAAACTCTTAGATACATCATCTATGGAAATAGCTGTTGTTACCATCTATAGTCACCCCTGAAGAAAAGTATAGTGAGTAAGTATTTACTCACTTAAATTCAAGGGTAAGTTTACCCTATGACTACTGGAAAGTAAACCATTATTAATTAATTGCTCCTTCCAAAGTTAATAGCTCCCGTTTCATTGCTAACCCTCCACGATAATTGCCCAATTGTTGATTCTTGGTTATAACCCGATGACATGGAATAACAATTAATACAGGATTCTTACCTACAGCAGATCCAACGGCACGAACAGCTTTAGGATTACCAATTGACTGTGCAATCTCTGTATAACTGCTTGTTTGACCATATGGTATTTTCTTTAACTGATCCCACACTGATTCTTGAAATTTTGTTCCAGAAATATCTAATTTTAATGAGAATTCTTGTCTTTTTCCTAACAAATATTCTCGAATTTGGTTCGCATATTTATTTACTATTTGTTCAGCGTCCATTAACTCGGTTTCTGGATAAAATCGTCTTACTTCTTCAAAATCTTGATCACGGGAACCAACAAAAGACAGTCCCTTTTTGGTAGCTCCAATCACATACTTATGACCTCTGATTGAATATACATGATAATAAATTTTAGTAAACATTTGTTTTTCCTCTTTCAATTTATTAAAAAATTATTTCTATTTATTGTTTTTATGTTAAGTATTGTGGTATATACCCGTTTTTTATTGAAATTATGTTTCAGGAGTTATACTATATATGAGTGATTAAGCGCTTTCAATGAATTTAAATCTATCTATATCATAAGTAATTTAAGCGCATTAGCAAGTATAACTTATATCTGTATCATCCTTACTTGCTAAAACATCAAGGAGGAAGATTTAATTATGGGGTTATTCTCTAGAAAAAAAGTTGATGAATTTGTTGCACCCGCAAATGGTAAATTAATACATTTGGATAAAGTTAGTGATCCAGTCTTTTCACAAAAGCTTATGGGAGATGGTTTTGCTGTTGCTCCATCAGATGGTACAATTGTAGCACCTATCGGCGGTGTGATTGGCACAGTGTTCCCTACTAAGCATGCTTTGATGATTACTTCTAAACATGGTCTAGAGATCATGTTACACTTAGGAATCGATACAGTTGAATTAAAAGGTAAACCTTTCGAAATGTTTATCAAGGAGGGTGAAACTGTTAAAACTGGTCAAAAGTTAGCAACGATGGATCTTGAACAAATCAAAGCTGCTAAGAAAGATTCCTCAATCATGACTATCATCACTAATTCTGATGCTGTCAAAGAAATGGGTACTTTCGAGGAAAAGGACGTCTTGGCTGGCGATCAAGCTTTAGATGTAACAATTAATTAATACAGTATCATCCCTTAGTGACAGTAATCATAGATTGCTGCCACTATTTATTTGTTCAAAATTAGACTAAATTTGGTTAGTCGTTTTAAGTAACGGTATAATATTGACAAAAGGAGGGTCTCAAATGGTAAAAATCCCCTATTTAACTGGTTTTGAAGCTCATTTAAAAACTAGGCATATTTCTGACAAAGCACACACTGAATATTTGAATTCATTAACTGACTTTTTCAATTACACAATTCAACACAATACAGAATATAAAATATCTGAAAGTATCCAAGATGTCCACGAGATGGATGTCCGTCTTTTTAAAGACTTTATGCTCGAGAATTTACAGCTTAGTCCTAGTACAATCAACAAAGTTATCAGTAATCTTAATGTTTACTTCAAATATCTCTTTAGCGTCAAGAAAACGCCTGAAATACCGACCTTAAATATTAATAGTGTTGCTGTCCCCAAACAAACTGATTTTCCTACAGTTGTTTTCTTAAAACTACCTGAATATTTAAAATCGGATTTGAGTGTTTATACGAGACTATTAATTTTAATCATTTCTAAGGGTTTTAACTACAAAGAGGCCTTGGCACCCGATTTCTATCGTAAATTCAATCAACTGACCTTTAACCCTGATGAACAGAAGTTTCTCGACATTTATAAAACTTACATTGAACCTTTCAGATCATTTTGGGATGATCAAAATCTTTTTCTAAGTCGAAATAAGGCCGCCAATACACCATTATTGACTGTTCCTGCCTTACATCGTGATCTCAAACGTGACAGTGAATCTACGGGCTTAGATTTGTCACCTAAGAAACTCTATACAACCTTTATCCTATTAGCCCTAAGTACTAAAGAACTTTCTGACGACCAACTACGGGCTTTAGATGCTCTAGATACTGCTTCGGTTCTTTACTACCGTCGACTCAAACGAGAAACCAATTTTGATATTTAATAACGAGGTTAAAAAATGAAAAATATTGCTGTTTATTGTGGTGCCTCTACTGGTAACCAAGAAATTTATACTACTAGCGCCCAAGATCTTGGTCACTGGTTGGTTCAAAATAATTATGGTCTAACTTATGGCGGTGGTAACAACGGTCTAATGAATGTCGTCGCTGACAGTGTTTTATCTGATAATGGTTTTGTTCACGGAATTATCACGCAACAACTCTTCGACCGTCATTTAGCACACACTAATTTATCAAAATTGGATATCGTTTCAACCATGTCAGAACGTAAAGAAGCCATGTTACAAAATTCTGTTGCTAATATTGCTTTACCCGGTGGTCCTGGAACTCTTGAGGAAATCTCCGAAGCCTTTTCGTGGACTATCATCGGTGTCAGCTCACATCCCTGTATCTTTTTTAATGTAAACCACTATTATGACAAATTGGAAAGTTTCTTCGATGAAATGGTTGATCAAGGATTTATGGAATCTGAAACTCGAAAAACTCTGCTATTTAGCAATTCTTTAACTGAAATTCACGACTTCATTCGAAGTTATATCCCACCAAAATTACGTAAATATCAGAAGTGATTTCAAGAGTTTTTATTTAACATTTTTTTCAAAAGGAAGTATATTATAGCCGTCAGATAGAAATAGACAAAAATATCTGGCGAAAATATTCTCCTTAGATATATACATTACAAATGTGATTTTCTCATTAATACTACTTATAATAAATATCCTCCCAATTTGTATAGTATTGAGATACAAATCAATTAAATTTATAAACTCTCTGATATAAAAATCAATAAATAAACAAAACACGCCGAATTAATTTTCGACGTGTTTTTTAGTTTATTTTAGAACAGCCTCGCGTTTAGGAATTGAAGGAAAAGCTCCTAATTTTTGAACTGTTAATGATGAAGCTTTACTTGCATAGACAATTGCATCATGGATATTAGATAGATCTGGATTCAATTCAGATGCTAACGCACCAATAAAGGTATCGCCTGCGGCCGTGGTATCAACAGCCTTGACTTTAAAGGCTGGAATTTGTTCTGACTTACCGTTTAGAGAAACAAATGAACCCTTTGATCCCAAAGTAATAATTACACCACTGATTCCTAAATTATGATAAAAATCAGCAGACATTTTCAAAGAATCCTCGTCAGTAATTTTAATACCTGAAATTAACTCACTTTCCGTCTCATTAGGAGTAATGATATCTGTCAATTTTAAGAGTTCCTCAGGGATGTCTTTAACGGCGGGAGCGGGATTCAAAATAGTTACCTTCTTAGCCGTATGAGCAACTTTAAAGGCAGCAATAGCAGCTGGGATTGGTGTCTCGAATTCTGTAACAATAAAATCACTCTGCTTAATCGTATCTTGAGCTTGATCAACATCTTCGGCAGTTACCAAAGCATTGGCACCTGCTTGATAAATAATGGAGTTCTGACCTGATTTTTGTAGAAGAATATATGATTGCCCCGTATCTTCCTTCGGAACTACTGTAACGTGTTTTGTATCTATATGATCCTCTTTTAAGAGTTTCAACATTAATTTTCCATTACCGTCATCCCCAACACGACCAATGAAACTAGTATCTGCTTCTGATCTGGCCGCAGCAACAGCTTGGTTAGCACCCTTACCACCACCAGCTTTCGAGAAGGAATTCATTTTTATAGTCTCACCAGGTTTGGGTAAGTTATCGATATGCATGATACTGTCAACGTTAATACTTCCGATTACAACTACTTTATTTGCCATTTTGCTCTCCTCCAAAAAAGGGAACATGAAGTAAATTCATATTCCCCTTTAATTCATGTTGATTACTATTTATTTAAACTATCAGTTGTAACTAATTTCAATGGTGATTCAATATTCTTTTTAACTTTTTTACCATTGAAATGATCATATGCAGCTTGTAGTGCTAAACGTCCCATTTCTTCTGGTTGTTGTGCTACTGTTGCAGCCATTTTACCTGACTTGACAGCCTTGATACCATCTTCTTCACCATCAAAACCAACGATAGCAATATCTTTGTTAGCTGACTTGACAGCTTGAACAGCCCCTAGAGCCATTTCATCATTTTGTGAGAAAATTCCTACAATATCTGAATTTCCTTGAAGAATGTTTTCTGTAGTGCTCAAACCTTTTGCACGATCAAATCCAGCTGTTTGTTTAGCAACAATATCTAGTTTACCTTTAGCATACTTGTCAAAACCTTTACCACGTTCACGAGTTGCTGAGGCTCCTGGGATTCCTTGTAGTTCAGCAACCTTAGCATTGTTACCCAACTTCTTGATCAAGAACTCAGCGGCCATCTTACCACCTTTAGTGGAATTAGAAGCAACTAAAGTCAAAACCTTTCCGCCCTCGCTAGAACGATCAACGGTGATGACTGGAATACCCGCATCATTTGCGTCTTTAACAGCCGGTGTAATAGCTGATGAATCTACTGGGTTAATGATCAAAACATCAACCTTTTTAGTAATTAAATCTTCAATATCATTATTTTGTTTAGCTGTATCATTTTGTGCATCAGAAACTTGGACATTGGTTCCATTTTTCTTAGCTAAATCATTGATCCCCTTCTTAACGGAAACAAAGAATGGATTGGACAAAGTTGATAGTGAAGCTCCAACTTTAATGTCCTTAGGTTTCTTAGTCTCTACTTTAGAATCACTTGATCCACCTGAGTCAAGACCTGACTTTCCACATCCTGCTAGAGTAAACATAGCTAATGCAGAGATACTAACTGCTAAAAGTACACGCTTTAAAGATTTCTTCATAATAGAAAATCCCCCTTAATATGATTAATCATTTGATGAACGTCTATCTAGTAGTACAGCAATCAAAATTACAATACCTTTAACGATCTGTTGATAGAAACTGGAAATTCCCAACAAATTCATACCGTTATTCAATGTACCAATTATCAAGGCACCAATTAAAGTTCCAAAGATTCTACCTTTACCACCAGCCAATGACGTACCACCTAAAACAACAGCGGCAATAGCATCCATTTCATAAGATGTCCCAGCATCCGGTTGGGCAGAGCTCAAACGTGAAGTTAAAATGATTCCAGCTAATGATGCCATCAATCCAGAAATAGTATAGATCCACATTGTAACAATTTTTGTCTTAACACCAGCAATGTAAGCAGCTTGTTCGTTGCCACCCAAAGCATATGTTTTACGTCCAAATGTTGTCTTATGTAACAAGACATATAAAATTAAATAAACAATTGCCATAATAAAGATTGGAACTGGAATTCCTAACAAGTAGCCACGACCCATAAATTGGAAAAGAAAACTGTTATTCATCTTGGCCCCAGTAATAGGATTACCATTTGTAAATACATATGTAGCACCGCGGAAAATGGTCATAGTTGCTAATGTAGCAATGAATGGTGCGGCTTTACCATAGGCAATCAAAATCCCATTTAAGAATCCTAGAAGTCCACCCATTAAAAATCCGACTAGCAAAGCGACAATTGCTGAAGTGCCACTGGCCAACATTGAGGCCGTTACCGCACCAGTTAAAGCAAGGATTGAACCAACCGACAAATCAATACCACCAGTTAAAATTACAAAGGTCATCCCAAAGGCAATTACGGCATTAATTGATACTTGTCTCAATAGGTTTAATAAATTACTAGGTTGAATAAATCCTGGACTCAGAGCAGTAACCAAGATAATCAAAATAATTAAGGCTACCAAAGGTCCTAACTTACTAATAAACTTTTTGAAATTAAAACCACTTTTTTCGCTTTTCTCAGCGATTTTAGTTTGTTCTTCCATCGTTTGATCCCCCTGTCGCTAAAGTCATAACTGACTCTTGTGTTGCTGTCTTTGTATCTACGATTCCTGTAATCTTACCTTCATAAACGACTGCAATTTTATCACTCATACCTAAAACTTCTGGTAAATCACTTGAAATCATAATAATAGCAACATGCCGATCAGTTAATTCATTCATCAAGTCATAAATTTCACGTTTAGCACCAACATCAACACCACGAGTAGGCTCATCTAAAATCAACACTCTAGATCCTGAACCGACCCATTTAGCCAAAACTACCTTTTGCTGATTACCACCGCTCAAACTACCAGCACTAACATCAGCACTTTGAGCCTTAACCGTCAAACGTTTCATTAACATATTTGTGAAATCGTTTACAGATTTGTCATCAATAATCCCGTGTTTAACAAATCCACCAATCGATGGTAAAGCAATATTGTCACGCAATGAGTCATTTAAAATCAGACCTTCATCCTTACGATTCTCTGTTAAGAAACCAATTTGATTTTTGATAGCCTCCTGAGGCGAATGAATATGCACCTCCTTACCATCAATCAAGATTTTACCTTCGTTATGAGGATCAATTCCAAAGATAGAGCGCATGATTTCTGTTCTTCCAGCACCCATCAATCCAGAAAATGCTAAGATTTCACCTTCGTGAACTCGAAAATTAACATCACTGAAAACACCTTTTTCCGATAGGTGCTGAACTTCAAGCGAAACTTTACCAAAATGAGGGTCACGGTCCGGATAGAAGTCTCCAATTTCACGTCCAACCATATCTTTGACTAATTGTTTCATATTTACATCTTTAGTTGAATACTCATTAATAGAAATACCATCACGCATTACTGTTACTTTATCCGCAATTTCAAAAATTTCTTCCATACGGTGAGAAATGTAGATAAAACCAACACCTTGTTTTTTCAAATCACGTACTACTTCAAATAGTTGTGCAATTTCATTTTCAGTTAAAGCTGCAGTTGGTTCGTCCATAATAATAATCTTAGCATCCGTCATCAAAGACTTGGCAATTTCAATCATCTGCTGACGCCCTACGCTCAACGTTCCAATTGGCTTATCGACATCAATCTTGGTCCCCAATTTATTTAAATAGAATCTAGCTTGTTCATGCATTTTGCTTTCATTCATAATGCCAAATTTGTTTTTTATTTCCTTATTAAGAAACATATTATCAACAACTGACATTTCCAAAAAATTATTCATTTCTTGATGGATAAAAGAAATTCCATGTTGTTCCGCATCAAGCGGACCATTAAATTGTGTTTGCTTACCATCGACATAAATTTCTCCGCCATCATCATCATAAAGGCCAGTAAGAATATTCATTAGTGTCGATTTACCAGCACCATTTTCACCCATCAAAGTATGAACTTCTCCAGATTGAACAGTGAAATTAACACCTTCCAAAACTTTATTAGTACCAAAGGCTTTAGAAATATTTTTCATTTCAATCTTCATAAAAAATCACCTCCGGTTAAAATGTGACTCCACTCTCTAAAATGATATTTGAAAACGGACTAGCTTCACCAGTACGGATGAAAGCCTTATTAGTACTTAATCTTTTTTTCATTTCATCATGTGGAATAAATTCGATTGGTACATCGATCAACTTTTTGATATTAGCCAATTGTTCAGGATTCTGCGTTTTAATTTCCTCTGCCAAATATACCTTTTGAATTTGTAATTCTGAAAGTACATTCTGTAAAACATCAATAAAGCTAGGTAAACCCTTTTGAACGGCCAAATCAATTTTCTTTGTTCCGGCAGGTACTGGCATACCAGCATCTCCAATTGACAAAGTATCAAAATGACCCATATCGGCTATCACTGCGGAAATCTGAGTATTCAAAACTAAACCTTTTTTCATCAGTTCGTCCCCCTCTTAAATCACTTTTCTTGTTGAATCTCCAATTTTTAACTTAGTATTTAGAATAATTGTCTTCTTTGCACTACTGGGATTTTTGATTCGATTAATTAATAGTTCTACCACTTGTTCACCAATTTCATCTATTGGTTGGGCCATAGTCGTTAAACTCGGCGTCAAATATTTATTTAAATTAATATCATCGAAACCAACGACTGAATAATCTTCGGGTATTCTCTTGTCCAATAAATTCAAGCCCTTGTAAACACCCATCGCCACATCATCATTAATGGCTATAACAGCTGTGGCATTAGTCTGAACAATCTTATGTGCTGCCTCAACACCACCTTCTGGTCCAAAAGTTGCTCTAAAAATCAACTCCTTTTCAATTCTCAAATTATGATTTTTAAAAGCTTTTTCGTAACCAGTAAAACGTTTTACTAAGTTCATTGTCAACGATTCAGGTATTACAAAAGCGACATGCTTATGACCTAGAGATAATATATGTTCCGCAATCTGTTCTCCTGATACCTCTTCATTGATCAAAACCCGATCATCATCAATATTTAAATCAGCTTGATCAGTTAGTACCATGGGAATATTATTATGCGTCGATAATTTATCAACAATTTCTTTAGATGCTCCTGGAGCCGCTAAAATCAAACCCTTTTGTGTTCCTGAAGCAAATTGCTCAATAAAATAATCGATATTCTCTTTAAAACCGTTGACACTAAAGATTTGAGGAAAATAACCCTTAGGGATGGCAGCCTGCTCAACACTCAATCCTAAACTAGCAAAGAAAGGATTCATAATATCCGGAATCACAATGCCGATTGAATTGGTTCTCTGTCCTACCAATCCTCTTGCATAATAGTCTGGATAATAATCCAGCTCTGTCTGAGCTTTATGAACTTTTTCTTTTGTTTCTTCACTAAAGCGATCACCTTTGCCATTTAGAATTAAAGAAACTGTTGTGACCGAAATATCTGCTTTATTAGCAACATCTCTAATCGTTGTTTTATGATTTCTTTTCAAAGTGAAACACCTCTCAAACCAGTAAACCGTTTTACTTACGCTTACGAGCACATCATATCTTGTTGTGTAAGCGCTGTCAATAATATTTTTTTATAAATCTCAAAAAAAGAGTCTTAACCCTTTCAGATCAAGACTTAAATTATTTTTATATGAAGGCTGTAATAATTCCGGCCACGACAACCAAGATCAATCCAGAAATAACCATGATCATTTCTTTATGTGTCTTTCTTTCATGCAGGATATAGATACCACCAAGTGTTCCGATAATAACATTCATTTGTGAAAGCGTAAATCCAGTAGCTAATCCATTCACATCTTTACGTGATGAGATCAAATATGTCAAAGCGGCAAAAGCAAAGAAGATACCACTAATAATATTCAAATAAGTACTCTTAGATCTATATGGTTTAGCTTGTCGATTACTCTTTGTAATAAAAGCAAAAATAGTTGACGCAACTGCCATACCTAAAGCCTGTGGCAAGAATGCTTGGAAACTATCAACGTAAACAGCTTGTGGAAATGCTGAATATCCAACATAACCGATCGTAGCAATTAGTACCAAAGAAATACCTTTAACAACACTTGATTCACTCTCAGTAACCTTTTTCTCACTATACGTAGTTAGATAAACTCCAATAATAATTAAAACAATTGAGAAAAAGCCGATCAATTTAGCCGTTACTGAAGGCCACTCTCCTAGAACCACGACACCCCACAATGAAGTACCAATCAATTGAAAACCAGTTGAAACCGGCATTGTTTTAGAAACACCCATTTCACCAAAGGCGTAGAATACCAAACTTTGAGCAATGGACCAACAAGCACCAGATAAAAATGTGAACAAGAAATTCTTACCTGTCAATAAAGGTGTTTGCATAGCAACTGCAACAACAATAGCAGATAACAAAGTACCATATGTAGCACCAATAATTTGATTGACTGGCTTCCCTCCGAACTTCCCAGTCATGATTGGGAAAACACCCCAACCGATCATTGGTAAAAGACCAATTAAAATATTTATTACATTCATTAAAAAAAGACTCCCTCTAACTCTAAAATAAAAGTAAATTTTCAGCAATGTTGCCATTATATCAAACTTAAGAATACGTTTTCAAGAAAAATGTTCATTTTCATTAATTTTATTATCAATATTTAGGATTCGATAAACAAATTTGACCATTGACAACAATGGCATTTCTTTAGATCATTTCATTATTCTGCATAAAAATAATTGTGAAAACGTGTGTTTTGGTTTCTGATAGTCTACTTTCTTATAATATAACGATTTCTAAAAATTCTAGCTACAAAAAAAATAAGAAACCTTCAAAAGGATTTCTTATCTTTTTAAAATCATAATATTAAATTAAAATTTAGCATCCAATGGAGGAACAACTTGCTTCTTACGTGATACAACACCAGGTAAACTAGCTTTGTTATCTGAAACCTTAGTATTAAGTGCTTCTTCAAATGTCTTGATAGCACTATCGTCTCCGATGATAATACCTGTTGTATCGCTTGTTAAGATATTTGTAATCAACAATACAAATAAGTTGTAACCCTTGTCAGCACTTTCAGCCTTAATGTCTTTAACAAAGTCAGCTTCACGTTTTAGAGTATCGTCAATATCAACAGTATTAACTTGAGCAATACGTACGCTATTACCCTTCATATCAAAGCTCTTAGCATCCATATCAATTAGTTCTTGTGTTGACTTGCTGTCAAGATTTGTACCAGCTTTCAACATCTCAAGACCGTATGATTCATAATCGATGCCAGCTGTCTTAGCTAGGCTCTTCAAAGCAGCTCTATCTTCATCAGTTGTTGTAGGTGATTTCAATAATAGAGTATCAGAAATAATTGATGAAGCCATCAATGCAGCAATCTTAGCAGGTACTTCAACATCATTTTCGTTATACATCTTCCAAATAATTGTACTTACACAACCAAGTGGCTCTGCACGATAGTATAGAGGCAATTTTGTTTCGAAATTAGCAATTCTATGATGGTCTACAACGTGTGTAATTTGAACATCATCGATGTCAGGTACACTTTGTTGTTTTTCATTATGATCAACTAACATAACTTTTTTAACTTCACCATTAATGGCTGAGATGATACGTGGATATTTAGCATCAAAATGATTATAAACAAATTTTGTTTCTAGGTTAGGTTCACCCAAAGCAACAGCTTCAGTATTGTATCCTAATTGATTTTGTAAATATGAATAAGCAACGGCAGCTGAAACTGCATCTGTATCAGGATTTCTGTGTCCAAAAACTAATTCTTTTTCTTTTGGCATGAATTGTGCGCCCCTTTTTAATATTTATCTTGAAGACTTAAGACGATCAACATAGCTCATCTTATCTAAGAAATTATCCCATTCATTGAGGAAATCTTCAATTCTTGGAATCTTTTCTTTGTCCTCTCGATATACAAATGATAAATCACTTGTTATAGCTGGTTCAAGTGGTGTTTGATAAAGTTTAAACATTGATTGATGCGCAATACAAAAACTCAATGGCAAAACCGTATAAACATCAGATGATTCTTGTGCAAATTTCAATAATTGATAAGGTGCCGAGAACCGAGCAATAACCTTAGGAAAATCGACTAAAGCATCTCGATATCTTTCACTGATCAATTCATAAAAATAATAACTCTTCAAATAAGTAGCCCAAGGTTTAGCTGTGGCGTCTTTATAACTAACGCTCTTCTTTTTATTAATCTTTTCATCATTATGAACCAACATAATATTATCGCTCATAATCTTCTTAGACCGATAAATCTTCCAGCTCTTAATACTTTTATCAGGTAAATACATAATAGCTAAATCAATTTTATTATTTTGAATGTTATCCCAAAGTTCCTTACGAGTTAATAAATTTAAATCAATAACAACATTAGGATTAACTCGATTGTACTCGACGATAAAATCTTCAATTACAACTGATTCAGCGGTCGACAAAAGTCCAATACTAATTGTACCAGATCTTTCTGAGGACTCTTGTTGAATTTGATCAGTTACATCATTGATCAAGTCAAACATTTGATGCGTTGACTTTAAAAGTAAAGTACCTGCATCGGTTAAATAAATCTTCTTACCGATACTGTAGAATAGTGGCGCCCCAACGACTCTTTCAATCTTTTTAATCTGTTGCGTCAATGCGGGTTGTGTGATTCCTAACAATTGAGCAGTTTTTGTATAACTCATATTCTTAGTTAATTCATCAAAATAATTTAATGCTTTAGAACTAAAAACACGTCTCGATTTCTCATCTAACAATAAGAAGATCCTCCTAATTTGTGAAAGTAAAAATTAATGTAATCAATAAGATAATAATACTATATAAAATGAAAATCTGTTATTTATATCACTCATTTTCTAACATTTTTTTCACAAATCTGAGTGGAATACCATCCGTTTCTGGATCCATAATAAATGAGCCATTGGAATAACGGTCAGCATTCTGATGTATTGACGGATCAATTTCAATTTCTTTATTCGAATCAGTTACGATTGATAGTTGTATATCATTACTAATATTCGTTACTAAACAAATACGATGTGGTTGACGTTTCAATTCTCTGAGAGTTAGAACGCCACGACGAGCACGACTAGTTACAGGTATTTCAGACAATTTCATTTGTTTATATGATCCACGTTGAGTTAAGACTGCAATTTTATCATTGTCGTCATCAGCCAAGAAATAACCAGCTAATTGATCATCGTCTTTCAAACTAACAAATTTAACACCCATTGCTTTTCCACTAACAACTGGCACTTCTTCAATTGGAAAGGCTGAAGCATAAGAATGCTCCGTAAAGACATAAACCAATTGTTTAGAATCATTCGGTACATAATAGACATCCATTACTCGTGAAGTATCGGCCTTCAATTTGCAATACTTGGAAGCTCTAGATTTGTAAGTTCTTCCTGGTAATAAATCATTAAAAGCTACTTGCTTGATGTAGTTCTCATTGGTCCCTATCAAGAAATTACCAGTTTCTTCTTCTAGCTTCTTGAAAACAAAAGCTTTAAGAATTGATTCATCTGTATCCAATCCAATTTCTTGAGAAAGATGTGAACCGGTATCCTTCCAACGACTATCTTCAATTTCAAAGATTTGTCGATAAATCAAATTACCTTTGTCAGTGAAAATAAAGACATGATCCAATGTATTAACATTTTCATCAATAATTGGATAATCTTCATTCTTCAGACCATTATCACCAGCGTCAGAAGCTTGATAAGAACGTAAGCTACTTCGTTTAACATAGCCATCATGACTGACCAATAGACGAACATCCTCACTGGCAACCATAACCTTTGTATCAACTTCGATCTCAGCCACTTTAGCTTCAATCTTAGTACGACGCTTATCAGCATAAGTATCACGTACTTGTGTCAATTCCTTTTTGATTAATGTCATCAAAGTAGTGTGATTATCAATGATTCCATTCAAATGATCAATTTGCTTATGAAGTTCTGCATCTTCTTTTTCCAATTCCGTTACATCGGTATTAGTTAAACGATATAGCTGCAAGGAAACGATTGCCTCAGCTTGTTCATCACTGAATTTATAGCTCTTAATCAAATTATTCTTAGCATCAGATTTATTCTTACTAGAGCGAATAGTCTTAATAACTTTATCCAGAATTGATAAAGCCTTAATTAAACCTTCAACAATATGAAGACGCTTCTTAGCCTTATTCAAGTCAAATCTACTACGACGTAGGACGACGTCTTCTTGATGTTTAATATATTCCTTCAAGATTTGAATCAAACCGACCTGTTGAGGACGCATGTCAGCAATGGCAACCATATTAAAGTTGTATGAAACTTGCAAATCAGTATTTTTAAACAAATAGTTCAAAATACCATTAGCATCAACATCACGTTTTAATTCAACAACGATCGACAATCCTTGACGGTCACTCTCATCACGTACTTCCGCGATTCCTTCAACCTTTTTAAGAACACGAATTTCATCCATCTTCTTAACTAATTGGGCTTTATTAACTTCATAAGGAATTTCAGTAATAACAATTTGAGACTTATGTCCACGGATCTCTTGAATTGAAGTCTTAGAACGAATATAAACACGTCCACGACCATTGGTATAAGCATCTTTAATACCTTGCTTGCCCTGTAAAATACCACCAGTTGGAAAATCTGGACCTTTAACGATCTTCATCAATTCGTCCAAAGTAATATCAGGGTTATCAATCATTTTGATTGTTGCATCAATAACTTCACCCAAATTATGAGGTGGAATCTCTGTTGCATAACCAGCCGAAATACCAGTAGCACCGTTAACTAATAAATTAGGAAAACGTGCTGGTAAAACCTTGGGTTCCTTTTCAGTATCATCAAAATTCCACTCTTCATCAACGGTATCTTTGTTAATATCACGTAACATTTCAGTCGAAATCTTACTTAAACGTGCTTCTGTATAACGCATAGCAGCCGGTGGATCACCATCCATCGAACCATTGTTACCATGCATTTCAATTAAAGGATTACGCAATTTCCAATCTTGAGACAAACGAACCATAGCCTCATAAATTGAAGAATCACCATGGGGATGAAAATTACCCATGACGTTACCAACACCTTTGGCTGATTTACGAAAACCTTTATCGTAAGTATTACCATCCAAGAACATTGAATAAAGAATTCTCCGTTGAACGGGTTTCAAACCATCACGGATATCTGGTAACGCTCTTTCTTGAATAATTGATTTTGAATATCTCGCAAATCGATCTCCCATGATTTTTTCGAGCGAGATATCTTGAATTTTAGGAGAATTTTCAGTCACTATGTATCACCTATTCCTTATTCAATAAATCGTCAACGAGTTTACTATCAATTGGATCAGTATCATCATCAACTTTTTCCAAGATATTGTCGCCTTCTTCAGTTCCATTGAAACGAACATTATCTTCGATCCAATCACGTCTAGGCTTAACTTTATCCCCCATCAAAGTTGTTACACGACGCTCCGCCAAAGCAGCATCATCGATATTAACTCTGATCAGGATACGATTTGTTGGATCCATTGTTGTCTTCCAAAGTTGATCGGCATTCATTTCACCTAAACCTTTGAAACGTTGTAATTCGTAGCCCTTACCCATCTTCTCAATGCCTTTTTGAAGCTCATCTGGAGTCCAGGCATATTCAATCTTAGTCTTAGCACCTTTACCCTTTTGAAGCTTGTAAAGTGGTGATAAAGCAATATAAACGTGTCCAGACTCAACTAGGGGACGCATGTAACGATAGAAGAAGGTCAACAGCAAGATCTGAATATGAGAACCGTCATCATCAGCATCAGTCATGATAATAATTTTGTCATAATTACGATCTTCTAATTTAAAATCAGCTCCAACACCGGCACCGATTGTATAAATCATAGTATTGATCTCTTCGTTTTTATAAATATCTTCTAATTTGGCCTTTTGAGTATTTAAAACTTTACCACGTAAAGGCAAGATAGCTTGAAACTTACGGTCTCGTCCTTGTTTTGCAGAGCCACCGGCTGAATCACCCTCGACAAGGAACAATTCATTCTTATCAGGATTCTTAGATTGAGCAGGCGTTAGTTTACCAGAAAGTAAACCGTCGGTTTTTTTATTCTTTTTACCGCTACGAGTACTCTCACGAGCCTTACGAGCTGCATCCCGGGCTTCACGAGCCTTTAAAGCCTTCTTAACTAACATTTGAGCTTGTTCACCATTTTCCAATAGATAAAAGCTCATTTGTTCATAAACTAGTTGATCAACAGCTGATCTAGCTTGAGGAGTTCCTAATTTACCTTTTGTTTGACCTTCGAATTGAAGAATTTCTTCAGGAATTCGAACGGAGATAATAGCTGATAGACCTTCACGAACATCGCTACCTTCCAAATTCTTACTATTTTCCTTTAGCAAACCTACTTTACGAGCATAGTCATTGAAGGCTTTTGTCAAACCAGACTTCATTCCGGCTTCATGTGTCCCACCATCAGCAGTACGTACGTTATTAACAAACGAGATGATGTTCTCTGAGTATCCATCATTGTATTGGCCAGAAAATTCAATTTCAATGTCAGAATTAGTACCCTCAACATAGAAAATTCCGCCTAAAGCATCTTTTCCCTCGTTCAGGTACTTTACAAATGATTGGATTCCATCTTCATAATGGAAAATATCTTGTTTTTCTTCTTCACCACGTTTATCAGTGATAGTAAATTTAACACCTTTTAGTAAGAAAGCTGACTCACGTAATCTCTCAGCTAACGTATCGTAGTTAAATTTAGTTGTTTGAAAGATAGTAGCATCAGGTTTGAAACTGATGGTTGTTCCACTATCTTCTTTGGTAGTACCAGTCTTTTTCAAGGTTCCAACTGGGTGACCACCATTTTCAAAACGTTCTTCATAAACTTTATGATCACGAACAACACGAACTGTCATCCATTCTGACAAAGCATTCACAACTGAAGAACCAACACCGTGCAGTCCACCAGACGTTTTGTAACTATTTTCTGAGAACTTACCACCGGCATGTAAAACCGTCAAAATTACTTCAATAGTTGGCTTCCCGCTGGCATGCATACCTGTCGGCATTCCACGTCCATGGTCTACAACAGTAATACTGCTATCCTCATTGATAGTAACGTTGATTTCTTTACCAAATCCTGATAGAGCTTCATCGACTGCATTATCGACAATTTCATATACCAAGTGATGTAAACCACGTGAATCAGTGGAACCAATGTACATACCTGGTCTTTTTCGTACAGCTTCTAATCCTTCAAGGATTTGAATTGACGAATCATCATAAGATGATTTTGGCATTTATATCATTCCTTTTCATTTGCTACGTAGTGCAATATTTCAATATTATAACACTATTACCTTAACACGAATATATGTTCGTACATAAGAAATCTTTTAATTTCTAGTAAAATAGTGGATAATGTCTAGGTTGGTATTTATAATTCTCTAATAAAAGCACCATAGAAATACAATATACCAAAAAAATAAAGCTAAGAGAGTGATTTTTTGATGAAACTTCTCATTTGTGCAATATTAGCCTACTTAATTGGCTCATTTCCAACTGCTTATATCGTTGGAAAAGTTTTCTTTCATAAAAATATTTTTGATTACGGTAGTGGAAACGTCGGAACTACCAATGCTTATCGTGTTTTCGGCAAATTTGCCGGAACAGTTGTTCTAGTTATCGATATTTTGAAGGGAACCTTAGGTGCATTAATGCCAGTTTTCTTTAATTTAGATCGTCATTGGATTCTATTTATTGGAATTTTTGCCGTAATTGGACATTGTTTCTCTATTTTTCTTAAATTCCGCGGTGGAAAAGCCGTTGCAACCAGTGCAGGAATACTTTTGGCTTATAATCCTCTACTATTTGTCATCTGTTTTGCTTTTCTTGCCATAATCGTTTATACAACCAGTATGGTTAGCGTTGCCAGCTTGACTACAATCTTATTCTTTACGATTGCTACTTTATTCCTTCACGATTGGATTTTAACTACCGTCGCCGCTATTATTACTGTCATTATTTATGTGCGTCATATTCCAAATATTAAGCGACTGCTCAAAGGAAAAGAAAATTTAGTTCCAATTGGTTTGAGATATAAGAAGCAACAAAAGGAACAGCAAAAATAATTACTACTTCTAAAAAACGACCATTTAAATTGGCCGTTTTTTTCTTTTATTTTCTTTAAATTCAACGTCAAAAGTCCTAGTTACTGATAAAATATGATTAAAGTGATTAGCACCGTTTAGGGGGAACATGACAATGGATAAAAAATATCCTAGTAGATCCGAATATCGTCGTTCTAATGGTCTTAAAAAATCTTTCTATCAAAGATGGTGGTTCTGGATCATAATTATTCTTTTAATTGTTGGTGGAGGCGCTGGCGGTTATTATTTATACTCTCATTCCCAAGAGAATGCTTCGAATGTTCAAAAGAAAAATACTACTTCAAAGGCTAAACCTAAAAAGAAGAAAAAATCAGTAACTGCTTCAGGGATAACTTTAAAACAGTACAATAGTATTTATATCAGTGACAAGGATGGCCTATCCTTAGATGTTTTAACGAAATTCTTCGGTAAATCAGTAACTAGTACTGTAAGCAAGGTAAATGATAAACAGACTAATATGGAAACGTGGTCTAAAGTTGCCAATGGTACTAAGGATTCCAAACTGGTCGTACAATTTTACAATGATCATGCTATTGAAAAGATTATCTCTGGTCTTACAGTTAATCGAAGTTCTAAGATTAGTTTAGCTGATTATGCCAAAATCGATAACAATCAAACAACTGATCAAGTTACTCAAACACTTGGAAAACCTAATTATTACTCTGAAACAAATATCGATGGTACTACAAATACAACATATAAGTATACAACCGGATTAGATGGCGAAGATGGTGCTAATTGCACGATCAATTTCACTAATGGTAATGTTAGTGGTAAAAGTCAAACAGGATTAAAATAACTTTTACCACTAACATAAAATCGTTTTATCCTGCGCTTATAAGTTGAAAATCCCCATATTTATTCGGGCGTTAAAACATCCTATAGTAGATAATTTACTATGAGGTGTTTTTCATTGCCTAAAAAAGAGAAGGACAGTTAATTCCAGATTCTAAATGAATCATGAAATTAACTGTCCTTTTATTTTTAATATCCAAATCTATTTCACTGATATACTGAAATATGCTTCAAATTGTTCATTAGGTGCTAAACGGTTAATACCGTATTTGGTCTTCAATTGATTTTCACTGTCGTTTTTATCGGCAATCCCCCACCAGGGTTCGATACACATAAAATTGCCTTCTGTGGGATATGAGGACCACATACCAAAGAATTTAGCGTTACCTGTATCTAGGATGACCTGACGTTCACTTTTATCACTTGAAATTGTCACTTGTGTGGGTTCATTCAAGCGATAAACGATTGCATCATTAACAAAAGCTTCATGACTCAATGGGAAATCTTGATTATCAACTTTCTTTTCATTGTTAAGATCAATATTTCCTGTTTCTCCATTAATTGGAATCAAAGTTCTGGATTCTTTGGGATCAACTTTGACAGTAAAGTCTTCATAATTAAGTCCCTTTTCAAAAGGCACTGAGAATCCGGGATGTGCACCAATTGAGAAGTACATATCTTCTGATTCTTCCAAACTATCAACTAAGTAGGAAATTTGAAGTGTTCCCTTAACTAATTGATAAACGATTCTTAACTTAAAGTGATATGGGTATTTTTCCAAACTGGCTTCACTTGTTGTTAAACTCAAAACCAATTTAGAATCTGATTGAGAATCAAGTGCAAATTCTTGATCTCTGGCAAATCCATGTTGTGTCATTTGATATTCCTTATCATTAACATAATAATGATTATCTTTTAAACGACCAACAATTGGGAATAGTACTGGAGCATGTCTTCCCCAAACATTAGGGTTAGCTTGCCACATGAATTCTACCCCTTTAGTATTCTTGACACTGATTACCTCAGCACCTAGAGACTCCACCTTAATTGTTAAAAAATCATTTTTTAATTGATAGACTGTCATAATTGCCCCCTATAGAATGTAACGTGAAAGATCTTGATCGCTGGCAATCTTACCAACTTGTTCACGAACATATTCACGTGTAATAGTAATATCTCCCATTTGCATATCTGGACCTTCATAAAGAATATCAGCTAAGATCTTCTCTAATACGGTTGAAAGTCTTCTTGCACCAATGTTTTGGTTACTATTATTTAACTCAAAAGCAATTTTTGCAATCTCTTCAACTGATTCTTTAGTAAATGTTAAATGTATTCCATCAGCTCTTGTAAGCGCAACATATTGTTTTGTTAAAGCATTATCCGGTTTAGTCAAGATTTGAATGAAATCATCTTCAGTCAAGTCTTGCAATTCAACACGAATTGGGAAACGTCCTTGCAATTCAGCAATCAAATCACTTGGTTTGCTTTCAGCAAAGGCACCACTGGCAATAAAGAGAATATGATCAGTATCTACTGGACCATACTTTGTATTAATTCGTGAACCTTCAACGATAGGCAAAATATCACGTTGAACACCCTCACGAGAAACCTCACCAGAAGTCTTTTTATCTCCGGCAGCAATTTTATCGAACTCATCAATAAAGATAATTCCGTTATTTTGAGTTCTTTCAATAGCTTTTTGATAAATTTCATCATGATCAACACGTTTTTGAGATTCTTGTTGAATCAATAACTCACGTGCTTCTTTAACAGGTAAAGTTCTAGTAATAGTCTTCTTAGGCATTAATGAATCCATCATGCCGCTCATATCAAGACCCATTTGTCCCATTTGATCATCCATAGGACCAACTTTTTTAGACTCTTCAACCTTAATAGTTACTTCTTCATCTTCAAGCAAGCCCTTATCTAATTGTTCCTTAACTGACAAACGTTGATTGCGAATATCATCTGTAACCTCAGCATTAGCATCAGGATCGTCGTCAACTGTATCGGCATTATTAAAGATATTGCCTAAAGCTTGGCCTCCACCATTTTGCATGTTGTTAAGCATACTCATGAAGTCATTGTTATTTTGTTTTTGTTCCTTTTTAACACCAGGAGCTAATAATTTAACTAATTTCTTATCAACGTCACGACGAACTTCTGGTCTGATATCATCAAATTTTTCCTTTTCAACCATTGAAACGGCAACACTAACCAAATCACGAACCATTGATTCAACATCACGACCAACGTAACCAACTTCAGTAAACTTAGTAGCCTCTACTTTAACAAAAGGAGCATTAACAATCTTAGCTAATCTACGGGCAATTTCAGTTTTACCAACACCTGTAGGTCCAATCATCATTAAGTTCTTAGGTGTGATTTCTTGTTGTAACTTTTCAGGTACTTGCATACGACGGTAACGATTATATAAAGCAATCGCTACGGCCTTTTTAGCATCAGTTTGACCAATAATATAGTTATCCAATTGAGCAACAATTTGTTTTGGTGTCAATACTTCTGTCATTTATTAATCCTCACTCTAATTAAAATTTATCTGAAATAATATTCTCATTGGTAAAGATATCGATTGAAGAAGCAATCTTGATAGCTTCAACAGCCATTTCTTGGGCGTCCATATCTTTAGCATGGCGTTGCATAGCGATGGCAGCTGCTTGAGCAAAATTACCACCTGAACCAATTGCTACAACATCTTCATCCGGTTCAATAACTTCACCACTACCAGAAATTAAAAGAAGATTATCTTTATCCATAGCAATTAACATAGCTTCAAGTTTTTGTAGAGTTGGATCTTTGCGCCAATCTTGTGCCAATTCAACTGCAGCACGTTTTAGATTGCCTGAATAAGCCTTTAATTTCTTTTCTAACCAATCTTGAAGTGTAATGGCATCAGCTACACCACCAGCAAATCCAATGACAACTTGATCATCAAAAATGCGTCTTACTTTATGAGCTGAGCCCTTCATAATATATTTTTCACCTAATGTAACTTGGCCATCACCGGCAATTGCAGTGTGTCCATCATGTTTTACAGCAACTATTGTAGTCATTTATTTACCTTCTATCTTGGAAAATATTTTTTATAATCTTTTTGCAAATGTTCCATTGTCACGTGCGTATATATTTGCGTCGTTGACAAGCTGGCATGTCCTAATAATTCTTGGACAGTTCTTAAATCAGCACCATGTTCCAACATGTGTGTAGCAAAGGTATGACGAATCATGTGCGGATGAATATCAGCTGTTAGGCTGGTTTTCTTGATAATTTGATTCAAGATATACTCAATTCCTCTACTTGTCAAACCTTTACCACGACTATTTACAAAAACATATTGGTGATCCTGATGATTCTTTTGCATTAATTTTTTACGACCATCATTGAAGTATTTCTCTAACGCATTTTTGGCATAACTTCCAAAGGGAACATAACGATCTTTGTCCCCTTTACCATGTATCAAAACAATATTGTTAGCGAAATCAAGCTGGTCTAATACTAGATTAGCACATTCACTCACACGCATGCCAGTGGCATAGAGCAATTCTAACAAAGCTGAATTTCTCTGGGACAGTGGATCATCCCCTTTAACTGCTTCGAACAGTTCTTCCATTTCTTTTTCGTAAAAGAAACGTGGCAGTTTGCGGCCTTTGTGACGTATTTGTACTAAATCAAAAGGATTCTGCTTAATGAACTTATTTCTTACTAAAAAGTTATAGAAAGAACGTAAAGCCGAGATTCTTCGTGCCACAGTATCGGTAGCATAGTTTTCTTCATCTAAATATGTCAGGTAAGTTTCAACATCAACTCGTCCAATTTTAGTGAATCCAGTAAAACCACCATTTTTAGACAAAAAAGAAACAAAATTATCTATATCTTCTAAATAAGATTTTTTTGTTTCTTTTGAGTAATGATGATTAACCATTAAATTATCAACAAATTTATCGATTAATTCTTGTTCTATCATTTATTTTTGAATGTCCTCTTCATAATCACCGTTTGGACAGAGTATTTGACGACCACCCTTAACCTTCTTTTCAACTAAGTAGTGACCATCTTTTGGACAATCACGTCCAACTGGTTTATCCCATGAGACGAAATCACAATCCGGATATCTTGAACAACCGTAAAAAATACGATTCTTCTTAGATTTTCTTTCGATAACTTGACCTTTTTTACACTTAGGGCAAATTACACCGATTTCCTTAACGATTGGCTTAGTATTACGACAATCTGGGAAACGTGAACAAGCATAGAACTTACCATAGCGTCCCATTTTAATTACCATTGGGGCACCACAGATATCACAATCCATACCTGCTGGTTCATCTTTAATTTGAACTTTTTCAATCTTATCTTCAGCAGATTCAAGTTCTTTAGCGAATGGCTTGTAGTAACGATCAACTACCTTAACCCAATTCTCTTTACCTTCTTCGATATTATCTAATTCATCTTCCAAATTGGCAGTGAAGTCGATATTTACGATATCAGGGAAATAACTTTGAATTAAATTGTCAACGATCTCACCAAGTTCAGTTGGTTCAAAACTCTTACCATTCAATTTAACGTAATAACGTCTCTGAATTGTATCAATAGTTGGAGCATAGGTTGAAGGACGGCCTACACCATTCTCTTCCAAAGCCTTAACTAGTGAGGCTTCAGTAAATCTTGCAGGTGGTTGTGTAAAGTGTTGAGCTGGATCGTTAGATTGCAACTTAGCTTTGTCACCTTCAGAAATTTCTGGCAAGATGTTATCTTTCTTACTGTTTTCAGATGTACTTTGATAGACCTTACGATATCCTTCAAACTTCATCTTAGAACCATTAGCTCTAAACATAACGCCATTTTGAGAAAGATCAACTGTCATAGTATCAAAAACAGCTGGTGTCATTTGACTGGCAACGAATCTTGACCAAATCAAGTCATACAAGCGATATTGATCACGACTAAGAACGTCTTTTAGGGACTTAGGTGTTCTCATAGTAGATGAAGGACGAATAGCCTCATGGGCATCTTGAGCCCCTTCTTGGTTTTTATCCTTACGTTCTTTGACAGCTGCAAATGGTTCACCATATTCTTCATGAATAAACTTCGAAGCTTCTGCTTCGGCAACTTTAGAAATACGTTTGGAATCAGTACGCATATAAGTGATTAAACCTACGGTACCTTCCTTACGTCCCAAATTGATTCCTTCATACAATTGTTGAGCAATCATCATGGTTTTTCTAGTCTTAAAGTTTAGACGCTTGTTAGCCTCTTGTTGTAGCGAACTAGTTGTAAATGGAGCGGCAGGGAATCTCTTACGTTCCTTTTTAGTAACCTTATCAATTTCAAAGTCATTCTTTTTGTTGACACGACCTAATACTTCTTGAACTTGATCATTATTTTTTAATTCAGCTTTCTTTCCATCTAATCCATAGAAATTGGCTTTGAATTTATCTTTGCCATGTTTGAAAACTGATTCAATTGTCCAATACTCTTGAGGAACAAAACTCTTAATTTCATTTTCTTTTTCAATTACAAGTTTCAAAGCGATTGACTGCACACGTCCAGCACTCAAACCCTTTTTAACTTTAGCCCAAAGGATTGGGGAAATTGAATAACCTACTAATCGATCCAATACACGTCTGGCCTGTTGAGCGTCAACCAAATTCATATCAATTGATCTTGGAGTTTTAAATGCTTGTTTAACTTTATCTTTGGTAATTTCATTGAAGACGACACGATTTTTACCATCATCTTCTAATCCTAATAAGTGGGAAACATGCCAAGCAATAGCTTCACCTTCACGATCCGGATCGGCTGCCAGGTAAACTCGCTTAGCTTTTTTTGCTTCCTTCTTTAAATCTTTAATAACTGGACCTTTACCACGAATAGAAATGTACTTTGGCTCATAGTCATGTTCAATATCGACACCCATTTGACTCTTAGGTAAATCACGAACGTGACCTAAACTAGCAACTACGTGATAATTACGTCCCAAATACTTCTCAATTGTTTTTGCTTTTGATGGTGATTCAACAATCACCAAATTCTTTTGTGTTGATGGCACGCAAAGTGCTCCTTTCCAAAATGAATCAATTAAAACTGTTCAATATATTAATCACAGAATTTTATTTTGTCAATTCAAAAGATAAATTTATCTTCCAAATATAGTCTATAAATCATTGAAATTAATCAAAGGGATGGCACCCTCTTCAATTAGTTTATTACAACCAGCTGAAAGGTTAACATCGATTCTACCGGGAATAGCTAAAACATCCCGATTGTTCTCTAAAGCCAAATCCGCAGTAATTAAGGAACCACTGCGTTTCTTAGCTTCAGTAACAACAACCTTTTGACTGAGACCGGCAATTATCCGGTTTCGTTGAGGAAAATGCCAAGGTTCGATTTTTGTCATTGGTGGGTATTCAGTAACAACCAATCCCTTTTTCATAATTTCCGCTTGTAAGTGAAAATTCTCTTTAGGATAAGTTACATCTAAACCACTACCAACCACTGCAATCGTCTGTCCCTGATTCTTTAGTGCGGCCTGATGAGCCCAAGAATCGACTCCCTTAGCTAAACCGCTCACAATAGTATAACGATTTACAAGTCGTGGAACAAGACCACTTATACAACGAAAACTATAATCTGATGCTTGCCTAGCACCAACGATTGCGATGCACTCAGTTTTAAGTAAAGCAATATTCCCCTCAAAAAACAAGAGTGCAGGCGGATTATAAATCGTTCTTAACAATTCTGGATACTCAAAGTCCAAATAATTTATAGCCTTTAACGAACCGATCTTCTGCTTATCAAATAGGAAACGAAAGCGTTGAAACTTATCCAAGCCCCACTCCTGTTTTAATAAATCAAAGGATTCAGTTATTAGGTTAGCACTATTTATAGATTTTTTTATAATTTTTAGCATTATTTGATTCGAAATCATTCCTGTTAAACGACATTTAATCAAAAAGTTAGTTAATTCAGTCATAATAAAAACATCACTCCCTTAACTTAAATTACGAAAGTGATGTTTCTATTTTAATATAATTTAGAAATTTTTCTAACAGGCGAAAAACTCAAACGATGAATTTTAGTACGACCAAACTCATCTAAAGCCTTCAAATGTTGCTTTGTACCGTAACCGTCATTATTTTCAAAGCCAAACTCTGGATAGATTTTACTATACATCGTCATCAACTTATCACGTGAAACTTTGGCAACAATACTAGCAGCGCCAATACTCAAGGACTTGGAGTCACCTTTAATCAACTTTGTTTGAGGTATGTCAACAGGAATCGTCATAGCATCAACTAAGATATGATCAGGTTTCAAATAAAGATTATTAATTGAATCTCCCATCGTCAATTCCGTTGCATGATAGATATTTTCTCGATCAATTAATTGCGGACTACCCACTGCTACACTGATATCTATTGCTTGCGCACAAATCAATTTATAAAGCTCATCACGCTTTGCAATCGACAACTTCTTAGAATCATCAACCTCATACAAAGTATTATCGGGTGGCAAAATAACAGCAGCTGTGACAACAGGACCTGCCAAAGGACCGCGTCCTACTTCATCAACCCCCGCTACTGCTAAACCATGATCCCAAAAAGGCTTTTCGAGAAACTCCTTTTTGTGAAACTTCTCAATTAGTTCTTTTTGTTTCAATTGCTTCTTATAATATCGCTCTAATAATTTTTTAATTCCGCTACGTTCATCTTGTGAAAATTTATTTAATAATTCTTCACTTAAATCAGTTTGTTTCAGAATATTTCTTGCTTCGGCAATTGTATATTTACTCTTCATAAAACTCCCCAGGAATATCAAATGTAAGACGTCCTAATTTCAATTTTCTAACGTCATCGATAATTCTTCTGGAAGCACGATCATAGTCATCCTTATAACCAAATTTTTTCGTCAAATTCATCAATACTTCTGGTGTTGTATGGTTAAAAATATCGGACTTATCTAATTTGTAACTTTCAAGCAATTGATCCATGTAGTGAGTTTCCATAAAATTAAGCGCATAAATAGCCACATCATCGGGTGCGTAAATTTTGTCCTTAATTGCACCTGACAAAGCCAACTTCATCCCTACTTTAGGATCATCAATTTTAGGCCACAAGATACCTGGAGTATCCAATAAATCAATTCCAATATTAGTTTTTAGCCAATTTTGATTTTTAGTTACACCAGGTTTATTACCAGTAATAGCCACATTTTTTCCAACAAAGCGATTCAAAATAGTAGATTTTCCAACGTTAGGAATTCCAATACACATTGCTTTGATCCGATAATTTTGTACACCATTACGTTCATAACGGTCAATCTTATCTGACAATTCTGAACGAATCAAGCTTTTAATTTTACCTAGACCTTTATTGTGCTTAGCATCTAGTTCAATCGACTTAGTGCCTTCTTGTTCAAAATTGAGTTTCCAATCGGCTGTAACCTTAGGATCTGCCAAATCTGATTTATTAAGAATAATAATATGTTTCTTTTGGTCAATTATTTGTTCTAAAACTGGATTTCTGGATGAAAAAGGTAGTCTTGCGTCAACGATTTCAAGTACGATATCGACTAATTTTAGACGATCCTGCACTTGGTTCTTCGCTTTGTTCATATGTCCTGGATACCATTGTAATGCCATTGTCTTCACCTATTTTCTATCTATTTCTTGATACTTTTGATATACCTCATCAAAAATTGACATACTGGGTAAATAACCTGCATTCAATTCTAAATAATCTGAGATTTTTTGATAATTCTCCTCATGTTTAGGAAAAGATTGATCATGAAATGCGTTATTTGCAAATTCTGCATCTGGTTCAACACTGTCTGCGTTTCTTAGTGTCATTAAAAATTCATAAAAACTTCTTCGCATCTTTGCTCCTTTCTATTGATTGTCGGTGATCTTTGTATTCATTACCTCAAACGATAACTTGTCATGCTTCAAATCAATATTCTTTGCACGAATGCCATATCCCTCTTTGGTAGTAAATTTAGTAAATTTCAACAACATTGTCTTATCTTTGCCGTTAATGCTTACCCAATCAGGGGTCTTAAAACTATTCTTAATATAATTCATTACAAAGGAAATTGGCAACGATAAGTCCCCAATCTTCATTTCTTTAGCCTTTAAGAGTACATCCCCGTTAGTTTTAGCATATGGTTGCATCAAAATTGTAAAGTGAATTTTGGCTCCTAAAAACTTAATAGCACCAGATAATTCAGCATCCTTTTTCAATATTAATTGATATTCCGTCTTACCATTATTCAAAGTATTCTTTAAATAGTATTGAGCCATTTTATTGGCTTCTTCTTTGTTCATATTAACGGTAAAAACTTTATCATCATTATTGATTTTAGAACTGACTTGATAATTCTCAGTTGGTGAACTAAGTACTTTAGTACCCAAATAACCAAATCCCACTACTAAAATTGCTACTAAAGCAATAAATGCATATTTCCAATAATTCTTATTCTTCATAATTATTTAAAAAGCCACTCCTTTTTCGTAACACTAACTTCATCGAACACTTTTTGCGTCATCATATCGTAACCAGTTCCATTAGGATGGAAGTGATCCTTCTTGTAAAGATAAGGATTAGTTCCGGTCTTTTTAACCTTATTATCGATAGTTTTATTTTGATATAAATTATTAATATCAATGAAATAGGTTTTATTAAATCCACTAGCCACTTTGGCAGATGCTTTGTTCCAGTTAATGAATGCTATTTTAGCATTTTTTACATTCGATAAATAGATACTAAAAGGATTATAAATACCTATTAGATAAATTGGTGCCGATTCATTATAATTTCTCAAATCAGTCAATAATTGTTTTAATCTTTTGTCGAATTTAACTTGTTCATCAGCAATGTCACCCGCTGTCAGATCAATTCCTTTACGTTGCAAGAGGTGCATGAAGTCATTACCACCAACTGTCACCGTGATAATATCAGCCTTGGGTAGATCTTGATGCATCTTTTTATCAGACTTGATACGAGCCATAATTTGGCTACTAGTATCACCTGAAACACCATAATTATGCGACTGTGTGGGAACATTGAACTTCGACTGCACTTTTGACTGCAAACGAGTCACATAGCCACCACCAGCTTTGGAAGAATCACCAACCCCTTGTGTCAGTGAATCTCCGACTGCAACAATACTGATTTGCTTCTTTTTAGGAATAACTTTTTTCTTTGGTTTTATTATTTTCTTGGTTGTTTTAGTTACTTGGGCAGTAGACTGCTCACTTTGATTATTGTTAGTGAAATAATAAGCTCCACCACCAACAGCTATCAATATTAAAACTACGACTATGATCCAAATACTTTTCTTCTTCATTAATTAATCCATCTTTCAAAAAAAAGCTGATGCATTCATCAGCTTTTACTCTGTATAAAATTCAATTGCAAAGGCTCCAGAACCAGCATGTGTAGCAATAACTGGACTTGTCACTCTTATAAGCAACGGCACATCAGGAATAATTTCTTCCAGCTTAGCCTTTAGCTCATTAACATAGTCCATCTTGTCAACATAAGAAATTCCTACAGCTTTGATATTCTTTAAACCTTTGATTTCTTCCATTACGTTATTCATATATTTTTCAATTGTCTTGCGACCACGACCACGCTTAACAATATCTAGACTATTATTCTTTACTGTTAGAACCAAGTTAATATTCAACAAAGTTGAAAGTGTTCCAGCAAATCTGCTCAAACGACCTCCACGTAGAATATTTTCAATACTTGTTACACCCATGTAAAGATAAGTATGCGCACGAAGCTCATCCAAGGCCTGTTTAATTTCCTCAACAGATTTACCTTCTTGGGCCATTTGAGCGGCTCTAATTACTTGGAAGCCTTGGGCACGATCTGTAAATTCTGTATCGATGACTTCCATATTACGGTCAACCATATCTTCTACTTGTCTAGCTGCATTAATGGTACCACTAATGGCTGGTGTCATAATCAAGGCTAAGATATCCGTATAATCATCAGGAACCTTATCAATAACATCCATAAAAGTTCCAATTGATGGTTGAGATGTCTTAGGTAAATCCTTTGAAGAATCCATTTCTTCAACGAATTTTTCGCGTGTAATATTAACGCCATCAACATAAGTTTTTTCGTCAATACTAATTGTCAAAGGAACGACACTAATATTATACTTTTCTATTTCCTCTGGTGTTAACTGTACCGATGAATCGGTAAGGATCTTTACTTTGCTCATTTTATCCCTCTTTCATAGGGTTTTGTTTCCTATTACTTTTAATTATTATAACAAACTTAATAGGGTCTAATGATAAATAACTAATCATTTTACTAAAATAAATATGCTGAATCTTTATTAATTATACAATACCATAACCATATGAAAAGCCTTCTAAGACGTTTATAATAATTATAGTAAACAGTCCAAATAATTGAGGTTTTAACATGACGAAAAAACACAACTTTTCTAGAGCTTATTTAATTACAGATCAAGTCTTCAGTGCTGTCACTCATGGTATCGGCATCATTTTAGCAATTATTGGTGCCATATTCTTATTGATCAAAGGGTTTCAGCAGGGAAAGCCTTTGAACATCACAGCCTATTTTATTTACGCATTCACTTTGTTCTTCTTATATCTAAGTTCAACCCTATTCCACAGTTTATACTTCACTAAGGCTAAAGGCGTCTTTCAGATATTCGATCACAGTTCAATTTTCTTGATGATTGCAGGTACTTATACACCTTACTGTTTGATTGCTTTACATTCTACATTTGGAATCGTTATTCTAGCATTCATTTGGCTATTAGCCATTGGTGGTATTCTCTACAAAATCTTTAATGTTGGTCGTTTTAAGTATTTTGAAACATTGCTCTACGTTCTTATGGGCTGGGCTATTATCGTCGCCATGAAGCCACTCTACTATGCAATTGGCGGAACCGGTATTGCTTTGTTGGTCGCTGGTGGCGTTGCCTTTACGTTAGGAGCTTGTCTCTACTTAATGAAAAACATTAGATACATTCACGTAATCTGGCACATTTTCGTTATGATTGGTACAGCTCTAATGTACTTCTCAGTATACTTTTACGTAGTTTAAATTTTGTCCCAAGTCTCGAAGGTATATGGATAGATATTCTTATCATCCATATGGCCTTCTTTTTTTTCGACTAATTTAAACTTACTGTAGTCGATTGAACACATTTTAGTGTCACCTGTAAATTCATGATCAATCTTAGTCAGATATAGTCTATCAACATCGTCTTGGAATAGCTTAAAAATACCACTTCCACCGATAACCATAACTTCATCATCAGATTGTACATATTTTTTCAAGTCAGCCTTATCATTGATTAAAACTACAGAATCAGGTACCTGATAATCAGGATTTTTAGAAATAACAATATTTAGTCTCTTAGGTAAAGGACCATTAGGAAAACTTTCAAAAGTCTTTCGTCCCATAACGATGGGATGATTGATCGTTACATCTTTAAAATGGTGTAAGTCATTAGGTAATGACCATGGTAAGTGTCCTTTTTCACCGATGATGTGATTCTTATCTTCAGCCCAAACAAAACTTATCATTTACAGTTCCTCCTAAACAGCCACTGGTGCCTTGATGGCAGGTTGTGGATTGTAGTCATTCACGATTATATCTGAAGCTTCTATTTCGAAAATACTCTTATCACTCTTGATCTCTAATTGTGGTCCCATAGCTGGTTTACGACTAAGTTGTTCTTTAACTTGATCCAAATGATTCAAGTAAATATGAGCGTCACCTAAAGTATGAATAAATTCTCCTACTTCTAGACCAGTCTCTCTTGCAATCAAATGTGTCAAAAGCGCATAACTAGCAATATTAAAAGGTACCCCTAAGAAGAGATCCCCACTTCTTTGATAGAGCTGGCAGGACAGTTTACCATCATTTACGTAGAATTGGAACAACGTATGACAAGGTGGTAAAGCCATTGTTGGCACATCTTCTGGATTCCAAGCACTAACAATCAAACGGCGTGAATCAGGAGTTTTTTTGATTTGATCAATCACATTTGCAATTTGATCAATAAAACCACCATCACGTTTTTGCCAATGGCGCCATTGAGCTCCGTAAACATCCCCTAAATTACCGAACTTTTGAGCAAAAGCATCGTCAGTTAAAATAGCTTGATCAAACTTGTTCTTTTGAACTTTATACTCTTTGGCAAAATCAGTATCCACTAAACTGCGACGTCCGAAATCATTCATATCAGGTCCAGTATAATCAGTACTTTCAATATAGTTCTTAAAAGCCCATTCGTCCCAAATATGATTGTGATGTTCCAATAAGTATTTAATATTAGTATCGCCATGCAAGAACCACAATAGTTCACTCTTAATCAAACCAAAAGGAATCTTCTTAGTTGTCAAAAGAGGAAATGATTCTTGTAAATTAAAGCGCATCTGATAACCAAAGGTACTAATCGTTCCTGTTCCTGTACGATCACTTTTCTTGTGACCTTGATTCAAAACATATTGTAAAAGATCTAAATATTGTTGTTCGTTGTGCATTTTCTTCTCCTAGGCAAATTGACTTAAATATTCCCAACGTTCCATCAGTTTTTCTTCTGCTTGGTTCTTTTCATCAAGTTCTCTTTGATAATCCATTAATTTTTCGTAACCATTGTCTGGATTATTCAATTCATCTTGTAAGGTGGATATTTCAGAATCCAATTTGTCGATCTGAGGTTCTAACTTTTCGTACTCTTTTTGTTCTGCATAAGTCAGCTTTTTCTTAGGCTCAGCTTTTTGTTCTTGTTCAGCCTTTTGCTTAGCTTCAACGTGCTTTTGTTCCTTAGCCTCATGATGTTGAGCCTGTTTCTTAGCAGTCGCTCTTTGTAAGTAGGCTGAATAAGAATCATAGCTCTCTTCAATTTGACCTTGGCCTTCAAAAATCAACAATTTATCAGCAATTTTATCTAAGAAATAGCGATCATGGGATACTGCCAAAACAGTTCCTTTAAAGCTACTCAAGTAATCTTCCAAAATTGTCAAAGTTTCGATATCCAAATTATTAGTTGGCTCATCAAGCAAAAGTACATTTGGTTGGTCCATTAGAATGGCTAGTAAGTATAAACGACGTTTTTCACCACCGGATAGCTCACGAACAAATGCACCCTGCATTTGATGATCAAACTTAAAGGTATCTAGCATTTGTGAAGCTGACATGTGTTCACCGTCAGTATTTCTCACACCTTGGCCGATACTCTCCAAATATCTAATTACACGCTTATCAGGATCCATATCACGCGTATGTTGTGTATAGTAGCCAATCTTTACTGTTTGACCAGTTTTTATCTCACCTGAATCCAATGGGATTTGCTTATCAATAGCATTCAAAAAGGTAGTCTTACCAGAACCGTTTGAACCAGTTATCCCAATACGGTCACCACGTGATACTAGATAGCTGAAATCATCTAAGATAATGTGTTTAGCAAATTTCAAATTAGCATCTTTAATATCAAAAACATCATTACCCAAACGTTGTTGGGCAATATCGATTGACATTTCTTTTTGAACATCTGGTTTATCTTGAAGATCTTCTTTTAAATTAGTAAAGCGATCTTTTCTAGCTTGCTGTTTAGTTCCACGAGCTTTAACGCCGGCACGCATCCACTTCAATTCTTGTTTGTAGAGTTGGGTTTTGTGATGTTGTTCTGAAGCATAAATGTCTTCATTATCGGCTTTTTGTTGAAGATACTTCTCATAGTTACCGTCGTATTCAGTTATGTTACGATTTTCAATTTCAAAAATTCTTGTAGCAACCTCATTTAGGAAATAACGATCATGGGTTACAAATAGAACGGATCCTTTATACTTACTCAAATATGCTTGCAACCAGTCAATTGCTTCATAGTCCAAATGGTTAGTTGGCTCATCAAGGATTAAAAGATCAGCTTCAGAGATTAAGGTCTGGGCTAAAGCCACACGTCTTTGTTGACCACCAGATAATTCTGAAATCTTCTTGTCCAATTCTGTAATACCAAGCTTATTCAAAATCGATTTAACATCTGATTCCATCTGCCAAGCTTCAGATGCGTTCATCTGCTCCTGTAACTTGAAGAATTCATTTTGAATCTTAGTATCAGTCGAATTAGCGTTAAACTTAGTCAATGAATTTTCATATTGACGAATTAATTGGAATTTTTCGCCACTACCATTGAAGACAGCATCAATAACAGATGAATTTTCATCCAAATCAGGTTGCTGCTTCAAATAAGAGATTTTATAATCTTTTGGTTTATCGACTGTGATTGTATTCAAATCACTATTATTAACAATACCGTCCAAAAGTGTTGTCTTACCAGTACCATTTAGGCCTAAAAGACCAATTCGGTCACCTTCGTTAATTGTAAAGGTAACATCCTTAAAGAGTGTTCTTTCTCCAAAGGATTTTGATGCATTAGTTATATTTAAGGTTTTCAATTAATTTTCACCACTGTAAATAAAAAATTCCTCTACCCATGTAGATAGAGGTATCAAACTTATCAATATTTATTATCACATGTAACCCGTCGATTGTAAAACCTCTTAGTACTCTTTTAACTGATCCAATGCATAGTATAGCTGTTGGACTCCGCCAAACCTGACTAAAATTTTTTCACGTTTTTCATCAAAATAAACGACTGCCCCAATTTGATCTTTCATAGCATCTTTTTGATCAACAATTTTAACCATCGATCCTATTTTTAAATTCCCCATATTAATTTCTCCCAATAAAATACGGAACACAAGTCAAAATAAATTAACCAATGTCCCGTATTTTTAATTATAATTCTTCTTTATATAAGTCATATACCGTATTTTCTGGATCAATTGAAATAAATAAGTTTCCACTCTTGCTTGAAATTGTTGAAGTTTGATAAGCATTGTCTAAGCCTTCAGCATCTTTTTGCTTGAATGGGAAGTAAATCTCCATTGGTTCCTTGCCTTCGTCATCTTCAAAAACAATGTCACACTTTTCGATATCTTGATACTTAATAATACGGTTGAACATACCATCTGCCAAAGCAGCTGTAGAAACATCAGTATCCTTAATGTAGTCAGCTGCAGGTAAAATTTCAATTCTAAAACGTTTACATGGGTGAATCTCTTGCATACGTCCACCCGCGATACGTCCATAACTTGTAGTTACACGAGAAATCCAAACATCACTCATTTCTCCATGATTAACTGTCCAAGTATCATCATTTCTGAAGTAGAATTTCAATTCTTTAAAAACATGCTTAGTCATATTACCACCCTTTCAATCATAAAATACTTACTGATTTCATAATAACACAGGGTTATTGATTACTTAACAAATAATGTCTTAATTCATCAAAATTATTGTAAACGTTTCCTTCCACGACAGCACGCTCTATTTGAGACATTGATTTTCCAATAATTGGACCTGGTTTTACACCTAGAATCTCACAAATATCTTTTCCTGTAATAGCTAAATCATGACTATTTTTGATAGAAATTTGCTCTACTTTTTGTTTTAAATCTACATAATCAAATTCAATTTGAAGCATTTGGCAAAGTTGAAGCACACGTTCAAAATTATCCAAGCCAAATTTATAAATATTCCACAAATCGTAATCCTGATTCTCAAACAAATGCAGCATATCCAGACTATTCACACTAGCCTCACGAACCTTATTGGAAACCTTCCAATCACGTAAAAATCTGTTGAATTCGGGATGATTCATATTTAAAGCGTAGCCAATTGCTGTCCAAGCTGCATCCTCATCGACAAAAGTACCCTCAGCATTCAATAATTCAGACAATTCCACCCGCTGGTCTTTGAAACCAGGACAATACTCACTCAAATTCAACTTGAGAAAGTCAGCAAAACCAGTTTTCCACGATTGACTCAATAGCAATTTAACGAATTCTTCTCGAATACGTTCAATTGCTATTTTGGACAACAATGGTGCATTATCAGCCACTGCCTGAGCCGTTTGAGCTTCAATTTGAAAGTTCAATTGGGCTTGGAATCTAACTGCTCGCATCATTCTCAAAGCATCCTCGTGAAATCTAGCTTCAGCCTGACCAACTGCTCGAATGATTTTCTTGTCCAAGTCTTTTAACCCATCGAACTTATCAATCACATTACCATTCAAATCAACTGCTAAAGCATTGATCGTAAAATCACGGCGCTTTAAATCATCAGCTAGTGATCTCACAAAAGTTACTTTATCTGGACGACGATAATCTTGATAACCGGATTCTGTTCTAAAAGTAGTAATTTCATATGACGCATCATTCAATAATACCGTGACTGTGCCATGTTGAATTCCGGTATCAATTGTACGTTTAAAAATTTTCTTGATTTCTTCCGGATAAGCACTTGTAGCAATATCGACATCGTGGATCGGTAATCCTAAAATATGGTCGCGCACACTTCCCCCAACGAAATAAGCCTCAAATCCGGCTTGCTCAATTTCTTCTAGTACTGGTAACGCCTGTTTAAAATCTTCAGGAAGTTGTTTGATTTGCATATTTTTACCTCACATAATCATAAAAGTCTTTATTTATTATATACCAATCATGAATGTTACTAAATAAAGACCTTATAATGCGGTTAAAATTATAAAAATAGCCTCACTAAGATATACATTGATCCTAGTGAGGTTATTACTAATTTCTATATTTGATCCAATAGATTATGCATTTCTTCATTATCAGGATCTTGTTTCAAGTACAGTTGAATGGCTGGCTTGAGAACATCATTATTACCCGTGCTACGAAGGATTTCAATTAAATCTGATAAGTAATCCAAATTATCCTTAAAATCGTCGAGAACTAGCAAAATATTCTCCTGAGCCTTATTTACATCATCAGTTTCAAATTCTGATTTGGCTAGATTCCAAACCAACTTAGGATTATTACTGATGTCACGACCGTTCAATAAATCAAGATTACTCTTGAATTGGCCTTTAGTTACATAATAATCACTCAGTTTAATTACCAAAGGCAAAGGATTCTCTACTGTTTGAATTCCTTTTTCAAGTATCTTGATTGCCCCGGTTGGATCTTCCGCAGTTCCAGCATCAAAAGCTATCTGATAAAGATTGTCATCTAGTTCATTCAAATTCAAACCTAATTGTGCATACTTGAAGGCATCGGAATTCTTCTTAATGTTCAAATAATCCTCGGCCAAAATTGAATAAGCAGTTGGATAATCACGGTTCGTCTCCAAAAGTTTTTCCAAGATACTGATTGACTTGTTATAGTTTTTAACTTGATTATACAAGAAGCCTAATTGGAATTGAGCGTCCTCATTCAACTCAATCGCATTCAAATCTTCATAAACGTCAATAGCTTCTTCATACTGACCATCCCCAGCAAGGGAACTGGCCTTACGTAAAACAATTGAGATACCAGAGTAATTTTTAATGCCCATATCTAATAACATATCGTAATATGTCAAAGCTTTACTGAATTTATTCTCATCAAAATAAACTTCAGCTAAAGCAAACTTGAATACTTCTTCATCAGGGAATTCTCTGATACCACTTAATAGTTTTTGTTCACTAACTTCATACAAACCTTGAGATTGATATATATCGGCTGAAACCAGCAAATTTTCGGCATATGCTGGTGAATCGGGCGTGATTTGAGAAATATAGCTTAAAGCTTGATCGGTATCTCCATCAGACACAGAAATCTCCGCTAAACGAGACAAAATTTGCCCTTCAGTTGGATACATCGTTAATAAATGGTCATAGACAGTCTTAGCTTGGACGGATAAACCACGGCTCATCAAAGTCTCTGCAAGTGAGAATTGAGTTTGGTCATCATCTTGTACAATTGATTCTTGAATTAAAGAATCAACTTTCGAAAAGTCACCATCATCAATTGTTTCTATAACTTCATCTGCTTTACTCAAATTGTTACCTCCATATTTTTGCGTAAAAAAAGACGGTCTAATGACCGCCCCTAATTAAAAAGAATTATTTAACTGAATCCTTCAAAGCCTTACCTGGTTTAAATGCAGGAACCTTGCTTGCAGGAATCTTAATTTCTTCGCCAGTTTGTGGGTTGCGACCCTTACGAGCAGCACGTTGACGTACTTCGAAGTTACCAAAGCCAATCAATTGAACTTTGTTGCCTTCTGATAAGTTTTCTTGGATTGTTTCAAAGACTGCATCAACAGCTGAAGTTGCATCCTTCTTTGTCAAACCAGTTTTACTTGCTACACTATCGATAAGTTCAGCTTTATTTGCCATATGTAAAAATACCTCCGAAATTTGTAAAAAATTTAGAACACATGAACTATTTGAATGCGTTCATTATTCTATTTACAAAACTACCATAGGAATGTCGATGTGGCAAGCATTTAAGCCGTTTTTTACGATAATTTTCTTTAAATATAAATATATTTATAAAAGCGTGTAAAATAGCACCGTTTTAGGCTCTATTTACGTTTTCTTGGCAAGATCTTAATTGGTGTTCCTTCAAAGTCAAATGTATCTCGTAATTGATTTTTCAAGAAACGTTCATATGAAAAATGCAATAATTCACTATCATTAACGAAAACAACGAATGTTGGTGGTTGAATAGCTACTTGTGTCATGTAGTAAATACGTAATCTCTTACCATTAACTAATGGTGTTGGTGCAATTGAAGTAGCACGCAACAATAGATCATTCAGAACAGCTGATTGAATTCGACGGTGACGGTTATCGAAGACACGTGTTACTAATTCTGGAATTTGATCTAAACGTTGTCCCTTAATTGCTGAAGTAAAGAGAATTGGAGCGTATGACAAGTATTGGAACTCTGCTCTAATTTGGTTTTCAAAGTCCTGCATAGTGTGAGTATCTTTCTTCAAAGCATCCCACTTGTTAACAACGATAATAACACCTTTACCAGCATTATGAGCATAACCAGCTACACGTTTATCTTGTTCACGAATACCCTCTTCAGCATTCAAAACAACACAGACAACGTCAGACTTATCAATTGCACTCAACGCACGCAATACAGAGTATTTCTCTGTATTTTCATAGACCTTACCACGTTTTCTAATACCAGCAGTATCAATCATTGTAAAGTCTTTGTCGAGCTTCTCATCATGATACTTAGTATCGACAGCATCACGTGTCGTTCCTTGCATATCAGAAACAATAACACGCTCGTCGCCTAAAATAGCATTAACTAATGATGACTTACCAACATTAGGACGACCAATAAAACTAAATTTAATTGATTCGTCATCTATATCTTTATCATCATTAGGAAATACCTTTACGATTTCATCCAACAAATCACCTAAACCAGTTCCCTGTGAACCAGAAATAGGATTAGGATCGCCAAATCCTAGTGAATAAAAGTCATAAATATTCTCACGTTGTTCTGGATTATCAGCCTTATTAACCGCTAAAACAACTGGTTTCTTAGTACGATAAAGGATTTTTGCAACATCCTCATCTTCCTTAGTAACACCATTTTGTCCATTAACGATAAAGACAATAACATCAGCTTCATCAATCGCAATTTCAGCTTGGTTCTTGATTTGCACTGACATCTTTTCTCCGCTCATTTCAATACCACCGGTATCGATCAAACGGAATTCCTTTCCAAGCCAACTAGCACGTGAATAAATACGATCTCTAGTTACACCCGGTGTATCTTCAACAATAGATAATCTTTCATTAATTATTCTATTGAAAATAGTAGATTTACCAACATTGGGGCGTCCTACTAACGCAACTACTGGAACAGCCATAATCTGCCTCCCTACTTATGTTCATTAACAATTTCTGTAACTTTTTTAACAACTTCTTCAATGGTCATATCTGATGTATCAACTTCGATAGCGTCGTCAGCCTTTTTCAACGGCGAAATTTCACGATGTGAATCCTTGTAATCACGAGCAGCAATTTCATCTTGCAATTCTTTCAAAGGTGTATTGATGCCACGTTCAAGGTTTTCTTTATAACGTCTTTGCGCACGTACTTCTACACTAGCAATTAAGAAAATTTTTACTTCGGCATTAGGCAAAACAGTCGTTCCAATATCACGACCATCCATTACGATATTAATGTCGTTTGCCATGTCTCGTTGCATTTGAACTAATTCCGTTCTAACTTCTTTGATTGCTGAGACTTGAGAAACGTTATTAGTTATCTCTTCTGTTCGAATAGCATCTGAAACATCCTCATCATCTAAGTAAACGTGTTGACCATCTTCTTTATTAAGAAAATGGATCTTGTGTTCAGACATTAACTTCAAAATATTGAAAGTATCACCATACCCTACATTATTCTTTTTTGCAAGTAATGTTACTGTACGGTACATCGCACCAGTGTCGCAATAAACAAAATCTAAATTTTTAGCAATTAATTTGGCAATAGTACTTTTACCAGCTGAGGCTGGTCCATCGATTGCAATTTGCATCTATTTTTCTCTCCTTAATAAAAGGGCCCAGACAAAATTGTCAGAGACCCTTAATTACTTAATCTATTTTACTCTTAATGTTGTACCTGGTGTCAATGTACCAACATTACCATTCAAACTCTTCAATTGAGCTGTTGTTAAATTGTTGTTGTAAGCAATTCTGAACCAGTTATCACCGGCCTTAACAGTGTAATATGAAGCTCCACTATTAGCATTACTATTTGATGTAGTGCTTGAAGTATCTGAACTGTTGGAACTATCAGTACTATTTGATTGGCTAGCTTGTGATTGTGAATCTGAGCTTGTTGTTGAATTGGCTGTATTGTTATCACTTGCTGTAGTGTTACTACTATTTGAAGTAGTACTGTTGTCATCATTTGTAGCATTTGAGTTAGAACTATCATTATCTGTTGTATCAGAATTATTATTACTATCATTACTTGAAGAATTGTTGTTGCTTGTTGACTTCTTAGTTGTTGTCTTCTTGGCAGCTTTCTTCTTAGGTGTAGCTTTCTTAGTAGATTTCTTCTTTTTCTTAGTTGACTTGTCTTTGTTTTCTACTGACTTAGCAGATTGAGTACTATCCAAGTCGCCACTACTACTACCTTTAACAGCATTGATAACCACTGGTGTAAACATAATAATAATTAAGGCAATAACCAAGGTAACAACTAAAGTATGATTACCACGTTGTTTTTCTTTAGTTACAGCACGTGACACATGTCCATCATCGTCAGTATCAGTATCGAAACTGTTTTCCCAAGGCTTACTACTCTTCTTATCATCATCTTCAGCTTCATCATCAACTGAATCTTCTGATTCAGATTGATCAAGTGCTTCGGGTGCTACTGGTGTAGGTATTGGTGTTTCGGGAACAGACTGATCGTCCTCTGGTGCTGAGTCATAATTATTATCGTCATAATTTGGTTCCGGATTATTATCCTGTTTTGCTTCGCTTAAATGATCTTGGCTTTCTTCAGATTGAAGATGATCTGCAGACTCCTGATTCTCATTTATTGTTGAGTCATCAGTATTTTCTTCTACAGGTGCATCATTAGAAGTTTGATCGTCAGAAACCGCACTAGTAGGTGTAACTTCATCACTTGTGCCATCACTAATTAGATGATATTTCTTCAAATCTTCGAGACTAACGGATCCCTCAAGTCCTTGTGTGGATTTAGGAACGCGAGAATCGCCAGACATATTGTTTTTATCCTTATCGGCCATTAAAAACCAACCTCCTAATTTCTATCTCTTAAAGCATATCATAAAAGTTTAAAATTTTTCTTTAAAGATTTATAAAATTCTGTTAGTTTCTCATTTTATTGAGAAATGTCCTTTGATACGTGGATAAACAATCATCGTAGCCGCTGAAATGATCAGTGCCTTGACAATATTAAATGGTACCACACCTGTTGCCACATATTCGGCCAAACTCATATTTAGTTTCATTCCAATCACGTTCATATAAAGTGGCATTACAACGAAGTAGTTCAATAATGACATAATAACCGTCATTACAACTGTTCCTGCAATCACTGCCATAACCTTCTTATTCTTCTTCCAGAAGTAATTGAAAGGCAATAACAAAGCAACTGACCCCACAAAGGCGGCTCCATTACCGATCAAGCCTGCCACACCACTACCTGTGACGATTACGTGCACCATTGACTTCAGTAATGCAATTAAAACTCCACCTACGGGACCAAATGCAAAAGTTCCAATCAGTGTTACTACATCACTTAAATCAACTTTCAAAAAAGGTAACCAAAACAGAATTGGAAACTCGAAAAACATCAGAATCGTTCCCAATGCTGCAAAAACAGCTACTCCTATTACCTCATGCATCTTATCTAAACTTTTCCCCATTAAAATCAACCTCTCCAATTGATTTCCAAAGAAAAAAGACCTATTTTGGGCACACCAAAACAGACCTTAACCTTCTGTTTTCTTTCATCTAGACTTTACTATCGGTATTGGAATCTAACCAATTCAACCAGCAATGCTGGGTCGCGGACTTTACCGCCGGTCGGGAATTTCACCCTGCCCTGAAAACCAATTATTTAATTTTATACTCTCAATATAGCAGAACGCCTGATATAAGACAACTGTGGAGTTTTTCTAACATCGATACCATTCCATTATTAAGTACCCAAAAAGTACGTTTTGGCAGTCTTTTTGCGGTTCAAAGGAATTAAATTTTATCTTCAATTTTTCCAATATTCACTAAAAATGTGCCATTTTATATATTATCCAATGAATCCAGACCCTTGTGTATACTTAATAGGTAGATATTCATCGTTAGCAACTTTATAGCACCATCCAATTCAACTTAGAATTTTCATCTCGAATAATGGGAAATCCAATCGAAACACCGCTCGACTTAAGAAATTCTCCAAAATTTGTACCAACAGAACATATGTCATAGTAACACCCGACATCGGTAAATATTTTTTGCTTTTGCCATACCCCAACAGAAATAAACCCAATCAGTGCATTGAAAAGTATTTCCTTTTGAATCAAACACGGGCATATCAGTGATGATACCCAATGTTTTGATAGCACTAGTAACTAAGTCACATTGTGGTGAAATAAAATTAACCACCTACTTAATTGAATTCTTAATAATTTCATCTGAATACTTATCTACATCAAGTTGCATACCAGAATCATGCATGACGTGTTGAAACAGATAATTTCTATCTTTCAGATCATTTTCGAAAGCTTGAATGTACTCATATCCATCTTCTGATTCAGTATTGGCGTAGATATCAGATGACATCTTATCTCTAGATGGGTATTTGGCTACTGACTTCCACAAATTACCATGACCGACATAGTAACTCTTCGAATCTCAATGTCTGATGTATCGTTCCAGTCTTGTGGATCACCACTAAGGTCGTTTAATACAGGAATGTTTATTAGTCCTACCCGGTTCTTGATGATGTGAACCCATCACATCATCAGATGGAACAGCACCGGAGGTTAAAAGACGATTGGTCTTAGTAGTGTCATTGTTAATATATTGTATCCATAGGCGATTCTTAACATTTTTTGCATGGCATTATCTAATTTAGTTTTGACGCTTTCAAAGTTTTGCTTTGTTTCGTCATCATTAGAACCAACAAATAGTCCAGCAAACGACAATGGCAACTTCATACCTCAACCATTTTAGTAGCTAAGTTAATTAGATTCCAATGCTGATTCTCAGCTTTCAACTCTTCAAGTCGGCTGTTTCAGTATCAGCTTTTTCTTTACCAATCATATTGGCTTCAGCATCATGTTTAGCATTAGCGTTCTTGATTAAATCAGGAATACTGGCAACCTTTTCTTGCTGTTTATCATCAGATACCTCCCTAGACTCATTGCCGTTCGTTTGACTATTTAGGTTCAGGAATTATCCTCCTGCTTTAAGCCCGTCGGCTTTAATTTCCATTTAGAGTCCGTTAACTATATCTATGGCTTTTTAACGCCTGATACACGTCTGAAGGCAATAAAAATAGACCTTGCAATCGTACAATTTACGTACGCACAACGCCTCGTTAAATGATATTGTTTAACTATTAAATATTTAATGAAAGTTGGCAAAATAATGAAACCCACCGATTGGATAAGTGCTATTTCTGCAGTTACTTCCGCTTTAGCAGCGATAATTGCTTTATATATTTCTAATTCTAATTCCAAAAATAATAAAAAGTATTTACTCAAGCAACAATTGGAAGATATTATTTTGATTTACCGAGTTATAAATAATTTTTTAGACACTAATATTTTCGCAATAAAAAACAACACCTCCATGGGGCAAATAAAAACTTTTTTATTCATATCCGTTAATGACTATAATAATTGGTTAGATAACAAAATTTTGACAGCAACTAATAATAGTCAACTGGAATTATTGCGAGTTGGCCGATTAGCTTCATCCAATTCATCTGGTTCATCCATAGAGTCATTAAAATCACTAAAAAAGGAATTGGACTCACGATTCAAACAGTACCTCGACGAAACAACAGACGAATTTATCAAATCATAGTTTTTCAAGTTCTTCACTAACATCGTGATCAACTTGTATCCCAATCATCGTTATCATTAACCTCAATAACAATACATTGACAATTGTAATGCATCAAAGGAAAACTAACACCTTCTTCAACATCTTCAACATTAAATACTTGACCATCTAGCGCATCACAATCAACACATGTCGTTGGTGATACGAGTGAAACGCATTTATACTTTTTAACATGACTCAATTCTAAATCCTGTAGTCTAGTTCGATTCATTGCTTGAGCGGTAGCATTCCGAATCATACCAGCAGCACGACCCATTTGCCCATTCGTTGCTTTACTTCCACCAGTCAAGATGTCGCCACTTCATTCTTCCAGTTAATAGCACTCTTGGGGGCTTTTAGCAGTCTTCTCAGTAACTTCACGTACTTTTCTTAATGTCTGCATAGTTTGATAAAAACATCCCAAAATCAACGTGACTATCTAATACAGCATTATGAGTTGACTTGTATAAATTGGCATCAACATCATCAATAACTTTAGATTAAGTATATTGATACATGTGTTCAATCTCAAGCACAAGTTCATCCTGCTTAACATAAATTTTTTGAGCAATTCTAATCGCTTGAATTTTCGTTAGTTTCATTTGCATCTACCTCATCAGAATCATCCTCACTGCCATCTGAATTATCGTTTAGCTTTCTGTTGAACAACTTATCAACTGGACTACCTTTAAGTTCTTCATTGTGTTGATTCTTGAGACGTTCCTTTTCAGCTGTTTAATTTACTCCGGTAATCGATTCAACCATATCCAATACAGTCTCATCCGATACTTTTCCAGTATTAACAAGTGAAGTTACGTTCTGCATAATCTCGGTATCATTCTTAGGAAGGTTCGGCGTATAAATTGAATTGATATTCTCTACTATATCCGCACTAGAAATACTTTCTAATCTGCTCCCCAGTAGTTTCCAAGTAGTCTCCTCAATCCACGCGTATATAGTGATTCCTGATTGTTATCCCAAAGCTTACAAGTCACAGTAATGCCTGAAGCATTAGATGCGAAATTAACATCTGATGTATCAGGCGTATTTGTGTCCTTATGATTCCCATATTGAAGGCATCAATATATAAAACTCCTTAGTTAGATATGTGCTGTTGGTGGAATAACAATTTGTGTTGAGCTAATATCGTCTTTTACGATTGCTGGCTTTAACCAGATTTTACCTTTATGAGTATGTACATCCGGAGTTCGACGATAAATAGTCCTTCCATCTTCATCAAGCATTGAATCATCATTGATAACGTCAAATATTTCTTGTGGCATCTTATATACTGCTCGCTTGAATCAAGTGCGAGAAAAGTCTGCCACTTAACATATGGACAGTCCTCTTATTCGAATACGGAAGACTTGAATATATTCCATCACATTATCTTCAATTGCCATTAGTTCGCCTTTCTTTCTTTAAAATCCTAAGTTGTCTAAATAACTAGCTTAATCATTGATTGATGGTGCTGATGCTTCTGTTTCCATTGACATGATCAATCCAGTAAAACCAGTCAAAGTATCGGATGCATCATCGTGTAGATTCTTTACAACCATTATTAGATTCAATTCCAGCAAGGTTAGCCCTGTTTCGATAGTAGCTTTCATTTACTAAGAATTTAGTGACTTACATAGGTTCTCGTGTCATGACTTACATCTAAGATATAAGGTTCTTACTTGTATATCCCATAAACGATTGATAGGCGTTTCAGTTAGTACACGTCCAGCTAAATCACCACTGGCCCACCGTGTCATGATTATCAATACTTTGCCACCTTTTTCCAAACGTGAAAGCACTGTATCAATATATCAACGGTAGATATCATCTAAACGATTAGCGTTATTAGCTTCTTGAGCTAACTTGATAAACATCATCAATAATGATTAGATCAGCGCTAAAACCAGTAGCTGTACCACTTGGAGACGTAGCAAGATAATTATTAACTGAATCGCCTTCAAGACTCCACATATTCATAGCAGCGTCGCCATATTTGTATTTGATATGAGTGTCTGGGAAAATATCATTATAAACAAGAATACTGTCATCGGCTTTAACTTCTTGAATCATATTACGAACTGACTTGGAAAACACAGTGGATAATGTTTCATTATATGAGCCTGTCATAATTCTTTCGGTGCTATCCCCACCAAGCAGCCATTCAACCTAATCAGTAGCTATCAAAGACTTTCCATGACGTGGTGGCTCATTAACTATTAGCACTTGATCACCACTAGTTAAAAAATTTTCTAAGTCATTACATAAATCAACTAGATACTTACGATTAGGCTTATAGAAACTTCGCATTCTCAATTTCACGATCAACAACAGATTTACCTTTTTTAGGGTCTCCCAAATCTCCCGTTTCTTATTTTTCCAACGATACAAAGTGTAGTTCCAATACCAATATTATATGCCTCATCGGTTAAGCCATCCCTTGCCCAACCTTCGAGCTGTATCAACCCTTCTGATGTAACCCATTTATCAATCTCAAACTTAGCCAACGCCATCACCTGTTTTCACAATTTTATAAAATGGAAAAATCTTCTACTTGTTTCTTTGTTATATAGTTAATTTATAATCAAAAAAGGAGGTTCCAAAAAATGGAACATTATAAATACAAATTCACATACAGATCCAAAGTTACTATAAAAACTATGCCAAATGTAATATTGTTTTTCTCGGCTCCAATAATAGCCTTTTCTTCCCTCTTTATACAAAGAATTCCTCAAAATAGTCCAATAATCGCTTTAGCGTGCTTTATCTTGATTTCTTATTACGCTTATTTAGGATATTTTTTTGCTGTTATGAAAATAACTATCAATTCATCATTTAAAAACGTTGATGATTTATGGGATATACTCTTGTATGTATCCCAAATATTTATATCCATTTCTGCTATTTTATTAGGTATAACAATATGGGCGATAACATCAACTGTCTTTAATAATATGCTTGCTCAGTATGCCCAAGTGTTCTATCTGTTATTTTACGTTTTTCTTATAACTACAGCTTCATGCCTTACGTTTGTACTTATTTTACCTACAAAAAAAACAAGGATAAAGCTTTAAATTCTTTTGTTTTTTGAAGTTACTTTTTGTGACTTCTTTTTTGCTCCGGTTCACGGTCAACATCACCAATTATCTTAGCTTTCATTGGTGTCATCAATCCACATGATGTTTTAATCATCTTCATGGAACCAAGCTTCTAAACTCATCATTAGACTTCTTTAAAATCTTATCTGCCTTGCGATTAGTATGCCATGCAATAATTGCCATGATAATTCTCCAAATATCTATTACCACTAGCCTAATTAGCAATTGACTAAATAGCAACCCACCATGACCAACTAATACATCCTAAAATCTTTGCTACAAAGAAAATGAGTGTAAATAAAGCAAATATATTAATCCACCAATATCTTTCTGGTTCTATCTTCATTTGGTTTGCTAATTGTTCCTCCTAGCTCAAGCTCCTCTAATAATTGATTATTTTTTGTACCTCCAAGACCAAATCTCTGCTTAAAAAATGTAGAATGAATTTCTTTTACACTGTTCGATTCAAGCAGTTCAATGACATCCTTAACGTAATCTTCATTATCTTTTATATCGTTTCCTACAAAATAAAAAAATCACATCAGCCGATGTGATTTTTTATTTACTAATTTATTATTTAGTCTTCTAAATCTTTATATACTGAACCTTTATAATAAAAATTACTAATTTCTCCTTTTTTACGATAATTTTTATCATTTTCTGACCAAGTGTTAATTGCTAATTTTACTATTTTCTTTTCAAATGGAACGAAAATAGCTAATTGATTTTTTAAAATAGGAGGACACAATTCATCCGAAATTCTTGATTTATTTATATTGACAGCAACTATCGGTAATTTTAATCTTATTGCAGTTTCAATCTCCCATTTAACAAACTTGGTTAAATACTTTGTGTGTTCACCTATAATTAAAATAAACATTTTTGAATTGGCAAATCTATCTCTCAATGAGGCCTTAATGGACTCCTCTTTACTAGAATCGCTAGCCGTATGCAAATCATGCGCATTATAGAAGTTAAAATCATCATTCTGAGCTTTCCACGCCAACATCAAATCATAATATCTAATGTCATTATCCCCATCAAAAGCAATATAGATTTTATTTTTGTAAGCCATTGAACATACCCCTTATTTTATAATAATTAATACCTTTATTAGTATTATCATCCATAAGTATAATCAATTGTGCAGGTTTCTTAAATTTAATTCGTCTTAAATAAAATGTCCACAATATTATTTCTAAGATTTGATTTGATGTATAAGTATTATTATCCAATCTCGTTATTCCACTGCCTAAAAGAGTTATAACTACTGTCTTTCCCGCATATATTGTATTAACCTCATCCCAAAAATTAATAAGAAACCTTATGTACTCCTGTATTGTCAAATTTGCTTTATTTTCATCATCAAAATGTGTCATTGCTGTGAACATAGTATTGTCATTATACTTAAATATAGTCCCCAACTTATATTTTTTCTTTTTGCCATTTGATCTGTCCCTATTTGTTCCAACTTCATTCTTTTTTAAATGTTTATCATCTGAAACTCTCCTATCCAGTTCATCAATATCGGAAACCTCTTTAATAATAACCTGACCGTTTAATGATGATTTAGAAATAATTTCATTATCAACTTTTGTATCAAAATATTCATTAAAAGCAAATATTCTAATAGTATCATCGTTTATATACTTGCCAGAAAAAATATCACCACTCTTTATTTCTATTGTCGATTCATCATATTTTAATACCAAATCACTTATTCTATTGGCACTAAGCCACTCAAGAATATAAAACAGAAAACAAATAATAAAAAATAAAATAAAAATATGATATCTTGTCTTTACACTAAAATCAAAAAAGCCGACAGCCGTTCCTACAACTCCAAACAAAGTCCCAACGGTACCAGCAGCTTTTAATAAGAGATTGCGATCAAACATACTTACTTTAAGCACAACATTTCACTCCCCTCATGGAATATTATACATATATCATATTACTTATTGCGTATTGAAAAATAATAAACAACAAATTAATGTCACTGTGGTCCACAGAGTACTATCCCATTTTCTAAAAAAATGGATAATAATAAAAAAATATACTAACAAATAGGCACACTCTATTGATCACTTTATAATTCATGGCTAAATTCCCCCAATAAAAAAAGAACCACTCATTGAAGTACAATAAAAAATTAGACATTTTTATAAGTTTTAAAAAATCTTGGATTGTTCCCCGTATTCTACAGGGACAATCCATTTTTTTAATTCAGTTAGATCATCAATATTATACCTATAAAGACATTCTCTTTTGAGCAGATTAAAGAAACTCTCAATTGGGGCATTGTCGTGACAATTGCTCTTTCGAGACATACTTTGTTTAATGCCCATTGTTTTTAAAGCACCTCGATAATATTTAAGTTGATAATGCCATCCTTGCTCAGAGTGAAGAATTGGCTTTAAAGAGGGAACTATATTTTGCTTCAGCTTTCTAGAGTATCTAATATTATAATTTATTAGGGCTCAAACTTATTGAACAAGATAATATTTTGCTGCTAACTTAGTCCAGCATGGCTGGATAATATAACCCCCACTTGTCTTTGCGCAAACGGATTTGAGCTACATCTGTATGTAATACTTTTAATAGTTCTGTCTCAATGAATTTCTGTTTGATTGTATTAGGAGTTAATTTTCCAAGGTTACCTTTATAGGAACAGTAGCCAGATATATATTTTGTAAAAATAACTACTTTTAATTTAAGTTTAGTCATTAAATACCGAATTGTTTCTAGAGAATTCTTGAATCCGACCTTGAGAGACTCTTTCCAGATTCGACGATAACCGTAGGTTGAGTTTGAATCGTGATATGTTTTAACAATGAACTCTTTTAGTTGAGCGTATTTATCTGTTTTACTAAGGCGTTCATAATAAGCTGATCTTGGCAGGTCGATCTTAGTTAATAAGTCGTTCAACTTGTACTTTTTAAGTAATGATTTGACTAATTTTGGTTTTTCGAATTGGAATCATTTTCCCGCAAGGTCTTTAGTGCTTTTAAAATATCAGGGTCCATTTCAGCATCATGTTTTAAATCAAGAATTTCTTGTTTAAATTTCTCTTTTCTTGGCTATTAACGGTCATCTCCCTCTGGGACGACTCCTTATTTCATAAATTAACTTGACTAGGTGATATCTTGAAATAAATTGCCTTATCAAGGCGACTGATCTCATGTAATTTATAATATTCTATCACGGATAATTTGAAATCTTGAGAATATTCTTTATAGGATTTCTTAGTTATCAAATAATTAAGTCCATTCGCCTCCGCTTCATGGATCCAGCTATAAATCGGTGATTTATTGGGCATTCCATATTTTTTTGATAATCCAAGTATAGAAATTTGTCTATCAATACATTCATTTACTAATTTAACTTTGAAATCTAAAGAGTATTTGGTCATAAAAAAAGTGCTCCTAAAGTTGTTAGATTAGGTCTAACAATTTTAGGACACTTCAATACTCCGCCATCGGGAAATTTATCCATAATTACTTTGGAGATACCAAATTAAAAAGTTTAACAAATCCTCAAGGGATATCAAATACTTTGTAGTTGAGGAAGCATATAGAATTAGAGATTATTATTTGAAACACGCATCTATGTCTGCTATAGGTAAATATGAAATTGCCTTATCTCTTGTTACCGGCATGCGCTATGGAGAAATCATCGGTTTAACCTGGAAGGATATTAATTTTGATAAACATACTATTGATATCAATAACACACATGGCTATAAATATCGAACCGGATTTAAACCAACTAAAATCCATTCTTCTATCAGAAAATTGGACATTGATCCTATTACTGTGAAAATGTTAAAGAATCTTAAATATGAGTAAAAAAAATTATTTTTAAAACAAAAATTTCAAAATAAAGATAATTTAGTGTTCATAAATTCTCAGCATCATGTTCCTAATGATGGCTCTGCAAATATGATTCTAAACTATCTTCAAACAAAATTAAATACAAAACCAGGTAATCATCTTACTCTCCATACTCTGCGCCATACGCATGCTTCCATATTGATTTCAAGAAACGTTAGCCTTGAATATGTTTCAGAACACTTAGGGCACTCCAGTACTTTGATGACCTCAAAAGTCTACGTTCATCTTTTGAAAGATAAAAAGCTATCAATCCTTATCAGAATTATCCAGATGAAATCGTCAAACAATTAATTCTATATAAGGATTGATAGAACCTATACTTGAATAGCTACTATACTTCCAGATGAATCAATTATTTCAAAAATATGATTTGCATCATCAAAGGACATTTTTTGATAACCAGTACTATAGATACCATGTAAATTATCTAAGTTTTTATAATCCGGTCTTTTATCTGATCCGTCTTCCCACATAATATTAATTGTACAATCATATGAAAAGTATTTATCCACTGTCACAGTGTATAATCCAGAAAAAACAGTAGAGCCATTCTTATATACTGTGATATTTTGTTTTCCCAGAGAACCAATTGAACTTATTAATTTTTTTGCTGCATCAACTGATTTAAGCGCTTCTTTTGTTGATAATCTATTTCCCAAAATCATTTCTCCTTCAAATTATTCTTAACATGTATATTATATAGCCACATAAATATTTATACTATATTTCAATATGCCAAAAATGTGCCACTATCTACTAGCTATTTGCAATGATATAACAACATAAAAAAGACCCGAATGCTGATAATTCAACATTTGGGTCTTTTGCTAATTATTTAACTATTATGTATGTTTCAGATAAAAACTATCGGTATTGTAATCTAACCAATTCAATTATTAACGATTATCTTGTTTCAACTGAGCGACTTCTTGTCTTGTCAAATCACGGTACTTACCAGAAACTAAACCGTCAAGAGTTAAGAAACCATAGTTCTCACGAGCCAATTTTTCAACCTTATGACCGACAGCATCGAACATATTCTTAACTTGATGATTATGTCCTTCATGGATAGTTATTCTAACGATTGAAGAGTTTTTCTTCTTATCCTTAGACATGACCCTAACTTTGGCACGAGATGTTGTATAGTCCTTAAACTTAATTCCAGACTCTAATTTCTTGATCTCTTCAGTCTCTAAAATACCTTCAATTTTAGCAACATAAGTCTTATCAACATGGTAACGTGGATGCATTAAATGATTGGCAAATTCACCATCATTTGTTAGTAACAACAAACCTGAAGTATCGTAATCTAATCGACCAATTGGGTAAACACGTTCTTGTACGTCTTCTTCCAACAAGTCAGTAACTACCTTTCTACCCTTATCATCCTTAACGGCTGAAATCACTCCACGAGGCTTGTACATTAGAATGTAACGTTTCTTTTCTGTTTCTAGAGGCATCCCGTCAACTTCCACTTTATCGCTGTGGTCAACTTTGATACCCATTTCGGTAACTACTTTGTTATTTACTTTAACATGGCCTTTGGCAATCAATTCTTCTGATTTACGTCTAGAAGCGACCCCGGCATCAGCCATGAATTTTTGTAATCTAACTTTCTCCATTTATATCTCCTATATCGGAACTATCCTCAAAATTTTCTATTTTTGGCAATTCTTTTAAATCTTTGATTCCAAAATAATCGAAGAATTCATCAGTTACTACATAAAGATTAGGGTGACCAGGAACGTCCTTTTTCCCATTTTCTTTAATTAATTTTCTCATCAATAAAGTATTCAAACTACCAGAACTCTGTACTCCTCGAATCTCATCAATTTCAATTCTCGTGATTGGTTGACGATAAGCAATAATCGACAACACTTCGAGCGCTGCTTGACTCAACTTAGTGGCCAAGCCAGTCTTAAAGTACTTGGTTAATAATTCATTGAATTCATTTTTAGTAACTAATTTATAATTCGAATTAAATTCAACTAACTCGACCCCAGAATCGACATCGGTCATTAATTTTACTTTTAACTCTTCAATATTCTGTCTTAAGGCTGCACTATCTATTTCCAAAAGTCCAGCGAGATCTCTTTCTTTAATACCTTGATCTCCGGCCACAAATAATAATGCCATTATTTTTGCTTGATACACATTAATTCCTCAATTCAATGAATAGTTCACTTTGAAAACCATCCTGACTAACCGAAACTAATTGTTTACTGGCTAATTCCAAAATGGCCATAAAGTCGGTAACTATTTCTTCAATATTATTATTTAATTTCAAAAGGGCTCTAAAAGTCATTTTTTTAACTGATCTCAATTCACCCATAATATTATTAGTTGCATCTTCAATTGACAAAGTTTCATTTTCAATTGTTTCAATTTCTGGTTGATGATTCTTTTGAGCACGTAACAATTCAGAATACGTCGCTGCTAAATCATCTAAAACTACTGAACCAGGTTTTAAAAATTGATCCAATTGTTCTTTAGGTAAACTGACTTCCTTATCAAACTGTTGCTTTCTAACTTGTTCTTTTTCTTCAAAATAAGCCGCAACTCGTTTGTATGTTTGATAGGTTAAAAGTTGAGAAACCAATTCATCACGCGGATCTTCTTGAATTTCGTCTTCAATTTCATCCGGTGCTTGTGGTAACAACATTTTACTCTTGATCGACATCAAAGTTGACGCCATGACCAAATAGTCACCTGCAACATCCAACTGTAAAACTTTCATACTATTTAAATAATCAATATATTGTTGCGTAATTTGTGCAATTGGAATGTCATAAATATCGACTTTGGATTCTTTAATCAAATGCAATAATAAATCAATTGGACCTTCAAAATCAGTTAAAACTAAATTCAATTTTTGCATTAGCTGTTTTCTTTTTCTTTCATATCTTTTTCTAATTTTTGTTTATTTTGACGCCACTGTTGAATCTGTTTACTCAAGTTAAAATTCCCCAAAATCACTAAATTAGGAAACTTCTGTTGAATATCGTCAAAAATTTTAAAAACATTACTCTGTGATCGATATGAAGGGTTCAATGAAACGTATTCGATAAAGACAGTATTATCCGAAAATGATAACGCTACAATACCTGAATAATCTTCCATATTACTCTTCCAAAGATATAACTGACGGTTTTCATCTTCAGAATAGAGCTGCAATTCTTGCTCCAGATTGTTCAGATCCTTGAGGTCACTGATATAAGATAAAAAGCCCATAGCAATCTTCTTATTTTCATCACTATATTTACTAAGCATCCCTATCCCCCTATCTAAGCTCTTGGAAAGGCCTTGTTATAGACCTGTTTCATTCTCGTTTGATTAACATGCGTATAAATTTGTGTCGTTGAAATGTCGGAATGTCCCAATAACTCTTGGACAACTCGAAGATCAGCTCCATTTTCTAATAAGTTGGTGGCAAACGAATGTCGTAAAGTATGCGGTGTAACATCCTTTTTAATTCCAACTTGAGCGATATATTTTTTGATCATACGCCAAATTGATTGACGAGTTAATTTCTTACCACGAAAGTTCAAAAAAACTTCTTTCTGTTGACCATATTTAGCCACTAAATCTTTTCTAGTTTCCGCAAAGTATTTTTTCAACCATTTAATTGCTGTATCGCCAATTGGCAAGAGGCGTTCTTTGTTTCCTTTACCCAAAGTCTTGATCAATCCTAAGTCCAAATGTAAATCATCCATACTCAAATTGACCAGTTCACTGACACGTAAGCCAGTCGCATACATCACTTCAAAAATTGTCCGATCTCTGATACCCAAAGGCGTCGAAACATCTGGCGATTCAATCAACGAGTTCACTTCGTCCATCGACAAAACTACTGGTAAATGGCTTCCCTTTTTCGGAGCATCCAATTCATTCATCGGATTGGCATGAATCTTGTCAATAACTTCCATCCACTGATAGAAGCGTCTCAACGAAGAAAACATCCGCATCTGTGAAGTCTTGGACTTATTTTCCTTATCTTGACTAACAAAAAATTGTGTTACAACAAAATGATCTTCTGGATAAAAAGGTATTTGCTTCTTTTCCAAAAAACTACTGAATTCTAATAAATCTTGTTGATACGAAACAATTGTATTTTGTGACAGTCCTCGATCCAACCGAAGGTAACGCTCATAATCAGCAATCGTATCAATCATCTTTTGGTTCTTAATTGATAATTTCTCACTCATAATTGTTACCTCTATTTGAGATAAGTGTAGCCGTCTTTTTGTTCAATCTTCTTTTGTTTCATAAGATTACCCAAAGCACGCTTAAAACTACCCTTACTGATACCAAAGTATTCTTTAATATCATCAGGATCACTCTTATCAGTATAAGGCATTTTCTTATCACGAGAATGTTCCAAAACGGCGACGATCATTTGAGCATCCGGAGTAATTTCTTCATAAGCACGAGGTCTCATTGATAGATTCAAACGACGGTGACTAGTACCAATAACACGAGCTTTAACATGTTGACCAATATGTAGTGGTTGTGATTGTTCTTCCACATGAATGAAACCAATGTAATAACTTTCCGTCATAACAAAGGCACCACTCTCTCTAATAGCGATGATCGTACCTTCTTCGTCCTTATTCTTAACGTCAGCACCAGGACTACGAGCAATCTGCGTATAAAGTTCAATATCGGCTAATTTACCCCAAAGTCTTCCCTTGTGATCAATATCCAATTTGACCATTAAACTATCGCCCTTTTTAGGCCATTCAGAATGTTCAAAAGGTAAATCATCTAAAGAAACAACAATATCTTTATCATCCAAACCAATGTTAACAAACACACCAAGATCGGTTCTAACATCAGTTACTTCAGCAAAATCCCAAACGCCTTGCACAACAAAAGGTACTACTGTCGTCATTTTATTTTTGTGGGCTTGATTCTCATAAAGAAAACCACTAATTTCGTCACCCAATTCAGGGATCTCTGTTAATTCATTTAAGTCTAAAGCAAACGTCTTACCGTCAATTTGAACAAAGACTTCATCTTTGTTTAAATCGGTCACAATACCCGTCAATACTTGACCATACATTTCTGTTATATCCATATTCACCATACTCTTTATTTTAATTTTCTTTGCTATTATATTTTACCAGTTTACGTTACATAATACTTTTAAGATTTTAATATTTTCATAAATTAATTCTTCTTTTTAAAATCCCTACTATCTCATGAAGAGATTGATTTTATTTTCACGATAAAAATTTATAAAATATAGCTCTTTAATAGCAAAATTTTTAAAACCTATTTGAATTATTTTAAATATTGTGAAATAATTTCTTATGTAGTAAACGTTTTCAAAAGTATTTTATTTTACGGAAGAGGGTTCCTTGTTATGAAAATTAAAGCTGCTGTTGTTGATAAAGTAAATGATCCATTTGTTATTAAAGATGACGTTGAATTGGCCGATCTTGAGGACGACGGTCTACAAGTTAAAGTTGTTGCATCTGGTATTTGTCATTCTGATGAAGCATTACGTAAAGGTGATGCCGCCTTTAGTTTTCCAGTTGTTTTAGGACACGAGGGTTCAGGAATTGTCGAAAAAGTTGGTAAAAATGTTAAGAACTTCAAACCTGGTGACCACATTATTATGTCCTTCTATTCATGCGGTGAATGTGACAATTGTTTAAAGGGTAAACCAACACAATGTCGTAATTACGCTAAATCAAATCTTTCAGGAACACGTCCTGATGGCACTGATCACTTCACTGAAGATGGCCATCATGTTAGTGATATGTTTAATCAATCTTCATTCACAACTCATACAGTAATCTCACAGAGAAATGCTGTTAAAGTTCCTAATGACCTTGATTTGAGAAAATTAGGACCTCTTGGCTGTGGCTACGTAACTGGTAGTGGTACAGTCTTCAATACCCTTCAACCAAAACCTGGTGATACGATTGCTGTCTTTGGTACAGGTGCCGTTGGCCTAGCAGCTATGATGGCTGGTAAGATTTCTGGCTGTGTCAGAGTTATCGCTGTCGATATTGTTGATTCACGTTTGGAATTAGCTAAGAAGATGGGCGCTACTGACGCTGTTAATAGTAAGAACGAAGATGCTGTTGAAGCTATCAAGAAGATTACTAATGGCTTAGGTGTTGACTGGGCTGTTGATACAACTGGTGTTGAGAAAGTTATGGAAGACTCTATTGCTGCTTTAACACAAGGTGGTACAACTGCAACTATTGCGGTTACTCCACATAACATTACTTTGAGCACTTGGAACGATCTCTGTGTTGATGACAAGAAGATCGTTGGTGTCAATATGGGTGATTCAATTCCTCAAATTGATATTCCTCGTCTAATCGAATTTTATAAGATGGGTGTTTTCCCATTTGATCTAACTGAGAAGTTTTATGACTTCGACCAAATCAATGAAGCTGATGCTGATTCAGTTAGTGGTAAGACTATCAAACCTGTTTTGGTTATTGATAAAGATTACAAACCTGAAGCATAATAATTCATCAAACTCTCCAGTCCTTTTTTAGGATTGGAGAGTTTTTATCGGCTTATGTTTTCGTAAAACATTTAATAATACAAATTAACATGACATTTGTCATATTAACTAATGACATTGCTTACTATTACTGTACAGCCAATTCTCTTAAAATAAAGTTATTCAATTAAGAGACGAGGTTAATCACATGACTATTTTAGAAATTCAACATATAAACAAATCTTTTGGCAAAAAAATTATTTTAAAAGATATCAATCTTCAAATTGAATCATCGTCCATCATTGCCTTAGTTGGTGCAAATGGTGCTGGAAAAACTACTTTAATCAATATCATTCTAAATCTGATTCCTCAAACTTCTGGTCAAGTAAAATTTCTAACTAATGAAAATTGGAAACAAATTACCGGCGTCATGATGCAAGACAACATCGTATTACATCGAATCACTGTTAAAGAGATTATCAACCTAACTCGCAGTTATTTCGATAAGCCACTTTCTTACGAAGAACTCCTAAATATCTCTGGTCTAAAAGATCATCAAAATAACCTAATGACTGGACTCTCTGGTGGTCAAAAACGTCGGCTGGCCTTCGCATTGGCATTGGCCGGTGATCCAGAAATACTTTTCCTAGATGAGCCTACCGTCGGCATGGATAGCAACGCCCGGAATGATTTTTGGCAAGAAATTGATCGATTGAAAAAATCCGGTAAAACAATTTTTGTTACCAGTCATTATCTAGAAGAACTAGAAAATATTGCAGATCGATTCTTAATTTTACAAAACTCAATCATTGCTTTTGATGGCACAATCAAACAACTTCGCAGTCGTGAAGGTCAAAGTTTGGTTGAGTTCGACAGTGAACTGAATCAAATAGATTTTAAAAATTTGCCAGATGTAATCTCAATCAATTTGGTTGGACATCACTTTCAAATCATCACTAACAATGTTAATCAATTAGTCACTGAATTGACCCCTTACTTAAAGGCGATTGACAATCTACAAGTAAAACAAAGTACTCTAGATACGCTATTACTTAACTACAAGGAGAATAATCATGAATAAATTTATCTTTCAAACTAAAATCAACTTCAAACGTATAGTTTTCAGAAATAAGGCTTTCTTTTTCTTCGATATGTTACTACCAATCGTTTTTTATATCCTGTATACTAAAATTCTCGTTAGTAATGTTCCTGCTAGTTATCTCAAAGCTTGGAATGAAGATTATTTAGTTAGTATGATGATTTATGCATGCATGTTAGGTGGCATTATCACTACAGCAAATACACTTTTAGAAGACGAAATGTCTAACTTTAAATTATTTGTCACACTAAGTCCCCTTTCAAACTTTCAATACTATGGATCCATGGCAATTGTACTTATCACTTTGAATTTAGTATCCTCTATCGCACTTACTGCTGTAGCAATGATCGTCAATCATGTCAATATCTCAATTGGTCTACTATTTGAATTAATTTCAATCAATCTTCTAGGCACTATATTATTAATTTTAATTGGTGTACTGATCTCATTTGCTAAAAAGCCCAATACTGTTAATTTGCTAACAAACTTGATAGTATTTCCTTTAGCAATTCTAAGTGGATTGTGGTGGCCTATTAATATCATGCCTACTTGGTTACAAAATATCGGTAAAGTAATGCCCACTTATCAATTATCAGTCATCGATAAAAACATTCTACATCAGACAACTCAACACATTGGTCCTTTCATTAACCTGTTGATTTGGTCCCTCATTATTTTCTTAATTCTATTTATAGTAAACAAAATTCAAAAAGAAAAAGGACTTGTTACGCAATGAAGAATTTCATGCAAAAACACATTTTATTCCCAAAAAGATTGGGCTTTATGCCCTATTTTTGGGTTTTTTCGTTATTTCTTATGGCAACTCAACTCTTAGCTCATGAACCCCATTTCAACTGGTGGCATTTAACCTTAATGATTATTTTTCTTAAATTTTATCGTGATGGCTACTGGATTAATCCATATCTATGGCTAGATCTTCTCGTACAATTATCTATTGCTGTTTATTTTGTCATTTTATTTCCCGACGGAGGTGGCACTCTCTTCATTTATACTGCATGGGAAATCGGTTCATTACCGTTGAAATCAAAAAAATTCTTTCAATATTATGCTATGTTTCTAATAATTTCACTAAGCTGCATTACTTCATTTGTCCTTTTAAGTCCAGTGATGAATAGTTATGGATTCATAGGTGTAATTATTACTTTAACTTTTACAATAGGTTCACCCCTTGCTGCTCGATCATTAGCCAATAGTTATCGTCGTAGCTACCAAGCAAAGAAAAATAATAAACGTTTAGAATCAATTATTAAACAAAATGAGCGTGACAGAATTGCTAAAGACTTACACGATAACATTGGTCAATCTTTTTCCATCATTACCCTCAAGGCTGAACTTGCTTCTAAATTAATCGACAAAGATCCTACAAAAGCCCAGCAGCAGTTACAAGATATATCTAAAACTTCTCGTGAGGATTTAAATTTGGTTCGTAAAATAGTTGCTGACCTTAATGAGAAAACCATTGCCAGTGCCATGATCGAAGAAGAAAACAATTTACAAGTTGCTGATATAAGGCAACATTCGGTTAATGAAGAAATATCTGCCAAATGGCCAAAGACAGTTCAACATGTCCTTTCGGCAATTATTAAAGAAGCCACTACCAATGTCATCCGATACAGTAAAGCTAATATGATGAATCTTATTTTTGAGGAAGATCAAAACAATTATTTACTAAGAATTCAAGATGATGGCATAGGATTTCAAAAATCGGATGATCGTCAAACATTTGGTTTAAATGGTATGAAAACACGTCTTAATAAAATTGATGGTAAACTTGAAATAGAATCCAAACGTGGTGTAACACTAAAAATATCTGTTCCAAAAAGGGAGTAATTATGACATCCATTTATATTGCTGAAGATCAAGAAATGCTTAACTCAGCACTTTCTGCAATCCTTAATTTAGAGGATGATTTTACCGTTATTGGTAACGCAACTGACGGCCAGACAGCACTTAAAGAAATAATTTCTTTAAAGCCAGATGTAGCAATTCTCGATATTGAAATGCCTCAAATGACTGGTTTGGAGGTCGCTAACGAACTTCGTTTAACAAAACAGGATTTAAAAATCGTCATCCTTACGACATTCGCTCGTAAAACTTATTTTGAACTAGCCGTAGCTGCCCAAGTGGATGCATACCTTTTGAAAGATGGTCCTACTGATAAACTAGTTGATACAATTCATAAAATTTTAGACGGTCAAACTATTTATGATTCAAATTTGGTTTCAACCATTTTAACTGCAGTGAAGAACCCCTTAACTCCTCAAGAATTGAAAATCATGAAAGAATTCTCTCAAGGAAAATCAACCCAAGAGATCGCTGATAGTGTCTTTCTCTCTAATGGAACAGTCAGAAACTATATTTCCTCAATTCTTAGTAAAACCGGTACTCACTCTCGAATTGAAGCCCTAAATGTGGCTCAAAAAAATAATTGGATTGATTAATCCTTTTTTATTTAATTATCAAAGTTACATAACATTTCTACTCCGAAGTTAAAATAAACCTAACAAAAAGGATGGTTCACATGAGCCATCCTTTAATTTATTCTGGATTTTCAATTTCTGAGCTATGAACATTCTCTTGCAGTCTTTGCAATAAAACGTCCGCAATACCTCTTACTTGCTTATCGCCATCACGTTGTGACAAACGATAACCTACAAAGTATGGAGATACTACATATCTAGCCTCGATCTTACAAATAATTTTTCGACCAACTTTATAGAAGAACAAGTTGTAAGAATCAAACTTACCACCATAAAGGTCATCTAAGACATATTTAACTGTTACACGTGTAAATTCAGCCAAATCGTCAATATATTTAGGATTATTGATGACAACATTAAATTCTACAAAACCCATGATTGGTTTTTCCGAAACATTGACATTAATATGTTTTGAATTAAATACATCCATTCCAGTAAAATTCTCGGCCTCAATATGTTTATATCCATCAACTTTATCTAAACCTATCACTTGGAAATGTGGATGGCGCAAAGACCCGCCGGACATAGGTCCAAAATTTTTATACAATAAAACACTCTTGTATTTTTTACTCTGAATCATTTCATTCCAACAATTATAAACAAATTCAAAAACTTCTCGATTTTTGGCAACTGAGTAATTGGAAATATCACCATAGTGATCACTAGATTCAATTAACACCGTTTGATTAGTATCTTTAAGTGTTTTAAATTTATTCTCTAACCAAATCATGTCCCCCTTTTGTTCAATTATATTAGTTAAGTTTTCTCGATCACAGAAAGGACAATAGTCTTTCTTTTTCTTAATATCTCGTGGCTTCCCTTTAGCCTGCTCAATCTCAAATACTAAAACATCTCTATTTGACAATTTTTCACCTCAGTATCTTTATTAATACGATATTAACGCAAACACAAAAAAACTGAAAGAAACTCGTCAGTTTCTTTCAGTCAATTTATGTTTTAAAGCGTGTTTAATTTCATTTAAAAATTAAAGTGAACGTGAAGCACCCTTGTATACAACACCACGTCTTGAATCAACAGTAACAGTGTCACCATCTTTAACAAGTGATGTAGCATTCTTAGCACCAACAACAACAGGTAGACCCATAGCAATACCAACAACGGCTGCATGTGATGTCAAACCACCGTTTTCAACAACAACGGCACTAGCTTTTTCAAGAGCTGGTAGGTAATCTTTGTCTGTCATCTTTGTAACAAGAATGTCGCCTTCGTTAACCTTCTTGTTAGCTTCTTCAGCTGAGTTAGCAACTACAACGTTACCAACAACTGATTCTTCACCAACACCTTGGCCTTTAACCAATGTTGATCCAATTAATTGAACCTTCATCAAGTTAGTTGTACCTGTTTCACCAACAGGAACACCGGCAACAACAAGAATTAAATCGCCTTCCTTAGCAAAGCCAAGTTCTTGAGCTTTCTTAGCAGCTAAGTCAAACATTTCATCAGTGTTTTCTGGCTTGTCAACAACAACTGGATCAACACCCCAGTTAACTGTCAAACCACGTTGTGTAGTTTCATCAAATGTTAGAGCTAGGATATCAGCACTTGGACGGTATTTAGAAATCATACGTGCAGTGTAACCTGATTTAGTAGCTGTAACAATTGTATTGATGTTTAGTTCTTCAGCAGTTCTAACAACTGATTCACCGATTGATTCTGTAACGTTTGAACCCTTGTAATCTTCGAAACGTTGGATTGCAAGTGAGTTGTTCTTGTCTAATTGTTGTTCTGTACGTTCGTCGATACGAGCCATAGCAGCAACAGCTTCAACAGGGTAGTCACCATTAGCACTTTCACCTGAAAGCATTGTAGCATCTGTACCATCAAGAACAGAGTTAGCAACATCAGTAACTTCGGCACGTGTAGGACGTGGGTTTTCTTGCATTGAGTCAAGCATTTGTGTAGCTGTGATAACTGGTTTACCAAGAGCGTTACACTTCTTGATCAATGATTTTTGAACGAATGGTACGTTTTCGAATGGAATTTCAACACCCATGTCACCACGAGCAATCATCAAACCATCTGAAACTTTAAGAATAGAATCGATATTGTCGATACCTTCTTGTGATTCGATCTTAGGGAAGATTTGTACGTATTCACAGTGTTTTTCTTCAAGGATTGCACGAATATCTAGGACATCTTGAGCTTTACGAACGAATGAAGCTGAGATGAAGTTAATACCTTGTTCCAAACCAAAACGAATATCGTCTGAATCTTTTTCTGTGATACCTGGTAGACGAACTTCAACACCAGGAGCATTGATACTCTTTCTTGAACCGATCATACCATCGTTTTGAACAACAGTAACCAATTCACGGTTCTTGTCATCTTTTTCAGTAATCTTCAAGTCAACAAGACCATCATCGATCAATACGTGACCACCAACATGTGTATCATCGTATAGACCAGGGTATGTAGAAGCAATCTTTTCAGGAGTACCTGTTAATGAGTCATCCATTGAGATACGGATTGTTTGACCAATCTTAGCTTCAAACTTGTTACCTTCTTGAACAGTAGTACGGATTTCAGCACCCTTAGTATCAAGAACGATACCTACAGTTTTACCTGTAATCTTTTCAGCTTCGTGTACCATTTCCATACGAGCTTTATGTTCTGGATGATCACCATGTGAGAAGTTGAAACGGAAGATGTTAGCTCCGGCTTCAATCAACTTAACGATTGTGTCAACATCGTTACTGGCAGGTCCAAGTGTACTTACAATTTTAGTTCTTTTCATCGAGAATCCCCTTTTCTTGTTTTCATCGTTTATTGTAACAAATTAAAACGTTATATGCTTAACTTATCTGCTTAAAGATTCATTTAAGTCATATAATGATAAATCAGGTTTGTGCTTGCTATCGAACAAATCAAGAATGTCATGAGAAGTAATCTTGTTGTTTTCGATACCAACAGCAAGACCACCCTTGCCGTCAAGAAGTAAATCAACAGCATAAGCACCCATCTTACTTGCTAAGACACGATCCTTAACTGTTGGTGAACCACCACGTTGTACATGTCCTAAGACAGTAGCACGTGAATCAAAATCACCATACTTATCTAATTCCTTCTTGAAGTCATCGGCATGCATAACACCTTCGGCCAAAACAATAATCATGTTCTTGTTACCGTTTTGACGGCCTTCTTTAACTTCTTCAGCAATTTCCTTGATGTCAAAATCACGTTCTGGAACGATAATCTTTTGAGCACCACCGGCAACACCAGCCCAAAGAGCCACGTCACCAGCACCTCTACCCATTACTTCAACAATAAATGTTCTTTCATGGGAGCTAGCAGTATCATGCAACTTATCAATGGCATCAACAGCAGTAGATACGGCTGTATCAAAACCAATTGTAAAGTCAGTAAATGGAATATCGTTATCAATTGTTCCTGGTAGACCGATTGCGTTGTAACCATGTTCTGTTAAACGCAATGCACCATGGTAAGAACCATCTCCACCAATAACAACTAATGCATCAATTCCAAATTTCTTTAATTGCTCAATACCCTTGAGTTGACCTTCTACGTTAGCAAATTCAGGATATCTTGCAGAATACAAGAATGTACCACCACGTTGAATACGGTCAGATACGTCTTCGCTTGTTAGTGGGAAAATATCACCAGCAACCAAACCAGCATATCCATAATTGATACCAAACACTTCGAGTCCTTTATCAATGGCTCTACGTGTGACTGCTCTAATAGCAGCGTTCATACCAGGGGCATCTCCACCACTGGTTAAAATACCAATACGCTTCATTTGTTCACACTCCAAAATTATTTGTTTCTAAAACAAAACCTAATCAAATATAACATTTTTATAGATTAGTTTGTAGAGCTGAAAACGTTTTTCAAGCAAATTTGTTAGTCTTTTTTTAAGAAAACACTTTTTTCGCCTAAGAAATTTTTCAATTGGCTCTGCACTTTATTATTAAAGCCTATCCAACGATTAGATTTCAACAGTAATGCTTGCTTCTTTTTATCCCGATAAATAATAACTGGCATTTTCCCGGGGTAATGTTCGATCAAACGATACAGTTTCTCTAAATTATCAGGCGTATCAAGATTCTTCGTAACTCGAAGATAGAGTTTTTCACTTGGTAATTGAACAGTGTATTGTTTAGGATCACTTAAACGATCAGCAATGAATTCTAAATCTCCTCGTTGCCCCACATTACTGTGACCATCGAACAAGAAAATTTTACCATCTAATTCCATATTTTCAATTCTTTGAAAAACTTTAGGAAAAATTGTCACTGATATACTACCTGACTCGTCTTCAATTGTCATGAAGCACATTCTCTGACCTTTTTTAGTTCGTATAACTCGTAAATTTTTAATTAATCCCAAAATTTTTACAGAAATATTCTGAACCATTTTCAATTCAGATATCTTCTTAGTAGAAATATTCAGTAGCTTATTACGATACCTTTCAACCGGATGTCCAGAGACGTAGACACCTAAATACTCTTTTTCTTGATTAAGTCTCTCTGTCAAAGTAAAGTCATCAACTTCATGTTTCTTCGGATCCAGAACATCAAATAGTGACAAATTACTACCTGCCAATTGAATACTCTCTATCAAATCTCGAAAGTCATACAGTAATTCCTTGCGGTTTTTATTGAATGAATCAAAAGCTCCTGCCAAAATCAATGGTTCCAAATAATCATTCTTAACAAATCTTGGATCTATTCGTTGCAAAAAGTTTAAAGCACTCGTAAATGGCCCATTCTTTTCTCGTTGTTCAACAATCGATTGAGCTAAATCACGACGCATCCCTTTAACACTCAACAATCCAAAACGTATTGCTTTATTAGCTGAGCTAAATTCATAGGAACTCAAATTAATATCGACATTCAAGATTTTAATTTGTTGATCTTTGGCATCTTGCACATAAGTTGAAACCTTATTCTCATTATTCAAATTAGAATTCAACAGACAGGCAAAGAACGCATCCGCAAAATGGACTTTAATGTAGGCTAACCAAAAAGCAATCATCGAGTATGCAACCGCATGGGATTTATTAAACCCATAATTACCAAATTTCTCGATATATTGATAAACCTTTTCGGCTGATTCCTTACTATGCCCTTGGCCGACAGCACCATTAATAAATTTTTGTCGATTTTCTTCAATCAACTGTTCATTCTTCTTACTAATAGCCCGACGTAAAATATCCGCGTCTGCTAAAGAGAAATTAGCCATTTGCGACGATGCCTGCATGACTTGCTCTTGATATACTAGAATGCCATACGTTGGTCGTAACAAATCCTCTAAAGACTTATCTGGATATGTTACAGGTTCTTGACCATGTTTTCGGGCAATAAATGTAGCAATATTTTGCATTGGACCGGGACGATACAATGCATTAGTTGCCACAATATCGTCAAAACTAGTCGGTACAAGCCTTCTTAAAACACTTCTAATACCATCTGATTCAAATTGAAAAACTCCGTCTGTAGCGCCTTTCTGGAATAATTCCAGTGTCTTAGGATCATTTAAAGGTATTTTCTCTGGAATAAATTCACGACCATAATCCTTTGAAATTATTTGAATAGCTTTATCCAAAATCGTCAAATTCTTTAAACCTAGAAAATCCATTTTCAATAGCCCAACACTTTCGACATTATTTTTTGTCTGTTGTGTTAGATTAATGCCATCATCTTCAAGCTGAACCGCCACAATATCAGTCATCTTTTTCTTACTTAAAACAATTCCTGCTGCATGTTTGGAATAATGACGTGGAATACCTTCTATTCGTTTGGCCACTTGATAAATCAATTCATTTTCTCGAGAATTATTAACCAAGTTTCTCAAAGTGCTTGACTCATCAAAAGATTCTTGTAAAGTTATATTCAATTTCTTAGGAATAGCATTCGACCACTGCGACATTTGAAATTGTGTTTGACTGAAAGTTCTAGCGATATCACGTAAAGCCATCTTAGCCGCCAAGGTTCCAAAGGTGATAATTTGTGCCATATGGTCAGAACCATACTTGTCATGCATATACATAACCATTTCATCGCGTCGATTATCAGGCAAATCTAAATCAATATCTGGCATATTCACTCGTTGAGGATTCAAAAATCGTTCAAATAACAGATCGTATTTAATTGGATCAACTTGAGTAATACCCAAACAATACGATACTAACGATCCAGCCGCAGAACCACGTCCAGGACCAGTTTTGATTCCGACCTCATGAGCATGCTTGATAACATCCCAAACAATCAAAAAGTAGTCTGAAAATCCCATTTTATCAATGACACTTAATTCATATTCCAATCTTTGAGCATATTCATCAGGAATTTGACCCACCAAACGTTTATTCAATCCTCTTTGCGTCAATTCTGTTAAAAATTGAATAGAAGACTTTCCATCAGGTGTTTCAAATTCAGGCAATTCTGTTTCTTTAAATTCAATCTCAACATTACACTGATCGGCAATATAACTAGTATTTTCTACTGCACTTGTCATATCAACTTCTGCAAAATCAGACATAAAATCGGCCGCTGGGCGTAAATAATGATCCCCTGTCTCTACAACTTGCTCTAAATTGTCAAAATGCTGTCCTGTACGCAAGTAATTGACTACTTGGTAAGCTAGATGGTCATCCGTCCTAACATAGCGTACATCGCCTAAGGCTGCCAATTTAAGTCCATTCAGCTTAGATACATCCTTAATAATTCGAACATTATCGAGTTGTCCTGAATAAAGTCCTACACCTAAATAAAGTACTTCTTTATCAATTAACTTCAGCAGCTTTTGAACATAGGCTCTCTTATCATCGATTGCAATAATTTCTGCACCACTTGCGGGAGTAATCACAAAAAGATTCTCTAGATACAATTTTAAAGTCGTTAAATCTAGAGGTTCTTTAGACGACATGACTGCTGAAGAAATTTTAATAAGATTTTGATAACCACTATTATTTCTTGCTAATAGAATTAAAGGATAACTATTCTGGTCATCAATCAAACCTTGTGCTTCAATTGTCAAACCGATAATAGGTTTAATTCCCGCTTTGTTAGCATATTTATAAAAATCTATTGAACCATATAAATTATTAATATCTGTTAGAGCAATAGCTTTATAGCCTAGCATCTTTGCTTGATCAACTATTTCGGTTAATTTAGCAGGACTATGCAAAAGACTGTAGCTACTGATTACTTGTAATTGGGCTTGCAATTTAACGCCCCCTTTGTTTAAAATTATATCAAAATCAAGCAGAAGTTTATTGGGTAAAAATCCATTTTGTGCTAAACTACTTGAGAAAGTGAGATGGAAGAAATGAGATATATTGCTGTAATTTTCTGGTCAATCATGTTGGGACAAGTTGCCGGTTTTATCGGTGGTGCCCTAAACCAACAAACTTACAATACAAATTATTCTATCATTGTTAGTATAGTATTCGCTGTCATCTTCAGTGTAATTCCATTGATGCTCGACAGTTCTGTTAAAGAAACAAAGACCGAAAAAAACGCTTAATTCAGTTTAAGCGTTTTTTTGTGCCATTAAAACTTCTAAATTATAACTAAAAAACTTCAACTCAATTTTCAGAGTTGAAGTTTTTATTTTGTAAGTAAATTAATACTTAGTGATGTACATATAGAAATCTTTAGTCGTCAAATTAATATTATAATTAACTCCCTTAGAAGTAATTGTATCCATTGAAGTCTTAGTAGAATTCTTGTCAGCATTCTTAGTTTGCTTAGCAAAATCCTTTAAAACCTTCTTACCATCAGCTCCTAATAACTTGGAAACGATCATCAAATCTGTAGCAAAATTCTTTTGACCAGTCTTAGATTTGAGATCTTTATAAGAGAACTTTGTTGCAATTCCCATTAATTGGTTATTTTGAACGTTATAATACCACTTCGTTCCATCATTCTTCTTATGCGTTATAATTCCATTTTTAGAAATTAATTGTAATTGATCATTTTGTTGTCCTAATGATAGCAATGTATAATTATACGATTGCGCAAAAGTCAGGTAATCTTCAAGTGCCTTAGCTTTTTTTACTTTAACTAACTTAGTCTCTGTCTTGTTACCATTCACAGCTTTGATCCTAACATTCTGATCACTTGCTGAAACAGGTACAGAGATAGCAAAATGTCCACCGTCTACAGCTACTTTCTTAGTTTCGCCATTAACCGTATAGGTCAGCTTCTTATAATTACTAGCTTGGCCTTTAACCACAGAAACTAAACCATCCGCACTATATGACTTCTTAGTCGTTGATAAATTTAATTTTGAACACCCTGAGAGCATTAAAAAGAATAGCGGAATAACCAACAACAATAAATACTTTAATCTTTTCATAGTTGTTTCCCCATCCAATTAAAAATATTAAAAAAAAGCCAAGACCAATTGACTTGACTTTTAATTAAGCTTCTTTGTTATCACTGATAACTTTTTCACCCTTGTACATACCTGATGGTGAAACGTGATGACTTAAACGATATTCACCAGTAGCAACGTCGAATTGCATGTTTGGTGTGTTCAATTTAATATGTGCACGTCTTTGACGTTTTCTTTGTTTTGATGATTTTCTCTTTGGAACTGCCATATTTAAAAACTCCTTTATTTATATTACTTAATCAAATCTAACGTTTAATATAATACTATCATAAAAACATTAGAGCAAGCAAAAATCCTATTTTGTTTGCTTTTTTACATTATTTTCCTTTAAAGCATCCGCAATTTGGTTATCATGAGAGACTTTTACGTTGGAAATTTGTTTTTGTGCATGACGATTAAGTTTATTTTCTTTCTTGTTACCTGTATTAGCTAAAAGCAATGTGATTACTGCTCCCAAAAGCAACGAAACAATAATTAAAATAATTAATGGCAACTTCACTCTTGTAAAACCAAAACTGACTGTAACTGGATCTACATTCAACACAGCAAAGATTACCACAATCAAAGCTATAACTAATCCAATGACGAATCTTGATTGTTTACCATTATTATTACTCATTTTTTAACCCTCTATTATTTGCAATTTCCAAGTGTTGAAGCAAAATAATCCCCTAAACTTGGTGCTAACTTATAAAGTACTGCAGCTAATTCCATATAACGTGGACGATTGATTTCACGTTTATTTTTGTTAAACGTATCAACTATTTCCCAGGCTAATTTATTTGGATCAAGTACAAAGTTCTTCACTGAATCAAGATAGTTTCCGTTATGATCGGCTACAGAGAAGAAATTGGTTGCTACAGGGCCTGGATTGATAGTCGTTACAAATACACCTAGTGGCTTCAATTCTAGTCTTAGACCGTCTGAAAATGCGATTACAGCTGCTTTAGTAGCCGCATACGCTGCTGATTTAGGAGTTGTGATCTTTCCAGCCATTGAACCAACGTTAAAAATGTGCCCACGACCATTATCAACCATTTTGCTAGCAACTAATCTAGTCATCAACATTAAACCTAAAACATTCACACGAAACATTTTTTCAATCTTATCAAAGTCTGTCTCTAAATAATTAGAGAAATCACCAAAGCCAGCGGCATTAACCAAGACATCAATATCATCATTGATCTCAAAAGCCCTTTTTACTCCATCAGTGATTTGTTGCGGATCACTCATGTCAACACTCAAATATTCATGACGAGCACCCTCTGCACCTACACGAATACATTCATTCTTTACCTGCAACAATTTATCTTCATTACGAGCTACTAAAATTAGATTAGCACCGGATTTAGCAGCATTGATAGCTACATTCTTACCAATTCCGGAAGATGCTCCTGTAACCAAAACTGTCTGATTCAATAAATTAACCATTGTCATCCTCTTTTCTATTTGAATGGAACTTCAAACAAATCAAAATCACTAGCCACTTTAGTATTCTTAAAGATTCTTTGAGCTTCTCTTTGCAAAATTAAAGCACCCCTACCAGTATATCTAGCAGAAATATGTGTCAAAATCAATCCTTTTGCATGAGATCTTTTGGCTACTTCCGCTGCCTGAGTGGCAGTTGAATGGAAATAATTATAGGCTAGTTTCTTTTCATCGTTAGAAAAAGTTGATTCGTGAACAATTACGTCCGCATCTTGTGACAACTTATCAATCTCTGGAGTATAGCGAGTATCAGAAATGATCGTAACAACCTTGCTTGGTTTATCAGGACCAATAAAGTCCTTACCATTCAGAACTGTACCATCTTCTAGAGTAACTGTTTTACCAGCCTTCAATTGGCCAAAAATTGGACCATTAGGAATATTGTACTTTTGTAGATCATCCACCAATAATTCACCAGTTCTTGGCTTTTCAACAACACGATATCCAAAGCAAGTTACTCGATGCTTCAATTCACCAGCATATACGATGAAAGTTTTATCATTGAAGATTTCTCCACCATTTTTCATCTCAATATATTTGATGGGATAACTTAATCTGCTGCCAGTTACCTTTAGAGAGGTTTCAACGAATAGTTTTATCCCAACTGGTCCATATATTTCTAGAGGCGAATTTCCACCTTGATTAGAACGACTGGATAATAAACCTGGCAAACCAAAGATATGATCTCCATGTAAATGAGTGATAAAAATCTTTGTAATCTTTCTTGGCTTTATCGCTGTTTTTAAAATCTGATGCTGTGTAGCCTCGCCGACATCAAACAGCCACACCTCGTTCCTTTCATCCAGCATTTTTAGAGCTGTACTTGAAACGTTGCGACCTTTTGATGGAACGCCAGCGCCTGTTCCTAAAAATTCTAATTCCATAAAAAATTCCTATTCTACTTCTACTTTTTATCCAATGACTTCAAAATTTCTTTAGCCACGAAGGATGTGTAATACATTGAACCATCTGGATTAGGATGGACATTATCATCATAGAACCAATCAGTATGTCCATTTGAATATCCATTCCAATCAATCACGGTCAAATTCTTATACTTGCTTTGAGCTTGGCTCAGAACACCATTAACAGTCTTTTCCCATGGTCTTGTTGGAACATGGACATTGATCCAGTAAACATGACGTTGTGGACCAACTAATGACATGATCTGTCCAAGTTGTTGCATATTGAATGGTCCATTAGTTCCTAAACCAATCAAGACATTAGGTGCCAAGACTCCTTGATCTTTGTACTTTTGTAAGATATCTAGACTGGCTGCCAATTGACGACTTACTGCCGCATCAACAACAACCTTCTTGTCATCAAATAACTTCAAGAAATTATCTGAACCATCAGCCATAACTGAATCACCAACAGCTGTTAATGGTACATCCTTTAATCTCTGTAAGTCGATCTGTGTTAAACCATACTTTTCAAACTCAGTATTAATTGGATGATCTTTAGCAGCTTTCTTATATCTAGCATAATCAGCAGCTGACATCTTACCTGTTGCATTCTGTTTCTTTTTAGCTTTTTTCAAATTCTCAATGGCTTGTTGTTTCTTTTTCTTATTAGCTTTTTCATTCTTATTAATCTTATTAGCCAATTGACTGTGATTAACGTTAGGATTTGGTGCACTAACTGCTTTAACCACACTGTAACAACCAGTAATACTGATTAATGCAATTACTAGAGCCAAAACACGTTGAATTCCCGTTGAAGATTTGAAGAAATTCTTAACGTCGCTCCACTTAGCATGAGCTAAAGGTTGTTCGACAAACCTGAATGAAAATTCAGTTACTAAGACAATTAAAATAACTTCAATCACCGGATATAAAATCGGATGGTCTGCAACATTTTTAAATTTAGATTCAAAAAAGATCATAACAGGAAATTGGTATAGGTATAATCCATAACTTCTTGAGCCCACATAATGGAAGACCTTGTTGGATAACAAACTATTCCACATAGAATCTGGATGAGCTACGACCGCAATAAAGATACATGTTGTGACAGAGAAGATGAACATTCCACCACGATAAAGGAAAGGATCAGAATCTTTAATTGTGAAAATCATCAATAGCATTAAAGCCAATGACAATAAACCAACAATATTCAATTTCCATTTATCAGACTTTTTAAGACCCTCTTTTAGTTTCTCGGCAGGCCAAACTAATGCCAAGCCGCATCCCAAAAGAATAGAGAACAATCTTGTGTCAGTACCATAATAGATTCTACTTGGATCAACACCTGGTTTAAATAAAATTGCCATCCAAATTGCTGATGCAATGGAAACAATCAAAGAGAAACCAAAAATACGACCCTTTTTAACATGGAATTTACTAAACAAAATCAACAGAATTGGCCAAATAATATAAAATTGACCTTCAATAGACAATGTCCATAAATGTGTAAACGGTGATTCATTATTGGCAAATCGTTCAAAATACGACTGACCATTAAAAATTTGCCACCAATTATAAACATTCAAAACATTTGTCACAAAAATCTGATCGAAATGGTATAGCAAGTTCTTCAAAAACAAAACAATATATGCACCGGATGCCAATAATACAAATAGCATTCCTGGGTACAATCTTTTTACTCTTTTTAGATAAAAATTACTTAATGAAAACGAACCACCATAATCTACAGTATTAAAGAAATGATCTGTGATTAAGTATCCAGATATCAGGAAGAAAATTGGAACTCCCAAATATCCACCGGAAAAAACATTAGGATTTAAGTGATACATGATAACACCTATAACCCCTAAAGTACGTAGTCCATCAAATCCAGTAATAAATCTTCTTTTCGGTGATTTATTCATTATTTCTAGCCCCTAAATAAATTCAAAAGTAAAGTCAAGAATTGTAACTGAATCACCTGATTCGGCCCCTGCCTCAATCAAGGCATCTTCAATACCCATTGACTTCAATTGTCTAGCAAAACGCATGATTCCATCTTGATGATCCAAATTAGTTCTTTGAAGGAGCAATTCAACTCGATCACCCTTAACAACAAAGCTATGTTCGGCATCTTTTTCAATAGTAAATTGTTTCTTCTCTGGCTCAAAATTGTATTCCTTAGAATCATCAGCTTGTACATCAAAGTGAATTGGTTCTGCTTTAGATAGTACTTCACTGGTATGGTTCATTAGATCTTTAACACCAGTATGTTGAATACTTGAAATAGGGAAAATATCGGCATTGGCATCCAATTTCTCCTTAAATTCTGCCAAGCGTTCTTCAGAACCAGGAATATCTAACTTAGTTGGTACAATAATTTCTGGACGTTTCAAAACATTTACATCGTAATTACCTAATTCTTTACGGATAGCTAAATAATCATCGTAAGGTTCACGACCATTGTTAGGATCCATATCAACTAAATGTAGGATGACTCTAGTTCTTTCAACGTGACGTAAGAATTGAATTCCCAAACCAACACCATTAGAAGCACCTTCGATCAATCCCGGTAAATCGGCAATAACAAAATCTTGACCATTTTCCAACTTAACCATCCCTAAATTAGGAGATAAAGTCGTAAAGTGATATGCAGCAATCTTAGGCTTAGCTGAAGTTGCTACAGATAATAAGGTAGATTTCCCAACAGATGGGAATCCAACTAAACCAACATCCGCAATCAATTTCAATTCGAGCTTCAAATGCTTCTCTTGACCGGGTTCACCGTTTTCGGCTACTTCTGGTGCTTGGTTCTTAGAAGTAGCAAAGTGAATATTACCACGTCCACCATCGCCACCTTTAGCAACGACTAATTCTTGATTGTTTTCAGTCAAATCTCCAACTAATCTACCACTATCTTCATCATAAACTGATGTTCCTGTAGGAACGACAATGTAAACTGGATCAGCCTTGTGACCATACATTCCTTTAATTTGGCCATTTTGACCAGGTTGAGCTTTAAAAATTCTCTTATATCTAAAGTCCATCAAGGTATTCATGCCTTCATTAGCCTTTAAAATTATGTCGCCTCCGCGACCACCGTCTCCACCTGAAGGTCCGCCAAGTGGTACATACTTTTCGTGGCGGAAGGCAACAGCGCCGTCTCCACCCTTACCAGATTTTACGGTGATTTTAACGTTATCTACAAACATTAAAATCCCCCTTTCTAAACTTAATTATCATTTCTAAATTTTAGCACAAAAACATACTTCATAATACTTTGAAGTAGAATTGATTGTCCAGTAATTTATTAATTGGTTAATATCTTTTGGAAGATTTTGAAAGATTCTGAGTTTTTATGATTGATTTTGAACGAATATGGAGGTATTATATTTTTTGCGAGGTGATGAAAGTGCTTACTGAAGAAAGACAACAAATTATTTTAGAACAATTAAAAATACACAATATTGTCAAACTCCACGATTTAATTCCATTAACGGGTGCTTCTGAATCTACCTTGCGTCGTGATTTGCAAGATCTTGAGAATTGTCACAAATTATTACGAATTCACGGCGGTGCTCAAAACGTCATTTCATTACATGAGGAACCAGCCCTTTCCCAGAAAGCAGCTGTACATATTAATGAAAAGAAGTTGATTGGTCAAACAGCCGCAAGTTTAGTTAGAAATCATGAGGTAATCTTTTTAGATTCCGGAACCACCATTCAATTCATGATTCCTTACTTAATAGAACATAACGACTTGTTAGTCATTACCAATAGTGTCGATAACGCTTCGATGTTGGCCGATTACAACGTGAACACATTTCTTCCTGGGGGAAAGTTAAAATCATCTACAAAAGCATTGATTGGTGCGAATATCATTCAAACACTTGAAAAGTATCATTTTGATCGTGCTTTTCTCGGTACTAACGGCTTTTCTATTGACGCTGGCTACACAACGCCAGATCCTGAAGAAGCAGCCATTAAGAGTTTGGCGATCACACAATCGAATCAATCTTATGTACTATCCGATAGTTCCAAGTTTTCGCAAGTTAGTTTTAGTCGTTTTGCAACTTTAGATGAAGTTCCATTAATAACAAGCAGACTATCAGAAAAAGAAGCTAATGCTTTGAAAAAATTTACTAAGATAACGGAGGCAATCTAGTTGATCTATACAATTACAGTTAATCCTTCAATTGATTATGTTTTGCAATTGAAGAATTTAAATACTGGTGAAGTTAACCGTACTCAAAACGATGTTAAACTTCCTGGAGGAAAAGGAATCAATGTTTCTAGAATCATGAAGGAACTTAATATTGATTCCACAGCACTTGGTTTTGTTGGTGGTGCCACAGGTTCAATGTTTGAAGAATTACTTTCTCAACATAATCTAAAGACTTCCTTTACTAGAGTTAAAGAAGACACTCGTATCAATGTCAAAATCAACGCTACTGAACAAAATGAAGAAACTGAAATTAATGGTGCCGGTCCTGTCATCAGTGATGAAGAACAAACTAACTTCATGAATAACTTAAGTGAAATTGGTAAAGGCGACATCGTTGTCATGGCTGGAAGCCTTTCCAGAAATCTCAATACTAATTTTTATTTAGATATTGCTGAAAAGATTCAAAAACAAGGTGCTGAATTTATCATTGATACTACTGGTCAAGCTCTCTTGGATACTTTGCCATTACATCCATTAGTCGTAAAACCAAATCACCATGAATTAGCTGACTTATTCAACGTTACTTTCAAGGATGAGCAAGAAATCATTACTTATGCTAGAAAGCTTTTGGACAAAGGAGCTAAGCACGTCCTAGTTTCTATGGCTGGAGATGGTGCTTTACTGGTTACCAAAGATAAAGCTTACAAGGCTAATGCACCTAAGGGAACTGTTATCAATTCAGTTGGTGCTGGTGACTCAATGATTGCCGGATTTGCTGGTACATTCATGGAAACAAACGATCCTATCGAGAGTTTCCACATGGGTGCTGCTTGTGGATCAGCTACTGCCTTCAGTCAAGACATAGCTATTAAAGAAAAGATTGACGAAGTTTATAAGGAAATTTCTATTACAGAAATCTAATTGAGGGGGACTCTTAATAATGGACTTAAAGCAACTATTGTTAAAAGACGCCATGATTATGGACTTGAAAGCTACTACTAAAGAGGATGCCATTGAAGAAATGGTTGATAAGTACTATCAAGTTGGCGTTATTGATGACAAAGAATTATACAAAGCAGATATTTTAAAGCGTGAAGCACAAACTAGTACCGGTATCGGTGAAGGAATTGCCATGCCACATGCTCGTGATAAAGCCGTTAAACGTGCTACAGTTTTATTCGCTAAAAGTGCTAAGGGTATTGATTATAAATCACTAGATGGCCAACCAGCCTACCTATTCTTTATGATTGCTGCTCCAGATGGTGCTGACAATCTTCACTTGCAAGCTCTTGCCGCACTATCATCACTTCTAATCAATCCTGAATTGGTCAAGAACTTAAAGAATGCCCAAACAGCTGATGAAGTTCAAGAATTATTTGACAAGGCTATGAAGGAAAAAGAAGCTAAGGATAAAGCTGACGAAGAGAAAGAAAAAGCTAAAGCAGCAGCTGCTGCTCAAGCTAGTGATTCTGATGACAAGAAACCTTACGTCGTTGCTGTTACGGCTTGCCCTACTGGTATTGCTCATACATACATGGCTGAAGCTGCTCTAAAAGAACAAGCTGAAAAAATGGGCATTGATATTAAGGTTGAAACTAATGGTTCCGAAGGTGTTAAGCACAAGTTAACTGCTGACGAAATCAACCGTGCCGATGGTGTTATCATTGCTGCTGACAAGAAAGTTGACATGCCTCGTTTTGATGGCAAGCACTTAGTTAACCGTCCTGTTAGTGATGGTATCAACAAAGCCGAAGAATTAATCAACTTAGCTGTTGAACAAAAGGCTCCCGTCTTCCATGCTGAAGGTGGTGCTACCGCAGAAAAAGAAGACACTGAAGAAAAGAAGTCACTTTGGTCAAGAATCTACGCTGATTTAATGAATGGTATTTCTAATATGCTTCCATTCGTTGTTGGTGGTGGTATCTTAATGGCCATTTCCTTCCTATTGGAAAACTCCGTTGGTGCTCATTCACAATGGTTCCTCTTCTTTAATAATGTTGGTAATTACGCCTTCAGTTTCTTGATCCCTGTTCTAGCCGCCTACATTGCGGTTTCAATCGGTGATCGTCCTGCCTTGCTACCTGGTTTCGTTGGTGGTTACATGGCTTCCCAAGCTACAGCTTCTGTAGTTAGTTCCAAGAGTCCTGCCGGTTTTATCGGTGGTCTTCTAGCTGGTTTCATTGCTGGATGGGTTGTTGTTTTCTTAAAGAAATGGCTCAAGAATCTACCTCATTCATTAGCTGGTCTTAAGACTATCTTGATTTATCCAGTATTAGGATTGCTCTTCACTGGAGCTATCATGTACTTCGCTGTTGATCCAATCTTTGCTGTTGTTAACGCTGCTATTACTCACTTCCTAGAATCAATGGGTACTGGTAATGCCGTTATCTTAGGTACATTGCTTGGTGGTATGATGTCTATCGATATGGGTGGTCCTTTCAACAAGGCTGCTTACACATTCGCCATTGGTACATTTACTGCAACTCAAGATGGTGCTTTGATGGCTGCCGTCATGGTTGGTGGTATGGTTCCTCCTCTAGCTATTGCTATTGCAACAACATTCTGGAAGAACAAGTTTACTGAACAAGAAAGACAAGCTGGTCTTTCAAACTATATTTTAGGTTTATCATTCATTACTGAAGGTGCTATTCCATTTGCTGCCGGAGATCCATTGCACGTTATCGTATCAAGTGTTATCGGTTCTGCTATCGGTGGTGGCTTGACACAACTATGGGGTGTTAATGTTCCTGCTCCTCACGGTGGTATCTTCGTTACACCATTAGCTAACAAACCATTACTTTACTTATTAGCTGTTGTTATCGGTGCTGTAATTTCTGGTGTTATCTACGGTGTTTGGAAACCTGCTAAAAAAGAAAATAAATAAATCCCGTTATAAACGGACAAAAAACTATTTAACTGGCTGAAAAGTTAGCTAAATAGTTTTTTTATTTAGAAGGAATTACTAAAAGCCTCCAATTGGAGCTACTACTATAAATCTTCTTTAAGCAAACTATATAGATTTTCATCATGAAAACCATCGTCCAATAATTCGTTTTGGCGTAATGTTCCCTCCAAAATAAAGCCCGCTCTTTTAGCCACCGCATTACTAGCTTCATTATCAACAGCTGCTTGGATTATGACACGATTTAACCCATAATCTTCAAAACCTAAGTTAGCAAAACATTGTACTGCTCTTGTCGTAATACCTCTCCCCTGAAACTTCTTACCCAACCAATAGCCAATATCAGCACTAGCCCGTAAATGATCAAACTGATTAAAACTAATCATTCCAGCAATTTCATTTTGATACCAAATTATAAGGTTTAGTGAATCATTCGTCCCCATATGACGGTTAGTCATTTGTAAAAACTCAACTTCATCATTCGCCACTTTGGTTAGCTTTAACCATGGTAAATAATATTCAAAATATTCTCGTTGCCCATCCAACAAGTTGAATAACTTGGGACCGTCAATTTTAGGTCTTGGTACTGCCAATTTAATATCATCTGATACTTTGCAAGATAACATCGTACTTACCTTCTTTATCTTAATTAATATTATTTTTATCCTTTATTTCGGATAAAGCAAAAATTTTAAAAAATCTAATCTTAAAATATATGAGATAAGAATTCAGTAGTTCAACTCGATTACTGAATTCTTATCCTTTTTTATTCTCATTAGCTTTTATAATTCTTTTCCCATTATCTGAAATAATTTTCCATAAAACAATTTTTGAATTGCCATTTTTTGTTGATATAACACGTTATTTAGCGCTTACAGAGTGATTTTCTCTGTTATACTGAAACCACTTACAAACCTAATGGTTTGAAAATTCCCTACCACAAAACGCAAGGAGTTTATTATGAAAAAGAAAACAATCTTACTATCAGCCATTATTTTAGGAGGTTTTGCGGCCCCAATCGTACAACAATCGGTTGTTAACGCACAGACTATCCAAACTGAAGTTGTTCAGAATACAAATAAACAGGAAGGTGAAAGTACTAATAATCAAGAACCACGTACTAACAAGATTAAATTAAGCGATAAAATCTCATCGGATCAATTAAATGCTGACACCAGCATCGTAATCCCTTCTACAAATAAAGATGTTAATACTAAATTAGATGATATCTACGTTAATCTTAATGACAAAGAAATTGCTGAATTAAAGGCTAATAAAGAAACCAATTTCCAAGTTGATGACTTAGAAATTACTACTAGTTGGGGAGGTTCTCTTAGCTACGAAAGCGTTAGTTCAGACATGCAACTACAGTATGACGACAGTACTCAGACACTTTCTCTACTAGATGATTCTAAAAAAGTTAATCATATTACCTACGAACTAATGCATGGCGATGCCAATGTTCATTATATTTTCAAAGATACTGGTGAAGAAATTTATCAAAAGATTCATGATGATACTCTTGGATCCGGTGAACAAGATTTCACAGTTGAAGATTTAGTCTCTCTCCAAAAGGACTATTTATTAAAGGGACATTTTGACGCTGTTTCTATTGATTTTGATAATATTGCTAATGTCGTGAACCCTTCAAATCCGGCCGAAATAAGTTTTAAAGAAGAGCCAATTGTTAAAGAATATGATCCTGACAAGATTAACAAGGACAATGCCGAATTTACTGTTAAATTAGAAAAAGCTGAACCGACTATTTTTAATTTAAATGTCTATTTGGACGGTAAAATTTTCTCCAAGCAGAGCCTTACGGCTGATATTTATACAAAGCTTTCTAAGCAGACTGGTGAAAAATTACCAGATCCATCAACAGCTAAACTAAATAATAATAAGACACATACTGACGTGAATTACTCTTATTTCCCACAATTGGGTGTAACCACGATGTCTGGTAAGGCCTTCCATCAAACTATTTTTGACGTTGGAAATAACTGGATAGATGAACCCACAACTGAAGATTTTTTTAATCAAGCTCTACATTATTATATTCGTGACATGGATATACACCATTTATTTGCTGGCCGTAAACAAACCATCTCTATTTACTATGAATCAGATGGTTACTCTGAAGAAGAAGCTAATTCTACCGTAACTTCTAACGTACACATCAATTCTAATCTTGGATTGCAAACGGTTCTAAATGTTACCGGTAAAAAAGGTGAAACCATTCTTGTCGATGTACCTCAAATTGAAGGTTACGAATCGGATAAAAAAACTGTTACCGCCAAGGTAAATGAAGACGGCACTATTACTACTAACGAAAAAGTAAAATATAGTTTAATTAAGGATGATGAAGGTGCAGGTTCCACTAAGCCACCAATTACTAATCCTGAGCCAAGTCCTAATCCGACTCCAGATCCTAGCCCAGCTCCAAACCCTAATCCAGCTCCAAACCCCAATCCGGCTCCAAACCCTAATCCAGATAAAATGAATGGATTCGTTGGTACTATGAAACAATACGTTAAATTGTACCAATTGGAAAAAGGCAAAATGAAGCCTATTACCAACAAAGAATTGGGTAAGCATTCTGATTGGAAGTTTGATCAAACTATTAAGGTAAATGGTAAAATTTACTACCGCGTTGCCACAAACGAATGGGTTGATGCTAAGACCGTTTATCGTTACCAAGTTGAATCAGGCATTGTTGAAACTAAAGATAAAGAATTTACCAGTTTGGTTAGTTCTGATGCTAAATTAATTTCTAACCGTGGCCTAGGCGCTCATTCATCTTGGAAATACGACCGTATTGCCTACTTAGGCGATAATGAAGAAAAGTACTATCGTGTTGCTACTGATGAATTCATCGCTCTTAACGATGTTATTAGAAAATAAGTCGAAAAAAAACAGCCCTTTTACGGACTGTTTTTTTAATTATTTCATTTGATTATGTTCTTTTAAATATTTACGTGCCCAACTGAGATATTTCTCATCTTCAGCAGCATCTTGTGAGGTTAAAATCTTGGGACCATCTTCTGTAATAGCCAAAGTATGTTCATATTGTGCAGACCATGAACCATCAGCACTAGCATAGTAGATCCAATCATCGTTAGGATCCTTCAATGAGCGATCAACAATTTCCCATGTTCCCTCATTAATCATAGGTTCAATTGTAATTGTCATACCATTCTTAAGACGTAATCCTTTGCCTGGTTCACCATAATGCAAAACATCAGGTTGTTCATGCATTGTTGGTTGAATACCATGTCCACAAAGTTCTCTGACATCCCCGTAACCATGTTCATCTTCAGTGTAATGTTGAATAGCATATCCAATATCACCTAATCGATTACCCTCAATACTTTGAGCAATTCCTAAGTATAGTGACTTTTTAGTAACTTCCATCAAATCGGATGTTTCTTGACTAACTGAACCGACGGCATAACTCCAGCAAGAATCACTTTGATAGCCCTTATAGCTAACGGTCATGTCTACTTTAACTAGGTCGCCCTCTTTTAAAATCAAATCCTTACGTGGTGTACCATGTGCAACTTCATCATTTACATCCACACAAGTAGCATATTTATAACCTTCAAATCCCTTTTCAGAAGGAACTGCACCATGACTAACAATATAATCATTAGCAAATTCCTCAATTGAGTATGCTGAAATACCAGGTTTAATCATATCACGTAGGCCTAAATGGACTCCGGCTAATATTTTACCTGATTCACGCATACCTTCAATTTCTCGTTCTGATTTCAATGTAATCATCAAATCTCTCCCTTTTAACCTTTATGATACTTCTTATGAAAATCTGTACTTGCTAGCGTTATTTTAATTGTTTGTGCCGTCGTTTTAGGAATTCCCAGATCAGTCAGTTGCTCAACAGAAGCCTCTTTCATCTTCTTAACCGACCCAAACTTCTTTAACAATTTTGTTCTTGTCTTAGGACCCACTCCCTGAATATTATCAAGTTGCGAAGATAAAGCATTTTTGCTCCGCGTCTTTCGATGGAAAGTAATCGCAAAACGGTGCACTTCATCTTGAATTCTCTGTAGTAAGTAGAAACCTTGACTCTTACGGTCTAATGGTACCTCAATTCCCTCTTCACCGACAATTAAATGTGAAGTATTATGGTGATCATCCTTGACCATTCCCGCTACAGGTATATTAATTCCTAATTCATTAGTGAGAACATCCATCACAGCACGCAATTCGATGATACCACCATCCATCAAAATCAAATCTGGTAAAGGATCATCTTCCTTAATTAAACGTGAATAGCGTCGATAAATGACTTCACGCGTATTGGCTGCCTCGTCAGCACCTGACTGATGTTCAACCTCACCTTTAATTTTATACTTTCGATAGCCACTCTTTTCTGGACGGCCATCTTTAAACATGACCATTGCTGATACCGGATTGGTCCCCTGTATATGTGAGTGGTCAAATGATTCAATGATATGACCATAAGGCAAATCAAGTGCCTCAAAAATCTGTTTCTGAGCACCATAAGTTTGGCGATTATCCAATTCCATTAATCGGAACTTTTCTTGTAGAACCAATTTGGAATTCTCAGCCGCCATATCCATTAGATCTCGTTTTTGACCACGCTGAGGTGTTCTAAATGGAATATTTAAAACTTGAGACAAGGTATCTTTATCTAAATTATCAGGCACCAAAATTTCTTTAGGCAAAACCTGATTTCGACGATTATAGAACTGTAGGATAAAAGTCGATAATTCTTCTTCCGGTGTATTGATGCAAGCGAAAACTTTTTTCTCACGCTTCATTAAACGAGCTTGACGAATAAAGAAGATTTGAATTGAAATCCAACCTTTTTCGACATAATAATTAAAAATATCTCTAGGCGTACTATCATTAGAAATGATTTTTTGTTTTTCAACTGTAGTTTCAATATATTTAATTTGGTCTCTTAATTCGGCAGCTCTTTCAAATTCTAGTTTTTCTGAAGCCGTTTCCATACGATCTTCCAGTTGATGTTTAATCTCACCAACGTTACCACCTAAAAACTTTTTGATCTTTTCAATCTGTTGATCATACTTTTCTTTAGGAACCGTTTGAAAACAGGCCCCTAAACACTGCCCCATATGGTAGTACAAACAAGGCCGACCTAAGTTCCCCTGACATCTGCGTAATGGATAGACTTTTTGCAAAAAGTTTAGGGTATTAGAAGCTGCCCAAACATTAGGATAAGGACCGAAATAGTAAGCACCATCCTTCTTAACCAAGCCTGTAATCTCCATCTTAGGATCACGTTCGTTAGTGATTTTAATGTATGGATAGCCTGTACCACGTTTTAATTTAATATTGTAATACGGTTGATGCTTTTGAATTAAAGTAATTTCCAACAAAAAAGCTTCCTTATCGTTGGAAGTAATAATTGTTTCAAAATCACGAATCTCTGATACTAAGCGAGCAGTCTTACCCTCATGTGAACTCTTAAAATAAGAACGTACCCGATTACGTAAATTTTTAGCCTTACCCACATAAATAATTTTAGAATTAATGTCCTTCATTAAATAACATCCAGGACGTGGTGGTAAGAGGCTTAATTTATGTTCAAGATATTCAGTTGCCAATAAATATCCCTCCCTCTTATAGTCCGAACTTATTTAATCTTAAGTTAATCTGAATAATTGTCAAATGAAGTGACATATTTGGTTAAAGATACCTATCACCATAAAAAAATTAACTAATTTAATTTACCTAAATAATTGTTATTCTTTTTGAAAGGCTATATAATAACAATAGATATAAAGAAACCTGAAAGGGGCTGATACCGATGGGCTTAACAGTGAAACGCGAAAGTGATTTTGGCAGTTTGTTTGATAAGTTTGCCTCTCTTCCCGATGATGTAAAAGAAAACGAAAAACGCGTAGATTCCGCAGATAAGAAATCTGCTAAGAATAAAAAGGAATCTAAAAAGTAGTAATTAAAACTTCTCTTGTTTGATGTCACTTCTCATAAGTGAAATGCCATTTAATTTTTACTATTTCTTTAAGAACCCTTTTGATATAAAATGTGTGCCCTCCATTTTGGATATTTGCCATCCAAAACTTGGAGGGTTTTTTGTGTTCAAAAATAATAGTCCCAACAACTTAGCTTCAAGTTATTGGGACTATTATTTTCACCTCTGCATAAACTGTTTCCTGACAATTGAGCTTACAACTAGTCTGGAAGTACTTCTGATTCCATTTTTCTTAAATCGATTAATTCTTGAAACATCAAATATTCAAAATTATCATCTAAGATGCTACTGTATAATTTCATGATTTCCCCTTATTTGTTTATTTTTAATTGTATGAAATTAGCAGCTATCACGGGACGTCTAATTTGACGACCCTTTTCATTGATATAATTGTCGACTGAAAGAACTTCACCGTAGAACTTTACAGTGTCATCTTCCTGCAAGCTACTAATATTTCTAGCAAAATTTGAGTCGGTGTATCTTACCTTGCAAACTCTTGAAGCGTCATTACCGTCTAATGCCACTAACATATACTTATCTTCTGGATCTAATTTTTTAATATGTCCAAATTGAAAAATCTTCGATCCAAAATATAAAGTTGTATTCTCATATAAATTGTCAAAAGAAACATAAGAGTATTTTTTACTCTCATTACTAAATTCCGAAATACTCTTCTGCTTATGCTTCGTTTCACCTACTAAAATAATATTTTCACGGTTACTGCCAATTACTTTATTTTTTGATAGCAACAAATAACCTATTAGTACTAATAACGTACATAAAAAAGCAATTAACAATTTGGATCGTAAAATTCTTATCATTTAATTCCCCCAACTACAAAAGATAGCAAAGGTCTAGACAAATTACAACGAATTATCCAGACTAAAATATTTAAATAAGTCATCATTAAAAATGAGCATAAAAAAATATCTCTAAGTTAATTTAGGGATATTCCTACTTTATTAAACATTAATCGTTTCCACCTTAATAACATTCTCATTCATTGACAATCCTTCAACGATGTCAACATAATCAATATTTTTTCCAAAATCAATTGAGTAAACATTAGTATAGATCTTCGTATCATTGAAATTAGATACGCTAAACCTTACACCCTCAACTGTTATATCATGTCTTTGAAAATACTCATCAATAAATTTCTTAGTATCTAATTTGTGTTTATACTCAATTTTCAACTTCCGGACGGGACTGATCTTGATAATTTTCTTCAAGAAACCCAAAACTGCATAAACCACTAAGAAACCAACTATAGCAATTATATAATCACCCATACCAATAGCGATTCCTAGACAAGCAACTACCCAAAGACTGGCAGCAGTTGTTAATCCACGAATCGAGTGATGTTCCACAATAATTGTTCCAGCACCTAAAAATCCAATGCCACTAACTACCTGAGCTATTAAACGAGCATCATCAGCTCGCAAAACGCCTTTATATTGTGGATACTGACGTGCCATCTCCAAAGCATCAAACCCAATATTCTTTTGTATCATTGCAATGATACAAGCACCTAAACAGACCAAGATATGTGTTCTTAAACCGGCAGGACGATGTTTATATGCCCGATCCAATCCAATAATACCTGAAAATATCACAGCCAATAGAAGTCGAATTACAACATTTAGCACACTTAACTGGCTCAAAAATGATCCCTCCAATATTCTCATTAAACAACTCAATTATTATAACATTATTACCTGTTTTTTTAATTATTACTATTAATAAACATATCGGTTATCTGTTCAGGACTAGTAGCCTCATTTAATGCATAACGAAAATTTGGTTTTAATAGCAAAAGCGAAATACTGGCTAAATACTTTACGTGCAAAAAATTGGGCTCAGTCTTAGGAATTAGTAAACTGATAGCCATATCAATTTTCTCGTCATCCCACATAATTGGATTATTAAGTTTTATAACTAACATAGTCAACTCTTTAACGGAATCATCAATAATATGAGGCAAAACAATGCCATCACCTAAATTAGTTGACACCTGCTGTTCACGTAGCAAGAACTGCCCATATATTTTCTCTTCATCCAAACCAGATTGTTTCTCACAGGCAAATTGGGCTAGATAATGTAATAACTCGTCCTCAGAAGAGGCAGAAACATCCACTCTGACATTTTGTGACTTCAAGATTTGCGAGAAATCACTAGTCTCCTCTTCCTTACTACGTACTTTATTTTGAGGATCATTAATATCATTAGTTAAAATAGTATTATTGTCCTTTTCTTTCTTGCTAAAAGCATTTCTTAACTGGTTCCACAATGATTGATGCATCATACAACCTCCATAACAAAAAAAGTCAAAACCTCAAATAGAGTTTGACTTTTAGGATCTTAGTTCTTCTAGCCAAATAGGCAAAACTTCTGCCAACTGACGATAGGTACGATCAAACTTATGATCATACCAGGGATCTTCAATTACTGCAGTACTATTCAAGGCTTCATAAGCCATACGGATTTTATCTCTATCAGAAATAGGTGCCATTTGTTTCAAATCAGCAATATTTTGTTCATCCATACCGATGATCAAATCAGCCTCATCAAAATCCTGAGTAGTTATTTGCTTAGCAACATGCTTAATAATAGGAACGTTTCTTTTCTTCAGTTCAGCAATAGCCCCAGGATGAGGTGTATTACCAATCTCATAAGTTGATGTAGCCCGTGATTCAACTTTAATTATTGAATTCAAGCCTTGTTCATCAACTAACTGTTTCATCATCATTTCTGCCATTGGCGAACGACAGATGTTTCCTAAACAAACGAAGATGATTTTTTTCATAATTATAACAATCCTAATCTCTTCTTAACTTCATGTAGTTGAGCTTCTAGAACAGGATCTTTTCGACTCAAAACGTCCAACATATTTGGTTGTGACTCCTGTCGAGGTTGAGAAACTTCTTCAGCCTTCTTTGTTGGCTTTGCCTGCGATTTCTTATACTTTCTCACCCACGCAGCTACTTGTTGGTATGAAATTCCGTACTTCTCACCAGTAGCCTTATAATTGTTATCATGCTCTACCGCATATTGGGCAATTTCTTTTTGTTGACTAACATTGTAATTCATACTAAAAACTCCTAAATAGCTTATTACAAAAAATTATACCATAGAACGCAATACCCTTATTGGTATAACAAAGTTTAGCGTATTGAAACCACAAAAAAATGGCAGCTCAGGGAGGAACTACCATCAATTTCATATTCTTATAATTATCTAACAAAGATTTAGCACAAACCCTTGTCTATAAATAATACTAACATAGTTATATATAATTATAAGTAAGTTTACAAAAGTCGACAATTTTTTATAAATCAGTTTCTCACTAAAAAAAGGCCTCTCTACATGGCCTTTTTCAGTAAATGGGCTGTTTAAACACAACTATCCCATAAATTTCTAACCCATTTTACTTATAAAAAGTGATAATTACATAATATATTTACAAAATTGAACACTACATTGATGAGATATAGCATTTTAATTTACTAATATAATTAATCCTTTTTCCCCAATAGCCAATTCATTAATATCAATTGACAAATTATATTTTACTAAAATGGGCTAGACCTGTATACCATATTATATTTATAACTAAAAATTATTATCTAAATATTTTTAAAGATTTCCATCAGTTGTTTTAGAATCTGATTACCAATCATATTGTGTCGATAAACAAACAAAATATAAAATGATGGTAAATCTAAATCATTAATATGGATTTCTTGAATTCCTGGAACATCTTGAATAGCTGTCTCAGTAACAAAGCTAAAGCCCTTATCCTGCTTAACTAAACTTAACATCAAGCGATAATCGTTTGTTTTAAACATTGTATGAGGCTTGACATTATAGCGTTCTATAATTCTTTCTAAAACTTGGCTGTGAACAGATTTTTCATCCAATGAAATAAAATCTTCATTAAATAGTTTTTCAACCGAAGTAATATTAGAAACATCTCGATTTGCTGAGGCAATGAACTTAAAATGATGTTCTTTAATTAATTGATAATCCAGCTGATCTTCCTGTGGCAAAATTGTTGATCCTAATAAGGATAAATCAATTTTGCCATTTTTTAACTCTGACAACAATTCACGAGAACTGTCTCTTCTAGGCACAATCATATTCAATAAATTGGCATCCCGTAGCTGATCAAACACTTTAGGAATAACATAATTACTAATAATTGGTGGCCAGCCCATAACAATCTTCTGACGTTTAATTCTTTCCATATCATCATTAATCAAATCATCTTCCAACAAGATTTTATTTATATGAGACAACAGTTGCTCCCCAGCATATGTCAATGACAGTGAATTAGCATAGCTTTTTCGTTTAACTAAAGAAATTCCATAAGTATCTTCCAACCTTTTCAATGAATAAGTAATAGTTGGTTGACTAACGCTAAAAAAATTAGCCGTATCGGAAAAACTCTTAGACTCTGACAATTTCTTGAAATATTGATAATCCTTTATATTCATATTTGCACCTATAAATTTTATTTATTGAAGACGATATATTTGACTATATTTTTTATTATGTTTTATAGTACCATACGAAAGTTATTTACGAACACCAATAATAAATATGCCATGTGGACTATATATAAAATTCATTATCTGTAAATTTATTTTATATAATACGATATATAATCGTATATCAATTATTATAGTGTTTACTTGTATAAAAAATTAATTAGGAGGAATTAATTCTATGAAATATGAGGGTTTAGATTTATTAAATAATCACTTCTTAAATAAAGGTACTGCCTTTACTAAAGAAGAAAGAAAAGAAAATCATCTTGAAGGCTTGCTTCCACCATTCGTTCAAACTTTGGATCAACAAGTTGAACAAGCTTATGAAAACTATTCAAACAAGAGTACGTTCCTTGATAAGAGAATGTATTTGATGGATTTATTCAACGAAAACATTACTTTGTTCTATAAACTATTCAGCAAACACGTTTATGAATTCATGCCTGTTGTTTATGATCCAACAATTGCTGACACAATTGAAAATTACAGTCATTTCTTCTTAGATCCACAAAATGCTGCTTTCCTATCAATCGATGATCCTGATGACATCGAAGCATCATTAAAGAATGCTGCTAAGGGCCGTGACATCAAACTTATCGTTGTTACTGATGGTGAGGGTATTCTTGGTATTGGTGACTGGGGTGTCCAAGGTGTTGACATCTCTGTTGGTAAATTGATGGTTTATACAGCTGCTGCTGGTGTTGATCCTAAGTCAGTTCTTCCTGTTGTTCTTGATGTAGGTACAAACAGAAAGTCATTACTTGACGATGATTTATACATGGGTAACCATCACGAACGTGTTACTGGCGACAAGTATTACAACTTTGTTGACCAATTCGTTGAAACTGCTGAAAACTTGTTCCCTAACATGTATCTTCACTTTGAAGACTTTGGTCGTAGCAATGCTGCCAATATCTTGAACAAGTACAAAGATCAAATTCTTACATTTAACGATGATATTCAAGGTACAGGTATTATTACTCTTGCTGGTATCCTTGGTGCTTTGAACATTTCTAAACAAAAGCTTACTGATCAAGTTTACCTATCATTTGGTGCTGGTACTGCCGGTGCTGGTATTACAAAGAGAATCTTTGACTCAATGGTTGAAGAAGGTCTATCTGAAGAAGAAGCTAAGAAACACTTCTACTTAGTTGATAAGCAAGGTCTATTGTTCGATGATACTGAAGGCTTAACACCAGAACAAAAACCATTTACTAGAAAACGTAGTGAATTTGCTAACGCTGACGAACTAACAAACTTGGAAGCAGTTGTTAAAGCTGTTCACCCTACAATTCTTGTTGGTACATCAACACAACCTGGTACTTTCACTGAATCAATCATCAAGGAAATGGCTGCTCACACTGAACGTCCAATTATCTTCCCATTATCAAATCCTACAAAACTTGCTGAAGCTAAGGCCGAAGATCTTTTGAAGTGGACTGATGGTAAAGCTCTTATCGCAACTGGTATTCCGGTTGATCCAATCGAATACAATGGTGTAACTTACAATATTGGACAAGCTAACAATGCCTTGGTGTACCCTGGTCTTGGTCTTGGTTCAATGGCTGTTAACGCTAAATTGCTTAGCGATGGTATGATCAATAAAGCTGCTCACTCATTGGGTGGTATCGTTGATCCTACAGAACCAGGTGCTGCAGTATTGCCTCCTGTTTCAAAACTAGATAAGTTCAGTATTACTGTTGCCGAGGGTGTCGCACAAGAAGCTATTGACGAAAAATTGTCATCTGCTACTGATGCTAAGAAGGCTGTTGCTGACCTTAAGTGGGAACCTAAATATTAATATATAAATTTGTCAAATAAAGGGGAATTATTTTTATGGCTGCATTTATCACTTCACTAGAGAGTGTTGCTGAAATCGTTATTGTTATCGCCTTAGGATACTGGTTAAGAGGATCCGGTCGTCTAGGTGATGAATTCAAGGGTAATATTTCATTTATTATCATGAAAATTGCTTTACCTGCTTCTATCTTCGTTTCTGTTCTTAAATATTTGAACAGAGATAAATTAGCTAGTTTATCTGGTGGTTTAATTTTTACCTTCGCCAGTTTTACTCTAGGTTACATCGTAGCTTGGATCTTAACTAAAGTATTCCGTATCAGAAAAGGTCGTCGTGGTACTTTCATTAACATGTTCGTTAATGCTAATACTATCTTCATTGGTTTACCATTGAACATGGCTCTATTTGGTACAAAGAGTTTACCTTATTTCCTTGTTTACTATGTTATGAACACAATTTCTACTTGGGCCGTTGGTATCTTCTTCATCTCAAGTGATGATCCAACAGTTGAAAAAGGTGCTAAGAAAGACTTTAACTGGAAGAAACTTCTACCTGCTCCACTTGTTGGTTTCTTAGTTTCATTAGTCTTCTTACTACTAGCAATTCCTGTTCCAGAATGGATCAACAAGACTTTAGACATGGTCGGTGGTATCGTTACACCTATGTCACTTATCTACATTGGTATTATCTTAGCTGATGCTGGTTTGAAATCTATCAAATTTGACCGTGATACAATCCTTGCCTTAGTCGGTAGATTCATCATTGCTCCTGCTTTGATGATCAGTATCATCTTGTTAGGTAAATCAATGATGGGTACTAACTTACCTGCTCTAGAAAGTAGCTCATTCATCATTCAATCTGCTGCTCCTGGACTTGCTGTTCTACCTATCTTGGTTGACCAATCACATGGTGATGTCGACTATGCAACAAACCTTGTTACAACTTCAACCGTTCTATTCGTTATCGTTGTTCCAATTCTTATGCAAGTAGCAAACTTGATCTAATTAAGAACAATTCACACATTCAAAACCTCCTATAAATACCTTTTCACATTCATTTAAAGATTGGGCTTTCCGTGTTCATTCTTTCAACTGATTTTTATATCTAACACATAACAAAAAAGCTCCTGAGCTTGGAATAATCCGAGTTCAGGAGCTTTTTTAATGGTCACGCTTTTTGAATACTTCAATTAGATGTTTTACCAAATTATATTCAGTATTAACTGACATCATCGTATCCTGGGCATGGGTGAATAAAACAGAATACTCCAGTTTCTCACCTTCCGCCTCTTTCTGTATCTTGTCTGTCTGCAATGCATGTGCCGTTAAGAGCTTTTCATGAGCTTGCTTTAATAATTGTTCAGACTCATCATATTTAGCTTCTCCGACCAAATCTAGAGCCTGCATGATAAATTTTCTAGCATCTCCTGAAAAAATAATCATCTGCATTGTTTGGCGTAAATCACTATTATTTTCTGCTTCATTCATCATCTTATTTACCTGTTTCCTTTTTTACTAATTCACGATCATACGCTTTGAAAAAGGGATACCAAATCAAAGTCGCTACCAAAAAGATAATTACTACTAGAATGATTGAACCAATTGTATGTCCATTGATCCAGGTATTAATTGGAAATGGCACATACCACATTTGAAAGACCGCATCAGGTATTCTACCTAAACCAGTTTTTAGTCCTATCCAAACGATAATTGGCAAAATAACACCTTGAATCCACATCGGAATCATCAGATAAGGATTCCAAACAATTGATCCAAAAACTACTGGTTCATTGATATTAAAGATACTAGGAATGATAAAAGCTTTACCCAAAACTTTTAGACGCTGAGATTTGGCTAAAAATAACATCATTAATACTAATGGCATCGTACAACCGACCCCACCGATCCATAAGTATGTTGAGAACATTGTCTCCCCAGTAACAATATTCTGTGCTCCATGGATCTGATTAGCTTGAATAGCGGCTAAATAAACTGGTGTTGTAATTGGCGTTAGAATCCAAGTAGAAATTCCCATTGAATAAATTAAACAATTGATCAACATAACTAACACAAAACCAGGTAAAGTTTCTACAATACTAGCCAATGGAGAAAACATTTGAATAATTACTTGATAAACATTTATTTTCAAAACATTAACTAATATAAAGCCAACAGTAATCACGATACCTATTGGCAGCATCGAATCAAACCAAGCTGTTACAAAATCAGGGATTACTGTATCTTTAGCAAAGAAACTGAATTTACCAAAGAATTCCATAATTAAAGCTGTAAAAATACCACAGACAATGGCAACAAACATTCCTCCAGCCCCAAAGTGGCTGAATTCAAAAGTAGCGCCACCATCTTTAGACATCACTGGATTGGTTAATAATAAAAATAAACCTAATGATGTTAAACCGGAGATAATTCTCTGCTTAGGCAGCTTCTTTTTCTCCATCATGTTGAATGGAATTAAAAATGCCACAAAAATCGAAATAATACCAAAAGTAAAATTACTGATACCTGATAAATCAGGCCACCACTTCCAAATATTAGCGAATAAGCCCAAAAAGGTAATCACTGAACTAACTAGAATAAATGGTAACGTTTGAAGAATTGAATCTTTTAAAATACTGATCCAGATATTCCGACTGATTCGATCCATCTTTGGTGCTACTTTCTCTTTAAAGATTGCCATAAAACTGTTCATTATTATTTCAAATCCTTTTCTCCGTTTTTAGTTGAGTACACTTTGAAGATGTTCCAAAGCTTGCTTTCCATCTAACATTGCATAATAATCAGGATTCATTAGAATTACTTTCTTTTTGGTACCAGATACCACCTGCTTAATTTCTGCTTCCATAAAGGATAAGTGTGGACCAATCATGATAACGTCAGTTTCATCTAAATAATTCTCCAATTCAGCTTCACTACGTGCTTGAATTTGGTAGTCTAACCCTTGTTTTTTTGCAGCTTTGCGCATGCTGACAGCCATAAACCCTGAAGATGCACCTGTACCGCAAACCAATAATACTTTTAAACTCATATTCTCTCCTCAATTGACTAATTTATTTAATGCATTTATTCAATTTAAAGAAGTTAAAAATAGAAGTCAAATTTACCTTTAATAATTCAATCTTCAAGAAATGGCCTTAAATCAACAAAAAAGGCCAACAACTGTCATAAGATTTCGACAATTATTGACCAAAATATCGGTAAAATATTCTATTTTTGAGGTGAAATCAAACCAATCAAACGATTAACTAAATCCGCAACCCGCTTGGAATCACTAGCAATAGCTGCCATATCTCGTTCTTTGACCATAGTATGTGTCACTAATAATAAACTGACAGAATCAGTATCATCATTAAATTTCCCAATTGACAGGTTCACATTATGATCATACATTGGAATGAGTCCTTCTTCGACTTTAACTATCTTTGAACCTTCAGGCATACTCAAGATATAGCTTTTAATTCTCTTTAAGCTAAATTTATCCTGATAAAAACCATAAATAACTGTTAACTCATTCATGATATATTTGATTTCATTATTCATACTTAATCCACTCCCATTAAAATGAAACTGTCTTTACTTATAGTATCTCTCTTATTTCTATAGATTGACAAGGATGATAGGCTTAATTTTCAACACTTTGTTTCAAAACATTGTCAAAACTGGCCCCATAAGTTTCACCAAAAAGATTTAAGTGAGCCAATAAGTAATAAGTTTGATACCAAGGTACTCTTTTTTGCCAATCTTTATCTAAAGGATACAAGTTTTGATAACCCTGATAAAATTCTTCATTGAATCCTCCAAACAACAAAGTCATGGCAATATCCATTTCACGATTGCCAAAGAAAACATCAGGATCAAATAGAATCGGTTGTTGATCCTGTTGAAATCCGACATTACCATTCCATAAATCCCCATGCATCAAGCTTGGTATGATTGGATGAACTTGGTAATACTCTATTAACTTTTCCTCAAATAGGCGCATCATTTTATCTCTTTCATCGTTCCACAAATTCTTCTTCTGAACCTCATTGATTAAAACGTTTAAACGTTGTTGAATATAAAAATCTCCCCAGTTAGCACGCCAAGTATTGATTTTGGGATTCTTAGCATTCAAAACATCATGTCCCAAGCCGAAACGTAATGAATGGCGTTGATGCATCTTTGCTACCAATTGGCCCAAATCATACTGTGAGCCAGTCCCAAAATGAATATAATTCAATATAAGATACCCACTATCACAGAAAGTTCCGCTTCGAACAACTTTAGGAGCATTGGCAACTGAATTGATCAAATTGAGACTCTCGACTTCATGATCAAAAAAGCTCTCGTTATTATCGGGCTGAACTTTTAAAAAATACTCACCCGTATCAGCAATTATCTTAAAAGCTAAATTTATATCGCCTCCAGAAACAGTTTGGACTTCCTCAATTTTGCCCAAATCTAGTTCTTTATACCAACTTTCATCTATCAGCATTAATATCCCTCTTATTCTTTTAGCCTCTGATATAATGATAACTAACTACTACATTAATGAGAAAATTCATCTTGAGGTACATTTTGAAAATAAAAATAATTTCTGAAAGATCCGACGATTTAATAAATCAACTGACAAATGTCTGGGAAGCATCCGTTAGAGCCACTCATTCCTTTTTGTCTGAAACATCGATTCAAGAAATCAAGACATCTTTACCAAAAATTCTACAACAAATCCCTAATTTAATCATCGCAGAGAACGAAAAACCTGTGGCTTTTATGGGCATTTCTCATCAGGAACTTGAGATGCTGTTTGTCGCTCCTGAATTCCGCGGTCATGGCTTAGGTAAACAATTAATTAACTATGGTATTAAAAATTTTGATGTAAACAAATTGACGGTTAACGAACAGAACCCACAGGCTATCGGATTCTACCAACACCTTGGATTCAAAACTTATCGAAGAACTGAAACTGATGATGCCGGCAATCCTTATCCCATTCTATACATGAAAAAATAGAGAATCAAAAACAGCACTTACTTAGAGACGTAATTATGTACGTTTATTCTAAATAAGTGCTGTTTTCATTTTTTATTTGGTATTCTTAATTAAGCGAGCAATATTCTCAGAAACTTGCTGTAGGTTCTTATCAGTATCCTGAATAGCCTTTGACAATTCCTCTACACCAGGTACACAAGTAAAAATTGCATCAATTCCTAAAGGATAAAGCTCCGATATCTTTTCACCAACAGAACCGGCAATTGCAATAACAGTAGCTTGAGGATTAACCGCTTTAGTTGCTTTAGCAACACCAATTGGTGTTTTACCAAATTTGGTTTGAAAGTCAATCTGTCCTTCACCAGTTACTACCACGTCAGCATCTTTTACTTTGTCTTTTAAATCAGTGTAGTCAACCACAATATCGACTCCTGAACGCATTTCTGAATGAGTGAAGGCCAATAATCCAGCTCCCAATCCACCAGCAGCTCCCGCACCAGGTACTTGTTCCAAATCTTTTCCAAGGTCTCTCTTTAGAACCTCAGCATAATGAGACAAAGCCTTATCTAAGAACTCGACCATTTCTTCACTAGCACCCTTTTGAGGACCAAAGACATGACTAGCGCCATTAGGACCCGTTAACGGATTTGTTACATCAGAAGCAATGACAACTTTTACATCAGCTAGTTCTGGTAACATATCTGTAGTGTCGATTTTATCTAGTTTTTCCAACATAGCACCACCATATTGGAGTTCCTGACCTTTTTCATCCAATAAATGAGCACCTAAAGCCTGAGCCATTCCAGCACCACCGTCATTAGTAGCTGACCCGCCAATTCCGATAATAATAGTCTTTGCGCCCTTTTGGATAGCTGACTTTATCAATTCACCAGTTCCAAAGGTTGTTGTAATATAAGGATTTTGAGTAAATTGATTAATATACTGGATTCCACTTGCTTCGGCCATTTCAATCACAGCCACTTTACCATCATCAATCAAGCCATAGTGAGCTTCTGTCTTATACCCCAAAGGATTAGTTACTTCTTCAGTAATAATTTGCCCATTTTTAGCATCTACTAAAGATTGAACGGTTCCCTCACCACCATCAGCCATTGGCACATCAACAAAATCTGCCTCTGGATAAACTTTAGCAAATCCCTTATGCATCGCAGTAGCGACTTCTTTAGCTGTTAATGAATTTTTATATGAATCTGGAGCCAAAACTATTTTCATCATAATCCACCTCTAGAACAAATTTCCATACATTAATGTTGCTACAATCGTCATTGAAAGTCCAACTAGCATTTCCCACAAAACAACGCTCATTCTTTCTTTAAAGTGCATGTCAACGGCTTTGGCTGTTACGTGGAAATAGTTACCATGTGGTAATTGATCGATAACAGTTGCTCCAGTATGAACCATCGCTGCGGCACCTGTACCAGAAATACCAAAGGACATGATTGACTTGCTGAATGAGTTCGATGCCAAAATAACACCAGTAGAAGTTGAAGCTGTTGCTGCGGCCATTAAAATACCGGCAATTGGAGCCAAGAAAGTTCCGGAGATTCCAGAAACCTTTACGATTTCAACTACCTTTTGTGGTAAATCAGATGCTGAAACTAAACCAGCAATCGCACCAGCACCTATCAAAATCAGCACTACATCAGTCATTCGTGCTAATCCACCGGTCATATATTTCAAAAACTTTTTACGTTGTCCCATCGCCAAAGTTCCGATTAAACCGGCAATCGGTAAAATATACATTGCATCTAAGTTGAATGAAGCTAAAGCTTTAATTCCTAGAATGTCACCTACCGGAGTAATCAAAAGTAGAATAACAGCTACCAAAGGTGTCACAATTGCTGCCTTCAAACTTGGTAAATCTTTATCCTCTTTAGTTTCAAACTTATGCTCTGCTGACACGAAAGTTCCTTTATTTTTGATCAATGTTGCCAAAAGTACTGTTACGATCAAACCAACGATAGCTGGTACAAAATCTGCGATCATAACTTGTGAAAGTTCAACATTAAAACCCTTAGCAGCCGCAATTGTATTAGGATTAGGTGAAATGATATTTCCAGCCTTACCACCACCAGAAAGAGCTACTAATAATGAAAGTTTACTGTAATGCATCTTCTGCCCAACTTCTAGAGCAATCGGTGCCACAATCAATACAGCTACGGGAATAAAAATCCCTACACCTGTTAAAACCATCGTCGATAAAGCCAACGCCAAAATGGCCAACTTATCACTAAAATGATTAACAATATTAGATGCAATTACGTTAGCTGCACCTGATTCCATCATAACTCCGGCTAAAACTCCAGCCGCAATAACACGGATAATCGTCCCCATAACACCAGAACTACCTTTGACAATTACATCGGTTGTCTGTGAAAGATTCATTCCTCCAATTAAGCAACCAACAATTGCCCCAAAAATTAATGCATAAATAGGATTAACCCTGAATAAAATCAATCCAATTGCTAAAAGCAAGCCTAACAAGGCTGCCCACCAAGCAATAACCATTTTTAAATATCCTCCTCAAAAACACGGTAATTGTTAAATATTGAACAATTATTAACTTTTGTATAATACCTTGATAAATTTTCTAAATCAATGTACACATGCACAAAAATAATTGGATAATATATTAAAAAATAATGTGATTTCTTGATAAATCAATGTTTTTAAAATTTAAAATAATGTAAAATATTTATATGCACAAATAATGGATTTAAGCTTTTATGTAAGTTTGCTTAATCTTTAACAAGGATAAAATTATGAAATTAGACCCCAAATTAGCTCAATCCATTGTTGATCGAATGATGGAAAGCATCCCTTATAATATTAATATGATGAACGAGAAAGGTTATATCATCGCTAGTGGCAATAAAGAGCGTATCAATACTCTTCATATTGGTGCCATTGAAACTATTGAAAGTGGCAAGACTAAACCTATGGTTGAATCCTTTGGTAAATTCGGTCAACCTGGTGTGAACATCCCAGTCGAATTTCAAGGTAAAACGATTGGCGTTATTGGCATTACCGGCGATCCTGAAAAGGTTACTCCCTTAGCCTCTCTACTCAAGGTATCAACTGAATTACTGATTACCCAGATCAATAGCTCTAAGGCCGAAAATCAACGTAAGGAATCACTGAATCATTTTCTTTATCAATGGACCACTATCGACAATATTTCTGAAAATGCTGAATTAAAATCTCGAGCTCAAGCTTTGAATATCAATCTAGAATTAAAACGCTATGCCGTTATTCTCGAAACAGATAATCAACCAACGATTTTTGAAGGTGACTTCTACTTCAGTAAGACACCGCATCAACAATTGATTATTACTCGTAATACCGAAAATTTAGAAAAGTACTTAAAATTCAGTCAACTTAATCAAATCGTGATTGGCATCAGTAATCAAAGTACTAATTTAAAAAAAGCCGTTCAACAAGCGATTGATACTATTAAAGTTGTTTATGAATTGCAATTGACCGATATTTATTATTATCACCAAATCAGCTTTCTAAATAAATTACTCCAAAGTCAGCTCCACTCGGCCAAAATCATCAATAACTTTAAAAATTTGCTTAAAACCAGAGCCGGAACTGAATTAATTGATACCCTCGATTGTTATTTCAAATCAAATGGTAATGTGACCGACACTTCAACTAGATTGAATGTTCATCGAAACACGACTAATTATCGGTTGAACAAAATTTCCGACTACTTCAACCTTGATTTGCATGATATTACAGACATGTTAGAATTGTATACCAACTACTTACACTTTAAAAAATATCTTTATGAGCATTAATTTTCTTTACTATTTATCTCATAACTAGACTTTTTTAAGAATTATGTTTACCATTTTCACGAATACTAATAATTAATATTGCGAGGCTTAATAATGGTATTAATGGATCTTAGTTATCGTACAAATTACTTACATACTTACTTTAAGACTTCCGTAGTTATTCCTGATACTAATGAACCAGATTACACAGTAGTCTGGTTACTACACGGCTATACCGGCGACAGCACTGCTTGGAGTAAACACGTCTATATAGAGGAAATTGCTCGTAAATATAATATGGCCATCATCATGCCTGACGGATTAAATTCCTTTTATTCTGATTCCAAATTCATTCCTTATTATTCTTTCTTTATGGATGAATTTATCCCTAAAATGCAGAGCATTCTGCCTATTTCTAAAGACCCCGCCAAAAATTATATAGTCGGTTCAAGTATGGGTGGTTATGGTGCTTTGAAATTTGCTTTTAAAAATCCAGACAAATTTGGTAAAGTTGCAGCTTTATCACCTATTACCGATATTGAACATTTTCGTGATAATCCTAAGTGCCCTATGGCAAAAAACACCTTTAATGCTATTTTTGATAGTCCCGAAAATATTGCCAAAAATCAATTGATCAATATCTATAATAATCGTCAACCCAAATTACCTATTTTAACTCTCTGTGGCGATACTGATTTTATGCATGAAGATAATGTCATGTTTAAAAACTTCCTATCTATTCACGCCAAAGGTCATTACACTTGGATGCCAGTTGAGGGTGATCACTCCTGGAAAGTCTGGAGTAGTAACATTCAAAATATTTTCGACTGGCTATCGTAAACCCTCTATAAATATATTCATAAAATGATATTATGAGTATGAAATCTTTATTATGGAAGAAGCCTTTATCATGCAAAAAAAATATCTTACTTTCGACTGCTATGGTACTTTACTAAATGAAAATAATACTTATGATGAAATTGAAAAACTTGCTCGTCAAATCGGTGTCGATCCAAAACGTGCTCGCCAACGTTTTCAAACTTACCAAGATGATCGTAATAATATGCATCCCTATTTAGATTACGATTTACTTACTCGAAATAATCTAATTCATCTAGATTACCAATTTGGTTTAGAACATCAATTTGAAAAGTACTTTGTTGACGTGCTTATTGCTCATCAAAACTTAAAACCATTTCCAGAAGTGATCGAAACATTACGGACTCTTAGTGACCGTGATTATCAACTTATCATTATGTCAAATTCTTCATGGGATATTATTGATAAAAATGTTCAGAGTCTCAAAGTTCCATTTGATGTTTGGACGGCTGAAGATGTTCACGCATATAAACCTGATCTACATTTTTTCAAAACTGTTGAAAAAGAATACGGCTTTACTCCTGAAAATCATTGGCATATTGCCGAAGGTTACGACAGTGACATTATCTCTGCTGACAAAATGAATTGGCCTTCTATTTGGGTCAATCGTCCACAGATTGAGGCGTCAACTTCCATTCAACCAACGCATATGGTTACTGATTTGGCAGAAACATTAAAATTCCTAAAATAATTGATAACAAAATACCAACCAATTTACTTCTAATATTGGTTGGTATTTTTATATAAAACATAACTGCTGTTCTATAATTAACGTAATAACGATTATTAGAAAGTGAGGTTTCTTCATGAAATACATTACATTTAATCATCAAAATACTTCCGCTATCGGTATTGGTACTTGGCACCTTGGCGAGGGCAATCAAGCCCAAACCGAAGCAGAAATGCAAACCATTAGATATGGTTTAGATCATGGCATTAACTTAATTGATACCGCCGAAATGTATGGCGAGGGATTATCCGAAACTTTAGTTGGCAATGTCATGAAAGATTATCATCGTGAAGATTTACAATTGGTTTCTAAATTCTATCCTTTCCATGCCACACCAAAACTAATTGAAACAAGTCTCAAAGCGAGTCTTAAGCGGCTACAAACTGACTACTTAGATCTCTACCTACTTCATTGGCGTGGTGACACTCCACTTTCTGAAACAATTTTTGGATTAGAGAAAATGGTTCAGGCTGGTCTCATTAAAAATTGGGGTGTTTCTAATTTTGATTTGGCCGACTTAAAAGAACTAACCAGTTTGGAAAACGGTCAAAACTGCCGTATCAATGAGGATCTTTACAATATTGGTAGTCGGGGGATTGAATATTCAATTTTACCATGGCAAAAACAGCATGACATGTCCTTTGTCGGATATTCACCATTTGGTTCCGATGGTAGCGAGTATTTAAACATTAAACCAGTTATCAAGAAAATGGCTCAATCTAAAAATATTTCTATTCACCAATTACTTTTGGCTTGGGTTATTCGAAATCACGATTTACTTAGCATCCCTAAAACTGGTTCAGTGGCACATATGCAAAGTAATCTAGCCGCAATAGATGTTCAATTCACAAAAGATGAATTGGAACTTTTGGATAAAAGTTATCCTAAACCTACTCAAGAACCATCTCTTGAAACTATTTAAACAGAATTTATCAACAAATAGAAAAAGGTGCTTATATTAACCATTTAGCTTTGGTTGATATGAGCACCTTTTTTAATTTTAAAATAAAAAGATATGTTATGTCCCTAAATTATTTTTCTTATTTCTAACTCTAGATTTGCCATTTCTACAACATCGACTGCACATTCAGAACCCTTGTTTCCTGACTTACCACCAGCCCGATTGAGTGCTTGAGCCATATTTTCTGTAGTCAAAATACCATACATTACCGGAACCGATCCATTTAGTGAAGTTTGACTGACACCTACAGCCGATTCAGCGCAAACATAATCAAAGTGTGCCGTCTCACCCTTCACAACTGCTCCTAAGGCAATGATTCCATCAAATCGTCCACTTTCAGATAGCAGCTTAACAATTCGAGGAATTTCCATTGCTCCGGGAACTTTGACTACGGTAATATTCTGTTTAGCAACATTCAGTTGCCATAATTTTTCCTGAGCACCTTTTAATAACTTGCTTGTCACGATCTCATTGAATTTAGCCACTACGATAGCTATTTTTAGATTCTCACCGTTTAATTGTCCTATAATTTCTGGCATTTTATTTAACCTCACTTAATAAATGATGAAATTTCTGTTTTTTGGTTTCTAGATAATGTTGATCATGAACATTAGGTTTCATCTCTAATGGTACACGACTAACTTCAATCCCCATCTGTTGCAATTGCTCAATTTTATCGGGATTATTAGTTAGCAATGAAACAGATTTAATTTTCAATTGTCCCAACACAGCCGCTGCAATCCGATAATTTCGTTGATCAGCGGGAAATCCTAATTTTTCATTAGCTTCAACCGTATCTAATCCTTTATCCTGCAGTTGATAAGCTCGTAACTTATTTATCAAACCAATTCCTCGGCCTTCTTGATTCAAATAAATCAATGCTCCAGAACCGTTCTTCTCGATTTTTCGTAAGGCACTTGCCAACTGTTCACCACAATCACAGCGTTCTGAACCTAAGACATCACCAGTGAAACACTCTGAATGGATTCGCGTTAAAACGGATTTCTGCTGCGCAATTTGACCTTTATAAATTACTAATACCGGCTCATCTTTGAAAGTGAATGACTTCAAACGAAAATGGCCATACTTAGTTGGTAAATCAACATCTGAAACTTCAGTCAAAACATTGTTATCACAGGCAAAACGATAATTAACAATATCTGCAATTGTGATTAGAGACATATGATGTTCTTGGGCAAAAGCTTTTAACTCTGGTCTACGAGCCATTTTGCCATCTTCCTTAACAATCTCACAAATATAAGCAACTGGTGATGCCTGAACTAATTTGGTTAAATCCACTGCTGCTTCAGTATGTCCATCACGTTCTAATACACCATTGTCTTTCGCGATTAATGGAAAAATATGTCCTGGATGATAAAAGTCTTCAGGATCATTAGAAGTTGCCAACTCTTTAAGAGTCTTTGCACGATCAAAAGCTGAAATACCAGTTGTCGTTGTCTTGGTATCCGTACTAATTGTAAAAGCTGTATTAAAGGCGTCATGCGAGTTCGTCATCAAATGTAGGCCTAACTTTTTGGCACGATCAGAACTCATTGGTGCACAGAGTAAACCTCTAGCATGCTTGATCATGAAGTTAACTGTTTCAGGAGTTACAAAGTCAGCCAAGCCAACCATATCACCCTCAGCTTCACGTTCTGTTGAATCAGCCACAATAATTAGTTTGCCTTGCCTTAACTCCTCAATAGCACGTTCTACTTTTTGAATAGTTGTCTTAATTGTCATTTTGATACCCCCGTTGAAAAGCTTGATTAATGTATTTTCCTAAAATATCCGTTTCCAAATTGACCGTCTGTCCAATACTTAAAGCACTCAAAACAGTTTCTTTGCTGGTATAAGGAATAATTCCAACTTGGAAATTTTGTTTAGTTACTTTTATCAAAGTTAGACTGACACCGTTAATGGCAATTGACCCTTTCTCAACTAGATCTGGTAGGTATTCTGGTGCAATCGAAAAAGTCAGTAAGGTTGAATTCCCAGCAATTTCTTTTTGAATTAATTTACCCGTGGTATCAATATGTCCCAAAACAAAATGACCACCCATCTCATCAGTAGGTTTCAATGCTGGCTCCAAATCAACCTTTTCATCAGGAGTGAAGTCCGCAATATTAGTTCGTTTGACTGTCTCTGGCATAACCTCAACTTGAAATTGCTGCGCCTCTTGATTCGTAACCGTTAAACAGATACCGTCTATCGAAATACTGTCTCCCAAATGAACTGATTCCAAGTGATGCCCAATTGTCAAAATAAAATTGTCTTTAGATTCCTTTATCGCTATCACTCGACCGATATCCTTTACTATGCCTGTAAACATTAGTCTATCCTCCACGTTGTTATTTTTAGATTAGAATCCAATTTTTCCACGTTTAAATCGCTAAATTGCATGGAGGGTATTTTTTTATCCCATATAGCCGGCAATCCATGACCAAAGACCTTATTAGCCAAATAAACTACAATTTTATCCACCAGACCTTGCTCCACAAAATCAGCCTGAAGATGACTACCACCCTCGATCAATACTGACTCAGACCCTTTTTAGTAAATAATTCAATAACCTTTTGCGGATTCCACTCGCCAACAAACACTTGCACATTCTTAGGCAGTTCATACTGACTTTTAGTTGTGCTAAAGAACCAAATTGGTTCCTGAGATTGAAACAAACGACTGTTCGAATCAACTGTATTGATATCTCGCACCATTACCGCCCGAATTGGTGGAAACATTAAGCTTTGACTACGAACCGTTAATCTCGGGTTGTCAATCTTCAATGTATTTTCACCGATTAAAATCACTTGATTCTGACTACGTAGTTTTTGAGAATCTTCATAAGACTTTTGATTAGAAATTAAAGATCTAATTTTTTTATCTTGATTAACTTTTCCATCCAAAGTCATCGCATACTTTACTGTAATCAGCGGTCGTTTATTTTTGTAAAAAAAGTTGTAAGCAGTATTCAAATTTGTCGAAACATTAAGGTTCTCAACTGTAACATTGTGATCTTGTAAATATTTGATTCCTCTTCCACTAACGATTGGATTAGGATCGACTTGGCCAATCACCACTTTTTTAATTCCCACCTTAACAATCTTTTGAACACAAGGAGGAGTTTTACCAAAGTGTGAACACGGCTCTAAAGTTACGTATAGCGTTGCTCCTTTAGCTTCAGATATATCGGCCAAGTTCTTTAAGGCATTAACTTCAGCATGTGCCTGGCCAAACGTTTCATGATGACCCTGACTCAATATTTGGTTATTCTTAACCAAAACGGCACCAACTTGTGGATTTGTCCACGTATTCTGTCCCTTTTTAGCTTCCAAAAAAGCCAATTTCATAAATTTTTCCAATTCTTATTCACCCCACAAAAAAAGCCCCGCAATTATGTTTGCAGGGCTTCCAAGATAAGCTAAATAAGACCTCATACGAGAGCAGTCCAAAAAAGACTTATCAATAGCATGAAATATTATTTTCTTCTACCATCCTGACTTTACAGTCGGTTCTAGACTTTCACTAGATCCACCGCTTGCGCGGGTCACGGACTCCAATTTCTAAGAATTGTTACCGTCGGTCGGGAATTACACCCTGCCCCGAAGAAATCTATTCAGTTTTCAAAAACGATAGTACTATAAAAATATTATTTTGACAAATATAGTTTTATTATATTTTATTTAATAAATTAAAAAATGGAATTATCGAGATTGCTTGATTCAAAACTGATAATTCCACTAAGTTTATTTTTATTCAATTATTTTTGTTTAAATCGAACCGCTTTCCATTCTATTTGGATTACCGATACGAGAAATGAAATCACTAAATAAAGCTAATTCTTGTGAATCATGCCGCCATAAATTTTCCGGATGCCACTGAACCGCCTGAATACTGGCATCTTCATTTTCAATAGCCTCAATTACCCCATCAGAAGCCGTCGCTACAACCCTTAAAAAGTCAGGAACTTCTTTAATCGCTTGGTGATGACGAGAATTGACAAAAACATTGTCACCAATAGTTTTATACAGTTTAGAGTTATAGTCTACTCTTACAAAATGAGTTGGTTGATCTCCTGGAGCTTGTTGCTTGTGTTTAATCAATCTACCTGAATACTGAGTCCCCAAATCCTGATAAATTGTTCCACCTAATGCGACATTAATCATTTGTGCACCGCGACAGATCCCAAAAATAGGAATTTTTTTAGCGACAGCGGTCCTGATCATCGCTATTTCGAAACGGTCACGATTCCGATTAGTCACACCTAACTTAGGAATAGGTTCTTCTCCCATAAAACTAGGGTCGATATCTGGTCCACCGGAAAAAATAATTCCATCCATTCTCTCAATTAATTGATTTACTTTATCGACTGGTAGAATTGGCAATCCCACGGGAATACCACCTGCCATTAACACCCCATCAACAATTGGTCGTGGTACGAAGTCCATCAATTTTTGGTTTATTACGTCAGTCGCCCCTAAATAAACATCTGCAGTAATACCAATTAATTTGCCCATAGAGTTGAACCCCCTTTTTATAATTTTAATTGTAAGATTAGCACTCTAAATTAATCTGTCAAATATTTTGTTAATAATATTAAATAAATACTAATAAAAGTCTAATAATTTCACCTATTATTTAGTATAATAAAGCTGATTCATACAATCAATATTAAAGGCTTTCTAATCTTATAGACATTTTGGACAGAATTACTACTATTTTCTAATGAAAATCGATAAAAAATAAAAAATCCAACAATTTAAAATTTAATTGTCAGACCTTTTTCAAGTTTATTTTATTTTTAATGGTTCCAAATTGGTTTCAATTGTAGCCAATGGTGATTCAACTTCAGCTAAAGTGGCGGCCGTATAGGCACCCTCTACCAAGGCAACATCATACTTATGAATCTTTTTATCAGTCATTTCCATCAGCATTTCAAGATTCATTTTTGAACTTCCTAAATCATAAAATGCCAAAATTTCATCACCAGTATTATCATCAACTGCTTTTTGAATTTTTTCTAAAGATGACCCTATTTCATTATCATCAGTTCCCCCAGCCGTGGTAATCGATAGATCCGGTGCAGCTTGAGAAATTAATTTTTTTACACCCTCAGCAATTTCAAATGAATGCGAAACGATCACTATTCCATATTTCATTTTTATTCTCCTAACACTTCGAGTAAGGCCTCAAATAAATAAGCACTTGATTGTGAACCAGGGTCCAAATGGCCTTTAGATTTTTCTTCCAAGTAACTAGCACGGCCTTTAGTAGCGACCATATCTTTTGTAGAATTTAAGGCATTCTCAACTACACTCTTAGAAAGGTCATTGGACTTCAGTGATTCGGCAACTGGTTGCCAAACATCGATCATGGTTTTCATACCAACATCAGATTGTCCACGACGTTTCAAACCGTCGCTACCTACTTGAACTAACTCAGCCAAGTCAGTTGTTTCCTTAGCTTTTTTTGACATATCCAAGAATGCTGTTCCATACAAAGGACCGGGGGCTCCACCAACTTTTTGAATCATTGCAAAAGCAACTGTCTTATATAACTCAGCTAAATCAGCTGGTTCTTTCTTGGCGAGTGCATCAGTGACTGCTGCCATCCCTCGAGCCATATTGCTACCGTGATCACCATCACCAATAGCCGTATCCAATTCGTTTAACTCAGACGTATTAGCCTCAACTTTTTCAACAAATAATTCAATCCATTTCTTTGTGTCTGCTAAATTTAATTCCATTAGTTTACTTCCTTTCTACCAACCAATTGTTGTTACAGGTTCTTTTAACATTTTGATCCAATCATCGTCAGCCTTCATTATTGTCAGCGAAATACCCTGCATATCTAAAGATGTCACTTGATTGCCCACTTTACTGAAACCAACAGAAATCTTATCAGCTGCTAATTCATTTAGAACATCATTAGCAAAAATATATTGTTCCATCAATGGCGTAGCACCCATACCATTAATTAGTACGGCAAAGTGACCTGTCCGGTCAGAAAATTCACTCATGATTTTTTTAATTAATTCGTGGGCTAACTCTTTTGATGGTTGAATCTTCTCAACTGAATAACCACGCTCATTATGAATACCAATACCATATTCAATTTCATCGTCACCCAGCTCAAAACCAGGATGACCGACAGCTGGTACTGTAGCAGCATGTAAGGCAATTCCGACTGTTTTGGTACTGTCAATCACCTTTTGTCCTAAGTTAGCCAAGTCATCTAAATTCATTCCTGAACGAGCAGCAGCGCCAATAATCTTTTCAACTAAAACTGTTCCCGCTACTCCACGTTTTCCTTGAGTGAACTCACTATTTTCTACTGAGATATCATCATTCACGACAATCGACTTAATCTTGATATCATCAGCTTCAGCCATTTCCTTTGCCATATCAAAGTTCATGACATCACCGGAATAATTTTTCACAATTAATAAAACACCTAAACCTTGATCAACGGCCTTAATAGCTTCATAAATTTGATCAGGAGTTGGTGAAGTAAAGACCTCACCAGCAACGGCAGCACTTAACATTCCATCACCGACATATCCAGCATGTAGAGGTTCGTGACCGCTACCACCACCGGATACAACACCAACTTGTTTTTCTTCAGCAAATTTGGAATCATTTCTCACAACCGCAGTTGTACCTTCAATCTGTTTCACTAAATCACTATTAGCTTTTACAAGTCCTGAGATCATTTCAGGAACAATGTCCTCAGTTTTATTAATGATTTTTTTCATAATTGCCTCCCGTTAGCGTTTTCAATACTTCTTCATTATATTACTTTTCCGTAAATCCTGGCAAAAACAAAAGAGCCTAGAAATTAATTCCAGACTCCTCTACAAAGCAAATTTTTCAATGGCTAATCCAACACCATCATGATTATTATCGGCAGTTACGTAATCACTAACAGCCTTAGCACCACTAGTAGCGTTTTCCATAGCAACTCCCTTGCCGGCTACTTTTAACATAGAAATATCATTATCACGGTCTCCCATAGCCATGACCTGACTTAAATCAATCTTCAACTGAGTAGCCAATTGTTTAACGGCCTCACCTTTATTGACGTCCTGACGAAAAATCTCTAAGAAACCAACTCCTGTCCGTACAACAAAATAGTCTTGATCAAAACGTTGATGAACCATTTCTGAAATTTCATCCAATTGTTGCTCAGGTCCATTGATAATTGCTTTAACAATTTCAAAATCAGCTGGCAACTCTTCAGGCTCACGAATATAAAGGCCATTATCATTCTCAAAAGCCTGTGTAATAGTATATTTATCAATTTTTTCTACATGGCTAGTATAAGTATTACCTTTATCGTCAACCACATTGTAATGTAATTGGTTCTTCTTAATAAAATCGACGAACTCACGATAAAATTGGTTGCTCATTGTTTTTGAAAAAATAATTTTTCCAGCCATATTTTCAATCATTCCACCGCCATTAGTGATCATATATTGATTCTCGCCACTAATACCCAGTGTTTTAGCATAACCTGTGATTGCATTATGTGTTCTACCTGAACACAAGACGACCTTGATTCCCTGTTTTAAGGCTTGTTTGATTGCTGCCTGATTTTTGGCAGATATTGTTTTTTCAGTCGTTAATAATGTATCGTCCATGTCCAATGCTATCAGTTTGTAACTCATCAAAAGCCCCCTTAGTTTAAAACATATTTCTCAATCGCTTGACCAACGCCACTATGATTATCATCACCTGTAATTTCATCACTAATCGCTTTTACATTTTCCGGTGAATTGTCCATAGCAACTCCTAATCCAGCAAATTTGATCATTGGAATATCATTATCTAAGTCTCCAATAGCCATAACTTGTTCAGGCTTTATTTTTAGATGCTTAGCGAGTTTTTCCAAAGCTTTACCCTTATTGACTTCTTTAGGAAAAATCTCAATATCACGTTTACTTGTGACAACGACGAAGAATTTAGCATCATATTCTTGATGAAGTTTTTCGGCTGTCTCTTCTAAATTACGTTTATGAGTGTGAACCATGAACTTGGTGATTGCCAAATCTGTATTCAGCATACGTTTCTCCATCCATTCCTGATAAGAATCATAGCTATTACCTTCAGTGTCGATCAATACATAATTAATCTTCTCAGACTTCAAATTACGAGCAATAGCCTCACAAGCATTGTTTTCCATTACTTTTTTATAAATAATCTTTTTATCTAAACTCTCGATAATATTACCACCAGAGTTGATCATATATTGATCTGCTCCAGAGATACCCAATTCCTTATAGGCATAAGCAATACCATCATATGCACGTCCAGAATTAAGTACTATCTTAACCCCTTGTGCCAAGGCTTTAGAGATGGCGGCCTTATTTTGCTCTGTGATTTCTCTTTTATCGTTTAATAGCGTACCATCCATATCAAGTGCAATTAATTTATAGTCCATAATGTTCTCCTTGCAATAATATCCACTTATTATTGTAACCCTTTACACAAACAAAATGATTTAAAAATTTAAACAAAAAAACAGATATTTATTAGAGTTAATAATGTTTCTCTAAATAGATATCTGCTTTTTTATCATTATTCATCAACTAATTCATTAACAAAACAATCATAATAAATTTGCATCATCATTAGCCAATCACTATATTTCAACCATTCGTCACCTTTATGAGCAATTCCTTTTTGACCAGGAAAAGAAGGTCCAAAAGCGATAATGTTAGGCATCTCTCGTGCATAAGTGGCTCCAGTAGTTGTCACAGGCTCACCATTTAGACCAGTATCTTTCTCATAAATTTTTGAGAATTCCTGCATATAAGACAAATTCTTATCCTTTACGGTAGATGGAAAACTACGATTAATTTTTAATTCCATTCCTTCTAGAAATTGACTCTTAAGTTGGTTCAAAATTTTATCCTCAGAAATAGTAACGGGGTAGCGCATTGAAATACTAAAATTCAATTCATCAATACCCTTTTCTAAATCATAGAATGATAATTGGAGTTCTCCCGAATCTTCATCTCGATAATTCAAGCCCAAATTTTCACCATTATACTGATTGCCTATTTTTTCATTAATCCATTGGAATAACTTACCTGTCTGTCCGACTAAGTCTTGATTACTCTCAATCAGTTTTGGTAAAACATTTTCAGCCATATCCGGAGCATTACTAGGTGCTTTCTTACCGTAGTATTCAGTCTTTTTACCATTAACAGTAATAGTTGCATAATCAGGTAAAAAGCTATGATCAAATACACCTTCAAGTAAATCAATTTGTTCTAATGATCCATCTGTAATTGGCAAGGTTACCGTTAAATCGACAATACCTCTTTCTCCATAAACAATTGGAAATTTACAATCAGGTGTAAAGCCGGCATACGGTGGTTTTTGTTCCTTTAAAAAGAGAGGAATATCACGGCTTCCCATCTCTTCATCAGTTCCAAACATAATTCGAATTCTTTTACTTAAAGGTATTTGCTGCTTTTTAATTAAATACAGTGCAAATAAAGTTGACAGTAATGGGCCCTTATTATCTAGCACACCTCGCCCATAGAAGTATCCATTTTTTAAGGTCAGATCAAAGGGCGGATAATTCCAATCATCTACAACATCAACCACATCAATATGACCTAGAACTCCAAAATAATCGTCAGTTTCCGGTCCATATTCAGCCCAACCTACACAATCACTGGCCTGACCAGTTCTAAAGCCCAATTTTTCGGATAAATTTAGCATATATTCCAAAGCGCGTTTAGGTCCTATTCCAAATGGAGCTTGATAAGTTTTATTGCCATTAACACTTGGAATTCTAATCAGTTCTTTGAAATAAGTTAGAAACTCGTCTTTGGATTCTTCAAATAATTTTTGAAAATCTGTTCTAATCTCTTTCAATTCTCTTCTCCTTAAATATTACTAAAGTCAATATCCACATCTTCTGCCTCTTCAGCAGCCGCTTCCTCGTTCAAATACTGTTTATCCAGCATCTTAACAAATGGATAATAAATCAGAACTCCAAGCATCAATTCAAATAATTGCAATAGAGAAGCCAACCAACTTCCTGTCGAAAGCCATCCAGAAATCAATGGTGGTGTTGTCCATGGCAACATAACCCCATTAGTATAAGGAATCCAATGTAAGCTAAAGACAATTCCGGAAATTAAGGTATTAACAACAGGCACAATAATAAATGGAATAGCAATAATAGGATTCAAAACCACTGGTAAACCAAAGATCAAAGGTTCGTTAATACCAAATATTCCTGGTACAATAGCTAACTTACCGAGCTCTTTAATTCGTTTTGATCTACATACAAACAACATTACGATCAGAAGTGACAATGTACTACCGCCACCACCGTAAGTTGTGAAAATATCAATAAATTGTTGTGTATAAATATGAGGTAAAGCATGTCCACTTTGGAAGGCTTTGAGATTATCTTGAGTCAAAACAAAGAAAATTGGTGACCAAACACTATTTGTAATAGTTGGTCCGTTAATACCAAAACACCAAAGTAATGATGCTAAGAAATTGTAAAGCAAAACTGATGGCAATGAATTACCAACGTTCTTTAATGGTGCTTGTAACATTGTATAAATAAAGTTATAAGCTGTACCAAAATCAGTCAAGCTAAAAATAATTCTAACTAAAAAGAATGCCAAAATTACAAAACCACTTGGTAACAAAGCATCAAAAGATTCGCTTACTGCTGGTGGAACACCATCGGGCATTTTTATAGTCCAATTACGTTTAATAGCAAAACGGAATAATTCAACACTGACTAAAGCTGTAAACAAACCTAAGAAAATACCATTAGGTCCTAAATAAATTGTTTGCACAGCACCAACTGTCTTTTTACCAACTTCAACTGTAGTTGGCGTCATAATCAAGAATGAAACAATTGCTACAGCACTGGCATGAACCGCACGTAACCCACGGTTTTTACCATATGCATAAGAAATACCGAAACATGCTAAAAGACCAGTAAAACTGAATACAGAATCAGAAACAGCACTAAACCATTCTGTCCATTGGGGACCGAGAATTCCTGTCCAAAAATCTGCCCAACCTGGAATTGGAAAGTTTCCGATCAGTAGGAAAATTGAGGTAACAATAATTAAAGGAGTAATAATTAGAAAACCATCACGTAAAGAACGTAAAACTACGTTGTTGGCTAACTTTGTCGCCACAGGCATTAATATTTGCTCAAATTTCTTTTGCATGAAGATCATTCCCTTCTAAAAACAATATTTAGTCACAAATTCAGTTATATCTTCTTTCTTTACTTTTTTGGCACATAGTTCAATCCCATTATCAATCGAGTCCGATAAACCAGTACCACCCTTTTTGGGCATTTTAACGATATTCAATTTATCTTTATACTCAGAGATAATATCGGCATTTTTTTCTTGAGCCACCATTGCCACAACCGGAATCTCGGAGTTACTTTCCACTGCATATCCTACTTCGCAAGCCATTTTTGCAAAGTCGCTATAGTCATAGGTTGGCCCAACTAATAAAACATCTGGCTGCATTTTTTGACACATGCGAGTGATTTTTCCTTGAACAATATCCTTATTAGCCTCATAAAATTCTGTCCCACAGAAAAAAGTAGCCATAATTGAGGAATTTTTCTTTTTTAAAGTTTTATCAATCGTATCAGCCGCACCCATCGCCAATTTTTTACCGCCTAATTCAGTATCGGCTTTTTCTTTGCCACCTAAACCTGCTTGAATTTGGTCTAACAATATAATCACTTTCATTTTCCTAACCTCCTAACTAATGATGACGATACAAAATATTATGAAAACTATATTTATCAGATCGATAGTACGATTCGTCATGTAAAATTGGATATCCATCAGCTGAATATGATGTCGTATGAACTAAAAAAGTTGGTTCTCCTGACCTATTTTGCAAAAGTTCACTAATTCTACCTTCAAGAATAACTGCCTCTAACTCCTGACTGGCATAGGCAATCGAAACATTTTTTTCAATCATCTTAAATAAAGAAGTGGATGCCGTCTTCTCAGTTAGATCAGGTACAAAGCGCTTTTGTAAATATATTTCTTCATGTGTCAGAGGTTCCCCATTACCCAGTCTTAATCGCTCTAATTTCCAAAGTGGTTCATCACCTTGCAATTGAAGTTGCTTTTTTATCAGAGATGGTACCTCTTGGGCTGTCTCCAAGTCCAAAACAACGGTTTCTGGTTTCATATGCTGTCTTTTGGCCACTTCACTAAAACTATATAGGCCATTTAATCCACTAGAAATTTTCTTAGTTTCTGGTGGCAAAATAAAAGTTCCCCGATTGCGATCTTTTACAACTAAATCACGTCTTTGTAACTCCTCTATGGCTTTCCTAATTGTTAAACGTGAAGTTTCAAAACGAAACGACAATTCATTTTCTGCTGGTAATTTTTGGTGAATTCCAAATTCACCATTCTTGATATCTTGTTCTAACTTATCGGCTATTTCACTATATAAATACTTCATAAAAACTCCCTCTTAATCTATCGGAGCCTTGATTCTTTTTTCATAAGCATCTAACCACTCTTGAGTAATTGGATTGATCTTAGTCTTATTACTATCTTCTGGATAAGCAATATAAATCTTAGGTTCCTTAGTCTCTGTTCCCACGGCAAAAGTGAATTCAACATTTGTTGCTACACCCCATTGACCCTCTTTATTAAGAGCAACCAATGAGAATTCACCTGCTTTACCATAGCGTTTCTTCAATTTCTCAACAAATGGATAAACTGCTTGGTCACACGCTTCTTGTGGACTTAATCCAGTTCCCATCAAACGAACGATTTCATAGCAGAGACATCCCTTCATGATATCTTCTCCTAGTCCAGTTGCAGCCGCACCGCCAACCTCACTATCAGCGTAAAAACCGTCTCCTACTAGTGCTGAGTCTCCAGTTCTACCCGGCTTCTTCATAAATAATCCTGATGTAGAAGTACCAACCGAGACGGATCCATTTTGATCAAGACTTACCATCCCTACAGTATCGTGACCATCATAGGGTGATAAATTCTTTTCGGCTATTTCTTTTTTTCTTTTTTCCCATATTTTTTTAGCGCGATCGGTCAACATGTTTTTCCGTTCAAAACCACTTTGTGATGCATATTGAGTGGCGCCCTCTCCTACCATGACGCTATTAAAATGCTCATGACTTAACCTTTTGGCTACCGAAATCGGATTCTTAATATCACTGATTCCCATCACGGCTCCAACTTCAAAAGTATCGCCATTCATAAAGGCAGAATCCATTTCCACCAAACCATTAGCATTGGGTAAACCACCATAACCAACTGATTTAAAAAAGGGATAGTCTTCAACTTCTTTAATAGCTTCTTCTACAGCATCTGAACTTTTTCCATTAGTCTTTAAAAGGTCCATGCCTTTACACAAACCCTCATAAGCCATTCTCCAAGTACCAATCATTGCATAAGTCATTTTATCGCTCCTTTTTGTAATCGATTTCGCTTTTAGTATAGTCAGGATTGTATATACAATCAAGAAGTTTTTTAAGCAAATTTGTAAAGAAATAATTACAATTGGTCTATTTAATTAAAACGAAATATTTTTATAAAAAAATCCTGAATACTTTTAATAAATATATTTCTTAAAAATCAGATTTCATAAATCCTAAATATCCTAGTTTAAAAGCAACTACAATCTGTTTCAAAATTATTTTTATATAAAAAAATAGCACGTATCCCTTTTTTGGAAGCGTGTTATTTTCTTATATAAGTAAAACACGAACATTTTACTATTTATTTACACAATCATTCATGTTATTCTAAGGACAACAAATTTTAAGGAAGTGTTAGATTATCACCTATCAAATTGTTTTTGAAGGCCCTATTGTATCTTCAGCAACGTTTGACAAGGCGGATTTTACACCAAAAGTACTTATATGTGTAGACCAGTCAGGCATTATTGACCGTGTAATTTCCGTTGAAGATTCTGATTATCAATCTGTCAAACAACTTGCTAAGCAACAAAAGATTCTTCATATCTTACCGCCTGGTAATTATTTACTACCAGGATTCACTGATTTACATATTCACGCTCCACAATGGCCTCAAGCTGGTTTGGCTTTGGATCGGCCACTTCAGGAATGGCTCAATACGTATACTTTTCCATTGGAAGCTAAGTTTAAAGACCTAGTCTATGCTGAAAAAGTTTACCGAAACCTCATTTCTGAACTTTTAGCAAATGGAACAACTACTGGTCTTTTCTTTGGTTCGGTTGATACTGATGCTAATTTAGTCCTTGCTAAAGTATGTGCTCAACTAGGTCAAAGGGCCTTTATTGGGAAAGTTGCAATGGATAATCCAGAACAAACCCCTGATTTTTATCGTGATAACTCTTCTCAAGAGGCCATTAAAGAAACTAGACGTTTCATTGAGGAAATTCTTAGACTTCAAAAGCAAACTAAGGCCGAAGTAACTCCAGTTATCACACCGCGTTTTGTTCCTAGTTGTACGGACAATACTCTCGCTGGCCTAGGAAGATTAGCAGCTGAATACAATCTCCCCATCCAAACTCATTGTAGCGAAAGTATCTGGGAAGATCAGTATGCTATCAATCGTTTTCACAAAAGAGATGCTGAAGTACTGAATCAATTTGGCTTACTAACTGACAAAACAGTTTTGGCCCATGGTACTCAACTAAATGACAGTGACCTAGAACTATTTCACAAAAAACAAACCGCTTTGGCTCACTGTCCAATTTCTAACGCCTACTTTGGCAACAATATCATGCGTGTCAAAGCAGCTCACCAACAAAAAGTAAAAGTTGGTTTGGGAACTGACATCTCTGGAGGGTTCTCTCCAAGCCTTTATCGAAATATGCAACAAGCAATTATGTCATCTCAAACTTTACAAGATGAAACTAAACAAAATAGTCGTTTAACAGCTGCAAATGTCTTTTATCTAGCAACGGTTGGCGGCGCTTTAGCTCTTCATCTCAAAACTGGTCAAATCAAGGCTGGTTTCAAGGCTGACTTACAAATTGTTGAAGATCAATACTATGAACTATCATCCAATCAACCACAAGAAATCTTTGAAAGACTGATTTATCACACTAACAAAGAGAATATCAAACAGGTTTATGTATCTGGAAAATTAGTTCACGATAAACTAGGAGAAGAAAATGGAAAATAATAAAAGTAATTTATTAGTTGGACCAGATGATAAAATTGGTCTAGGAGAAGCTGGATTCTTAGGACTTCAACACGTCTTAGCAATGGATATTTACGTACCCCCTATCATTCTTGCAGGAATGATGGCTATGGGCTTAGGAGATCAAATGGGACTTCTACAGTCAACCTTCTTAGCTGCTGGTATTGGTACAATCTTACAAACCTTCGTCTTCATGAAAATGCCTGTTTCACAAGGTCCTTCGTTTGTTCCACTAGGTGCCGCCGCTGGTGTTGTTTTAGCCTCTGGTGGTCTTAAAGGCAACGGAATGGGAACTTTAATTGGTGCTTTATTGATAGGTTCCATCATTCTAATCATCTTAGGTGCCACAGGTGCTTTCCAAAAAATCATCAATAAATTAGTCCCCGCTATGGTCGGTGGCACTATCATCACTTGTGTTGGTCTTTCATTAATTCCTACAGCTTTAAACAGTAATATCTTCAACGCTCCTGGAAATATCGATAAAAATATTATTCTAGCTTCTATTACAGCTTTAACATTAGTTATTTCTGTCGGAATCAGTTTGAAATTTCCTAAGGTTCGTCGTTTCTTCAGAACTAGCTCAATTATTTTAGCTTTAGGTGTCGGTACTCTTGTATCAAGCATGATGGGTATGTTCGATTGGAAAACCGTTGCTGATGCTGCTTGGTTTGGACTTCCCCAAAGAACTATCTTCCACTGGGGTATCAACTTCTCACCTTCAGCTATCATCACTTTCATTATCATCTATGCCGTAATTACTACTGAAACAACTGGTACATGGTTCGCCATGGGTGCCGTTACTAATCATGAGATTACTGACAAACAATGGAACCATGGTATTATCGGTGAAGGAATAAGTTGTTTAGTTGCTGCTCTTCTTGGTACAACACCTGTTACAGGTTACTCAACTAATGCTGGTGTGATTTCTATTACTGGTGTTGCTAGTAAACGAGTTTTCCTTTTCGCCGGAATATGGTTCTCCATTTTAGGATTCTTCAGTAAATTATCTGCTTTCCTAGCCGCTATTCCCGCACCAGTTATCGGTGGCGTCTTCGCCATTATCACCGTTACTATTATGTTAAATGGTTTAAACGTTATCCGTGGTCTTGAAACAACTGATCGTGACCTTTATATTATCGGTCTACCAATTGTTTTAACATTGGCCTTAGTACTCTTACCCGCTAACGTAACTAAGAATGCTCCACAAATTCTTCAATACTTACTAGGATCACCAATTGCCGTAGCAGCTATTGCCGCTATTGTTCTAAATCTGGTTATGCCTAAAAGTAGTAAAACTTCAAAAGTAGAAACCGCTGCATAAAAGTAAATGGCACCTATACTAGATTTATGAAAAATCTAATATAGGTGCCATTTTTTAATTTTAAGCTACTGTAATTCTCATACGACCATTTCTCTTGGAACGATACAGATTACTATCAACTCGTGTATAGAAATCATTAGGTTTCGTATCCTTTTTCGAAATCATCGAAACACCAACAGAAATTGTTATCGAAATATCCTCACCATCAATATTAACATCTAAGTGATTCAAAGCTGCAAAGATTTCCTTAACGATTGGTTCCGTAGAATCCAAATCATATCCTGGAAAAATTACGTTGAACTCTTCACCACCAGTACGATACAACTTAACATTTGGATCATTAGCATTGATAACTGTATGGACTACATCAGCGACATGTTGCAAAACCTTATCGCCAGCTAAATGACCATAAGTATCATTTACTTGTTTAAAGTGATCAATATCAAACATCATCATCGACAAGTCCAATTTATTTCTTGCACTACTGTCGAACAAATTGTTTATTTCTTCCGTATAGGCGGCATAATTTTCAGTTTTAGTTAACGCATCATGATTAGCAAATTGTAATAACTTTAATTTTAATTGACTATCACGCAAAATCATCCCTACATAACTATAGAGTAGAGCTTCGAAAATAACTAAGTAACTCCATTCTTCTAGGAACGTTGCTATCGGCAATGCAAATTTAATTTTCATGCATAACCACAACAATCCTCCAAAAACAGTACCCATTAACATATAACAAACAAATGGGTGACGGTACTTTTGACGACGACGTAATTTATTTAATGAGATATAAAAAATCATTAAAATAAATCCATGAAGCCATGATTCCCAATAACCAATTGAACCATTAAAGAACATGTACAGAACCATAATTGGAAAAAAGAAATATGTTGAAACTTTTATATTCAAGAAATAGGCACAGAAAATTAATCCTATCAATTGAAAATTCATAAATTGCCACGATATGGGTGTTCCCACTAAGGTGGCCTGCATACTAAAAATAAAAATCAACATATACAAAACTCCAAATATGGAGTTTAATGAATCATCATCTATCTTAATATTCTTAGAATGTAGCAACGTCTTTAATCCATCATAGAGAACTTGATATAACGTAAAGACTCCCAAAATAAAAAAAACACTTGTTACAAATGGTGATACGTGCCACACAGACCATGTCAAGGACGCATAACCCTCCTTAGGAATTTCATTTAATAATTTATTTAATTTTTATAAACTTTTATATTTATGCTAGTTAATTTTAGCATAAAAAAAACCGTTATTTCATTACAATCATAGAAATAGCGGATTTTTTTAAAAAGCAGTAATTTGCATACGACCATTGTTCTTAGAGTGATAAAGGTTACCATCTACTCGACTATACAAATCATTAGGTTGAATATCTTTTGCTGAAACAGTTGAAACACCCATCGAAATAGAAATATAGATCTTTTTACCATTAATATCGATTGGTAAATGGTTTAAGGCCATAAATATTTCATCCACGATATCTTTAGTTGATTCCAAATCATATCCCGGAAAGACGACGTTGAATTCTTCCCCGCCAGTTCGATAAAATTTTACTTTCGGATCGTTAGCATTAATAACTGTCAGTGCAACATCCGCAACGTGCTGCAAAACTTTATCTCCTGCAAGGTGACCATAAGTATCATTCACATGTTTAAAATGATCAATATCAAACATCATCATGGAAAGATGTAATTTGTTTCGTTGACAGGATTCAAACTCATATTGAATCTCAGTCGTATAAGCAGCATAATTTTCAGCTTTAGTTAAGGCATCGTGATTAGCAAATTCCAACAAATGTAATTTCAATTTGCTATCACGTAAAATCATATTCACATAACTATAGAGCAATATTTCAAAGATAACTAAATAGAACCATTCCTCGTAGAAAGTAGTCAACGTCAAATTAAATTTAACCATAACGAAAAACCACATTAGACCACCATAAACAATTCCTACCATCATGTATCTAAATGAACGATGACTTTCACTTTGAATTCGATTAATATAATTGAACGATTCATAACTCATAATCAAAGTCCACGCGTGGCACCATGACTCCCAATAGCCTATTGAAGAATTAAAGATCATATAGACTAATATAATAGGAATAAAGTAACGATAAGGAATATGGATGTTCAAAAAATAAGCACAGAAAATCAATGCAATTATTTGAAAGTTCATAAATTCCCACGAAACAGATTTTCCTACAATCGTTGCCTGCATACTAAAAATAAAAATTAGCATGTAAAGAATACCGAATACATCTTTTAACTGATCATCAGTCATTTTTACATTTTTAAAATGAAATAACGACTTAATCCAGTCATACAGGACTTGATATAATGTGAATACACCTAAAATGAAAAAAATACTGGTAATGAACGGCGATACTTGCCATACATGCCATGTCAAAGAATGTAACCTCCCAATAGTATTTTCCTTCTATTAACTTATAAACCCATGACAAGCGTACTATACTTTTTTTATTTTTTCATTAATTATTACATATTTTTTATGAATTTTATTCTATATATTTTATTATATTTTGGTCCTTACCAATTTTAGAAATAGTCGATCAACTGAGGTCTTTCGGAAACAAAAACTTTTGATAGGCTATTTATCTTACTTAAATCCCCTTTAACTGTCCCATAATCAGCTAAAGAGTTTAAATTACGATAGCCAAACATTGCCTTAGTTAGCGTCTGGATTGTTAACTCAAGATCAGCTCCTTCACCGTCGGCATCACTTAATTTTACTTTGCCATCATTAATCTCTAAAGCCCAAGTATGATCATTCCATTCCAAAGTATCTTTAACCCTAAAGTAGATTTTTTCTAAAGAATTTACCTGAATTGGATAGCGTTGTAAAAAGTCCTCCAAATTAACAATTCTTGCCATCATATAAGGAGTAACTGTTAAATTTGTTGTATAAGGATCATCTAAAATATCTGATTTAAAATCTGGATTTGGTGATTCATAAACAAACTTCGAAAAAATTGATTGATGCTTAATAACAAATTTGGCTAATAACTGACGACTTAACGGATTGAGGTTGATCCATTCGTGTATATAAAAGGTTTGATCTTGGTTGTAGTAAATTAAATAACCAATCAAAACATCATCGTCATCGTAGGCTAGAGCGGCCTGGTAATCGGAATGCTTATCAAGCATATGATCCCACCACCATTTTGAACGATTAACTCCACCCAAATCATTGTGATCTAAATACATTTTCTTTAGTTCATCAGGAATATCCTTGATGGAGATTCTTTCAACATAGCCGTGCTCAGCATTTTTGATTCTAGGCAAACTTTCACTCTTGATCTCAACTTGTGTGTGATCAAAGACCTGTTCAAACCCAAAACGACGATAGTATCCAAAGGAAAATGGTGCTAAGTACGACAAAGTAACATGATTCTTATACATGTCAAACAGTGCTTCGTTCATTAATTTACCAGCACCACCTTGACCGCCAAATTCAGGCGCACTCATTACATCCCCAATACCATTCATCTTATAGTCAACACCATGAAAATTGACTTCAAAAGGAATACTAAACAGACCACTACCTAATTTTGAACCATTCATAATACCGTAAGATAACGAATGGTCATATCTTTCTTTGAAGACACGTTTACGTTGTGATGAGTCTTGACGATTAAAGGAATACAAATATAAGTCATAAAACTTATCGAATTCATTTTCTCCAAGCAAATATTTATTCATAATTTTCTCCCTATAAAAAAATACTATTCATCCGAGAATAGTATTTCTTTGTCTTATTCAGTTAACTTAAAACTACTCCAAGGCTCTATGTATTTCAACAGAAAAGCCTCATCAGAATTCAAATGACCAATAACATTACGTCGTCCATCATTCTTAATATCACGTAGTGCTATTTGAGTTTCACCTTTATATTGTCCATATTTTTCATTAACAATAATGATGTCACCCCGTTTAATATCATCGGTATCATGAGCAGGAAAGTCACGATCACGATAATGCACTCTAGTCATAGTACTACGTAACAAGTAATCTGATGCATCGCCACGATAGACGTGAGTAGACTTCAAGATAACCTCTTTTTCTAATTCAGTAGCATTTTGAGAAAAATCCACTTTCAAAACTGGATATGGTGCATAGAAAGCTTTTGAAGCTTCCTCTAATTCTTCATCAGATGCATAAGTGTTACCGATAATCACATCATCAACTACACCACTTAGCAATAAATGTTTAACTTGAGTAGCGATTGGTAAATCACGATCATCTTCCAAAGTTGGTAAACCATCTTGTACTGGCCATGGTCCAAAGGTTGCTTGATGTGAACTTACAAAGGCAGCAGAATGGATGTTACGTTCCTTAAAGAAGTTTGACCATTTAATGAAGAAGTCTTCCCCCAAACCAGTATATCTTTGAGGATAGAAATTATGACAACCTAGTAAGTTGTTTTTATCTGGATGATATGAAATGATATTGTCCAAGTAATGAGTACCAGAACTCATATTTATTTCAATTTTCAGCCCATAAGGATTACGAGTCATTTTAGCCTCTTCCATACCGGAAAAGCCCTCGTCTAATCTGATTCCATAAGCCCCAAGATCGTGGAAAAATGATAAGTCATCGTAACTGATGTTCAATTCCTTAAACAATCTAGGATTCATATCTACAATCGTAACGAAACCAAGCTCATTTCCATAAGCAATCGTTTCTTTGAAACGATTGATAGTCTTATCCTTGTCATCACCCAACTCTAATAATGAAGCAAATATTCTTGAATAACCTAGTTTACTAGCTGTATCGAGATATTTTTTATCTTCCTCTAGGGTTGAATGTTCAGGATATAGTGACAATCCAAGTATTCTCAAAACGAAACCTCCAAAAAATTAATATTAAGCTTCAGCGTTCTTTGGATCTAATTCTTCAGCCAACTTTTCTTTATCCATTGACTTGAAGAAGTAGAAGTACATCAAAGTATCAAGAACGATATTGATAATTTGCATTACAGAACCAGAAATATGTCCAGTTGCAATGAATCCTGATAGGATTGGTGGAGTTGTCCAAGGAATGTAAACACCCATTGGTCTTGCAACCAAGTTAGTAGCCATACCAATATATGTTGTTGTTACGTTAATCAAAGGTGTAACAATAAATGGAACTAACATCTTGTAGTTCATAACAATTGGTAGACCGAAGAGAATAGGTTCGTTAATATTGAACAAAGCAGGTCCAGCAACCAACTTACCTAAAGTCTTAAGTTCCTTACTCTTTGCGGCGAAGGCTAACAACATAGCCAAACCAATTGTGGCACCAGAACCACCCATGTGAACGAAGTTATCGAAGAATGATGTTGTAACAATATTTGGTAGAGCTTTACCAGCAGTGAAAGCTGCGTGGTTTTGGTTCAAAGCTGTTAACCAGATAGGCATCATAACACCAGAAACAACGTTAGCACCGTGAATACCGAAGATCCATAGGAAGGAAATTAGGAATTCAGCTACTAGAGCACCAGGTAATGTGTTACTCAAGTGACTTAGTGGTGTTGCCAAGAAGAATGAGATGATATTTGGAATACTTTGCATTGGTGTTGCTTCAACACCTAAACGAATTACCCAAACAAGAGCCAAAACAATGAAACCTGGGAACAAAGCAGCAAATGAGTTACTTACTGCAGGTGGAACTGTATCAGGCATCTTAATTGTCCAGTTCTTGTGAACCATCCATACATAAAAGTCGGTAATGAATAAACCAACAATAATAGCTGTAAATAAACCAGCTGAATCAAATTGTGTCAATGGAATCCACAATGCGCCAGCTTTATCTGTCTTCAAAGGAATAGTAAGTACGAAAGCACCCATTGAAACGATTGAAGCAGAGATTGGATCAACCTTATAACTCTTTGCCAAATTATAAGAAATGCCAATAACAGCAATCAGACCCATAATATGGAACGATGCGTTAGTTGGATATTGTAAAACGGTTGCCCAATTCTTACCAAAGACACTAGCCATAAAGTCCAAATAGGCTTGAATTGGAAATTGTGCGATAATCATGAAGACTGATCCAATGATGATCATAGGAACAGCTAATGTCATACCATCACGCAATGCAATCAAATGACGAGAAGAAGCAAGTTTACCAGCGAGTGGAATAACCTTGTCGGTGATAAAACTGTTTGGTTTCTTTTCAGCCATGAGCAAAACCCCCTCAAAAATAAAATTTGTTACTAAGCAGAAACACTGTTATCCGCTTACAAATACTATTGTAAACCTTTTCATCAAAATGTATATGTTTTTATAAGTAAAATAATATGTTTTAATCTAAAAAACATGTCACTAATCTATGACATGTTCCGAAAATCTATTATCTACTTGGTCTACCATCTTATGGTAAGCACAATTAGAAATTTGTTCTAAGGTATAAACAATAGGCACTTGTGTCGTAACATTGATGTGTCCCTTACGATTCTGGGGCGTATCATACGAAATTGCAAAGTCTGTTACCTGATTTAAAACAGAATACGAATTAGCCGTCAAAGCAATTGTTTCTGCCCCATTTTTCTTATAATAACGAGCTTGTTCCAATACTTCATCAGTCTCACCAGAAATAGATACTAAAACTAATAAAGTCTTGCTGAAATCACGATTGGAGAACGGTTCCGGTTGGAACGGATCAATGATCGGTAATGAATAAATACCATAACTAGATAAAATACTAGCTCCATATTGAGCAATGCGCCCACTGTTGCCTACTCCAAAGAACAGAACCAGGTCAGCAGCGTTAATCATATCGGCAGCTTGTTCAATTTTGTTATCAAATGGTTCTTCATCGGCAACTAATTGGAAAAAGTTCTTGATTGGTTCCATGCTGGGATCCTGCTGTGCTTTAGAGGGCTGTTTCAAGCTTTGCTTTAAGGCAAATTTGAACTCTGAAAAGCCACTGTAATCCATTTTCTTGAGAAATCTCAAAATGGTTGTCGTTGAAACATGTGCGGCATTAGCCATCTCACGAATAGTCATATCTTGTACTTCTCTGGTATGCCCGATGATGTACTTATAAACGATTAATTCTAATCGATTCAACTCATGAACTTTCTGATAAGGAAACATGTTTTTTTCACCCTCCTTTTTATTGGTATATATCATTTTTACTAAACTAGTTTCAGTATACATGTAACAAGTTACATTTTCTAGCGATAAAAAAAGCCGAGACAAGTGATTTAGTCGTTGTCTCAGCTTTTTTGTTAGATTCAGTCTAAGTCTGATCCGTTCGAACGGATTACTTTTTGATACCAATAGAATGAATCTTTCTTTGAACGTTCAAGTGTTCCGTTACCTTCATCATCTTTATCGACATAAATGAATCCGTAACGTTTGGACATTTGACCTGTTCCAGCAGAAACTAAATCAATGCAGCCCCATGGAGTGTAACCCATAAGATCTACGCCATCTTCATTAACTGCTGTAATCATTTGTTTGACGTGGGCACGCAAGTAATCAACACGATAATCATCATGGATACTGCCATCTGATTCAACTTTATCATATGCACCAAAACCATTTTCAACGATCATCACTGGCTTGTGATAGTGTTCAGTCAACCAGTTCATTGAATATCTCAAACCAACTGGATCAACAGGCCAACCCCAATCATTGTACTTAAGGTTAGGATTCTTAACTGCTTCACGATCACCAACAAACTTAAATTCAGGATTGTCATCACTATACTTAACAGTCATAGAATTATAATAACTAAAGCCAACATAATCAACTGTTCCTTCACGTAAAACAACGCGATCTTCAGCTGTAATATCTGGTCTTAGGTCATGATTCTTGAAGTATGCTTCCATACCAACTGGATATTCACCCAAAGCTTGAACATCAGCCCACCAGTAACGTCTTTGCATAGCTTTTTCAGCCAATAAGATGTCCTTAGGATCTGATGATGCTGGATAAACTGGAGTAAAGTTGACCATATTACCAATTTCAAAATCAGGATTGATCTTGTGACCAATTTTCACTGCCAAAGCACTAGCAACGACTTCATAATGTGATGCTTGATACATCAAGGCTTCACGTTCTGCTTCAGATTCGTTATTTCTAAAAATCAAACCAGAATCAGTTGCAATAGAGAAATCATTTGTAAAGGTTGTTTGATTGTTAATTTCATTGAAAGTCATCCAATACTTAACCTTATCCTTGTAACGTTTGAAACAAACTGTCGCAAACTTAACAAAGAAATCAATTACCTTACGATTTCTCCAACCACCATATTCTGTAACTAAATGATATGGCATTTCAAAATGTGACAAAGTAATAACTGGTTCAATACCATACTTTAAGCATTCATCAAACATATCATCATAAAATTTCAATCCTGCTTCGTTAGGCTCATCTTCATCACCATTGGGAAAAATTCTTGTCCAAGCAATAGATGTTCTAAAACACTTAAAGCCCATTTCGGCAAACATTTTAATATCATCTTTGTAATGATGATAAAAATCAATAGCCTCATGATTAGGATAATTTTTGCCAGCAATTATGCCATCAGTAATCTCACGGGGTTTTTGATAAGCACCAGCTGTCATAATATCCGATACACTGACACCTTTGCCGTCAACATCCCAAGCTCCTTCGAGTTGGTTTGCAGCAACGGCTCCTCCCCAGAGAAAATCTTTTCTTAATCCACTTTTTGTTGTTTCAGTCATATAAAAGCCCCTCTCAACTATATGTCTAGATCTTTACCATTTGATTCAATTACTTTTTTATACCAGTAGAAGGAATCTTTTTTAGAACGTTTCAAGCTACCATGACCTTCGTCATCTTCGTCAACATAAATCATTCCGTAACGTTTCTTCATTTCACCAGTACTTGCTGACACAAGATCAATGTGACCCCATGGAGTGTAACCAAGTAATTGAACGCCATCTTCTTTAACAGCCTTTTCCATTTGTAAAATATGATCATGGAAGTATTGAATACGGTATGGATCATGAATACTACCATCATCCTCAACCTTATCGTAAGCTCCAAAACCATTTTCAACGATGAACAAAGGTTTATGCCAACGAGTTGTCATCCAATTCATAGCATATCTCAATCCAACTGGATCAATTTGCCAACCCCAATCTGATTTCTCAACGTATGGATTTGAAACCAAATCATCATGTTCGTCATAATCAAAGTGAGTTTCACCTTCATGTGCCTTCGTTGCAAAGGACATGTAGTAACTGAAGCCGACATAGTCTACTGTTCCAGCCTTAATTGTTGCTAAATCGCTAGCCGTGATATCTAAATTATAGCCTTTACGAGCCCAATACTTTTGAATCCATTCAGGATAGAATCCTAAAGATTGAACGTCACCAAAGTAATAACGATATTGCATAGCACGTTCAGCTTTCATAATATCAGCTGGTTTAGATGTCAATGGATAGATTGGACACATAGCAATCATGGAACCAACTCGTAGACTTGGATCAATTCTATGAGCAATTTGAACCGCATCAGCACTAGCAACAAATTCATAATGAGCAGCTTGGAACATCTCTTCTTCCCAGTTGTCATTCTTATCTAGTTGCAAGCCGGAGTTTTGAAGCAATGGATGTGGATCTCGCCAATCAGTTTGATTATTTATTTCATTGAATGTCATCCAATATTTAACTTTATCTTTGTAACGCTTGAAACAAACTTCAGCAAAGCGATCAAAGAATTCAATCATCTTACGATTGCTCCAACCGCCATATTCTTTAACAAGATGATATGGCATTTCAAAATGTGACAAAGTAATAACTGGTTGAATACCATATTTCAAGCATTCATCAAACATATCATCATAAAATTTCAAACCAGCTTCATTAGGTTCCGTTTCATCACCATTGGGAAAAATTCTTGTCCAAGCAATAGATGTTCTAAAACATTTCAAACCTAATTCAGCAAATAATTTAATATCTTCTGGATACTTGTGATAGAAATCATTACCCCAATGATTAGGATAAATTTCTCCATCCTCGACACCATCTGTGACTCTTCTTGCAACACCTTTAGCACCAGCTGTCATAACATCGGCAATACTTACACCTTTGCCACCCTCATTCCAGCCACCTTCTAATTGGTGTGCTGCAACAGCGCCTCCCCAAAGGAAACCTTTGGGCATTTGAATTCCCTCACTCATTTAAGATTATTCTCCTTCTTTAGCAAGTTTCTTATATAGATCAACAATTTCTCCGGCTAAGTCTCTAAATGTAATAGCATTCATAATATGATCTTGTGAATGTACCATTAGCAAAGTAACTTTAGCGTGATCACCATTAGCTTCTTTAGTTAGCATATCTGTTTGAGAATTGTGAGCGTCAACTAAGAACTTGTCAGCTTCCTTCAATTTTTGGTCAGCAACTGTAAAGTGACCTTTTTTAGCAGCATTGATAGCTTCAAAAGATGAACTCTTAGCATTTCCTCCATTAATAATTAGTCCCATAACTGTTTGTAATTGTTCATCATGTTGTTCTTCTGCCATTATTCTGTTCTCCTCATTAATCTAATTTTATATTTTTATTAAGCGCTTACTTTATCTTTAAAAAACGAAAAGGGTGCTAACATGCGCCCTTTTTGTGTGTTTTATAAATGAATGATTATTTGATTAAGCTTAAAGCTTCTCTTAGAACCTTTTCACCGTTCATCATTCCGTAATCTTGCATGTTGATAACTTCAACAGGAATTGTCAACTTCTCTTTGAATTGACCTTCTAGATATCTAACTTGAGGTCCAAGCATTAAAACATCAGGATGTTTTTCTTCTAGTTTTGCATCAGCATCAGCAGCGGCAGTAGCGAAGATTTCAGCATCAACGCCGTCACTTTCAGCAGCTTTTTGCATCTTTGATACTAGTAAACTTGTTGACATACCTGCAGCACAGCAAAGCATAATTGTTTTTTCAGCCATAATAAAATACCCCTTTGAATATAATATTTATTTGTTTTTTATTTAAAACGTTTACTTAAAACGCTTTCATAGAACAATTAGATTGTATAACTAGTTTCAACATTTATCAAGATGTTTTTATCAAAAAACATCTTGAATTTATAAAAATACTCTCAAATCATTTATAGAACGCCAAATAATCAATCTTTTAAAAAATAAAACAGTGACTACTTGAGAAATATTTTTCTCGAATAACCACTGCTATTAATTAAATTCTTTATTTAAAACTCGCCTAATCATGGTTGCTACACCGTCTTGATTATTAGTATCAGTAACATTCCATGCTACATCCTTCACTTTATCAATTGCATTAGCCATAGCTACACCATAACCTGCTTCTTTAATCATATCCAGATCATTCCCATAATCACCAAAACACATAAAACTAGTCATGGGAATTGTTTCATACTCTGAAATATGTTGCAAAGCCGACAATTTTGTTACATCTTGCCCATTAATTTCAAAATAATCACTACCCGATCGACTAATAGTTATTGGTAGAGCTGTAAATGATTCTAGTTTTTTTTGTAATTCATGCAGCCTTTTAGGTGGGCAGCTGAAACAGACCTTATAAATGTTTAAATCTTTCTGGTCATTCAACTTCATCAACTCATTTACAGAATGAGCCTTGAAATGATGCCGCCCCATCCCCTCAAAGTATGTATTCCAATGACGATTGGGATCATAGATATAAGTATCATTGAGCCCATCCAAAACAATCTTAAACTTACTAAATTCTGCACGTTTCAAAATTTCCGCAATCACGTCATGATCTAATGGTTGATCAACAATCCTTTTACCCTTGGCGTCAACTACGACTGCCCCGTTTAAAACTACACGATAACCTGGTATTTTTAAATCTTTTTCAAAAAATTTATTAACGGAATGTAAAGTTCTCCCCGAACAAATTGCAAACACAATTCCGGAATTGACCGCATCGCGAATAGCTTGCACGTTTTGGGCAGAAATTTTACTGTAACTATTCAACAGTGTTCCATCTAGGTCAGTTCCAATAAATTTAATCATTAATTAAGTAACCCCTTACATAAATCTCAATTACACTAATCATACGACACTAGTTACTAAAAAAGAAGTCTCTTTCTAACTAAACTAATCACACGCAACTAATACTTTCTTAAAATCAGCTAAGAAATTAGGATACGAAATATCGATTGATTCGATGTTTTTTATTTTAAAAGATGTTTCCGTAAGAATTGATGCCACACAAAGCATCATGGCTATCCGATGATCATTATGACTATCTACATCGTCCTTAACTTTAATTGATTGTTCACCGTTTATCACAATTGAATCATCGTTTACTTGCATAATTATTCCTAATTTAGCCAATTCAACACGCATATTTCTGATACGATCACTCAATTGTAAGTGGACATCGTGAACACCTTCTATTACTGTCTGACCTTCTGCCTGAGAAGCTAACAAAGCAATCAAAGGTATTTCATCAACAATAAATGGAACCTGTTTAGCGGTAACTGTCGTCCCATGTAATTTTTTAGACTTAATCACTAGATCACCATAAGGTTCAACACTATTAATCGAGTGGCTTTCCAATATAATGTTAGCACCCATTTGTTGAGCAACATTCAATAAACCAATCCTTGTAGAATTTAATCCCACTTTAGGCAGTCTGATTTCACTACCCTTTGACAACAAGGCTCCTGCAATATATGGTGCTGCTGAAGAAAAGTCCCCCGGTATCATTAAACTTTGACCAGTCAAATGAGTATGCTTAGGATTGATCGTAATAATATCTGGTTTAGCATCAACATCCGCACCGAAATAATTAGCCAAAACTTCTGTATGGTCCCTTGTAGGTAATTTTCGAATAATCGTAGTAGGTGTTTTAGCATAAATACCTGCCATTACCAATCCACTTTTTATTTGAGCACTGGAAATATCTTGTTGATAAGTAATTCCCTCTAACTCTTCACTACCATGCATTTTTATTGGCAAATAATCAGCCGATAGCTTTTGAAAATTAGCACCCATTTGTTGTAATAGCACTACTAATCTGTCAATTGAACGCTTCTTTAAAAAATCACCGCCATTGATTGTATATTCATTATTACTTGTTGTTAAAACACCTAGCAAAAGACTTTCCAAGGTTCCAACATTATCAATATCCAATGGATGATCTAACGGCTTGAACTGATGGCTGACACCTTTAATAATCATGTCATTATTACTCATCTCAGTATGAATCTTAGCTCCAAGCTCCTTGAAAATCTTTGTCGTCACGGCTAAATCATCTGAATAGGAAAAATTACTAATCTGTGTAACACCGTCTGCTAATGCACCAAAAGTAATCGCCCGATGCGCAATACTCTTATCACCCGGTACGATAACTTCGCCTTGAAATTTAAATTTTGCTGCTCGTGTATTATAATCAAACATTTTTATTACACCTCAATATGTCTAAAGGATCATTCTCATAATCCGTGCCTTCTTATGTTACGCTACCTAATTTCTTCATATAAAACAAATTTTTTGTCCTGAAAACAAAAAAAGACATTTATTAGAATCCACGGTATACACGCTTATCCAGTAAATGTCTATTTTATTAACAACGAGTTAAAGCAAAATCTTATTTAACACACAAACGATAAATTGCTTCTGCAAAAATTTCCATAGCTTTCTTCATGTCAGCCTTACTCCAATTTTCATTAGCCTGATGCATGAAATCCGGAGTTGTTGGTAACATTCCACCAAAGGCTACACAATTGTGCATTGTTCTGGCAAATGTAGCACCACCGGAAATAGCTGGTTGTGATTTAGTATCGCCAGTTAAATCTTGATAAGTTGACATCAAGGTCTTAACTAGTTCACTGTCAGTTGGAACATACAATGGTGCAACATAATCAAAGTTTTCATACTTCATATCAAATTTAGCAACTGCATCAGAAATCTTTTGAATTAATTCATCATGTTCAATTTTTACAGGAATTCTCAAATCAATTTGCATTCTTGATTCTTCAGGTGTGATCTTCAAACTAGAGATATTGAAAGTCAGCTTACCAGAAACATCATCAGAAATATCTCCTAAAAGATTGGTTCCATTTGCAGCTTCACCAAAGGCTTTTAAGAACTTCAATACGGCGATATCTGGGAAAACATCGGCCAAAGCAATTCCTAATCTAACTACAGCATTAGTTCCTTCGGGAGCATTCATGGCATGAACTGACTTACCGTGAACCTCAATTGAACCATCATGCTCTTCAGCTTCAAAGTTATGTTCTTGCAAGGCTTTTAAAACTTCAGCTTGTTTAGGACCACTATAAACAGCCTTTCCGGGAACAGCGTTAAAAGCATTTTCTAAGTCCAAGTTCAATTCATCTGATCCTGGTCCAACTAAATAAGATTGTTGTAAACCTTTTTCAGCATAAATTAATGGGAATTCAGCATCGGGAGCGATTCCTAAGTCAATAGGATCTTCTTTTTTATTATATTCAGCCAAACATCTCCAAAGAATCTCTTCATCGGTTCCAAAAATTACTCGGATTTTCTTATTAAATTTGTATCCCTTATCAAGGATTGCCTTGATAGCATAAATTGCAGCCATTGTAGGTCCCTTATCATCCTGAGTACCACGACCATACAATTTATCATCTTTTTGAGTTAATTTATAAGGTTCAACATCCCAAGCCTCTAAGTTTCCAGCTGGAACTTCATCCATATGACCAACAATACCAAAGGTCTCATCGCCCTCACCGATATCAGCATATCCATAATATCCTTCATGATCTTCGTAAGTCTTAAAGCCTAATTTTTCAACGATAGCCAACACTTCATCCAAAGCCTTTTTAGGACCTTTTCCAAATGGTGCCTTTGGTTGTGCTGGTTCATTATATGAAGGTACACTGACAATTTTAGCCAAGTCAGCAATTGCCTCTGATTGAATTTCGTCTGTAATAAATTTTTCCATTACTAATTTCCCCCTCAATTACTAAATTATTGCGCAAATAACTAGGAATACTGCTACGACAACAAATAGAATTGCCATCAGTTTCCACATGTACTTAAACCATTTAATAATATCAACGTGTCCAATGGCTAAGGCTCCCATAACTACTCCAGAAGTTGGTGTAATCAAATTGACCCATCCAGAAGCAGCTTGATAAGCAGTAATGACTAATGAGCCGTCAACACCAGAGAACTTACCTAATGGACCCATAATTCCCATTGTAGCAGCAGCTAAACCTGACGTTGAAGGAATCAAGAATGACATTGGTATGTAGAATATATAAGTTAAAACAATAAAGACACCAGCTGACAAACTTTGTAATCCAGTCTCACCAGCATGTAACACTGTAGCTGTGATATAACCATTGTTCATAACAACTTGAATACCACGGGCCACTGCTACGATAATGGCAACACTTAGAAAATCGTTCATTCCACCTAAAAAGGCATCGATGAATTCTGATTCTTTCATACGGAAAACAAACATTACTACAACTGACATCATAAAGAACAATGTCGTAATTTCTGTGAAGTACCAAGTTCCTAATGGAGCTAGATCTTTACCAATCAAAGCACCCAAGAAAGGAATATTAGTTAGCCACTTAGTAAAACTATCAAAGAAAGTCCAATGTTCATTCAAACTTGACCATGGAATCAAACTGACAATCATGATCAAGAATGTTAAACCAAATAACCAAAGAACTGCCTTTTGACGTGATGACAATTTATCATCAATACTACGTTCAGGCATTGAAAATTCCTCTAGATCTTTTTGACGACGATCAAAAACATATGACTGTGATGGATCTTTTTTAATCTTATCGGCATAACGCATTACATAAACAATACTAATAACCGTCACAATAACTAATAAAATCAGTCGTTGGATTAATCCATCACCTGGTGAAATACCTAAAGTCTGTGATGCAACTCCTGTGGCAAAAGGATTAACAGTTGAAGCTAAGCATCCAACCTGAGTTCCAATTAAAGCAATCGAAATAGCTGTGATCGAATCATAGCCAACCCCAATCATGACTGGAATTAAAATCGGATAAAAAGCAATTGTCTCTTCACCCATTCCATAAGCTGATCCACCAATAGCAAATAATACCATCAAAATTGGAATCAAGGCTTTTTCTTTACCACTGTATTTTTTTACGGTGGCGCTAATTCCATCATCTAGTGCTCTTGTCTTATTTACTACTCCTAAAAAGCCACCAATAACTAGGATGAACAACGATACTGAAATGGAACCCTCAGTTTCCGAAGTTCCGACCATACCATTAATTGGTGCTAAGAAAACATCCCAAATACCTTGCGGACTACTTGCACGAGCCTTATAAGTTCCTGCAACAATATTGCCAGCCTTAGTGGTAGCGTATTCTCCAGCAGGAATAATCCAAGTCAAAATTGCCACTAGAATTATTAGGAAAAACAATATTGTATACGCGGAAGGCATTTGCCATTTTTTGGCTTTTTTCCCCATAAACATTATCCTCCTCTATCTATGTGATATATATGTAGAATATACGATAAATTTATCTATTACAATGCTTTCTCAAAAAATAGTTTTAAATAAAATTCCTATCACTCCGCTTGTGATAGCGCTTGCAAACCGTTACAATATTCTTAGCTTCTAAGAAAGGATAACGCCAATGATTGAAAAAACTGAATTTGGAAAAAAAATTAATCGTCGTCCTTTAATAGTCAGTATATTACTTAGTCTGATTATCGGAGGATTGGGATTTTTTATTAGCTTCTCGGTTGCTCTTGGTTTATTTCTAGTTGTCCTTTTTTTATTAATCTTTATTTATTATCCTAATAATCTACCCAAAATGTTTGGGCATTGGCAGTTAGAAAAACACGGAGTATCCTACTACAAACTAATTTCTTATCATGATCGTTTAAAGATGATTTTTTTACCTGATCGTATTGATTACCAATTTATCAGTTTTTCCCAAGTTAAAAAATGTTACATCGTTGAAAGTGATAAAAAATATGATTTACAAAACATTCTCACTATTAATCCAGCTAAACAGTCTTTTTTCCCGTGGCTGAGAAGGCCATTTTATCTTGTTTTAGATCTCAACAAGGGGAAAATCCTGCTAGATTTATCCTGGAATCAACGACATGATCCAAAAAACACTCTTTACCGAGTTAGCAATGTTTTAGAAATCATCACTAAAAAAATCAATTAAAAAAGTCCAGTGTAGCAACCGTTTTTGGTTACCACACTGGACTTTTGTTATATAAAGACAAACCTATTTAACTTTAATTCGTCCAGACTTAGTTTGAACATTCAATTGATACTGTGGATTATCCCCCACGGTACCCTCCTTATATTCCAAACGATCATGATGCAAACTAGTCCTTGGTGCCCTGACTTCAGCTACCTTAGACTGCAATTTAAAGTTATAAGAATCTCTTTCAGGCATCGAAACCTTAACCGTTCCTTTAGTATCATTAACGACAATATTTCCAGAAACCATTTCAAAATCCAATTGAACATAACCCGTTGAACTTGATACACTGCCAGCTCCGCTTAGAGAAACAGCTTTGATCATGCCACTATAAGAGTTCAAATAGAATCGACGACTTCTGATATTGTCCATTTTTATATCGCCATTACGTGATTGAATAAAGAATCCCTTTTCAATTTTCAAATCATCCAATACTATTTTGCCTGAATTATCAGTAATAAATAACTGTTGACAAGTCATATCGTGCAACAAAATTGAACCATTGTGATTCGATATGATCACATCACCAATAAAGGTTTTAGGAATAAAGATTTGCAGCTCAAATTTTAATGTTGGAATTCGAGGATATTTTTCCTGATTGATGGACAAACTGTTACCAGTAACATCCACTTTAAACATATATTTTAAATTGCGACGTGACATTAATTCACGTACAACAAATTTTTCTCCATCAGTCGACATTACTTTCACATTAGCGTTGTTACAACCAATATTCAACTTATCAACGTCAAACGTCGGAATAAAGTGTTGATTTACTATCTTTTCAATCATAATCAATACTTCCTAATCTAAGTATTATCCTCAAAAATTCTCTATGAGTATAAATTAATATTGATTAAATTGTAAGAAAGATGTCCCCAACTATCCAAAACGTCAAATTCATTATGAAACTTTGATAATACCCGATTTTGCATGAACCGTTAGCTGATACTGTGGATTATCACCAACTGTTCCTTCCTTCAAATTCATAATATCGTGTACCCAATTGGCAGCTTGTTTCATATGAACAATTCCGCTTTGAGCTTCTAGATCAAACTTGTAAGAGTCATCCTCAGGCATCTTCAACTTGACCGTACCACTATTGTTCTCGACATTTACATCACCAGTAACCTTATCGAAATTCATATGAACAGTACCCGACTTTACCATGATATTACCGGCACCGCTGAAATCAGTTCCTTTGATCGAACCGCTTCTGGAGGAAATATCAAATTTAGGTGTTGCCACGGTATCCATATTAACTAAACCACTACGATCATTGATAGCCAATTGTTCTTTAGTCAAAACATGATCCAATGTTAATTTACCTGAATTTACATCAAGTAATAAAGTTTGGCTTTCAAAATTATTCAAGTAAACTGCCCCACTGTGACATTCAACAACTGCCCTTTCCAAAGCCTTCATACCCTGAACTTGTAAATTACCACTATCATTAATCACTTGAAGTGTTTTGACATAGGTTTTAGGAATCAAAATTTTCACTCTAATCTTTAATGACAAAAAATGTGGAATTTCACCTTGCTTAATACTCAATACGTTATCAACCAAATCTGTCTTTACTTGGTAATTAGGATTTGTACGTGACATGTATTCACTAATTTTAATTTTGTCACCATCGGTAGGCAAAATCTTTAAATCGGCACTCTTATAGTTAATTCTGATTTTGTCCAGATCCGTATAGTCAAATTCATACTCATCAGTTAAAGGCAAAGTTTCAACATGGACTTCGGTATTAAAATTATCATCATTGAAGTCGTCATCAACGTCAAAGTCCGCAAATTCTTTATCAAAATAACTATCGAATTTATCTTTACTTTTTTTAAAAGGTTTCGTATTACCTTTAAAATTAATGCCATTATCATTGATTACTAAATTACCAAACTTGATTCCATCATCGTTGATTTTAATAGTTTTACCATTATTGACTGTAATACCATCGTCATTGATGTTGAATAACTTACCATTATCAATGCTAATACCCGAATTATCAATATTAAAGGTATGTCCTGCAGCATGTTTATGATGTTCATTTTGATGATTATCATTCAACACTTGGTTAATCACTTCATCAATATCACCGAATTCTTTAAAAGCTTTTTCAACAGCGGTTGCTGGAGTCACATCAGCACTTAATTTATCTTCTGCAGACGACATCAAATCAGATGACAATTCCTCTTTCAAATCACTTAATTCAACAGTTTCAGGATAATCATTAAAAATCTTATTTAGTCTTTGGTTAACTAATGTCTTTATTTCTTCATTCATGATCATTTATCCTTCCTAAAATCAATTCATCGATTACTTTCTTAGCAAAATTCCAAGCTTCAATATTATCCGTTAGGGTTTGTTTCCCTTGAGTAGTTATCTGGTAATACTTACGACGTCCACCTTGAGTTTCATCACCCCAATAGCCAACAATGTCACCATTTTTTTCTAACCTTCTAAAAACAGTATAAAGAGTAGCTTCATTCAATTCATAATCATCGTGGCTCAATTCTTTAACTCGTTTGGCTATTTCGTAACCATAACTGTCGCCTTGATTAAGAATGTTTAAAACAATCGTAGCAGTGTGTCCACGAATAATATCTTTGGAAATTAGTGGTTTCATTATTTCGTCTCACCTTTTTTCTATGCCAATAATGTATCACCAATTACTATGTGTGTCAAAGTAATTTATTCAAAACAGTATTTTATTTACAAAAGGTCTAACTAAAATTACCCTTTTACCCTAATCTGCCTTACTATTAGGGTAGTAAGATTTATTGAAAGTTCATTTATGGAAAAATATTTTTTACTTTTCTACTGCATTGAATAAGTAAAAAATTATATAATGATTAAAATACATTTATAAGGGGAAATTTCATGATTATCGTTGCTTTATCAGCTGTTATTCTGCCATTAATCCTTTTAGGAATTATCAATATGCCCGCAACTAAGGGAATGTCGATCAGTGCTTTCATCGTTTTGTTGGAAGGTTACTTTCTTTGGAAAATGCCGACCAAAGCACTATTAGCTTCTATTTTTCAATCAATTCACAAAGCTCTACCGATTCTTTGGATTCTTTTCGGTGCTTTGATGATGCTCAATATTTTGCAGCACACCGGAGCAATTGATCGAATTAATGCCGGATTTCACACCTTATCGGCTGACATGAGAATTCAATTAATCTTAGTTGCTTTCTTATTTGGAGGACTGATTGAGGGTGTCTCTGGTTTTGGAACTCCAGCTATGGTTACTGCTCCATTGATGATTGCTTTGGGTTTTTCACCTATGGCAGCTGTCACATTAGCCTTGATTGCCGACTCCACACCGGCTTCTTTTGGTGCTGTCGGAACACCTTTAACAGTCGGTTTAAGTAACGTTAGTGAAAAAAGTACCTTCCTTAATTCCATTGGTCAACGAATCACACAATTAGATTTCTTTGCTGGTACTTTTATGCCTTTGATGTTGATCTTCATTCTTGTCTTTATCTTCGGCAAAAATGACGGACATCAAAGAAAAGATTTCTTAAAATTAGTTCCTTGGTCCTTATTTATCGGACTAGTCTACAGCACCTTTGCTCTTTTAGTTTCATTTGTACTCAGTTACGAATTTGTATCCATCTTAGCCCCATTCGCAACTATTATCATCACTATTTTGACTATCAGATTAAAATTCTTATTGCCTAAAGATAGCTTCACCAATCCGTGGACCACTTCAACTAAAACAATTGCTTCCGAAAAGAAGATGTCTTTGTTAACCGCTTGGTCACCATACATCATTGTTATCCTAATGCTCTTAGCTACTCGAACAATTGCTCCATTAAAAGAGTTTTTAGTAACTAACGTCAATCTATCGTGGAAAAATATTTTAGGATTCTCACAAGTCAATTCCGACTGGGAATTCCTATATTCTCCAGGAACACTTTTAACGATTGCTGTTATCTTTGGCTTGTTAATTCAAGTTAAATCTTTGAAGAATTTCTTCCCCATTGCTAAAAAAGTTGCTCTGTCAATGAAATCAACTGCCTTAGCTTTGGTTGTAACCTTGATCATGGTTCAAATCTTTACTAACTCTGAAATCAATTTAGCTAAACTGCCTAGCATGCCTATGTATATCGCCGAAGTTATTTCCAAATATCTTTCCGGTATCTGGATCATTATTGCTCCATTCCTCGGTCAACTAGGTTCATTTGTTACTGGTAGTACAACTGTTTCAACCTTGACCTTTGGACAAATTCAAGCTGATATTGCCTCCAATGCTAATGTCAGCAAAGAATTAGTTTTAGCAGCACAATTAATTGGTGCTGCAGCTGGAAATATGATCTGTGTTCACAATATTGTTTCTGTTAGTTCTGTCGTTGGACTCAGTGGTCAAGAAGGTAACATTTTACGTAAAACTGTTTTGCCAGCTTTGTTATATGGACTTCTAGTTGGTATCGTTGGTTTCGTCTTCACCTTATTTATGTAGACATCAAAAATTCCGAATTAAGAAAAATAATAGTTTTTCCTAAAGTCAGGTAAAATGCAGTTGTGCTTGAATTCCCGTCTTCCGTAAGAATTAAAAATGCATTGGAACGCTATGGGCGTGACTTGAAGCTAATAATTTTACCTTCGGCAAAATTATGGATCTCCAAGATCAGCCTTATTGTAGGCGGCAAAGCCGCCAACAATAATTTCATAGCTGAATGCATTTTTAATTCTTACTCCAGACTAGACAGTATTTCTTTCATTTTCCTGAGGTAAGTATATTTAATACGTAAACCTACAAATTAATTTAATCTAGTAGGACAAAAAAACAGCCTCTATTAAGGGATTCAAGTAAAGAATCTTGAATACTTAATGGAGACTGTTCTTTTTGATTTAAAATTTCTTTTGGGTTAAAAATCTTAAAACACTGATAATACTAAAACCAAGAAACTAGTCGATAGTAAAAACTGGAATAATCCTTTTACTTTTTCAGTGCTTTCTTATACCTTGATTAACCCATTCAATGCTATTCTTATCACAAATGATTTTACGGAAGTGATCTTATGGAAATAGGTTCTCTAGCTGAATGGGTTGAAAGTTTTGCCGAAATCTTGGCCGTCTCAATTGCACTCTTTTTGCCCTATTACCAAAAACGTAGGGCTAATAAGGAAAAAAATCAGCAGGCAAAACAGATTATCATCAAAACTTCGAATAAGCTTCTACATCAAACAAAAATTCAAGAATCGCTTCAATTTGAAGAACTGACAAAATTTGTTTCAATCTACTTAGTATTGGCTACAAACGACACCACTGTCACAATCATTCAATTAGGAGACGCTATTCTCAATGTTATTGGTACTTCTGATCAACTATCGGCTGAGCAGCAATCTCAAGTTACTAAATTAATTGACGATTTGAATAAAATTAAGATCTAAAATTTATTCAGTAACAAATTTTTCAATCGTATTCCCTACACCATCATGGTTATTATCAGTTGTTACATAGTCGCTAACAGCTTTTACTCCTACCTGAGCATTACCCATAGCTACTCCTTTCCCGGCTATCTCAAGCATCGAGATATCATTATCACGATCCCCAATTGCTAAAACATCTTCCAAATCAATCTCTAATTGTTGAGCTAAATGTTTCACCGCTTCGCCTTTATTGACATTATTAGGAAAAATTTCCAGATAACCAACTCCTGTTCTTACGACAAAGTAATCACTGAATCGTCGATTGATAAAGTCAGTGATCTCATCCAAACGTTGTTCGTTACCGTTGATGACTGCCTTGGTAATTTCAAAATCGGCTGGTAAATCCTCTGGTTCTTTGATATACAAACCACGACTATTCTCGTAGGCCATGGCAATCGTGTAATCATCGATAAATTCAAAACCACTTGTGTAAGTATTACCTTGAATATCCAAAACACAGTATGGTAAAACATGTTCCTTAACAAAACTGACAAATTCACGATAAAAATCATTACTAAGTGTTTTCTGATAAAAAATTTTACCACTCATATTTTCAATAATTGCCCCACCATTAGTGATCATATAATTATCATCACCATCAATCCCGAGACTGCGTGCATAATCATACATGGCCTTGTGCGGACGACCAGAACAGAGAACGACTTTAGTTCCTTTTTTCATGGCTCTTTGAATCATGATTTTATTTTTCTCTGAAATCTCTTTTGCTGTCGTCAAAAGTGTATCGTCCATATCAATGGTAATTAATTTGTATCCCATAAAATCTCCCTCATCACACAAATAAAAGTAATTTTAACTGTTAAATATATTTAGAGCTACAAACTTTGGACGATAAAATTTTTTCCATCAAAAAAAGACTGTTTAGATAAGAATCCCTATCTGACAGTCTTTTTGTTTACTCTTCATGAAAAGATGCGCCTGAATTGGCATCTAATTCAACTTTTTTATCTTCATTAATATCGGTAACTTCAACATCTTGTGAACTATGACTTGGTACTTTGGCAACGGGAGTGTAATCCAAATTACGTACCACATCATTGATAGATAGATGACGATTGATTTTTTCCAAAAGAGTTGGTCCGTTATAGATGAAACCTGTGTAAACTTGTACTAAACTGGCACCTGCTTCTAGAGCTGTCTGCGCATCCTCAGGTGTAAATACACCGCCAGAAAACATAATTGGTAGCTCTGGAAAGGCTTGATGAATTGCTTTAGTCAAACTCAATGATTTAAGGAAAATTGGCTTACCACTCAAGCCACCACCTTCATTACGATTAGTTGACTTTAAGTTGTTATAAACTTTGCTTGGATTGGAGGCTGTATTAGTTAAAATAATACCATCCATTAATCCTTTTGTTTCATTGATCAATTCAATTAATTGCTCAGCAGTGATATCATTTCCAAATTTACAAAAAACTGGTTCCTTAATATGCAGATTATGGATTTTTTGCAATAATCTCTTGGCAACTGGTATCTCTTGTAAAGTTGTTACACCTTTTTGATTAGGGCAACTCTGATTCAAAGCTATATAGTCGGCAAATGAATGAATCTCTTTGATATCGTCCACCATTTCATCAACCATTTCTTCACTACTTAAACCATGTCCAGGAGCCACACTGATACCAATCGTGACATGTTTAGGAGTATTGGCCAAATGTTTTCTGGTTTCTTCAATTCCCAAATTATTCAAACCCATACGATTGATGATAGCTTGATCCTCTGTTAAGCGAAAAATTCGTTTCTTAAGATTACCTGGTTGATTTTCTCTAGTTACACTACCAATTTCAACAAAACCAGCACCTAGAGCACCTAAGCTATTATAAAATTCAGCTTTCTTATCAAAGCCCGCACCTATTCCAATTGGTGAATCGAAATTTACACCTTTAACGGTAACTTTTAAATCAGCTCGTTTTTTGGCTTGAAACATTGTTTGTAAAGCTTTGGGATAGCGATTAAACATTTTTAATCCATTGGCTACTAAGTGATGATCAACTTCTGGATCTACTTTAAAAATTAATGGTCGAACTGTTTTATATAAATCCATTATTTACACCATCCTTCGGGATCTTTATACCATTGCTCTAAAAGTTCGGTATCACTTTCTTCAATATAATCCTGTTCCTTAGCCACTTGAATCAATGTAGGAAAATCAGTCAGAGTAAACAGCTTTGTTCTAGCTGCTACAAAATTAGTGGTACTTTCTGGTAAATCATAAGAGAAAATAGCAACTGTACCGATAACCTCGGCACCTGTTTCACGAACCGCATCGACTGCCTTTAAAATACTGCCACCGGTTGAAATCAAATCATCGATCAATACAACTTTGTCACCAGCTTGACAGCGACCTTCAATTTGGCCTTTTTTACCGTGATCCTTTTTCTTTGGACGAACATAGTTCAATGGTAAATCGAGAATATTGGAAACTCCCGTGGCGTGAGGAATTCCGGCTGTGGCAACTCCACCGATAACTTCTACCTCAGGATATTTTTCTTTAATTAGAAGAGCAAGATCTTCAGCAATGGTTTGACGAAATTTCGGATAAGCAATGGTCAAACGATTATCTGTATAGATTGGTGATTTAATCCCGCTGGCCCAAGTAAAAGGCTGCTTTGGACTTAATGTCACCGCCTTAATTCTTAATAATTGACTGGCAATATCGATTGCTATTTTTTTATCCATTACTTACTCCACTCCTTTTCAATATTCACATAAGCGTTGTACTCATCTTTAGCTTGAGTAATTGGTCGTCCTACTACAATAGCATCGCTGCCTAACTTCTTAGCTTGGCTAGGTGTCGCAACTCGTTTTTGATCACCTACCTGAGCTGATTTGGGACGAATTCCAGGTGTAACGCAGAGGAACCCTTCACTAGTAGCTTCTTTAATCATTGGTACTTCTAAAGCGGATGAAATAACACCATCGGCTCCATTGTTGAAAGCTAACTTAGCCAATCTTGTAACATAATCTTGGGATGGCAATGAAACTTGTAACTCGTTCGTCAATTCAACTTGCCCTAATGAAGTCAACTGCGTAACAGCCAACAGCTTAGTATTAGAACCTGATAAACCTTCTTTAGCGGCCGCAATCATCTCTGCTCCACCACTAGCATGAATCGTTAACATCTGAACATCCCACTTGGCAATCATCTGACAAGTTCTTCTAACGGTGTTAGGAATATCGTGCAACTTCAAATCGAGAAAGATATTGTAGCCTCGTTCTCGCAAACGCTTGACGAAAGGATGGCCATACTGGCAAAACATTTCTAAGCCGATTTTTAAAAATAACGATTGATTCTTAGGAAATTGATTCAAAAAATTAATACATTCAAAATCATCTGCAAAATCTAATGCTACTATAACTGGTTTATCCATTTTTACCCCTCGTAGTTGTTTGTATAAACTGCTTTGCCATTCACATAAGTGGCCTGAACTTGACCAAATACCGATTGTCCGATAAAAGGACTGTTAGTCCCTTTAGATAAAAAGTCAGCTTCATTAATCTTATAGTCTTGATTCAAATCAATAATAGTAAAATCAGCTTTCTGATTTAATCCAATTGTTCCCACACCCTTTAATCCAAACAACTGAGCTGGTTTTACCGCCATTAGTTCAACTAATTTTTCCAGACTGATCAATCCCGTTCTAACTAAACGTGTATACATTAGTGGGAAAGATGTTTCAATTCCGGTAATACCAAAAGCACTCTTTTGAAATCCTTGGCTTTTCTCTTCTTTAGCATGTGGTGCATGGTCAGTCGCAATCATATCGATCGTACCGTCTTCTAGTCCGTCTAATAATGCCATTTGATCTTTTTTCGAACGTAGCGGTGGATTCATTTTGAAATTAGCATCATCCGTCATGATATCTCTATCGCTGAGCAATAAATGATGTGGCGTCACTTCACAAGTAACGTTGATACCTGCATCTTTAGCCATTCTAACTAAGTCAACGCCATCTTTAGTTGAAATATGACAAACATGGTAATGTACACCTGTTTCCTTAGCCAAGACTAGATCACGGGCTAACTGTGAAGTTTCTGCTACCTGCTTGATTCCGGGCAAGCCTAATCTTTGTGAAGCAGTTCCAAAGTTGATCACACCATGATTGAAAAGATCTTTATCCTCGACATGTGCTGCTAAGTGACTGCCAACAGCTTCAATTCTTTCCATTGCGGAGTACATGGTTTGTGCATTCATAATTCCATGACCATCATTAGAGAAAGCAAAAGCTCCTAATTGATCTAAAGCTTCAATATCAACTAATTCGTCACTAGTTTCATCTTTTGTTACTGGGGCATATTGCAAAGTATTGATCAAAGAATTATTTTGATTTAATTCCAACTGTTTTTGAAATTTCTCTGTGTCATCGGGCACTGGAATAACATTTGGCATGGCCCCAACTGTAGTAAAACCACCGTGGGCTGAAGCTAAAGTACCTGTTTTAATAGTCTCTTTATGGACTTGACCGGGTTCACGAAAATGAACATGGACATCGACTAATCCGGGAGAAACCAATCGTTGTTTAGCATCGATTACTTGAACATTATCAGTCGATATCTCTTCAGCAATCTGCGTAAATTTACTGTTTTCTACTAAAAGATCTGCTGGATTCAACTGTCCTTGATAGTACAACTGTGCATTCTTTATCAATGTTTTCATTATTTAGCACCTTTCAAAACTGATTCAATCATTGCCATTCTGACAAATGTACCATTGATCATCTGTTTAAAAATATACGATTTATCACATTCCACAACGTCATCCGCAATTTCAACTCCGCGATTAACTGGAGCTGGGTGCATCAACATGGCATCGGGTTTCATTAGATTAACTCGGCGCATATCTAAACCATATTTCTCAAAGTAATCGGCTTTAGAAAAATCTTGGTTCTCTTCGGCTGATAATCTTTCATGTTGAACTCGTAAAAGCATGACTACATCCATTTCTTTACAAAGATCATCCACAGTTTTGTGAGGTCCCATAGCCTGAAATTCTGATGTATACCAAGAATTAAGTCCACCAAAGTAAACTTCTGAACCTAATTGTGTCAAAATCTCAGCATCAGAGTGTGCTACTCGTGAATGGCTAAGATCACCGATGATACCTACTTTCAAGCCATCCAAACGGCCAAAGTGTTCATAAATTGTCATCAAATCAAGTAAGGATTGGGAAGGATGTTGACCAGCACCATCACCAGCATTGATGATTGGAATACCAAAATTACGATTTAAAAGTTCGTTATAATATTCATCTTGACTATGACGGATAACAGCTAAATCAGCTCCAACGCTTTCTAATGTTCGACAAGTATCATAGAGGCTCTCACCTTTCTTAGTTGAGGATTTCTCAGCATCAAAGACAATCTGTTGCATCCCTAATTTCATTTCCGCGACTTGAAAGCTTGATTTAGTTCTCGTACTATTTTCAAAAAACATATTGACGGCAAATTTACCTTGACCAATCGTAGATTGTCGACCATTTTTAAATTCCAAGGCTGCATTGAGATAATCTTGAACCTCTTGGTTGGATAATTGTGACATAGAAAGTATATTTTTCATTGTTTTCCTCCAAATTAAAAGGGGTAGCTGTCAGTCCAGCTACCCCCAAAAAGTTTAGTATTATCCCTTAAACCTTTTAGACCTCACTGGATCTGATTAAAAGTTCCCTAGTTTTTTAAGTAAACAAAAAACTCCCTATCCCACAAGGAAAGGAAGTTTACACTTTTTCTGTCAAATGTAGTCAATACCTTCCAAGCCTCACAGGACTCGATTAAAAGTTTTCGTTGCAAATAATATAAACGATTTTACATTTTCAGTCAATGGTTTTATTTAATTTTTGCTAAGAAGTACTTCTTCTTACCACGACGAATAACAATGTATTTGCCGTCAAATGATTCTTTAGGATCAATTTCAAGAGTTGTATCCGTCAACTTCTCACCGTTGATTCTGATAGCACCATTTTGAATATCCTCACGTGCTTGACGCTTCGATTTATCAACGTTAGCAGCAATTAATAGGTCAACTAAGTTAATTGGATCTGCAGCAATTTCTTCACTAGGAACACCATGGAAGGCTTCAGCAACTTCTTCAGTTGTTAGTGCTTGAATTTCACCTGAGAACAAAACATCAGTAATCTTTTCAGCTGTCTTCAAAGCTTCTTCGCCGTGAACAAATTTAGTTACTTCTTGAGCTAATGTCTTTTGAGCTAAACGTTTTTCTGGAGCTGTCTTAATAGATTCAGCCAATTCATCAATCTCTTCTTTAGACAAGAAAGTAAACTTCTTCAAGAGATTAACAACATCTTTATCGTCTTGGTTGAACCAGAATTGATAGAATTCGTATGGTGAAGTCTTTTCAGGATCAAGCCAAACAGCACCACCGGCAGTTTTACCAAATTTAGTTCCATCAGCCTTCAATAACAAAGGAATTGTCAAAGCGTAAACTTTAGCATCTTGTCCTTCAGCCTTATGGATCAAATCAAGTCCAGCAGTCAAATTACCCCATTGATCACCACCACCAACTTGCAATTGAACATCATGTTTACGGTATAGTGTCAAGAAATCAAGTGATTGCAAAATTTGGTATGTGAATTCAGTAAAGGAAATACCTACTTCTAGACGACTAGATATAATTTCCTTATTAAGCATTGTATTAACGTTAAATAATTTACCGTAATCACGTAGAAAATCAAGAATACCAATTGGTTCTGTCCAGTCATAATTGTTAACCATTGTAAAATCACTGAAGATATTGTTGACTTGATTGCTCAAGGCTTCAACATTGTGATTAACTTGGTCCATTGTTTGCATAGGACGTTCAGCTTTTTTACCACTTGGATCACCAATAGAACCAGTAGCACCACCAATAACAACGTATGGATGATGTCCAGCTCTAGCAAATCTTTCCAAAGTCATAAATGGCAACAAATGACCAATGTGCATTGAATCTCCAGTTGGATCCATTCCACAGTACAATGAAATATCCTTTTCATCGATTAAGTTACGTAGACCTTCTTCATCAGATTGTTGATTGATCAAGCCACGCCATGATAATTCATCAATAATATTCATAGATCTTCCTCCAATAATTTATCCCCGTTATAGAAAAAAAGCGCCCCTGCAGTTATGCAGGGACGCTTATGCGCGGTACCACCCAAATTCAAGTATTACTACTTGCTCTTTACTCCTATAACGTAGGACACGAATTTTAGTTTCGTATTTGATAATCTACCCTGCTTGACTCTCACCAAATGTCAATTCTCTGAACACCGAAGTAAATTACTACTTAGTTTAAAACCAAAACTATTTATAAATATGATGATACACAGGAGTGATATTTTTTTCAAGCTCTTTTTTAGAAAAGCAAATGTTATTGTATAATGTAAGTGCTTTTATGGAGGGGAAAACATGAAAAAAAAGCTTTATTTAATGCGTCATGGACAGACACTTTTTAACGTTCTATGTAAAATTCAAGGCTGGTGTGATTCACCACTGACCGACAAGGGTATTGAACAAGCTAAGACGGCTGGAAAATACTTTAAAGATAATCAAATCGAATTTGACGCTGCTTTTTGCTCGACTGCTGAAAGATCTAGTGACACATTGGAATTGGTTACAGATATGCCTTATACCCGTTTAAAAGGGTTACGAGAGATGTCTTTTGGTAAATTTGAGGGTGAACATGAATATTTGAATCCTAAAATCACTGATGCTCAAAAACAATATGGTGACTTTTTCGTTCAATATGGTGGTGAAAGTGCTCAACAAAATAAGGATCGTGTCAAAAAGACTCTACTTGATATTATGAATCAGGACAATAAATCGGTTTTAGTTGTTAGCCATGCTGGTTCCATTATGAATTTTACTAGCCAATGGACTGATATTGGTAAAATAAAGGATAGTGGCTTTGGTAATTGCAGTATTCTAGAATTTGAATTCGAAGATAATAAATTTACTTTTAACAAGATTATTAATTTTAATTAGAATAATTATTATAAAAAATAGAGATGGTAATCAAATCACGATTACTATCTCTATTTTTGTTACATATGTTTTTCAATCCAGTCCCAGACTTCTTCTTTACCATACTTAGTATCAGAACTAAATAATTGTAGATCGTCGGTTTGATTGATTTGCATTGCCTTCTTGACTTGGCTAATAGTCTTATTCCACTGATTGCCCTTAACCTTATCCATCTTCGTAGCTACAATTAGCGTAGGAATATGATAATAACTGACAAATTGATACATTGAAATATCATCTTCACTAGGTTGATGACGACCATCAACTAAAATAACTACACCTTTCAAAACATCACGAGTAGTCAAATATTCTTCGATCATGACACCGAATTCTTCACGTTGCTTCTTGGAAACCTTAGCAAAGCCATATCCGGGAACATCAACAAGATATAATTGATCTTCGATATTATAGAAGTTAAGTGTTTGCGTCTTACCTGGCGTACTAGACGTTCTCGCAAAGCTTTTACGATTGATAAGAGTATTTATCAAAGAAGATTTTCCGACGTTAGAACGGCCTAATAAGGCTATTTCTGGATATCCTTCACTTGGATACTGTTTTGAGCTTACGGCGCTCAAATTCATTGATACATTATTTACCTGCATAATTCACCTCAATGAAGTAATTTTACCATAAACAAAAAAAGCTGCCCACTAGGCAACTTCTCCATTTTTAAGAATCAATTCTGGTTCTTTGATTTTTCTAACAGCTTCTTTAGTTACTTTGACACTTTCAACGTCATCACGTCCAGGAATATCGAACATGGTATCAAGCATTGTTTCTTCAACAATAGATCTCAAACCACGAGCACCGGTATTTCTTTCGATTGACATCTTAGCAATTTCCTTCAAAGCACCATCAGTAAAGATCAAGTTGACCCCATCCAAGCTTAATAGTTCCTTGTATTGCTTAATAAGAGCATTCTTTGGTTTTGTTAGGATATCGACCAAATCACTCTCTGTAAGCTTCTCAAGTGCTGTTACGATTGGAATACGACCGATAAATTCAGGAATAATACCAAACTTCATCAAATCTTCAGGGATGATCTGTTGCATTAAACTCTTCTCTTCGGCAATTGTTGCTTGTTGCTCAGCACCAAAACCAATCGTCTTATCGCCTAAACGATTCTTAACAATTTGTTCGATACCGTCAAAAGCACCACCAACGATAAAGAGAATATTAGTTGTATCGATTTGAATTAATTCTTGTTGAGGATGCTTTCTACCACCTTGTGGTGGCACACTAGCAATTGTTCCTTCAAGAATCTTTAGAAGTGCTTGTTGAACACCTTCACCAGACACATCACGAGTGATGGAGACATTCTCGCTCTTCTTAGCAATCTTATCAATTTCATCAATATAAACAATACCATGTTCGGCCTTATCTACATCGAAGTCAGCATTTTGCAAAAGTTTCAAAAGAATGTTCTCAACATCTTCACCAACATAACCAGCTTCAGTTAATGTTGTAGCGTCTGCAATTGCAAATGGCACCTTCAATATACGAGCCAAAGTCTGAGCCAAGAAGGTCTTACCGGAACCGGTAGGTCCGATTAGAGCGATATTACTCTTTTGTAACTCTGTTTCACCATCTTTAAGGTGTTCCATTTTATTAATTCTCTTGTAATGATTATAAACGGCAACTGATAATGCCCTCTTCGCATCAGTTTGTCCAATTACATAGTCATCAAGAATTTTTTTGATTTCTACAGGTGTTGGAATATTTTCAAGATCCATTGGTGTTGAATCATTTAATTCTTCATCAATGATTTCTTTACATAAATCGATACATTCATTACAAATGTATACACCTGGTCCAGCAACAATTTTCTTAACTTGATCTTGCGTTTTACCACAGAATGAACAGCTAATTGTGCCAGTATTTTCTGTACTATCAAACATAGTTATTCTCCTTCAATAGTTCCAATTACTTTGAAAGTCTAGCATTGTAATAACTTTGAGTAAAGTAATTAGTTTGAAGCCATCGTTTTTACAAAAAAAGGAAGCCCAGTGGCTTCCTTTATTTTAGTTCAAAGAAACATTATTTTTCAACAGCTGAGTCAACGATTAATTCGATGGCTTTCTTAGCGCCGATATCATGGGCAAGCATTTCATCACTAAGTGCATTTCTTACAGCGGATTCTTCCATCTTGTATTCATCTGCTAGTGACTTAACTTCACTCTTAATTTCGTCTTCTGTTGGCTTGATGTTTTCTTTAGCAACGATTGCTTCGATAACTAAGTCAGTCTTTACACGTTCTTCAGCATCTTTAGCAAATTGTTTCTTCAAGCTTTCTTCGTTTGTACCTGTCATTTGATAGTACAACTTAGGATCGATACCTTGACGACGTAGGTTAGCCAAGTATTGGTTCAATTGGTTGTCAACTTCTGTATCAATCATAGCTTGTGGAATGTCATCAATCTTGGCATTCTTAACTGCTCCAGCAATTGCTTCTTCTTGAATGTTTTCTTCAGCAGTTTCTTTCTTTTGATCCTTGATTTCGTCATGAAGTTTTGTCTTCAATTCTTCAAGTGTATCAACGTCTTCGTCAACATCCTTAGCAAAGTCATCATCTAACTTAGGTAATTCTTTTGACTTAACTTCATGAATCTTTGTCTTGAAGATAGCTTTCTTACCAGCAAGTTCTTTAGCTTGGTAATCTTCTGGGAATGTAACATTTACGTCAACATCTTCATCAGCAGCATGACCAATCAATGCATCTTCAAATCCAGGAATGAATGAACCTGAACCTAATTCAAGTGAGTAGTTTTGTGCACTACCACCATCGAATTCTTTACCATCAACAGAACCAACATAGTCAATAATAACTGTGTCGCCCTTTTCAGCTTTACCATCTTTAAGAACTAGTTCAGCTTGTTGTTTTTGAAGGTCTGTTAGACGATCTTCAACATCAGCCTTCATAACATTACGTTTTTGCTTCTTAACTTCGATGCCCTTGTATTCACCAAGTTCAACATCTGGTTTAACTGTAATAGTTGCAGTAATAGCCCATGGCTTGTCTTTTTCCATTGATTCAACACTGATTTGTGGTTGGTCAACAGGTTCTACTTTAGTTTCATCAACAGCACTTTGGTATGCATCTGGTAGAACAGCGTTCAATGCATCTTCGTACAATGCTTCTTCACCGTACATACGGTTAAAGATTTGGCGAGGAACTCTTCCTTTTCTGAATCCAGGAACATTTAAGCTCTTCTTAACACGATTAAAAGCAGTATCTAAACCTTTTTTAATTGTATCTTGGTCAATTTCAAATTTTAATTCACCAGTATTATTTTCTTTTTTTGTAAATTTAGCCTTAGCAGACATTTATATTATCCCTCCGGTATTTCAACGATCTCATACTTTGTAATATTACCCTAAAATGGTGATATTGTAAACATTTGACGTTATTTAATAGGTTTTTTAAGACATCATTCGTATATTATATGACACTTTTTACGATTTTTAAATAACTTAGCCGTAAAAAATAGCCATAAAAAAAAGAGCTGGATTAACCAACTCTTTTTTAATTATCATTACCACTTAGAAATTAGTCTAAGATTTCTGTAACAACTCCGGCACCAACAGTACGGCCACCTTCACGAACAGTAAATCTTGTACCATTTTCAATAGCAACTGGAGCAATCAAATCAACTTCGAAAGTAACTTGGTCACCAGGCATAACCATTTCTACACCATCTGGTAGTTCAATAACACCAGTAACATCAGTTGTATGGAAGTAGAATTGTGGACGGTAGTTTGAGAAGAATGGAGTATGACGTCCACCTTCTTCTTTACTCATGATATAAACTTCACCCTTGAACTTGTTGTGAGTTTGGATTGAACCTGGCTTAGCAAGAACTTGTCCACGTTCGATTTGATCACGGTTAACACCACGTAGTAAGATACCAACGTTATCTCCGGCTTCACCTAAATCAAGAGTCTTACGGAACATTTCTAGACCAGTAACAGTTGACTTCAATACTTCTGGCTTCAAACCAACGATTTCAACTTCGTCACCAATCTTAATTTCACCACGATCAATACGACCTGATGCAACAGTACCACGACCAGTGATAGTGAAGACATCTTCAACAGGCATCATGAATGGTTTTGTATTATCACGTTCTGGTGTTGGGATGTATTCATCAACAACATCAAGTAATTCTTCAACGTGTTTAATTTCCTCTGGGTCACCTTCAAGAGCCTTCAAAGCTGAACCACGGATAACAGGAATGTCATCCCCTGGGAAATCGTATTCTGATAGAAGTTCACGAACTTCCATCTCAACAAGGTCTGTTAGTTCTGGATCGTCAACAAGATCAGTCTTGTTCAAGAATACAACGATGTATTCAACACCAACTTGGCGAGCAAGCAAGATATGTTCACGAGTTTGTGGCATAGGACCATCAGTAGCAGCAACAACAAGGATAGCACCATCCATTTGTGCAGCACCAGTGATCATATTCTTAACGTAATCAGCGTGTCCTGGAGCATCGATATGTGCATAGTGACGCTTTTCAGTTTCGTATTCAACATGGGCTGTGTTGATAGTAATCCCACGTTCCTTTTCTTCTGGGGCCTTATCGATATCAGCATAATCTTCAGCCTTAGCTAAACCTTTGTCAGCCAATACTTTAGTGATTGCAGCTGTTAAAGTAGTCTTACCGTGGTCAACGTGACCAATTGTCCCAATATTTACATGGGGCTTTGTTCTCTCATAATGTTCTTTTTCTGCCATTACAAAGAATCCTCCTAAAATTTCATTTCATAAGATTGATCCAAAGAAAATGTTCTTTAGACGACTCTTTACTGAAAAATTATACTACTTTCAGAGGTGAAAGCAAAGTAATTCAAAGCAAATCACCGACTAAAAATATACTCTTTGGATTATACGGGGAGTAATCGGAATTGTAAATACTCAAAGCAAAAAAAGTTAATTTTTTTCACTCTTGAAAGGCATTTATTAGCTCATCGAACCTTTTTAGCCAATTATTTACTTCTTTTAACCCCTGATTATCACTTATTTGTGATTCATCAACTAAACGATACCTTAAAAGCATAGCTTTTGTCCAGAGTCTTGGACTTTTTATTATTTCATCCCCAAACGGATAGACAAATGCCGCGTACAGTGACAACTCACCTTTAAAGTTTTCTAATTGCGAATCATTTTCGTCAGTTAATAATTTTTCTAATTCGTCGCACATTTTCAAATAGACATCAGTTGACATAATAGGCATTAAGTCACTCGGATTGCAAGTTTTATTTTCACCATAGAACGAAATATCTATAGTTTCATCGATCCCTAGTTTCAATAAATTTTCCAGAGCTTCACTCTTTAAAAGCGGATGTAACAAGGGATTGACTAATAAAATCTTTGCATCCTTTACATAATCACTCTTGTTAAATTGTCGCAAACTTCTTAACAATTGAATTTGTTTTGGAGTTGATTCTGTAACGATAGAATAAAGTCGTTTAGATAATTGTTTCTTCTCTGGCTTGAAAGAACGTTCGTGACGATCTTCTGCTACTTGTATTCGTTTCGTTATATCTTCTACAAACTCTGGCTTAATATGTGGCAATGTCTCTATGTCATAAAAATTTAACATTTGATTAGCTAATAAGAAATCATCATTTTCTAAAATGATATCCAAAGCTAATTCAGCCGTTTCTGGTTCACTGAGGTAATAATTAAAATAATCTAAGATTACTGCTTCAGCATCGCCAGGTCTTTTTTGATTCAACAAAGAAGCAGCCAACCCCCTGTTAATTGAGAATGACTGCTGCATTGCATACGCCTGCGTATATAAATCCACTGCTTCAGACCAAACGCCCTGTTCAAAGGCTTCTTCCGCCTGATCAATAATTTTTTTTAGATTATCTGAATCGTCCATACAATACCTCAACAATATCTAACTAATTAAATCAGTTTATTTTTTGGCTTTTCTATGTCTGTTCTGGTTTACTTCCATGATTACAGGAAGAATTACCGGGTGACGATTAGTTTGTTCATACAAGAAGTGATTTAACTTGTCACGGACATCTTGTTTCAAATCAGACCAATCAAAATCTTTACTATCTTGCATATAATCTACGATTGTCTTGACAATAATATCTGAGCTTTCGCTCAATAAGTCACGGCTGGCACGCATATAAACAAACCCACGAGCCGTAATTTTAGGTTTAGCAACGACTTTCTTCTTTTTACGATCAATTGTAGCTACCGCAATGAAAACACCGTCTTCGGCCAATAATTCACGATCACGTAGAACGATACTTCCAATGTCGCCAACACCTTTTCCGTCGATCATAGTATCTCCGGCATCGACAGCCTTAGCTTGATAGAATTGTCCATTTTCATAATTCAAAACATCACCCTTTTTAGTAAGGAAAATATTTTGATAAGGAATGCCTGTTTCGTGCGCAATTCTTGCATGTGCATCCAAAAGACGATATTCCCCTTGAACAGGAATAACATTCTCTGGATTCAAAAGATTGATCATCAATTGCAGATCAGTCTTATTAGCATGGCCTGAAGAGTGTTTGTCATCACTCAATGCTTTAACTTCAGCACCTGTACGATAAATAGCATCTCTAGCTTTGGCAACAGTTGTATCCATGGCATGTGAAGGAGTTGTAGCAATAAATACTAGGTCTCCTTCTTCAATTTGGAACTTCGTCTTAGCTGCTGGATTAGCCATCTTTCGAAGAACCTTGACTGGTTCACCCATTTTACCGGTTTCAACAACAACTAATTTATTATTATCAAAACCTTTTAGTTCCTTAGGTTTTAAAATTAATTCTTTATTAGGAATCTTCAAATAGCCTAAGTTCATAGCCGTTTTAACAATCTTTTCGGCGTCCGTTCCTGATAGGAAGACTCTTCTACCTGTCTTATCAGCTGCATCCAAAACTTGTTGCATTCTTTGAATGTTTGAAGCCACTTGAGCCACAATAATACGGCCATTGTGATAACTAAACGTATCCAAAATATATTCATAGATATCACGTTCATTAGAATTTTCATAAGGTGATTCAGCATTAGCAGAGTCACTTAACAAGGCTAGAACACGTTCACTACCGATTTTAGCAATACGGCCATAATCAGTCTTATAAACTGGTACAGCAGCTTGATCAAATTTAAAGTCACCCGTATAAACAATTTGACCTTCTTCAGTCTTGATAACTGTTCCTAAAGAGCCTGGGATTGAATGGGTTGTTTTAAAGAATGAAACTGAAGCCTGTTCAAAATCAATAGCTGTGTTTTCATCGATAACGTGGAAATCTGAGAATTTCTTACTGCGACTGTCATTTGAACAAACAATCTTAGCTAGTTCGATCGTCATTTCTGAACCAAATACAGGAATGTCGTAATCACTGATTAGGTATGGCAAAGCACCGATTGCATCTGCATGACCGTGTGATAGGAAGATACCCACCACTTTATCAATATTTTCCTTGATGTAAGTCATATCTGGTACAACAACATCAATTCCGTAAAGATCATTATCAGGATATTGTAAACCAATATCCAAGATATAAATCTCGTCATTTACTTCTACTGCGTACATATTCTTTCCGTTTTCACGTACGCCACTTAACAAAATTATTTTAATTTTTTTGCTCATTTTCATCTCTCATTTCATTAAAATAGCATAGATCATAATATCCTATTGTGATTTTTAAGTCTTTTAAGACTATTTAAGCTATACCTGTTTGTTATTCTACCATACGAGAGACAATATATAAAAAAAAGCGAAAAAAAAGAAGCCTCCCAAACGGGAAACTTCCTAAATTGATATTAACGACGTAGACCTAATGATTTGATCAAATCATGGTAACGTTGAACATCCTTGTTACGTAGGTATGCCAATAGGTTACGACGGTGACCAATTTTCTTTAATAGACCAACATATGAGTGGTGGTCTTTCTTGTTAACTTTCAAGTGATCGTTTAGAGAATTAATATCATAAGTTAAAACAGCAATTTGTACTTCTGGAGAACCAGTGTCTCCATCTTTACGTGCATATTGTTTGATAACTTCATTTTTCTTTTGTTTTGAAATAGCCATTTCATTCACCTTTTCCTTATATATTTAGCCAAACTATGTCTGCGTTGGTGATTCGTCAAACAGAGCATGGTTAACACAACTAACTAATTTACTACATAATGTAGAATATTGCAATAGTGTAAAAAAAATCGACATTTCATTGCATTGCCAAAGCTAATTATGTATAATTCTATGTATTGAGTTTTAAGCTTACTAGGTAATCGGAGGTGAAATTGATGCCACAAATTAAATCAGCTATGAAACGTGTAAAGACTGCACAAAGTGCAACTCTTCGCAATGCTTCACAAAAGAGCGCTATGCGTTCAGCTATCAAAAACTTTGAAACTTCAGCTGCTAACAACACTGACAACAAAGAAGATATGTTTAGAACAGCAGTTCGTGCTATTGACATGGCTAAAGCTAAAGGCCTAATCAAGGCTAACAAAGCTGCTCGCGATAAGTCAAGACTTGCTAAATTGAATTAATCTTAAGCGACCTATATTGGTTGCTTTTTTATTTCTCAAAAAAGGAGTTCAGATATTATTCTGAACTCCTTTTTATTATGCAAATTTTGCTATAAAGAGATCAAATAGTAACTCTTTGTCCCCTTGTCCTGACTTAATCTGGTAATCTAAGTTCACTAAGTCCTGATACATAACTATTAATTGCTTCATATCCAATCGCTTAGACTGTCGATGCGACAATTTAACTCGATAAGGATGCAATTTGAGGTTCTTAGAAATCGTGGCTTCAGTTAAACCTCTTTCAGTTAGCACCTTAACTTGAATCAAGAGACGCAATTGAGACATTAAAATAGCAATCAAAAGTATTGGATCAATCTTTTGCAATAAGAATTGATGATATAGTTCCTCGGCCTGATAAATATTCTTATTAAGAATTTGATTCATTAAGTCAAAAACATTATCTTCTAATGATTGTGGTACTAGTTCCTCTACTGCCTGTTTATCAATTCTTTTCGATTGTAAAGCATACATCTTTAATTTAACCAATTGATTCGTTATCAAAGAGTAATTACTTTTGGTTTTATTTATTAATAAATCCAAGGCTTCCCCATCAATTTGATAACCATCAGTTTTTAAATCATTTTGAATCGTCCTAGTTAGAACTGGTCCCTCCATCTGACCAGCATCGACTACTGCCGCTATTTTCTTTAACTGCTTAACAATCTTCTTTCGAGCATCTAGTTTCTCATATGAGGCAAAAATCACCATGATTGTTGAAGGAGTTGGATTCTGAATATATCTCAATAATAAGTCTGTATTTTGTTCAACAGCATTTTTAACACGTTCCGCCGTTAAAAAATAAGGGTTCTGGGCAAAAACTAATCTTTTTTCACCAAAGAAAGGTGCAGAGATAGCTTCATTAATCATGTCATCTAATGATGTTTCTTCTAAGTCAAAACTGGAGAAATTCATATCACGTTCTTCAGGAGACATAATATTTTTAAATGATTTCTGAATATCTTTAATGAAGACCTGTTCCGCACCGGTAATCAAATAGACATTACTCAAATTACCTTGTTTTAAATTATTTTTTAATTCTGTTATTTTCAAACGAGTCACCCTTTAAAAAAGTTGTTATCTTTTCTCTATTACTGAAAAAATCGTAATACCAAGATATCATACCATAATCAGCCGTGTTTAAATATTTTACCTGGTGATTTTCTAACCGTTTCAAGGTTTCTATATTAGGATGTCCATAGCGATTATTAATTCCGGCCGAGATTAAGCCCAACTTTGGTTGTGTTTTTTCCAGTAACTCATCCCCTGTTGCTGTTTTTGATCCGTGGTGACCTAACTTTAAATAGTCAACTTTGAATTGATAATTTTTCAATATCTTTTGTTCCGAGGGAATATCTAAATCTCCCGTAAAAAGCCAATTTTTATCTTTAATTCGTGCCAATAGCGTTAAGGAATCACTGTTCTCTCCTTTTCCCTTCACTTTTGGCCAAAGAACTTGCCAATTTATAAAACCAGTTTTTATAACATCTCCTTGTTGACGACTCTTGAATTCAATTTCTGGATGAGTTCGAATGACATTTTGAATTCGAAGATTTTGATTCAAACCAATACCGAAATTAACTTGCCTAACTGGAAATTTATTCAATAAGATATCTAAGTTACCGATATGGTCAACATCCTTGTGTGACAAAAAGAGTATGTCAATTTTAGAAATTCCTTGCGACTTTAGGAACGGAATTGTACTGTGTTCCACTTGATTACTACTATTCCTCTTAGCCCAAGGTTTAGTCATAAATTTCAATTTACCCGCCGTATCAATCAAAAAAGTCTTTCTTATTAAAGGTGTTGTTACCAGAATACTATCTCCTTGACCTACATCAATTATATTTACTGATCCACTCAAGGGAAATTTATTGATCATTATGCAGGCGGCAAAGACAATTAGATACTGATACAAATACTTATTAAGAATACTTTTACTTTCAATGTAGAAAAGACTTATTATCACCAACAAAATAACTGATAAAATAGCCAATTTACCCGTCACCAATATAAATTGAGCACCATTGGAAAAATAATCTAAAAATCCATACATACCTTCAAATAAATCATTTACATTATTCCAAATTTTTAACTTAACCGACAGTGCCGAAATAAAGGTCAAAGGCAATATTACGTAAGTAAATAATGGAATAAAAATCAAATTGACCAATAAAGTTAACAAATTAAGCTGATACGTATAGAAACATATTATCGGTAAACTAACTAAATTCATCTTTAATGTCGCACAAATGAATTTAGTGTTCTTATACAGATACATGATGGCAAAAGCCAACAGAAAACTAAGCTGACCACCCATAGTCGTTATAGCCAATGGATCAACAAACAAGCATATCAATAGTGTCACGCTAAAAATATCAAGACTACTTAACGACCAACCCAATTTTTTAAATACAATTCCAACCATTGCCAAAACAACTGCACGCCAGATGCCACTCTTTGAACCTACCAAAATGCCATAGCTTGGCAGCAAAAATAACATTAACGTATCAATTAGTTCTAATGGAATCTTCAAAAAAGATGTCAATTTTCTAATTAACGTCAGAATAAGTAACACATGCAGACCCGATAAACTAAAAAGATGAATAATTCCCAAAACACTCAAGATTTTTAAAAAATCTTTATCTGCAGGATCAGTGTAACCAACTATCAGACTTTGGGCATGAATTCATAACCACTTCGGTAATTGTGCTAAATATTTAATAATATGTATTCGTAAAGCATTTATTTTACCTTTGAAATTTTGTGGTTGGTACTCTATAAGATTTTTGAATTCTGTGATTTCTGCTTGATAATGAATACTCTGCTTAGTTAAATACTTGGCGTAATTAAATTCACCAGGATTACGTGATTGGGCTATCGACTCTATTTTCTTAATTTGTGGCTTTGTTTGAACCATATGATCTAGCTTTTTCCAATACCGTTGTTCACGTTGTGTTTTTATTTGATAAATGAATTTCACTGTTTCATGACTAGTTTGTAATTCACCCGTTAGTAAATCTCCATTGATAGAAATTGAATCAGGCGTTACTACTCCACTCTGTATTTGCGGTACAGTGGTCGGTGGCTTTATCAACCGACAACGTACGGCAAAAATTACGGACAAACTTATAATCAATAGGTTAAGATTTTTATTTTTAAGCAAAACAATCCTTACTATTAATAATAGTAGAAAAATGATGAATAATTTATTCTCAAAATAAATAGTTATTAATAAAATTATTACCAATGCGGAAAAAATCAACTTACCTTTCATTATCTTAAACTGTTAATTGATCTTTTAATTTAGATAAGCTCTTCTCACCAATTCCTGAAACATTAGTTAAATCATGTAACGTTTTGAATTGGCCATGTTCTTCACGATAGGCAATAACTTTTTGTGCCTTTTTAGGGCCAATCCCAGTTACATTTTTAAAATCATCAACTGTTGCTGTATTAATATTTACTATCTTTTTACCTTGAGTATCACCTGATAAGTTTGTATTGGCAGGAGCGCGCGTTTTCTCACCTTTAACCGGGATATAAATTTGCATCTGATCGGCCACTCTCTTAGCCTGATTGATCTGTCTCAAATCAGCATTGGCCGCAAAGCCACCAGCTGTCTGTATCACTTCCTGTACAATCGCCTTATCTTTTACGTGATAAACACCTGATTTTTTAACAGCACCTTGTACATCGACAACTATTGTTTGTGGTTCTTTTATTTTTGAATCAATTTTACTCTTTTTGATCTCATCTTTTTGAGTTGCTAATTCCTGCTTAGGTTCTACTGTACTAGTCAGGGTTGTTTTGTGGAAAAGAAAAAAATATCCTCCTACAACTAAGGCTACGATACTCACTAATAAACCAATTTTTTTATTTCGAACGTATTGATAAACTTCTTCCATTTCAATCACCTCGAATTAAATTACGAAAAAAAACAGCCCTTATTTGGACTGTTTCGTTTTTTCGAGATAATTAATTGCATCATTTAAATTCTTTACAGGTACAATCTTCATCTTTGTATGAATTTTCTTAGCGGCACGTTTGGCTAAATTATAATTATTAACGTAACCTGGTTCATATTTCTTAATTTCTTTTGTTACAGGATCGTCAGGAGCAAAGAAAATTGTTGCACCCATTTCTGAAGCTGCATAGACCTTCTTCTCAATCCCACCGATAGGACCAACAGTTCCATCAGGGGAAATTGTTCCAGTTCCGGCGATAGTACGACCGGCCTTTAAATCCTTATTGCTGATCTGTGAGTAAACCTGCAAAGTAAACATCAATCCTGCTGAAGGACCACCGATACTACCAGCATCGATCTTTGTCGGAGGATTACCCTTGGCCTCTGTATTATCAGTCAAAGTGATTCCCAAACCATAACGTTTGGTATCTGCTAATTTAACCAGTTTACCTGAAGCTGATTTCTTTTTACCATCACGCACAAAATTAATTTTGACAATAGATTTTTTATCTTGCTTCTTAACATAATTGATAAATTGAGCTGAATTCTTAAAGTGATAGTTGTTAATAGAAGTTATCGTATCGCCAACTTGCAGTTTATTCTTAAAAGCAGAGTTATTCATGATGTCCATAATGTAAACGCCTAGATACTTTTTAGTAAATGGCTTTCCTGCTTTAGAGTATGCTGCCTGTATCGCATTATTGGTTGCTGATTTCATATAGTACTGTTGAACTTGAAAATATTGTTGACTATTTTCATTTCCCATCAATTCTTCTTGCGAATAGATGGTTTCGAAATCATTTCCCATTGATTTCAACAGCGTAAATGGAGTTCCACTGACAATTCCAACTGTCGTTAGTAGCAAGTTTCCTTTTTTCTTATCCTGCTTACCATTGACCTTTACAAATTGAGAAGTATCTTCGGCACTACCTGGAACTTCTAAATAATAACCTGTTGGTGTAAAGAAGAATGCCACGACAATAATAAAAATAAATATAGCACCAAAGATTTTATTTCTAGTTTTGTTAAATCTCAAAATAGTTTATTCCTTCCTCAATTTCTTTATCAATTCTAAAGCGACTGCTTGAGGTACAAATTCGGATATATCGCCACCAAACTTGGCCACTTCTTTCATCATTGATGATGATATCGTAGCATACTGATCATTTGCTAGCAGGAATATCGTTTCAATATTTTTGTCTAAAACTTTATTAATTGAAGCCACACCTGATTCATAACCAAAATCATCAGGATTACGCATTGAACGAACCATAAAACCAGCTCCTAGTTGACGGGCCAAATTGGTTGAAAGCTCTGATTTACCATCTACAACTGAAACATTACTTAAATCTTTAATTTCAGCCTCAATGAAGGACTTCTTTTCCTGATAGGAGAATAAATACTTTTTTGATGTATTAGTCATAGGTGCTACATATAATTTATCAAACAATTTTGAAGCACGACGAATTATATCCAAATGACCGTTGGTAATTGGATCAAAACTTCCTGCATAAAGGCCAATTCTTTGCGACATACTTACCCTCCAAACTGATACAGTGCAACCTTAGTATCTTTATAATTCTTTTCTTTAAGTAAATCTATTTTGTCAAAATTAGTGAGATCAATATCATAATCCGTCTCGTCAACAATGATAGCACCAGGATTTAATAACTCCTCTTCAACCATATCTTCGATGATCTGTTCTGTAATCTTCATACGATAAGGTGGGTCCAAAAACACTAAATCAAATTTCACTTGATCATCTTTAAATTTAGTTAAAGCCTCAGTTGCTGCAGTTTTCATAACCACAAAACTTTCATTTGCACGAGTCTTATCAACATTTTCTTTAATTGTACTAATAGCTTTATAGGCCTTATCAACTAAATAAGCCGTCTTATAGCCACGTGATACAGCTTCGATACCCAAACTGCCTGTTCCTGCAAACAAATCCAAAGCTACGCCATCCTCAACTAAATATGGTGTTAACATGCTAAAAACAGCTTCCTTAACCTTAGCTGATGTAGGACGAGTGTTATTGCTAGGAACTGCCTTTAAATTCAATCCACGAAACTTTCCTGATACAACTTTCATTAATTTTCCTCTTGCTTACTTTCAGAAGTTTTTAAAACATAATGTTCATCTAATTCTTTTCTATGAGCTAATGAAACTCTCTTTACATAATTTTTAGAATTCAATTCTTTTCTAACTTCCGCAACTCGATTGGAATTTACATACATCATCACATATTTCATTTTAGGGGAAGTGTAGTAAATTGTGCCATAGCGCTGCAACTTCTTCCGCCATTTAAGTGAATAAACCCAAACATACAAAGCCTGGCGTTCCACTTTTTTAAACATAAAATCACCTTGTTCTTTCAAATTTATTCGTGGCATCCAAGTTAAGGACGATTCCCAAAGCAATCGACAGTATTAACATACTAGATCCACCATAACTGATAAATGGCAAAGTAACACCAGTTAGGGGAATCATACCTAGTAATCCTCCTACGTTAAGTATTACTTGTGTCAACATCATTGTCGCCACTCCATAACAAACTAAAGCATTATAATTTTTCTTAGCACGAACACCGATAAGAATTATCCGTAAAATAATCAATGCCAAAAGCGATAATACAACGATATCACCTACTAGACCTAACTCTTCACTGATAACAGCCAAAATGAAATCGGTATGTGGTTCTGGCAAATAACCACGTTTCTGAATCCCATTACCCAAACCAACTCCAAAAACACCACCATTACTAATAGCATAAAAGGAATTAACTAACTGTGCCCCAGCATGCTGTTCCAATTTAAAGGGATGTTGCATCGCTAGAATACGTTGATATTGATAATGACTAGTAATAATTGAAGGAGCTAATTTAAAAATACCATAGATTGATAAGCCTAAGAAGGCCCCTAAGCCCACACTCAATCTAACGATATATTTACCAGGAATTGTTGAAGCACCCAAGAGAACCCATGTAATTAGTGAAATAACGATAGCTCCACCAAAGTCCGGTTGTATTAAAAGTAAAATAACAATAATTGCCACTACTAACACTGGAGGTAAAACTTCAAAACCTATTTCTTTCCAATTTTGATAGGACAGTAAACGTTCTTGTTTACTGGTTAATACAAAGGATAAATACAAAATCAAAACTAATTTGGCCAATTCCAATGGCTGATAATTAAAAGGACCAATTGGAATCCACGCTACCGCACCATTAACACGCAAGCTAGGAAATAGCTTACCCAAAATCGGTAAAGCTGCCAAGGACAGTACTGTGAAAAGCAACGCATATTTAATAAAATGTCGATTTTTAAAAATCTTAGCTTTGAGAATAAAATTGAAATAACATAAAAATAATCCCAACACTGCAAAGATAGCCTGTTTAATTAAGTATTGTGTGGTACTTCCACCAGAAACTAATGAATTGTAAAAACTGGCTGAATAAACCATAACGATTCCAATACCTAATAGGATGATATATGGAATGACAATCCATAAGTCAATTTTTTTTAATTTTTTCACATCTTAGCTCCTAAAATCTAATAATAAGATTATACCACCAAATAATACCAGAAAAAAACTGTCCTACTCTGTCTTTTTGGCATAAAAAAAGAAGCTAAGGAAATCTATCCTTAGCTTCTTTAATAATCTGATTATTTAGACATTTTTTTCGTTTTGTCAAACTTCTTACGTTCGTTTGTGTTCAAGATCTTCTTACGTAATCTAACACTCTTAGGTGTTACTTCACAAAGTTCGTCTTCGTTTAGGAATTCGATTGATTGTTCAAGTGACATTGCCTTTGGAGTCTTGATAGCAGCAGCATGATCTTTACCAGAAGCACGAGTATTTGTAAGGTTCTTACCCTTAGTAACAGTAACAGCGATATCTTGATCACGACTACTTTCACCAACGATCATACCTTCATATACATCAACACCGGCACCAATGAACAATGTACCACGATCTTCAACAGATTGTAGTGAGTAAGTAGTTGATGGACCTTGGTTGATTGAAACCAAAGCACCAGTTCTTCTACCTGGGTTCCAGTTTCTAACAACTGGTTTGTATTCTGAGAATGTATGGTTCAAAATACCATAACCACCAGTCATTGATAAGAACTCTGTTGAGTAACCGATCAAACCACGTGAAGGTGCTGAGAAGATAAGTCTTGTTTGGCCATTTCCAGTACTTTCCATGTTTTGCATGTCACCTTTACGTTGTGACATTGAGTCGATAACTGAACCAACATATTCATCAGGTGTATCAATAGTTACCTCTTCAAAAGGTTCGCACTTTTGATTATCAACTGTCTTGTAAATAACTTCTGGACGTGATAGTTGTAATTCGAAACCTTCACGACGCATTTCTTCAACAAGAATTGACAAGTGAAGTTCACCACGACCTGAAACTAGCCATGAACCAGCTTGGTCTGTATTTTCAACTTTAAGAGAAACATCAGTATGTAGTTGTCTTCTTAAACGATCTTCGATCTTTCTAGCAGTAACTTCTGTACCTTCACGACCAGCGAAAGGTGAGTTGTTTTGCAAGAATGTCATTTGTAGTGTTGGTTCATCAATACGTAGCAATGGAAGTGCTTCTTGATGATCAACTGGTGTAACAGTTTCACCAACATAAATATCTTCCATACCAGAAACAGCAATTAAATCTCCGGCTTTAGCTGATTGAATTTCAACACGGTTCAAACCAAGGAAACCAAATAGCTTTGTAACACGGAAGTTCTTTGTAGATCCATCAAGTTTCATAACCGTAACGGAATCACCAACGGCAATCTTACCACGGAAGACACGTCCAATACCGATACGACCAACATAGTCATTGTAATCTAGCAAGGCAACTTGGAATTGTAGAGGTTCATCTGAGTTGTCAACTGGAGCTGGAATTGTCTTCAAAATTGTATCAAAGATTGGGTTCATTGTGTGTTCTTGGTTAGCAGGATCATCTGAGTAACTTGATGTACCATTAATAGCAGAAGCATAAACAACTGGGAAATCAAGTTGTGAATCGTCAGCACCTAATTCGATGAACAATTCAAGAACTTCATCAACAACTTCAGCAGGACGAGCACCGGGTCTATCAATCTTATTAATAACAACGATTGGAATCAAATGTTGTTCCAAAGCTTTCTTCAACACAAAACGTGTTTGGGGCATTGTACCTTCATATGCATCGACAACTAGAAGTACACCGTCAACCATCTTCATGATACGTTCAACTTCACCACCGAAGTCAGCGTGTCCTGGGGTATCCAAGATGTTGATCTTCTTGCCGTCATAATCAACAGCAGTATTCTTAGAAAGAATTGTGATTCCACGTTCTCTTTCAATAGCATTTGAATCAAGGGCACGATCTTGAATTTCTGAGTGTGAATCCAATGTGTCTGATTGTTTTAACATTTCGTTAACTAATGTAGTTTTACCGTGGTCAACGTGAGCGATGATCGCAATGTTTCTAATATCTTCTCTTCTCTTAGTCAAATTAGTTCTTCCTTCCATAAATACGTGTTTAAATTACTAGCAATAAAAAAACTGTGAAACTTCTCACAGTTCACTAACGCGTTTTGACTGTCGTCAGTGCTTCAGAAACAACTTTCTGAGTACCAACTATTACGACTTGTGATTTTAGCATATTTATTGGTGCATCGTCAATACTTACTACACTCATACCTGCAGCTTCACATAAGACACGCCCGGCAGCCAAATCCCATGGTGCTAAGTATGACATATACATGACTTCTTTTCCAGTCAAGAGATGACCAAAAATAATTCCCGCACTTCCATAAACTCTGAAACCACTACTTTTTTTAATGACTTCCTGAACATTAAATTTATTAGCCAACGCCATCGGTGCCGAAACATCGACTAAACCTTCAACTAAAGGTAAATTTCTTGGAACATCTATTCTCTCATCATTAATGAACAAGCCAATTTCTTTACCGCCATGGTAAATGTTATTACCCATAACATCTATAATAGCACCAATTAATGGTTTGCCATCAATGTAAACGCCAATCATTGATGCAAAATCGTCTCCACGCTTAACAAAATTCATTGTCCCATCGATTGGATCGACAAAAAAAACTAGTCCCGACATATCTGTTACTAAATCACCATATCCTTCTTCACTAACAATCGTAGCTTCTGGAAAAACTCTTTTAATCTCGGAATTAATATAGCGTTCAGTTTTTTTATCAAAATTTGTTACTAAATCATTTCGGTTCTTTTTTGTATCAACAGATTTCTTTTTTAAAGCATCATCCCTCAAACTCTTACCCACATTTTGTAAAAGTTCTACTAGAAATTTATCTATTTCCTTACTGTCTACTGTCATTGTGAATCCTTACTTTCTCGCCTTTTTTTGCTGTACGACACTTTTTAAACACTTGATAGATGGAATAGCCCGATTCAAACTCAAATTCTTTATCTAATTTTTTTTGCTCCATTTTCATTGGAACCACTTGTTGGAATGAGCGATATTTTTGCAAAAATTCATCACTTTTTATACTTGATTCATAGGCCTTTTCAACCGCATTATACAAAGCAATCACTTTAACAATCTCATCTTGTGACCATGTCTCATCAAGAGGATAACTGTAATTATGCATTGATAGCTCCCTTCATTTTTACTCTACTATACAAAAAAAGCGATACAATTGCATCGCTTTTTTATGGAAATAATTAATTTAGTATACGAAAAATCCTCTTTTCGGTTTCTAAACGTTCTTCCCTTTTTTCTATTAAATGTGTGTTGGATAACCGATTAAAATATCGGCAGCTTCTTGAATAGGTTCACCCAAAGTTGGATGTGGATGAATTGTGAGAGCAATATCCTCAGCATTAAGTTGACAATTAACAGCTACACTTAATTCAGAAATCAAGTCACTAGCTCCTGGTCCAACGATTTGACCACCTAGTAAAGTACCTGTATCTTTTTGAGCAATTAACTTAACAAATCCTTCAGCGGCATCAAGTGAAACAGCACGTGCATTTCCGGCAAATGGGAATTTAGCTACTTTGACATCAATTCCCTTATCCTTAGCATCTTTTTCTGTTAGACCGACACTAGCTAACTCAGGATCAGTGAAACAAACAGCTGGAACGCCAATATAGTCGTTAGCTGTATGTTTACCTGAAATTGCTCCAGCTGTTGTCTTAGCCTCAAAGAAGGCTTTATGGGCCAAAGCTGGTCCTGGTGTAATATCACCAATTGCATAAATATTATCGACGGAAGTTTTACCTTGTTCGTCTACTTCAACTAAACCTTTTTCAGTCAATTTGACATTGGTCATTTCAAGTCCAAAATTATCAGTATTTGGACGACGACCAACGGTTACCATACAATAATCAGCACTGATTGTTGTTGGCTTGCCATCAACTTCATAAGTTACTTCAACACTATCGCCCTTGTTTTCACTCTTTTTGGCCATAGCATTTGTAATAATTGTAACGCCCTTCTTTTCAAGGTTCTTCTTAACGATTGAAACCATATCTTTTTCAAAGTTAGGAATAATATTAGGTGAACCTTCAAGAATAGTTACGTGTGAACCCAAGTCAGCATAAGCTCCAGCCAACTCTGTTCCGACATAACCACCACCAATGATGACGAATTCCTTTGGAACTTCTTTCAAATTCAATCCACCAGTTGAATCGATAACACGATCATCAAACTTGAATCCTCTAATTTCAATGGGGCGACTACCAGTTGCTAAAATCAAGTGCTTGAACTTAATTGTTTGTCCACCGCCATTATCCATAAATTGTCTAGGACCACTTGGCATAACTCTTAGTTGTGTATCGCTATCTAAATAAGCTTCGCCGTTGATCAATTCAACATGATGCTTCTTCAAAAGCATTTGTACACCGCCAGTCATTCTGGCAACAACTTTTTCATCTTTCCAAGCTTGAGTCTTAGTGAAGTCAATTGTGGCATCACTAGTTGTAATTCCATAAGTTGATGAATCTTTAGCTTGTTGGAGTCTATGTCCGGCTGTGATTAAAGCCTTTGATGGAACACAACCAACGTTTAGACAAACACCACCAACGGTATCTGACTTTTCAATAATAGTAACATCTTGTCCTAATTCTGAAGCTCTGATTGCTGCAACGTAACCACCAGGGCCGGAACCAATAATAACGGTATCTTTTTCTATTACGTTTTCTGCCATGTTAACTAGCCCTCCATTAATAACATATCTGGATCATGCAACAATTTCTTCAAGAGATTCAAAGCATTTTGTGCTAAAGCACCATCGATCAATCTGTGATCATAGCTCAATGATAACTTCAACATGTTACCTACTTGAATGTTGCCATCTTCATCAACATAAGGTTCTTTAGCAATCTTACCAACACCAAGAATTGCTACTTCTGGATAATTGATAACTGGTGTAAACCAGCCGCCACCAATAGAACCGACGTTACTGATTGTAATTGAACCGCCTGACATCTTATCCATACTCAACTTGTTGTCATAAGCAGCTTGTGAATTTTCAGTAATTTCTTTAGCAATTTCAAACATACCTTTAGAATCAACGTTCTTAACATTTGGAACATAAAGTCCATGTTCTGTGTTAGTTGCAATACCAACATTGTAATAATGTTTGTAGACAATTTCTTCAGTAGAATCGTCAATTGAAGCATTCAATTCTGGGTATTCTTTCATTACAGCAACTAAAGCTTTTACGATATAAGGTAAGAATGTTAAATGGATACCTTTATCAGCAGCAATTGCCTTATATTTCTTACGGTTAGCCATTAAAGCACTTACTTCGACGTCATCAAAACTAGTTACATGTGGAGCTGTGTGTTTGCTATTAAGCATTGCCTTAGCAATAGCTTTTCTAGTCATTGACATCTTCTCACGTGTTTCGAGTTCCGGAGTGGCTGACTTGTATGGTGTAATAGTATTTGCAGGTGCTGGTGCTACAGCGGCTGCAGGTTGAGCTGCTGCTTGAGGTGCGGCACTACCGTCGAATGAATCTACATCAGCTTTAGTAATTTGTCCGTGCTTGCCACTAGGTGTGACCTTTGCCAAATCAACACCTTTGTCACGAGCATATTGACGTACTGAAGGCATTGCTAAATAGTGAGCATCAACTGATCCAGTAGCTGGACCGGAAGCAGCTTCTTCTTTAGGTGCACTTTCAGTTTCTTTATCGGGCTTTTCAGTTTCCTTGTCATCTTTAGCTGGTTGATCATCGTCAGCTGTATCGGGAGAACCATCATCGATTACAATCAAAGTGTCACCGATTTCAACAGTATCTCCCTCTTGAGCAACAATTTGTTTAACAGTACCAGCAACTGGTGAAGGCAATTCTTCAACTGATTTGTCATTTTGAATTTCTACTAAGGAGTCATCTTCTTTAACTGTGTCTCCTTCTTTTACTAGCCAGCTGGCGATCTCACCTTCGGCCATCCCTTCACCTAGCTCAGGTAATTTAAATTTGTAAGCCATAGTTGGATTCCCTTCCTTCGATTAATTAGTAGTTGAGAATTTCATTTACTTTTTCTTCAATTTCTTTTGCACGTGGAATCCAAGTGTCTTCACCTAAGGCAAATGGATATACACTATTTGGAGCCGCAACTCTACCAATTGGTGCATCAAGAGAAAGAACCGCATCTTCGGCAATAGCTGAGGCAACTTGTGCACCCACACCAGCTATTTTTTGTGCTTCTTGAACAATAACTACTTTATGAGTCTTTTCGATTGATTTGAAAATTGTATCGGTATCAATTGGTGAAACTGTTCTAAGATCAATAACTTCAACAGAAATATTCTTCTTTGCCAAATCATCAGCAACCTTCAAGGCCTCATTTACTTCAGCACCGTAAGCTACGATGGTGATGTCATTACCCTCACGGGCAACATTAGCCTTGTCCAATGGAACTGTATACTTGCCATCAGGAATATCATCTTTCATTGAACGATATAACTTCAAGTTTTCCATGAATAGCACAGGATCGTTATTTTCAACTGAGGAAATCAATAATCCTTTAGCATCATATGGATTACTTGGCATAACAACACGTAAACCTGGAGTACTTGCAAAAATATTTTCCAAATTATCAGCGTGCATTTCAGCAGTATGAGTACCACCACCATAAGGTGTACGAATCGTTACAGGAGCTGTCTTTAATCCATCAAAACGGAAACGCATTCTAGCTTCTTGACCAATAATTTGATCAACAGCTTCAAGTGAGAAGCCCATAAATTGAATTTCAGGAATTGGACGCCAACCAGTTAAACCTAGTCCGGTTGCTAATCCCAAGATTCCTGATTCAGCTAAAGGTGTATCGAAGACACGATCTTCACCATACTTTTCCTGAAGTCCTTGAGTCGTTCTGAAAACACCACCGTTTTTACCGACATCTTCACCAAAGATCAAAGTTTTTGGATCATCTTCAAGAACAATGTCTAAGGCGTCTGTAATTGCTTGAATGTAAGTTTTCTTAGCCATTTTTACTTCGACTCCTTTGCTTCAAATTTAGCGATTTCTTTCTTCATTTCTGGAGTTGGAATTTCAAAAGTACGTTTTAACATATCTGAAACTTTATCTTCAGGAACTGCATCAGCTTCCTTGATTGCCTCTTTAAACGAAGCCTTATATTCATCAACTAATTTATCTTCTTGTTCTTCAGACCATAAACCTTTGTCTTCAAGAACTTTTCTTAATCTAATTAATGGATCCTTATCGAACCATGGTTGTTCTTCAGCCTTAGTTCTGTAACGTTTAGGATCATCACCAGCACTTGAGTGAGCACCGAAACGATATGTCAAGGTTTCAATCATTACAGGACCATTGCCAGCTGTAATGTACTCACGAGCTGCTTTAGCCACAGCATAACAAGCTAGGATATCCATACCATCAACTTGAACGCTTGGAATACCAGCGGCAACAGCCTTTTGGGCTAATGTTGGAGCAGCCGTCTGTTTTGCACGTGGTGTTGAAATGGCAAAACCATTATTTTGAACAATGAATAGTGCAGGAACCTTAAAGGCACCAGCAAAGTTCATTCCTTCGTAACTATCACCTTGAGAAGTACCACCATCACCAGTATAAGTAAATGCAATAGCGTCTTCGCCATTCTTCTTTAGACCCATAGCTACACCGGCTGCCTCATCATATGCGGCACCAATGATAATTTGTGGCATCATAGAGCGAGCCTCAAACTTGTTACCAGCAACATGTCCACGTGACCATAAGTAAGCTTGGGTTACTGTAGCGCCATGTTGAATCAATTGTGGTACATCACGATAAGCTGGAAGAAGATAATCATTCTTCTTCATTGCTAAAACAGTTCCCATCTCAGAAGCTTCCTCACCTTCAGTCGGTGCATAGAAACCCATCCGACCTTGACGAGAGAAGTTCATTGTCTGTTCATGCAATGCACGCTCCCATACCATCTTTTTCATAAACTCAACTAAATCATCATCTGAAAATGAATCAAAGACTTCTTGATCTGTTATCTCAGCTTTTTCATTCAATACTTGAATGGGTTTTGAAACATTCGATAAGTTATTTTTAAGTGCTTCAAAATCAACAATTGGTTTATTTGCCATTCTCCACAGTCCTTTCATAAAAACTTGCCCTTGTGAAACCTGTAAGGGCTTTCATATATTTTTAGTCTAACATTGATCACTCAAAAAACAAGTAATTTAGGCATTCTTTGAACATAAATAAATTTATAATAGTTTGTGAAAATGGTCACTATTTTTCCAAATCTATCTCATTTTCTGAAGTTCCGGTATTTAATTCTGAAACCATGGCATTTAGTGAAACAGTCGCCATGTTTTTAACAGCCTTAGTTGTATAGAAAGCAATATGTGGTGTCAAAATAAATCTTGGACTTTTAATTACTTTATCTAATACATCATCAGAAAATTCCTGATCACTCAAATCGGAATTAAAGACACCAACTTCTTTTTCATAAACATCCAAAACAGCTCCATAAAGCTTACCTGAAGCTACAGCATCATATAGATCCTTCGTATTAATCAAATCGCCACGTGCTGTATTAATGACGATAGCATTATCTTTCATCTCGGCAATCGACTTACTATTGATCAAAGTATGGCCTTTACCAAGGCTTGGAATATGCAACGTTACGACATCTGATTCTTTCAATAAAGTATCAAGATCATCGACGTACATTCCTTCTTTTTCTAATTCTGGATTGTGAAATTTATCATATGCAATAACTTTTGCTCCAAATCCTTGATAAATTTTTATTGCAGCACGACCAATTCTTCCGGTTCCAGCGACACCCACTGTAAGCTGATTGAGCTCACGTCCGATATCAGGAGCCCATTGAAAATCATGTTGGTCCACTTTTCTGATCATATGTTTTAGATTTCTTAGTAATGCCATCAAACCTGTAACTGAATATTCCGCAATAGCTTCTGGTGAATAACTAGGTACATTAGTCAAACGAATTTGATTTTTCTTGAGAGCTGCAAATGGGACATTATCGACGCCGACATTTCTAAGCGAAAGGACATGAATTCCATATTCATTCATTGCATCGAAAATCTTCTCATCGTATGGCAATTGCTGATAAGCAACAATCCCGTCATAACCCTTTGCTAGCTGAACGGTCTCAGGCGTTAGTAAATCGGAAACGATTTTTACTTCTATATTGTTCTCTTTAGACCATTCCTCAATATATTTTTTTTCATCTTCTCTGACACCAAAGTCAATTAATCTCATATAAAACCTCCAGTAGCAATATTTTATGTATCTTCGTGTAACCGATAACATATAAGAGTATTTTATCATGTACCCCCTTAACAAAACAAAAATAGTACATCTGAAATCGTTTTCTAAAAATTCTCAAGCAGGTTTTTTCTCAAATCCTTCTATTTTTATCGAAAAATAATCTATAATGGATATACTGAAGTATTTTTATACAATTAAACATTCGGAGGAAACTATGTATTTTATGAAAGATATCGTCCGTGATGGCGATCCCGTTTTAAGAAAAGTTGCAGCAGATGTTAAATTCCCATTAAGCGATGAAGACAAAGCTTTAGCCGCTAATATGATGGAATATCTCGTTAAGAGTCAAGATGAAGAATATGCTGAAAAGCACCAATTACGTGCTGGTGTCGGTTTGGCTGCTCCTCAAGTTGGTGTTTCAGAAATGATGGCTGCTGTTTTAGTACCAAATGAAGAAGATCCTGACAAACCTCTTCTTAAAATCACTCTGATCAATCCTGTTATTGTCAGAAACTCAGTTCAAAAGGCTGCCTTGTCTGAAGGTGAAGGTTGCCTTTCAGTTGATAAAGACGTTCCAGGATTCGTACCACGTGCTGATCGTATTACTATTAAATATGATGATTTTGAAGGTAATTCTCAAACACTACGTGTTAAAGGTTACCCTGCTATCGTTTGTCAACATGAAATCGATCATTTAAATGGTCACCTATATTACGACAAGATCGACAAAAAAGAACCATTTACACTTGATCCAAGTACTGTTGTAATTTCTTAATACAGCCTTCAAGTATACTTACTATTTTATATATGGTAGAATTGTGCTATCTATTGATTAACGCACAAATGGACTAGAAAAAACGTCAAATGAAACTGACCTGTTTCATTTAATTCGATTTAAAGGAGAAATTTATATTGATTTATAAAGTTTTATATCAAACAAGCGAACTAGATAACCCCCGTCGTGAATTTACACATTCACTATACATGGATGCTGAATCAAGCATTGCTGTACGTGAAGCAGTTGAAAAGAATACCGACTATAACATTGAATTTATTCAGGAACTCGACGAAAAGCATTTGGAGTACGAGAAAAAGAGTCCTGAGTTTAAATTAACGGAGTTTTAGTTAATGTCATTTAAAGTTAAAAATAATGAAGTTGCCGTTTTTGCCATCGGGGGCCTTGGTGAAATCGGTAAAAATATGTACGGAGTTCAGTATCAAGACGAACTGATTGTAATTGATGCCGGAATTAAGTTTCCTGAAGATGAACTTCTTGGAATTGACTACGTCATTTCCGACTACAGTTACTTAGTAGAAAATAAGGACAAGATCAAAGGATTATTTATCACTCATGGTCACGAAGACCACATTGGTGGTATTCCTTATCTTCTCCAACAACTTCCAAATATCCCTGTTTACGCCGGTCCATTGGCATGTGCATTGATCAAGGGTAAATTGGAAGAACACGGATTGTTAAGAACTACAGAAATGCATGTCTTGCATGAAGATGATGTTATCAAATTCCCTAAGACAAGTGTTTCCTTCTTCAGAACTACCCACTCTATTCCTGATACCTTGGGTGTTGCTGTCCATACGCCACAAGGCATCATCGTTGAAACTGGTGATTTCAAATTTGATTTGACTCCAGTTGCTGGTTTACCATCACCTAACTTACAAAAGATGGCTGCCTTAGGTCAAAAAGGTGTCTTATGTTTACTATCAGATAGTACAAATGCTGAAATTCCTACATTTTCAAAATCTGAACGTTCAGTTGGTTTGACGATTCATCAAATATTTGAAACTATCAGTGGCAGAATTATCTTTGCTACCTTTGCTTCTAATATTTATCGTATCTCGCAGGCTGTTGATGCAGCTATCCAACAAGGACGTAAGATTGCTGTCTTCGGACGAAGTATGGAACAAGCAATTGAAAATGGTCGTGAACTTGGTTACCTTAATATTTCTGATGATATGTTAATTGATCCACATGCTTTGAACCAAACACCCGCAAATGAGACTTTGATTCTTTGTACCGGATCACAAGGTGAACCATTAGCCGCATTGAGTCGTATTGCTAACGGAACACACAGACAGATTACTATTCAACCTGGAGATACTGTTATCTTCTCAAGTAATCCAATTCCTGGTAATACTATCAGTGTTAACCATTTGATTAACCAATTATCAGAAGCTGGTGCTGAAGTTATTCATGGTAAAGTTAATAATATCCATGCTTCAGGACATGGTGGTCAAGAGGAACAAGAGTTGATGCTTCGCTTGATGAAACCTAAGTTCTTTATGCCAATTCACGGTGAATATCGTATGTTGAAGATTCACACTGAGCTTGCTGCTTTGTGTGATGTTCCTCAAGATCATTCATTCCTTTTGGAAAATGGTGATGTCTTAGCTTTAACTAAGGATAATGCTCGAGTTGCAGGTCACTTCCCTGCTGGCGACGTCTACGTCGATGGTAAGGGTGTTGGTGATATTGGTAATGTTGTTATTCATGATCGTCAAGTTCTTTCAGAAGAAGGAATGGTCGTTGTTGTAGCAACTATTGATTATCAAAAGCACATCGTTCTAGCTGGTCCTGATATTCTTTCACGTGGTTTCGTTTATATGCGTGAATCAGGCGAATTGATCAATCAAGCACAAAAACGTGTCTTCCATTTGATCAAGAATGCTTTTGACGATGACGAAAATAAAGTAACTGAAGCAATTCTTAAACGAGTTATTATTGAAGGATTACAAGAATTCCTTTACAAACGTACAGAGAGAAATCCTGTTATCCTTCCAATGCTTATTGGAACTTCAATCTAAATTCAATTTTAAAGTAGATCACTTGATCTACTTTTTTTATTTAAAGGGTTACAAAATGGAAAAAACTGAAAAAATCGAAATAATTTTAAATCATCATGCTGGAAGTGGACGTGCTCAAAAGGCCTGCAACAAAGTTACGGACTTTCTAAAACAAATAGACATTTCGTATGAAATTCATTTAACTAAATGTGATGGAGACGGTCAAAGAATTGCTAAACAATTAGCTGATCTGCATCAAGATAATAAAATTGTCGTCATCGGTGGCGATGGTACTTTAAACCAAGCTGTCAACGGTGTTAAATCCTCTAACTATCCCGATACTGCTTTAGGCTATATTCCCGGTGGTTCCGGTAATGACTTTTGTCGTGGTATTAAATTAAAGACTAAAGATCCGGTCATTTTAATGCAAGCTATTCTCTCTTTAAAAAAACCGCGAATGATTGATGTTGGGAAAGCTACTAGCAAAACATTTTCTCATTATTTCATCAACAATATCGGAATCGGTTTTGATGCCAGTACCGTCTATTACACTAATCATTCAGAAAGAAAAGAGCTTCTCAACAATTTAGGATTAGGAACCCTCTCCTATTTCACTAATCTGTTAAAAGTACTCAAACGTCAGAAAGCTTTTGGACTGGACGTCAATTATCAACAACATCAAAAGCACTTTGATTCTGCTTATGTCGTTGTTGCTACTAATCATCCCTATTTTGGTGGTGGCTTTGCTATTGATCCTACTGCTACTCCCTTTAATCATCATTTGAATTTAGTAGTAGTTAAGAAGATCAGTACACCAAAACTTGTTAGATTGCTGACCAGATTATTGACAAACGGCTCACACCTACAGGATAAAAACGTTTGGCACATTGAAACTGAACAGTTTGAGCTAAAGAATTACACCAAACAACATGGTCAAATGGATGGTGAAGAATTAAGTCAACACGAATTTGACTTTAATTTTGAAACCAGCCAACATCCATTTTGGTTGCCCATAAAAAATAACGCTTAATGTGATTACAAGTCACACTAAGCGTTATTTTTTTCGAGAAAACTATATGGAGTTACATCATCCATACCTATCATTGGATCTATGGAATTGTTCATTACCATATCCAAAGTTAAATGATAATCCTTTGGTTCTAGAATTTCCTCTTCTTCAGTTTCCTCTTTTTTAGGTTTAATTTTAAAAGTAGCAAAGATTCGTTCCTTTAATGTTGTTTGACGTTCATTCGATTGATCACGAATTGATCTTTCAAATGCTGAACGATCACCAACCATAATTAAAAGACGTCTCGAACGAGTTACCGCTGTATATAACAAATTACGACGTAACATCCTTGACTCCTCATTAACCAATGGCAAAATAACCATTTCAAACTCAGAACCTTGTGCTTTATGAATCGATGTACAGTAAGCCAAAGAAATATTAAGCCAATCTTTGCGATCCAATGAGACTTCATTCCCATCAAAATCAATAATTAATTTATCAACATGATCAGTGTTCTCTTTAGCTAAAATTATTCCGACTATTTTACCAATCTCACCATTAAAAACATTATCTTCTGGAGTATTGACCAAATAAACGACTTTGTCATTAATTCGATACTTCGTATTACCAACGGAAACTTCTTTGCGTTTAGGTGCCATTGGATTCACAACGTTTTGAATGACAACGTTCAAATTATCAATCCCTGCCTGACCACGATACATTGGTGCCAAAACTTGAACATCAGCAATATCAAAGCCACGGTCCCCAGATTTACTGATAATTTGGGACAAAACTTCGGGAACATTACGACTATTGCAATTAATAAAACTTCGATCGGCTTTATTTTGAAAAATAGCGTCATCAATAATACCTTCATTGATATCATGTGCCAATTGGATAATAGTTGAATCCTCATCTTGACGGTGAATTTCATTCAAAATTGTTGTTGGGAAAGCATCACTATTGATCAAATCTGAAAAGACCTGTCCTGGTCCTACTGATGGCAACTGATCCTTATCCCCTACCAGAACAACTTGTGTTCCCGGTTGAACTGCATTGATCAGCGTTCTAAAAAGTTTTGTATCAACCATAGACATCTCATCAATGATCAGGAGTTTACAATCTAAAGTTGGCTCCGCAAACTCATCATCCTCAGTTCCCGTTAAACCTAATAAGCGATGAATGGTCATTGCCGGTAAGCCAGTAGACTCACCCATGTGTTTAGCAGCTCGACCAGTTGGCGCAGCTAAAGCAATTGCGTAATCCTCTGAACTAGGATCAAGTGTTGCATCATTTAATTTGGCATAAGACGACACAATGGCATTAATGATAGTAGTTTTACCAGTTCCAGGACCACCAGTTAAGAGAAAAATTGAATGAGTCAACGACTGTTCAATAGCCTTTTCCTGTGATTCATCATATTGAACTTTAAAAGTCTTCTCCACGTGCTTCAATTCTTTTTTGAATTCGTGCTTAGTCCATTCCACACCCTTGAAAGTATCAGTAATCATTTTGAGTGATTGAGCAATTGACCATTCACTGTCAGATAGACTCTTTTCGTAAACATGTCCATCCTCAACTGCCAGCGCTCCATCATTGACTAATTTTTTCAACCCTGACAATAATTTTTTGTTCAAGTCTGGAGTCGAATTAGCATTCAAAACACCACTTGCTCGTTTGATCAGGTCATCTTGAGACACAAAAGTATCACCGGTTTCATTGATAATCAAACTAACCATTTGTATCAATGCACCCTTAATTCTTCGAGGATCATCGCCTGTAATACCCAAACGTTTAGCCAATTCATCAGCACGTTTAAACCCGACACCCTTAACGTCTAAAACTAATTGATATGGATCTTCTGTAATCTTATCCAATGTCTGAGCACCATATTTTTGAAAAATACGAGCACTCAAAGTAGTACCAAAGCCATAGTTATTCAATTGGTACAAAACTTGTTCCGTCAAATGGTTCTTAGAAATCTGTTCAACAATGTTATTAGTTTTTTCTTCACCTAGCTTCAAAAAATCTAGAGCGTGAGGATCCTGCAAAATTTTATCTATTGCATTCTCCCCTAGTTCATCAACAATCTTCTCAGCCTTCTTTTTACCAATACCGGGAAATTCATCGCTAGAGAAGAAACTAATCAGTTCTTTACGTCCGCTGGGACGACTACGTTTATAAGAAGTGGCTTGAAATTGTTTACCGTATTTTGGATGGTCAACCATATTGCCTTCAAAACGATATTCCTCTTCCTCTGAAATCTCACCAAAACTACCAGTTACGACAATATCATTAGCATCCCAATCTGTATTGGTCTTTTTAATCTTAATCGTAAAAATTTTGAATAAATTCTCAGGGTTCTCGAAGAAAATGGCTTTAACGGTACCGACAAAATACTGCTTATCACTTTCAGTCATTCTTCTCTCCTTGTTGTTTGATAAATTCTTGTAAATCGGCTAATTTCTTTTCGTGTTTCAAATAATAGTCCTGATCTAGCTTTTTAGACTCATTTAAATAATTTTGATAGTCTTGCTTAAGATTCATCGCACACAATGCCATATTAAAGTAATGCTTAGCCTCTGGCTGGATTTCATTAGCTGTCTTGTAAAATCCTAAGGCCTCTTCAAAATTACCGTTAGCGAGCAATAAATCGGCTAATAATTCATTAGCTTGTAAATCTTTGGGAGCTTTTTCAGCAGCTGTCAAAGCATACATAATTGCTAATTGACGTTTCCCTTGCTGATCCAGCGTTTTAGCCATCATAAAATAAGCTTCAAAAGCATAGTTATCATCAATCAAATTTTGAAAAATCTGATTAGCTTTATCATACTTATCGGCCAAGTAATAAACATTTCCCAAATTATAAAGTAAATCTTGATTATCCTTAAACATTTCTAAGGAGCGAGCTAAGAGTTCTTCAGCCTGCTCCAAGTCTTCAGATTGCACTAAATAAGTTGATAATTGTAAAATTTCTGACAATTGTTTAGGATTCTTATTCAAATCAGCAACTAGTAATTTAATTGCTTCTTGTTTATTGCCATCGTTAAATAATTTTTCTGCTTTTTTATCCATCTAATACCTCAAATCGTATCGGAACTCTCTAGTTTCTTATGTAAGTATCCTGTTTCATTCCATTCGACCAAATTATATTGGCCATCTTTATATTGTAAATGGGTCAAACTTGTATTTGACAATCCACCATCTTTTCTAATATCGTCAACATTTGTTCCTAATAATGACTGAATCATCGTAACTAATGCAGCACCGTGACTAACAATCACAACACTACCTTTTTCGTGGTTAGCCTCAACAATTCTTTGTACAGCGCCGGTGGTTCTTTGAGCCACCTCTTCAAAAGATTCCCCACGAATCAAATCATAATCATAGTCTTTAGGTTGATGTCTAAAAGCATAAATAACTTCTGGCATCTCACGTTCTAACTCTGAAAACTTACGACCTTCCATAATACCTAAGTCAAATTCTCGTAAATCATCAACAATGGTCAAGTCAACGTCACGATGTAAATCTTTAATCAAAGTTTCAGCTGTTGTTTTAGCACGTGGAAGTGGACTTGAATACATATGATCAATTTCCACATCTTCCAGACGTTTAGCTAACAAACCAATATCATGCAAGCTTTCTGACAACAAAGGTGAATCCCCATGTCCACCCTGATATTTTCCCTCTAAATTCCATTGGGTCTTTCCATGTCTGACAAAATACAATTCCATTTTTCTCTCACCTTACAAAGTTAATTAATTACAATTATGGATTTTTTAGTATCTTTTTTCAAGTTAAGCCCAATTTTTACAGAAAATAAAAAACACCTATTAAAGATGCACACATATTATTCATGTGTATACAACCTCTAACAGATGTCTATTTTTTATCATTAAATGTATTGTAACTTCTTTGCAGCCATGTAAGCAGCATCGATAGTAGCACCACCAAGGCACTCCTCGCCATCATAGAAGACAACTTCTTGTCCCGGTGTGATAGCACGAACTGGATTATCGAACTCAACATTAACCTTACCATCACCTAAAACGTGAACTGTAACGCCAGTATCCTGTTGACGATATCTGAACTTAGCTGTGGCATGGAAAGTATCGCCATAATCTAAGCCTGTGATAAATGAAAGATCTGAAGCCTCTAGATGATCAGCATATAATCTAGGATTATCATATCCTTGGTCAACATAAAGAACATTCTTCTTCATATCCTTACCAACAACGAACCAAGGCTCGTTAGACTTACCGTTACCACCAATACCAAGACCTGATCTTTGACCGATTGTGTAATACATCAAACCAGCATGATCACCCTTAATCTCACCAGCAGGTGTCATCATCTTACCAGGTTGTGCAGGCAAGAACTCACTCAAGAACTTACGGAAGTTTCTCTCACCGATGAAACATACACCAGTTGAGTCCTTCTTCTTAGCTGTAGACAAACCAGCCTCTTCAGCAATACGACGAACCTCTGACTTTTGCATACCACCAATTGGGAACAAAGCCTTTTGAAGTTGATCTTGTTGAACAGTACTTAGGAAGTAAGTTTGATCCTTGTTAGCATCACCACCACGTAACAAATGAACAACGCCATTGTCATCGCGGAATGATTGAGCATAGTGACCCATTGCAATATAGTCAGCATTTAGTTTGTTGGCATAATCCAAGAAAGCCTTGAACTTAACCTCTTTGTTACACATAACGTCAGGATTAGGAGTTCTACCCTTACGATACTCTGCTAAGAAATATTGGAAAACACGGTCCCAGTATTCCTTCTCAAAATTAACTGAGTAGTAAGGAATACCAATCTTGTTGGCAACCTTAGCAACATCTTCATAATCCTCAGTTGCAGTACATACACCGGAGTCATCTGAGTCATCCCAGTTCTTCATAAATACTCCGATAACCTCGTAGCCTTGTTGTTTCAAAAGAAGTGCACTAACTGACGAGTCAACGCCACCACTCATACCTACTACAACACGCTTCTTCTTATTATCCATTTTAAAACCTCATTTATTTTGCTAATACGTTTTTTTCTTTCAAAAAGTCCATTAAATATCTATAATCTTTGATTTCTTCTTCGGAATCCTTCAATTTGAAGATATTAATATTGTGCATACCGCTTTTATCGGTAATTGATAGCTTCAAACTATCTAAATCTTTACTAACAACAGCTTTAACAAAAAATCTAGCTGCATATGGAGAAGTTCCATTAAGTGGATGTTCCAAACGGAAACCACCTTTGTTAGTTTCTTTAAAACCACTATCCATTAGTGAATAACGTTTAACCTCAGAACTCAATTCATAAATCTCTTGATCTCCAAGTACTTGAGCTTGTTTTTTATCCATATTTATCATCCCTTATAAATAATCATTATTAATTATAAGTTTGAATAAAATTAATTAATTAGTCAAGTCGGAAACGATATCTACTAACTTATTTGTAAATTTAACAATTTCAGCTTCAGTATTGTCCTTACCAAAACTGATTCGTACTGAATCATTGATCTTAGGACTATCCTCGCCAAACATTGCTACTAAGACATGTGAAGGTTCCAAACTACCGGCTGTACATGCAGAACCACCAGAAATAGCAAACCCTTCAAGATCCAAGCGAGTCAACAAGACTCCACGATCAACACCGGGCAAATACAAGTTCATTACATGATTCAAAGCATGACTGTCAGTAGGTCCATTGATTCCAAAAGGAATGTTGTTTTCCTTTAAAATTTCTTGAATCTTCTGTTTGAAACCAAAATAACGTGTCTGACGAGCTTTCTTTTCATCAGGAGTAATCAATTGTACTGCCTTAGCGAAACCAGCGATAGCAGGCACATTTTCCGTTCCTGCACGGCGTTTAGTTTCTTGATCGCCACCTTTAACAAAAGATGGAATATGAATATCGTCATTAATATATAAAAAGCCGATAAACTTAGGACCATTGATTTTATGTGCTGATGTTGAAAGCATATCAATATGTTCAGCTTTGACATCAATATCTTCCATGCCATAAGCCTGCACAGCATCCGTATGGAAAAAGGCTTGATGATCTTTTAATAATTCACCAATTTCTTTAATAGGATTCATTGAACCTACTTCATTATTACCATACATAATCGTTACTAAAATAGTATCGTCACGTAAGGCATCTTTAACTTGTTGAACAGTGACTTCGCCACGTTCATTAGGTTTAAGATAAGTAACTTCAAAGCCAAGTGATTCCAAGTAGGCTAATGGTTTCAAGATAGCTTCGTGTTCAATCGCTGTTGTTATAATATGTTTTCCTAATTTTTGTCTAGATAAAGCTGTTTCAATGACAGCCGTATTATCACTTTCGGTACCACCACTTGTAAAGACTACTTCTGAATCTTTTGCATTGATACTTTGAGCAATTACATGCCGATTTTCATCTAAAACTTTACGAGCTTGGCGTCCAAAATAATTGGTAGCAGAAGCATTACCAAAATTGTTTGCCATTTGGTCGCTGATCACATCGACTACAGATGTAGCCATTGGTGTCGTAGCAGCATTATCTAAATAAACAAATGCCACAATAAATCCCCTCTATTCTTGGTCTAAAAAGTTCAGCAACATTGTTACTGATTTGCGTCCGGCTTGTAAAACAAATTCGTCAAAGTTTACACTAGCACTTTCGTCACCAACATCACTCATTGAACGAATAACAACGAACGGTGTCTTGAATTGTGTACAGACTTGAGCCACAGCTGCACCTTCCATTTCAGATGCTAAAGCATCTGGGAATGACTTTTTAATTGTAGCAATTTTTTCAGCTGCGTCAATAAATTGGTCTCCTGTTACGATCAAACCAACACGTGATGTTAAGCCAGTTCTCTTAGCAGCAGCTGCAATTTTTTCAACATAAGTCTTATCTGCATTAAAGTAAAGCTCCTGTTGAGGTAATTGACCAACTTTATAACCAAAACCAGTTGCATCAACATCGTGATAAGCCATTTTGTCTGAAATAACAACATCACCGATATGTAAACCTTCACCGATACCACCAGCTGAACCTGTATTAACAATAAAATCTGGTTGGTAACGTTCATTGATAATTGTCGTTGTCATTCCTGCTTGTACTTTACCAATTCCACTTTGAGCTAGATAAACTTGATGATCTTTATAATTACCGATCGTAATATCTACTCCAGCTACAGAATCTTTTTTAACATCAGTTAAAGATTCTTTCATTAATTTGATTTCTTCTTCCATTGGAACGATTACGCCAATTTTCATACTTTACTCCTCAAATAAAAAATAATATTAAAAACACTAAGATAATTAGGCCGAATACTGTAATAATGGCAATATTTAGCTTTTTTTTCAAACGATTTGTCTTATTATCAAAAGATTGCATTTTTTCTTCGATAATTTGCTCAGAATGTTGTCTTGCATACTCTTGTTCGGCTCGACGACGTTCTTGCATACGCATCTTTTCTTGTTGTTGTTCAATCTGATCAGCACGTACTACTGTCTGCGGTTGATCAGCCGATTTAGTCTTTGAATGATAAAAATCTTTCAATTTAGAAAACATTTATTTTTCCTTTGCTTCCATTAATTCCCAGTAAGTAACTGCGTAGATTGATTTGGAATCACAAATAACTCCTTTGGCAATTTGTTCTTTAGCTTCAGCTAAAGTTAATTCCTCTACATTTAAGAATTCATCTGGATCTAGTGGGCGTTTGAATTCAACTTTCTTCAAATCAGTTGCCTTGAAAACCGTTAACTTCTCATTTGAATATCCAGGACTGGCAAAGAAAGCAGTTACCTTTTCAAGATTATCAGTTGTCAATCCTAATTCTTCATCCATCTCACGTAGGGCAACTTCTTTCAAGTCGCTACCCTCGTCCTCATCAATTTTACCGGCAGGAATTTCTAAAGTTTCTTGTTCTAAAGGTGTACGCCACTGTCTGACAAAGACCATCTTACCATCGCTAGTGAATGGAATAATTGCCACAGCTCCATGATGTTGCACCACTTCACGAATATCAGGGATTCCGTTTGGCAAAACAACTTGCTCTACATCAACGTCAAAAATCTTGCCTCCGAACATTCTCTTCTTAGCAACAATCTCTTCATAATATCTTGAATCTTCTTTACTCATTACTTGACCTTCCTGACTTTATTAATCTTACGACTGACATCACAATTGCAATTAAGCAAATAACTACTGCAAATGACATTGTAACACGCATCCCGTCAATAAAAATATCAGGTCTGCCTTCAACGTAAGTAGTGACTGACCTACCATAGAATTTACTCATCGATAAAAATAGAACTGTCGTAGAAACTGAAACTCCGATTATCATACCTAAATTACGTGATAAGGCATTCAAACCGCCAGCAATTCCTAAATCTTTAGTTTCAACTGAACTCATGATCATTGTATTATTTGGTGCTTGGAACAAACCATTACCCAAGCCATTTAACCCAATACACAATAAGATAAACCAGATCTCTGTTTTCAGACTAAAAACTAAATATCCTAATTGAGCCAATTCAATCACGACTAAACCAACAATCGTTAAGACAATTGGATTAACCTTTGCTGATATTTTACCAGAAATAGGCGCAACTACAACCTGTACTAGTGGAAAAGCCATCAAGATATAACCTGCTGTTGAAGCAGCAATACCTAAAGCATTCTCCAAATAAAATGGCGATATCACGTTGAAGAAGAAATTAGTAACAAAAATAAAGAATCCTGCTACTAGCCCTAACGTAAAATTGTGGTTACTAAAAATTCTTAATTCAATCATCGGATTGGCGACTTTTTTCTCAATCATTAAGAAGATTCCAAAGAAAATTATTGCAGCTATAAAGGCAACGATAATATAAGGATTGGTGAACCCAATCGATTGACCAATAAAGATAGCTCCAAAGAACAGTAACAATGTTACAAAATATGCTGCAAAGCCAGTTTTATCAAATTTAACCGGATTAGTTTTTTCAGACTTAGGCAAATTAATATAGCCTAGAATCAACGCCACTAAACCAATTGGAATATTGATCCAAAAAATGTAACTCCAGTGGAAATGACCCAGGATCAAACCACCGATTCCCGGTCCGGCAATTGCACCGATAGAAACAAATGAACCAATGTAACCTAGAGCATAACCACGCTCTCGCAATGGAAAGGTTTCAGTAATAATACCATTATTGGTAGCCATGGCCATTGAAGCACCAATAGCTTGGACTACTCTACCTACTAACAACATCACTAGATTATTGCTCAATCCACAAACGATAGAACCAATAATGAACATTACCGAACCGATTTTAAATACTTTTATTTTACCGATTGAGTCAGCTATTTTTCCAAACATCAATAAAAAAATACAAATTGTGACTAGGTAAATAGAAACGATCCACTCAGCCATATTCATTTCAATATTCAAATTCTTACTGATGACTGGCAAGGCTATATTCACTATCGAACCGTCAAGCGTTGCCATTAAAGTAAAAATACCAACCGAGATCAAAATCATCCATCTTCTTGGATTTGCTTGCTCGTCCATATTTCTTCTCCTATTTTCTTTTCAAAGAAAAAGAAAGCACTATTCAGCGCTTTCTTCTTTTTTAATATTAATATTAACAGCTTGTGGCCCTTTATAACCAGGTGCAATCTCAAAAGTAACATCGAGACCTTTTTCAATATAAAAGTCCTCACGGTTAAGAATTGAGTCTGCAAAGAAGAAAATATCTTCTTCTCCATTATTTATAAAGCCAAAACCACGGTCCTTATTGAACCTTACTATTTTTCCTGTGAACATTAGTCACCATTCCTAATCATCAAAGCCCTCAGTCTTTGTTTCTGGATACTCTTCAGCAACAATCTTAGCACATCTAGCACAGAATGTTGGATAATTACTATCACTACCAACGTCAGTCTTGATCATACGACATCTTTGACAAACGTCTCCTTGAGCTTTTTCAACTAAGACATCAGCAAGTTCATACTCATCAGCATTTGCTAATTCTTGATCTGAAAGTTCAAATTGAGAAACAATCAATAGTTGACCAAAGTTACTATCAATCTTATCAAGAACGGCCTTTAAGTCAGCACTTGGATGAACAGTTACCTTAGCTTCAAGTGATTTACCAATCATCTTGTCAGCACGAGCAACTTCTAGTGACTTCAAGACGTTGTCTCTAAAGTCCATAAATGTTGTCCAATCACTTTCAATTTCGGTTTGATCGGGGATATCTTCAACTTCTGGCATTTCTGCTAATTGAACATAATCCTCTGGTTCTTTAAGATACTCCCAAACTTGTTCCATAGTATGTGGCAAGATTGGTGTCAACATCTTAGCTAATTTAACAACTACATCATAGATAACAGTTTGCATTGAACGACGAGCATGTGAATCTTCGGCATCAATATAAACAACATCCTTGGCAAAGTCTAAGTAGAATGTTGACATTTCATTAACGATAAAACTAACAATTGATTTCTCAACATCAGCAAAATCATATTTGTCATAATCTGCCAAAACATTCTTAACTAAGTCATTCAACTTAACCTTGATATATTTATCTTCTGGACGAAGATCACTATATGCAACAGCATTAGTCTTTGGATCAAAGTCAGTTGTGTTAGCTAACATGAATCTGATAGTATTTCTGATCTTACGGTATGTTTCAGAAACTTGTTTAAATGAATCAACTGAAACAGAAACATCAGAACTTGAGTCAACTGAAGCAACCCAAAGGCGGATAATTTCAGCACCGAATTGTCTTTCAATATCACTTGGTGAAATAACATTTCCAAGTGATTTACTCATCTTAACGCCTTTTTTGTCCAAAGTGAAACCTTGTGACATAACAGCCTTGTATGGTGCAACACCATAAGCAGCTATAGAAGTAACTAGCATCGAGTTGAACCAACCACGATATTGGTCAGAACCTTCAAGAATCAAGTCAGCTGGGAATGTTAAGTTATCACGTGTCTTAGCAACACCTGAATGAGCTGTCCCAGAGTCAAACCAAACATCCAAAATATCAGTTTCCTTAGTAAACTTACCATTTGGGCTACCTGGATTAGTATAACCTTCTGGAAGTAGGTCCTTAGCATCCTTTTCAAACCAAACGTTAGAACCATACTTACCAACTAAATCAGCCACGTGGTCAACAGTTTCTTTAGTCATGATTGGATCGCCATTTTCAGCATAGAAAATTGGTAGTGGAACACCCCAAGCACGTTGTCTAGAGATTACCCAATCACCACGGTCACGAATCATATTGTAAAGACGTGTTTTACCCCATGCAGGTTTGAAGTCGATTTTTTCGATTTCATCAAGAATTTGTTGTCTAAACTTATCAATTGAAGCAAACCATTGTGGTGTAGCACGGAAGATAACAGGTTTCTTTGTACGCCAGTCATGAGGATAACTGTGAGTGAAGAAACTAAGTTTCAATAGTGAACCATTTTCCTTCATACGTTCAGTAATCATCTTATTAGCGTCATCGTAGAAGACACCTTCATATTCTGGTACTTCATCTGTGAAACGGCCTTGTGCATCGATTGGTGAGAAGACAGGCAACTTGTATTTCATACCAACAACAAAGTCATCAGCACCAAATCCAGGAGCTGTATGAACTAAACCAGTACCATCATCAAGTGTAACGTGGAATCCAAGAATTAATTCTGATTCACGGTCATAAAATGGATGTGTGGCTGTTAAGCCTTCAAGTTCAGCACCTTTAAATGTCTTAAGAATTTCAACATTCTCCCAGCCTAGTTGTTCTTGTACGAATTGAATTCTTTCTTGAGCAACGACGTACTTCTTACCATCAGCATTAACTTCTGCATAAATGAATTTAGGATTTACACAAATAGCCTCGTTAGATGGAATTGTCCATGGAGTTGTTGTCCAGATGATGAATGAAGCATCACTGTCAACTACACCCTTACCATCACGTACTTTGAAAGCAACAAAGATTGATGGTGATTTGATATCTTTATATTCAACTTCAGCTTCAGCTAGAGTTGATTCAGATGATGGTGACCAGTAAACAGGTTTCTTACCACGGTAAATGTAGCCTTTATCAACCATTTCACCAAAGATTTCTAGTTCAGCCTTTTCAAATTCAGGTTGATAAGTAATATATGGATGATCCCAATCAGCTGAAATACCTAAACGTTTGAAACCAGCCATTTGTTTCTTAACTTCGCCTTGAGCAAAATCGTAACACAACTTACGATATTCAGACATGCTCATTTCCTTACGCTTAACACCTTTTTTAGCCATTTGTTGTTCAATTGGAAGACCATGAGTATCCCAACCAGGAACATAAGGTGAACGGAATCCGTCCATTGATTTGTAACGAACGATAATATCCTTTGAAACCTTATTTAGTGAATGTCCCATATGGATATCACCATTAGCAAATGGAGGTCCATCTAGTAATTCAAAGGTTGGTTTACCTTCGTTTAATTTTTGTCGCTTTTCATAAAGTTTGTTTTCTTCCCAAGCCTTTTGCCATTCAGCTTCCTTGTTTGGCAAATTACCACGCATTGGGAACTTAGTTTTACCTAAGTTAAGAGTATCTTTTACTCGCATTCTTTCACCCCTTCTAAAATAAAAAGAACCCATCCAATTCTAGGACGAGTTCTCGCTATACCACCTATTGGTAAATTAATATACGGTTTTTTAAGAGCCGATATACCTAAAGGACTTTTACTAACCTCACACCATTTGCTAGCTCGCTGAAAAAATTTACTTTAAGCACTTATTCTCTTAATTTTCCTTCGAATCACCATCAGAGTCATCTTGAAAATTGAACGTAGGTTCATTTTGTTGATGATTAATCGTATAAGATTCATCTGGTTGGTCATCCTGAATATTATCATTATAATTCATTTGATCTGAGTTTGAAACCTGATCTTGCATATTTTCATTATTTTGTACATTAGGTTGATAATCTTGAGCGGTACCATCGGCTTGATCACCAATTTCTCGTTTTAACTTTTCAGTAGATGTACTGTCATTAAGCTTAGACCACTCAGGGTTCTCAACCATATCAAGTTGTTGTTTAAGCATTCCTTGAAGTCCTTGACGGAATGAGTTAACTGATTTTTTCAAATTATCCGTCTCAATCGTAACTTGACGAGCGCGATCAGACGCATCTTGTAAAATCCGATTAGACTTATCAGTTGATTGATTTAGTAAATCACGAGCCTTTTTTTGTGACTCTTCTACGATAATCTGTGCTTCCTGCTCTGATTCAGACTTCACTTTTTCGGCTGCTTCTTGAGCTACCAAAATGGATTGATTCAAAGCATCCTTCATATCAGTGAAATATTTCAATTGGTCAGTAGTATCTTTGAGTTGTTTCTCTAATTCAGCATTCTTTTGTAACGCCAAATTATAATCTTGAGCTGCTTGTTTCAGAAAGTCATTCACTTGGTCGCGGTCATAGCCTCTAAATTTACTATCAAATTCTTTATCATGTATTTCTACTGGTGACAATACCATAACTTCACGCCCCTATTATTTCTTAATAACATTTACGAACAAAATATATTTATTATTCTTTGAACGTCCCATAATGTCGTTAATTCTTATTCTACCAAAACCTCTTACACTAAGTGTATCAGTTATTGTAATAAATGAACTAGCATTCTTATTAACAGCCCAATTTATTTGAACTTTTCCATGATCTACCAACGCTTTAGCATTTTGTCTAGATAAATCGTAAACGGTGGCAATGATTGTGTCCAAACGTAATGATTGAACATTAATTGTCTCATCCGTTGATTCATCTCTTGGCAACAACAAATCCTGAAAATCTTTTTCCATCAAATGTACTTTGAAAGGACCAATTTTTTTAACTTGTTCCTCAATATAATCACTCATTGACTTGAAAACAAAAAATTGCCAGTTCTCACCGTCTGTAATAATATCACCGAAACGATCACGATCAATTCCTGAACCAGTTAAAGATCCAAGAATTTGTCCGTGATGTAAATTAGCAAATTTCTCTGGATAACGAATTTCGTACATAGAAACATCATAATCCGAGTCCTTAGGTACAAAATAGTCAGGAGCAATTATTCCCCTGACCCTTTCAGCATTATCATATCCACCAAAATAATGTACAAATAAATCATCGTACTTATTAATCAGATTGTTTAAAATTGTTTGCTCTCTTAAATTTAAAAAATCCGTCAATTGTGGAGTATACATCGTTTGAGCCTTCAGCAAAAGGTCGCTCATTTTATCAATGAACGGCTTTTCTTCAGGCCTAAAATAGCCTCCACCCATGACTCCTTTTTTATCTTCCATCATAAAATTATCATAAAGATCACTTTCTGCAATAATCGTATTAATATTATGGCAATTATTGGAGAGAAATCAAAAAGGCCAATACTTGTTGGTATGACTCTTCTGATTAGATTTAAGAATGGATTTACCATTGAAGCAACAAATCTTCCAAAAGCAGAGTTATATAGAGCTGGTACGAATGACATCAAGCAATATACGAATAAAATAAATTCGTACAATTCAAACGCCCAACTAATGATAAATGGTAATCCACTTACAATTCGATCCATATCTTTCCTCGACTTACTATTCGTTTATGTCTGGTATACTTCCATCGATTTCAAACTTCGGTGGTGTGCAAAGAAAGATCTTTTCCCCAACACGTTTAATCTCGCCATTTAAAGCAAAGATAGTACCAGTTAAGAAATCTACGATTCTCTTTGATTGTTCATCATTGACATTATTAAAATTAACAATCACAGCTTTATTATTCAAAAGTTGTTTAGCAATAACCTTTGCGTCAGAATAAACTCTGGGTTGATAAATAGCAATCTTACTATTGACCGCCGCACTTCTACTCTCACTTGCTGCACTCATTGATACGACCTTTTCATTGTTTGAATAATTTTTTTTAGGTTGAGGCGTTTCGACTGGTTTCTCTTCAAAGTCTTCATCGTCATTAATTCCAAAAAAACTGCTTAGTTTTTCAAATGCCATAAGAAAATCTCCTTTTATTTATTGTTACGACGTTTAAAGATTGGAGGAGTTGAATCATCGTCATCATCGCTTAAATCGATAGTTTCAGGCTTTTGGAAAATTTCAAAATCTCCCTTTTCACCAGAAACATCTTTTGACTTAGATGCGTCACGATTAATATCCCAAGCGGCCAATGGATCATTGTTATTAGCTTGTTCCTTTGGCTTTGCTGGTTGTTCATCAGCATTATTATCAGTTGCTTTATTTTGGTTATTATTAAAAGCAGCTCTTGGATTATTTAAAGGACGTCTAGCTGGTTCACGCTTCTTATCTTCACTTTCAACGCCTGTAGCAATTACAGTAACCTTAACTTGGTCACCCAAAGTATCATCGATTGAAGTACCAAAGATAATATTAACATCTGAGGTAGCTTGTTCGGAAACAATTTGTGCTGCATCTTGAGCTTCAAACAATGACAAATCAGGACCACCAGTAATATTAAGAAGAACTTGTTTAGCACCATCAATTGAAACTTCAAGTAATGGTGAAGAAATAGCCTTCTTAGTTGCTTCAGTAATTCTGTTTTCACCGTTAGCTGTACCGATACCCATCAAAGCTGAGCCTTGATCAGACATAACGGTCTTAACATCAGCAAAATCAAGGTTAACGAAACCAGGCGATGTAATTAGATCAGAGATACTTTGAACACCTTGACGTAAAACATCATCAGCAATACTAAATGCTTCACCCATTGGTGTCTTCTTATCTACGATCTCTAATAATTTACTGTTAGAAATGATAACTAATGTATCAACATCTTTTTTAAGTTCTGTGATACCGTCGGCAGCAAAACGTGAACGTTTAGCACCTTCAAAGGCAAATGGACGTGTAACAACGCCGACTGTCAAAGCACCACTTTCTTTAGCGATATTAGCTACGATTGGAGCAGCACCAGTACCAGTACCACCACCCATTCCGGCAGTAACAAAAATCATATCGGCACCTTCAAGGGCCTCTTTAATGGCTTCTTCACTTTCTTGAGCAGCCTTTTGTCCAACCTCGGGATTTGATCCAGCACCTAATCCTCTTGTTAGTTTAGGTCCTAATTGAATTTTGGTTTCAGCGTTAGAGCTTTCTAGTGCTTGAACGTCAGTATTAGCAGTGATGAATTGAACACCCTTGATTCCTGCTTCGACCATTCGATTTACGGCATTACCACCAGCGCCACCGACACCGATAACCTTAATTACCGCTCCCTTATTATTGGTTGAGTCTAAAGTATATTCCATTAAGGAGTTCCTCCTAGTTTAAAATTGTATTTAATTTATTTTTATTAATCAAAAAACTTACTCCAAAAGTCCTTAAGCTTCGATGTCTTCTTGGTCTCATCGGGCTTAGAAGTCTCTTCATCAGTAGCTTTAGGTTCTTGAGTTTGTGGTTGTTGTTCTTGCACTGTTGGATTAACAGGAGCTTGAACAGGTTGTTGTGACTGAACTTGTTGTGGTTGTTGAGGTGTGTTATGGCCAATAGTTGCGCCATTAACAACATTATCAGCAATCACGCCAATATCATTCAACCTAGAAGCATAGGTCACTAAACCTAAGCCCAATGAATATGAAGGATATCTCATACCCATTTGTGTTGGGACATAACTTCTTACTTTTACATCAAAAATCTTTCGAGCTAGATCCTCAACATTAGGTGTTGCAGCAACTCCACCGGTCAATACAATTCCACCGGGAAGTGACAAGGCACCAGCATCCTCTAATGGAGCCTGTAACCTTGTAAAAATCTGCTCCAAACGGGCTTCAATAATTTCAGACAAATACTCTTCAGAAATTGTCTCAGGCTCATTTTTACCAACCACTTCAACACTGATATTCTCCTCAGTTGATGCTTGAGCTGATGAAGCATTACCATAGTAAAGTTTTAATTGATTAGCATTTTCTACTGTTGTATTCAAAACCACCGAAATATCATGAGTGACATAATCTCCACCTTCAAAATCAACTGTAGACAATTTGAGATTATGATCATGAACAACTGAAGCAGTCGTCTGACCGGCACCCATATCGATAATTACGGCTCCAAAGTCACTTTCACCATCATTTAATACAACTTGACTTAACGCCATCGGAGAAATAACTTTATGAATAATATTTAGACCAGCCTTTTGGATGGCCTTTTTCGTATTATGTACAATTGTTTTCGGTGCAGTATATATGATTCCTGTCATTTCCAAACGTACACCAATCATTCCGCGAGGATCACGAATATTATTGAACCCATCAACAGAAAATTGTTTAGGAATTAAAGAAACCACTTCTCGCTCACTAGGTAAGTTTTGAACCATTGCAACCAACATAACTTGTCTGACATCATTTTCAGTAATTTCTTTTGATTGGGAACCAACCGCTATCATTCCCTGACATTTTTCAATCTGTAACATATTAGCCGATATACCGACTACAACGTCACGAATTGTGATATTTGCTTGTGTTTCGGCCCGCTTAACAGCCCGTTTTATAGCGCCTGCAGCCTTATCAATATCGACTATAACGCCACGGCTAACTCCTTGTGATCGTTCGCTTCCTACGCCAACAACACTTAATCTGTCATCTGACGATTCAGCAACCACTACTTTTACTGAATTTGTACCAATATCAAGACCTACAAAAAACTCTGAATTGTCCATTAATCGTGGCAGCCTCCCTTACCTAGAAAAAATCTATTCACTAAAAAATTTTAACACAAAAACGATTAGATTAAACCTATTTCTTATCTTTAAAGGGATAAGAATAGGCTCCTATCTCCAAATCTATAACGCCCTTCTTTTTCATTTGGGCAGCCATACCTGGATAATATTTTAATTTAGTTTTAACTGTTCTCATATCCGCAATAACTTTATTGCCATCATTCATATCAATTTTAATCCTATATGGATTTAACTTAGTCGGAGAATTATAGATTTCTGAAATATTCGTTTGTACACTACTTGGTAATTCAGCATATAAATTAGCAATTTGCTTTAGGCGCTTAGTCCCAAAATTACTATATGTTGGATAATTGCCAATCGGGGCACTCATTTTTTGATTTATCACATGACCATTATTGATAATGCGGTAATAATAGCCATTCTTATTGATGAATCCTAACGTTGGATACTCTTTAACATGTATCGTTACATCCCGCATATTTCTTGTCTTAATTGACATCGACTGAATTGATGGTAACTTCTTCTCAGTTTTTTCTGTAATTGATTTATGATGTATCAATAGATTCAACAGCACTGAATTATCATCGATCTTAGTTGCATCAATAACCTGCTGTGCGCCTAAATCATTAACACCTTCAACATTAATGTTTCTAACTTTACTCAAAGGCGAACCAAAATAAGCAATAATAATTATGATAAAAACTATTAAAAATATCAATCCATTTTTACTTATCCTAATTCTTTTTTTTAATGCCATCAATATCAATCCTTATACTACTTATTTACCAAGTCAGTTAAAATCTTGATCAAACGATCAGCTGCATCAGGAACACCGATTTTTTTAGACTTATCGGACATTTCCTTTTGAATTGATTCACTACTCATAATCTCATTGATCTCTTTAAAAAGAGAATCTGGGGTAAGATCTGATTCAGGAATCAACTTAGCAGCACCGACGTTTGAAACGGATAGTGCATTTTTTGTTTGATGATCATGTGTTACATATGGACTTGGAATAAAAATTGCAGGAATTCCTAAAGCAGTAATTTCAGCAATACTTGTTGCACCGCTACGACCAACAATCAAATTAATGTCAGGAAGAATTTCTGGCATATTATCAATATATGGTAATACTGAAATATTTGCACTCATTAGGTACTTAGAATCGATTTTTTCGACCACATTGTCATAATGTACACGTCCTGTTACAAAAAGAACTTGATAATCGGCAGCTGCAAATTTATCCATTGCGGCTATTGTTGCTAAGTTAATTGGCTTAGCACCTCTAGAGCCACCAAAGATCATAACGGTTGGTTTATCAGCTGCTAAATTAAATTCTTTCAAGCGATCATTCTTCTGAATATTGACTACTTCTTGGGCTCGAGGATTACCAGCAAACACTAATTTCTTCTTTTCACTGAATTGATCAACTGCATCTGGAAAAGCAATGGCAATCTTATCAACAAAATGTGCTAGAAATTTGTTCGTTACACCAGCAATAGTATTCTGCTCATGTATAACGGTAGGAATATGCATGGTATGTGCTGCGTATACGATAGCACTTGAAACATAACCACCGGTTCCTACAACGATATCAGGTTTAAATTCTTTGATAATTTTTTTAGACTTACGAATGCTTGATAAGAAGAGTTCAACAACTTTAACATTTTCAAGCGTTAATTTCCGTTTGAAACCACGAATTTCAATTGTTTTAAAATCGATTCCCGCATTCTTAACTATCTTGCTCTCTAGTCCCTTTTTTGTTCCAACGTATAAAACATCCTCAATCATGTCTCTTTCCTTGAGGCGTTTAATTAAAGCCATTGCCGGATAGATATGGCCACCTGTTCCACCGCCGGATACGATTATACGCATTTTTGTCATCTATTTAACTTCTCCCTTTAAAGTTTCAACTTCTTGAATAAATTGGTCTCCACGTTGTTCGAAGGTCTTAAATTGATCCCAACTAGCGGCAGCTGGTGAAAGTAAGATTACATCCCCATCATCACTTTGCTTATAAGCTTCGGGAACGGCTTCCTTAAGATCGTTAACTTTGACAATATTAGAAACATCAGCCTTTTCAGCAGAAGCAATAACTTTATCGGCTGTTTGACCATAAACTACTAAATTATTAACTTTTCCCTTAAGAGAAGGAATCAATTCATCAAAACCATTACCACGATCAAGTCCTCCGGCTATCAAAGTGATAGGTTTTTTAAAGGCTGTTAAAGCGACGATTGTGGCTTCAACATTTGTTGCTTTAGAGTCATTATAAAATTTATGTCCACCAAAAGTATCGACATATTGTATTCTGTGCTTGACACCAGTAAATGATGATAGAACTTCAACAATATCTTCGTTTGAAACATCATACATTTTAGCAACGCTGATTGCAGCCAAAGCATTTTGTACGTTATGTTCTCCAGGAATTTGGATTTCATCAGTATTCATAATCTTTTCGCCATTGCAATAGATGACGTCATCTTTAGCGTAGGCACCATTAGCAAGTTCCTGGTTATCTGAGAATGGCACTATAGTAGCATTTGATTGATCGGCTAAATTACGCCACTCCTCAGTATTCCAATTAACAACAAAGTAATCATCCTTAGTTTGGTTCTTAGTAATATGCATCTTGGCCTTAATGTAGTTAGCACGGTTCTTGTGAAAATCTAAATGTGTTGAATAAATATTATTTAATACCGCTACATGTGGACGTAAGCTAATTGTTCCTTGAAGTTGGAAACTTGATAACTCAGTTACTACAACATCATCTTTGGTAGCCTTTTGAATAACATCAGAAATAGGAATACCAATGTTACCAGCATAATATGAATTCTTAAACTTAGGTGAGTGCTTCAACATCAATTGAATTAAAGTTGTAACGGTAGTTTTACCATTAGTACCGGTTACAGCAACCATTGTAGCGTCTGAATAACTGTAAGCTATTTCTGGTTCTGTAATAACAGGAATGTTCAATTCTTCAGCACGTTCAACTAATTCATTTGAATAAAATATTCCAGGGTTCTTTACTAAGTAATCATAAGAATCATCAATCAGACTCTTATCATTACTTCCTGTAATAACATTAAACCCATCATCAATTAATGCCTTTGCTTCGGTATTCTTTTCTAGCGGATTAGAGTCAACAACTGTTACGTCTGAACCCATTTTTTTTAAAAGTTTAGCAACCGCAAAACCACTTTTGGCTAAGCCTAAAACTAAGATTTTTTTATTTGAATAATTACTTTTTGTTTTCATTATTATCTTTTACTTCCTATACGAATAAAATTAAATAAATTGCAGAACAAATCAAACCAACGATCCAGAATACGATATCTATCTTCCATTCACTCCAACCCAACATTTCAAAATGATGATGAATTGGTGTCATCTTGAAAATACGACGATGAAAAACTTTGAATGAAAAGACTTGAAGCATAACACTCATAGTTTCAACTACATAGACAAAGCCAATCAATAATAGTGACCAGTAATGACCCAAAAGAATCGAGATAGCTGCTAAACCGGCACCCAAAGCTAATGAACCTACATCACCCATAAAGATCTTAGCTGGCTTGTGATTGTACAATAGAAAAGCTAATAAAGCACCTACAACTGAGAAACAAACAATTGCAATATCAGCACGATTTTGGTTCAAGGCAATAATTCCGTATGTAGCATAAGAAATTGTTCCTAAACCACCTAATAGACCATCCAAACCATCAGTTAAATTAGTAGCATTAGAGAATCCTACCAACCAGAAAAGTGTAAACAGAATAAAAATCACGGCTGAATCGATTGACAAAACACCAGGAATTGTAAAGTTCATTGGCAATTGATCGCCATTATAAACGTATAAGAATATTATCCCAACAATAATTTGTAAAAGTGCTTTCTGCCAGGCTCTAAGTCCAAGATTTCTCTTCTTGAAAACTTTGATGAAATCATCAATGAAACCAATACATCCATAAAGCACAATAACAAAGGTCGTAATTAAAAGTGAATGAGTTAGTTGACCCTGCCAAGCACCAACCCAGATATTTGTAATTAAAGCGGCTAAAATAACTAAAAGTCCACCCATCGTTGGTGTACCGGACTTTTTCTCATGCCACTTAGGCCCTTCCTCACGAATTGACTGACCCTCTTTATGAGCAACTAAATAGCCAATCAGAAATGGCATTAAGATTGCCACAATTACAAACGAACTAACTATGTCGAAAACTATATGACTAATTTCCATGAAAATCCCCTTATTTTATTTATTTTTCAATGTAACTATAATTTTACCACTGTCATTTATCACATGACCAGAGCTGACAGACTGTTTAACAACATATCCGTCACCTTTTGTCGTGACTTGCTTACCAGTAATCTCGGCAAACTTCAAAACATCATTTTTGGACCAACCTGTAAGATCTGGCATTGTCATAGCACCATTAGTTAACAAGACCATTCTCTGTCCAGGCATAACCTTCTCACCACTCGCAGGTAATTGTTGAACAACCTTGTTACCAGTACCGATGACACCTGATTGCAATTTAAGACTACTAATTTTACTCAAAGAATCATTTGTTGACTTATCCAATAGACTTGGAATCTCAACATACTGACTACCTGCTTGGGTACTATTTGTCTGAGATTTACCTTGATTTACCAGGCGTTTAACTAGTGGATTAAAGACTTCAGATAGAATCTTCTCAGGTGATTCTGTCATCTTCTGTGGTTGTCTCATCGTTACATAAACAATGTAATTAGGATCATTGTAAGGGATCATCCCCGCAACCGAGAAAATATAATTATTACTACCAGTCAAATACCCACCATTTGGAGAGGCAATCTGAGCTGTACCAGTTTTAACTCCAACCTTGATACCAGGAATATTGTAAACAAGTCCTGTACCATAATTCTTCGTAACAACTTGACGCATAGCCTTTTGGACCTGCTTAGCCGTACTCTTTTTAATTGGTTGTCCGACTACTTGTCGCTTAAAGCTTTGAGTAGTCTTACCAGTATTAGTATTAACAACTTTTTGGACTATCTGCGGTTTAATCATCTTTCCACCGTTAGCAATTGCTGAAAACGCCTGTAACATTTGAATCGTATTTACATTGACACTTTGTCCAAATGAAGTCATTGCTTGATCACTGGCATGTTGGAATGAAATACCACCAGCTACTTCACCTGGCAATGAAATATTCGTCTTAGTACCAATATCGAAACGGCGCATATACTTCATCCAAGTCTTTGATCCCATCTTCTGTTCCAGCTTAACCATTCCGACGTTAGATGATCTTGGAAAGGCCTCTGATAAAGGTATATAACCCCAACCGGCATTATTCCAATCACTAATTGTTCTTCCGCCTACTTCAACTGAACCAGACTTATATAGTTCATCTGGATCATAATTACCGGAATCAATTGACGCCGACAAAGTCAAAATTTTCATGACAGACCCCGGTTCAAATTGATCTTCAACTAGGGTATCACGCCAACTATTAGCTAATCCCTTACCAGTTGTTGGATTAAACGTTGGTCGTTGGGTAGCTGCCTCAATTGCACCAGTTTTGGCATTCATAACTAAAATCTGTAAATTCTTTGGTTCATATTTATCAGATATATCCTGTGCCAAAATTTCAGCATACTGTTGAATTTTACTATTTAAAGTCAAATAAACATTCGACCCATCGATCGATTGCTTCTCGTTTACTTGAGAATTAGGCAATTCATTACCATTAAAGTCAACTTTAGTAATTTTCTTACCATCTTGACCAGATAACAATTTATTGAAATACTTTTCAATCCCCATCACACCACTAATATTACTATTCTGATCATTAGCATCGTCAGCCTTAGTAATACCAACTAAGTTAGTGGCAAAAACACCGTTAGGATAAGATCGTGATGGAAATTCCACAAAGTGAATTCCGGGTAATTTTTGGGCCGCAATTTTACGTTTGATTTCTATTGATAAATTACGACCAGCTTGTCCAAATTCTACTTGGTACTGTTTCTTATTTTGAGGAGTTAAATATTTAATCAATTGTTTTTCAGAAAGTGGTAAATACTTACTCAACGCTTTGGCTGTTTTTTCTTTATCAACCACATAATCAGCTTTACCTGTGGCCGTCTTCGACTTATGATTTACAATTGCGTAAATATTATAAATCGTAGAATCTCCCGCAATCATATCACCATTAACATCAAGGATATCGCCACGTTTAGCATTAACTTTCGTTACTTTTTCATATTTAGCTTTAGTTCTTTTTTCTAGATTCACTCCATCATATTGTTTACTCATAGAGATATAAGCGAATCTTTGGATAAAAAGGATAAAAGAAAAGGCAGTCACAATCAAAATTAATATACCAACTATATAATGATTGCGTCTTGCCTTATTTTTTAATAGTTTTCTGAACTTACTCATCTTGATATATTCCTTACATTATTATCGCTCATTTTTAAATTGTGCTTTTTAGCGAAAGAAGAGAACCGATCAAAACTGCTTAATTCAGAAATTTCTTGTCTTAAATTAACATTGCTCGTATTAGTCTTAGAGATTTGATTAGTAAGACTATCTAACTCATTTTGAGAAGAAGTCATCGAAACTTTTATACTAACTAAAGCTACCATTAATGCCAACGTTAAAAGAGAGAGACCTACGATGGAAACAGTCTCAAATTTTGACAGTTTTACACTATGTACTTTAGGAGCTGCTTGAACAACCTTCTCAGGCTCTGGAGCAACTTGATAGTCTTGTAAATTTCTAGCTGTACTTTCTTCTCTCATATTATTTCTCCATTATATCTTTTCAACAACGCGTAATTTGGCACTATGTGCCCGATTATTTTCAGTTAATTCCTTATCGTTAGGCAGAATTGGTTTTCGTGTTATCTGTTTCAAAACTGGTTTAATGTCATCTGGAATGACTGGTAATCCGCGTGGAACATCAACGTGTGAATTATCCTTAAAAATATGTTTTACAATTCTGTCTTCTTTTGATTGAAAAGTTATAACGCTTATTCTACCCTTTGGTGCTAACAATTTAATTGCTTGATCCAAGGATCTCTCAAGAGAACCCAATTCATCATTTACCGCAATTCTAATTGCTTGAAAGACACGTTTAGCAGGATGACCGCCTGTTCTTCTAGCTGCTGCAGGAATGGCATTCTTAATAATATCAGCTAATTCCAATGTAGAAGTAATACGATGATCCTCACGTGTTCTTTCAATGGCACGGGCAATCTGTTTAGAAAATTTTTCATCACTGTATTTGTAGAAAATACCGACTAACTCACTATATGACCAGTCGTTAACAATTTTCTCTGCATCTAAGTCTTGTCTTTGATCCATCCTCATATCAAGACGAGCGGCCTTCTTGTAACTGAATCCTCTGACTGCATCATCAAATTGTGGAGACGAAACTCCTAAATCGTAAACAATCCCATCTACCTCAGTAACACCCAAATCCAACAAACGTTCTTGCATATTCTCAAAATTATCACGTATTAAAGTTAATGTATTATCACCAATGATGGTTGGATCGTTTTGAATACTCTCACCGACCTTAATGGCAGCCTCGTCACGATCAAAAACATAAAGATGGCTGTGGTGCATACGGCTCAATAATTCTTTACTGTGCCCTCCACGGCCAAAGGTAGCGTCTACATAAATACCATTATCATGTGGATTTACCTCATCAATAGTTTCTTTTAAAAGTACTGTTTTATGTTTATATTCGTTAGAAGTCAAAGTCTGTCATTTTCTCCGATATTTCTTCAAAATTATCTTCAGCCTCTTGGCTAAATTTATTCCAGCATTCCTCATCCCATATTTCAATACGGTCAGAAACACCTACAATTACACAATTCTTATTTAACTTAGCAAATTTGATCAACGGAGTCGAAAGATTAATCCGACCCTGTTTGTCAAATTCTACCTCTGCAGCTGCAGAATAAAAGAATCGGGTGAAGGCTCTTGCATCCTTCTTAGTTAGTGGTAACTTATCCAACTGAGCTTCAAGTTTATCCCATTGCTCTAGAGGATAACCAAAAAGGCAGCCATCCATTCCACGAGTTATTACGAACTCATCACCAAGTAGTTTTCTAAATTTAGCAGGTACAATAATTCTGCCTTTATTATCAAGTGTGTGATGAAATTCACCCATGAACATGGATATCACCTCAATTCTTTAACACTTCCTAATTTACCACAAATCACCACAATTAACCACACGATATTTGACAATCGGTCTAAAGTAGTTAAGAAACTTGCAAACAGTTGGTAATTATACATTTACGAGGGTGGGGAGTTTTCCCAAAATCAAAAGAGAAAACCATTACAATATTGCATAAATTTCCTTTGTGAAGTACCATTTCACTATATATAAATTAGGTGGTGGAAGTTTTGGACGAAAAGAAACCTAAAAGCACATTGACTAAAATTATTCAAATTGTTGTTTGGTTGATGATTATTGTCACAATTGGTGGCGTTGTTCTTGGCTCAATTATGAGTTTTATTTAAAAGAGCGCAAAAAAAAGAGTCTAACCTGAAAAATTCAGGTTAGACTCTTTTTAATTAATTTCTTGGAATTATCAATTGTTTAAAGATTCGATTTAATAAAACAGCTAGGACAATCAACATGATCATATTAGCTATAAAGCTACCTCCATTGATAACTAAGGAATAAATCCAAGGATTCATTGATTTAGGTGCATATGAACCCCAATAGATACCACCAGCAATAAAGTGCAAGAAGTACTTAGCTAAAAAACCAATTGCTGAATAAAAGATTATCAATCCTAATGCATTTTTACCATTTCTAATAGCACGTTGAACTCTAACACTTCCTAAACCAATCAAGCCCACAACACCAAAAGCCAATGGATATTCAACAAAACCTTGAAGTGGATTCAAAACTCCTCCACCTAATCCCCTAAGGAACATATCTAATAATCCCCAAACTAAGCCGGCCATTAAACCAGGCTTTAGTCCTCTTCTTAAAGCATAAATGGACATTGGTATCAATCCATAAACAAATTCAACTGAGGAAACTCCCGTGGAATGAGGTATATAGGACAACCCCATTGCCAAAGCGGTAATGATAGCCCCCTCTGTCAAAACAATTAAACTATCTTGACTACTAGCTTTATTAATCATACAAAAAAACTCCCTTCTGATTTTTGTCATCACAAGAGAGTTCGAGCTTCTGCTTGAACAACACTATTCCTACGCATGTATTAACATAACAGGTTTAAAGGGTCTGAACGATTACGCTCACTCTCAGCCAAAGGCTCCCCCTGTGTTGACTTATATTATTTAAAAACATTGTACCATAGGACTCATTTTTTTCCAAAGACACGGCCCCAGAATCCAACCTTTTTAGTTTCAGTTGATAGATCTAAGGGAATACTCTCTCCCAACATTCTTCGAGCAATATTCTGATAACTGTGACCTGCACTGCTATCACGGTCAAAAGCCACTGTTTGCCCAGCATTAGAAGCCGAGATAACCTTATCTTCATCCATAACAATTCCTAATAATGGAATTCCTAAATGATTAACAATGTCATCAATTCGCATTGATGTACCCTCATTAATCATATTCTTACGGATACGATTGATAACTAAATGCGGTGTTATCGGCATGTTCATATTCTCTAAGATCCCGACTACTCGATCAGCATCACTGACTGAAGCAATTTCAGGGTTTGTTACCACTAAAGCTCCATCAGCTGTTGAAACAGCATTTTGAAAGCCATACTCAATCCCAGCTGGACAATCAATCATCACAAAATCAAATCGTTGCTTCAATTCATCGATAATCTGTGCTAATGAGTCTTTGTCTAAAACGTATTTATCAGCAAACTGTGATGCCGCCAATAAATATAAATTGTCTTCAAATCTAGGATCTCGCACCAAAGCTTGAGAAACCACTACCCGATGTTGAGCAACATCCACAATATCGTAAACAACTCGATTAGTTAGACCCATTACAGCATCCAAATTTCGCAATCCTATATCTAAGTCAACCATGCAAACTTTTTTACCAAGACTTGCCAAGACAGTACTTACATTTGCGGTGGTAGTTGTTTTGCCAACTCCACCTTTTCCTGAAGTTACAACTATTGATATTCCCATAGTTAATCTGTCCTTTTTCTTAAATCATTTATTTTATCTTTGTAATTCTTTAAATCGTCAACACTAATAGCGTGTAAATCATTGATAAAAGCAAACTTGCCATCCTGAAAATCTTCACGATTATCATCGGTTACAATTTCAATAACATCAGCAATTCGTAATTGATCGATACCCTTCAGATTACCAAAAATGGCTGCATTAGGATTATCGGGAAAACCAGCTTGAACGATTCCACTGACTTCTCCCAAAATATAGATAGAACCAGTCGCACATATTTGAGCATCACGATGTAATGATCCCAAAAAAATCAAATCACCTTTATACTCTAATCTTTGACCGCTACGTACAATTCCGGATTCAACATTAGTCTTGTTAGCATCAAATAACTCTTTAACGTTTTTTTTATCTTCAACATCTGATTCAATATCCTTTAATTCTAATTGTGGATATTTTTCAAAGAATCCTTCAATACTTTCCTTTTGTTGACTAGTAAATAATCGCTTACCGGTTTTAATAGTAAAACTAATAGCATCATCATTTTCATTGGTTGATTTAACGTTTTGTTGCATAATTAACTCTTTTAGTTCTTTCAACGCATCGTCATAATTGGCATTTTCATTAAAAATAACTGAAAATCCATCTTTACCACCTTTTAAAATGATGTCACTCATTTACTATCCCTCCGATATTTCACCAACCAGGCAGACATATTTGCTAATGGAATATAGATAACAAAGAAAACAACTATATTCCACAACAACGTTGGTCCCAACGTATACGTAATGAAATCAAAAACATCTGTACTTGTTTGCTGCAATAATTTTTCTAACAAATAGATTCCCGTTTGTAAAAAGGTTAACGACAAAAAATAAATGGAAATATCATATCCCATATTATTTTTAATCAATAAAAATCTGAAATGATCTATTCCCACCATTAGCAGTGGCAACAGAATTGTATATAGTCCAATGATTCCATAATAGTAAGAATCATAAATAACCCCAAAGACTATACCGTATATGATCAACTGACGACGATCCTCAATCCTCATCGTTAACATAACGACTGCCATTAACATGATTTGTGGCAAGATCACTATTGTTTCATGATTCATATTATTCAAAAAGGCCCATTTTATTAAACCATCTAAATAAAATGCAAATAAAATGAATAATACTTGTCCAAAAATCTTTCGTCTTTTAATATTCATTAATTCTCACCATGAACCGAAGACTTAATGACTGTTACAACAGTAAAGTTACGCAATTCAGCGGCTGGGGTAATATAAACAGAATTTGTCATCCCGTAATTATCTTTCTTAATCCCATAAACTTTACCTATGTACAATCCACGAGGTGTCAAGCCACCTAAACCTGATGTAATTACGCTTTGGCCTTTTTTAATATCTTTTGTAGAATTAACGTTTTCCATCACTAAGTCACCAGTAGAACTATCGTAACGACTAACAACACCAGTAACATTTTTATTATCACCTAAAATTTCGGCAGCAAACTTATCATTCAATTCATTATTAGTTGAAATCAATTCAACCTTAGAACTGACCTTGTCTACTTCGATAATTCTACCAATTAAACCTTTTCCAGACATAACCGGCATATTCTTCTTAATACCACTTGTTTGACCACGATTAATTGTTAAGTAATTTTGCCAACTACTTGGTGACCGCGACAAAACAGAGGCATTAACTGTACTGTAATCAGTGAGTGTACCATTAAGTTTTAACTCTTGTTTTAACTTCTTATTTTCATCTTGAACTACTTCTAACTTAGCCTGATTTTGTGCTAACTCGCCAATTCTGGCTTTTAAACGTTTGTTTTCAGAATATGTGTTGTACAAATCAGAGAATTCTGAGGTAGCATTTTTTACAGCATTAGTTGGATATGCAAAAACTCCACCAACAACACTGACGACATCATTACCAACCTGTTGAACAACTGGCGGTGTACTCTTTTTATCACGAATATTAACCGTTACCGCCAAAAGTCCAAAAGTAACAATAATAAGTATCATTAAAATAATCAATTTTTTATTTGAAAAAAACTTTTGCATTGCTTCCTCCTAGTAGATCAAATAAAAAAAACGGGATTTATCCCGCTTATTTTTGGCGACGCATTACATCGATATTCTTAAGTGATTCGCCAGTACCGATAGCCACACAATCTAGTGGGTCTTGAGCAATGAATACGGGAACTCCAGTTGCTTCTGAGATTACTTCTGGTAAATGATGTAACAATGCTCCACCACCAGTTAAAACAATACCGTGATCGATAACATCAGCAGCAATTTCAGGAGATGTTTCTTCAAGAGTCTCTTTGATTGTTTCAATGATTTCTTGAACATTTTCATGAATTGCAGTTGCAATATCTTCACCAGTTAATTGAACTGTCTTTGGCAAACCTGTAACAAGGTCACGACCACGAATTTGCATTGATTCAATCTCTTTAGCCTTTTCGATTGAGGCTGAACCGATTTGAATCTTAACATCTTCGGCAGTTCTTTCACCAATTTGTAAATTATAATTTGACTTAATATAAGCTGAAATTGAATCATCAAACTTATCACCAGCAACTCGAATTGAGCGTGATGACACAATTCCACCTAGTGAAATGGTAGCAACATCTGTTGTACCACCACCAATATCAACAACCATATTACCGGTTGGATCCATAACAGGAAGTCCAGCTCCGATAGCGGCTGCAAATGGTTCTTCGATTACATATGCTTCACGAGCACCTGCATGTTGAGTAGCTTCGATAACAGCTCTCTTTTCAACTTCAGTAACACCACTAGGAACACAAACCATTACAGAAGGTTTTGAGTTATTTGCTGTTTTTTCGATGAAATACTTCATCATAGCAGCAGTTGTGTCATAATCAGCAATTACTCCGTCACGCATCGGACGAATGGCAGAAATACTACCAGGTGTACGTCCAATCATTTCACGAGCATCTGAACCAACAGCAACGATCTCTCCAGTGTTATTATTTTTTGCGACAACAGAAGGTTCGTTTAAAACGATTCCTTTTCCTTCAGCATAAACTAAAGTATTTGCAGTTCCTAAATCTATGCCAAGCTTCTTTGATCCAATACCAAACAATTTATTTCTCTCCTTTAAAGTACACACCACATTTTACGCTAACCAAAATTATATCATACAAAATAATGATTTAAAGTATGACCAATCATATCCTAAATTAAATTTAACTTCTTTAAACTAGAATACGATTTTCTCGTAATAATTAAATGATCTAATAAGTTTATTCCCATTAAATTGCAACACTTCTTCAGCCGTAAACTAAACTCTTGATCATTCTTCGAAAACATTAATGTTCCGTTTGGATGATTGTGAGCTATCACAATTTGCGTCGCTGAAATTTGAATTGCCTCTCGCAGGATATCCCTTGGATGAACAGTTGCCTGATCAATTGTTCCAATGAAAATAGTCTTCTCATTAATGACATGATAACTATTATTCAAGTAGACCGCCATTAGTTTCTCTTGTGGAGTACTACCTATTATATTTATTAAATGTTTTCCAATATCGTCTACTGAAACGATTCGTTCTGATAACTTATCTGATTGAACTTTTCTAGTGCCCAATTCGATTGCCGCTAAAATCTTACAAGCTTGGGCAACACCAATTCCATTAAAAGCCATTAGTTGTTCTAAATTCAAATTTAAGCCATTCTTATTTGAAACAATTTTTTCTGACAAGTCCAAAACGTTATTTTTCTTAGTGCCATTGCCAATAACAACAGCCATTAATTCTTCATCTTTTAAGGTGCTGACACCATAAGCCAAAATTTTTTCTCTTAAATTTATCATCATACTTGAAATTACGCAAAATAGTTTTCCAAATCCGAGATTAAATAAAAAGATCCCGTAATGAGTAACATTTGTTGTTCATTTAATTGCTTCACTATTTTCTGTAATTCAGTATGATAATTTTCAATAAAAGAAACATTCTCATAGTTTGATAAATTATAATCACCAGCGACAGCGGAACGTTGCATATCAAGTGTTGTGATATAGATATGCTTCACTCTTGGTGCTAATTCTTGAATAATCTCACTGCGATCTTTATCTTTCATTCCAGCATATAAGACAATTATATCTTTATTTTCATAATTTGTAGTCAAAGAATTAATTAAATTATAAATTGCCGAAATATTATGTGCTCCATCCATTAAAATTAATGGATTATTCTGTACTATTTGTGCTCGTCCCAACAAATGATGACTATCGAGATTGTCCTTAATAAGTTTCTCTGACACCTCAATTTGGTGTTTTTGATGATATTGAACGTAAGCACAAATTGCAATAGCAGCATTCATCGCAGTTGTTTTTTCAAAGCCATCACAAGATATCTCTCTTATTGTTACCTTATCGTCATAATATGTAAATGATAATTTAAAATTTTTTGTCTTAAAATCGTTAATTCCAAAATCTCGGCCAAATTTATAAAGCGGACTCGACATTTCCACAGCAGTATTTGCAACTATTTCTTTTATTGAGTCCTGCAAAAAACCAGTTACGATTGGTCTATTTTTCTTAATGATTCCAGCTTTTTCAAAAGCTATATCTTGTAAAGTAGGACCAATTAGCTTCTCATGATCCAAGTCTACTGAGGTAATCACTGACACAACGGGTGTAATAACATTCGTTTTATCATGACGAGCACCAATGCCAGCTTCAATCACAGCTACATCGACACGACCACGAAAATAAAAATACCCCAAAACTGTAACAAATTCAAATTCTGTCAATGGAATTGAACCAATTTTTTCTATTAAATAATTTACATTATCCAATAAATCTTGATTGGAAATGTACTGATGATCTATCTGAATACGTTCATTAAATACTTTTACATAAGGTGAAATAAACAAACCAACTTTTTTGCCATCAGCTTCTAACAAATTGGCCAAAAAATTACTGGTTGTTCCCTTTCCATTCGTACCCGTAATATGAATCGTCTCATAATCATTTTGTGGATTATCCAGAACTTTTAAAGCTTCCTTAATATTGTCCAAATTATTCGTACGATGAAATTTTGGTAATGAGTGAATATAGTTAATTGCCTCTTTATAACTCTTTAACAATGTAAAATCACTCCTTTTCAAAGAAAAGGGGTTGGACATTTGCCAACCCCTCTAATTATATACTCAATTTTATTGATTATCTTTCAATTGTTGAATTCTTTGTTGAACTTTTGCTTGACGAGATTGATAGTCAGCCAATTTTTCTTTTTGTTCGTTAACAACTTTTTCAGGTGCTTTTTGAACAAAGTTAGCATTGGAAAGTTTCTTATCAAGACGTGTAATTTCTTGATCTAACTTCTTCATCTCTTCATTTTGACGAGCAATTTCCTCATCGATATCGATCAATTCAGCCAATGGAACGTAAAGTTCAGCATTAGTTGTAACTGATGTCATAGCCAAAGCAGGTGCAACAATATCAGTAGCAACCTTCAAATCCTTAGGATGCATGAAACGATCAATATAATCTTCGTTATTCAAAATAACAGCTTTTACATTTTCATCCTGTGGTTTGATCAAAATATCAACGGCCTTAGACATTGGTGCATTAGCTTCCAAACGAATCTTTCTCAATGACTTGATTAAGTCAATCAAGATATCCATTTGATCCATAGCTTCGGCGTTGTCTAATTCAGCGTGATATTCAGGATACTTAGCATGCATGATTGTCTTACCGTTATGAGGCATTGTCAACCAAATTTTTTCGGTAACAAATGGCATAATTGGGTGCAACAAACGTAATGTTTGATCCAAGACATAAGTTAGAAGCATCTTCTTTTGCTTCTTAGCTGCTTCATCATCCCCTGTTAAAGTAGCCTTACTCATTTCAATATACCAGTCACAGAAATCATTCCAGATAAAGTTGTAAAGATTACGTTCAACTTCACCGAATTCAAACTTATCTAACAAATCATTAACGTTCTTAACTGTTTGATTCAATTTAGCCAAGATCCATTTATCAGAAAGGTCATAGTTTGTAACTTGAGATAGATCATCCATTGCTGGAGTATCATCGTCAAGATTCATGATAACGTAACGTGAAGCATTCCAAATCTTGTTGATGAAGTTCCATGAAGCATCCATCTTGTCATAACTAAATCTAGTATCTTGACCAGGTGTTGTTCCATTCATAACGAACCAACGTAAAGCATCAGCACCGTATTTAGCAATAACGTCCATTGGATCAATTCCGTTACCAAGTGACTTACTCATCTTACGACCTTGTGAATCACGCATTAAACCATGGATAACAGTATTATCAAATGGTTTCTTACCAGTAAACTTCAAACTTTGGAAAATCATTCTAGAAACCCAGAAAGGAATAATATCGTAACCTGTAACCAAAGTATCAGTTGGGAAGTAACGTTTGTAATCTTCTGAATCATTGTCAGGCCAACCCATAGTAGAAAATGGCCATAGAGCACTTGAGAACCATGTATCTAGAACATCTGGATCTTGATCCCAGTTTTCGATATCTTTAGGTGCTTCTTCACCAACATATGTTTCGCCAGTCTTCTTGTTATACCAAGCTGGAATTTGATGTCCCCACCATAGTTGTCTAGAAATAACCCAATCATGAATATTTTCCATCCATTGAGTAAAGGTTGTTTCAAAACGGTCAGGTACAAAATTAACTTTGTTATCACTCTTTTGATTCTTCAAAACTGTTTCAGCAAGTGGCTTCATCTTAACGAACCATTGTGTTGAAAGTCTTGGTTCAACTTGAACACCAGAACGTTCTGAATGACCAACACTATGTACATAAGGTTCGATCTTGATCATGTCATCATCATCTTGAAGATCCTTAACAATAGCTTTACGAGCTTCGAAACGATCCATACCATTATACTTGCCGGCATTCTCGTTCATTGTACCATCAGCATTCATTGTGTTAATACGTTTCAAATCATGACGATTACCAACAGCAAAGTCATTAGGGTCATGGGCAGGTGTGATCTTAACCATACCAGTACCAAAGTCTTTATCAACATAGTGATCGGCAATAATAGGAATCTTACGATCAACTAATGGAACAACGACTTCTTTACCAACAATATCCTTGTAACGTTCATCATCTGGAGCTACGGCTACAGCCACATCACCAAACATTGTTTCAGGACGAGTTGTGGCAATTTCAATAAAGCCAGAACCATCAGCATATGGGTACTTAACGTGATAGAAAGCACCTTGGTCATCCTTATGAATAACTTCAATATCAGATAAAGCTGTTTGAAGTTGTGGATCCCAGTTGATGATGTATTCGCCACGATAAATCAAACCTTCGTTATACAATTGTACGAAGACTTTACGAACAGCCTTTGATAAACCTTCATCCAAGGTAAATCTTTCACGTGAATAATCAAGTGATAAACCTAATTTACCCCACTGTGATTTGATAATCTTAGCAAATTCATCTTTCCAGTTCCAAACCTCATCAACAAACTTATCACGTCCAAGGTCATAACGAGTTACACCTTGTTCACGTAATTTAGCTTCAACCTTAGCTTGAGTAGCAATTCCGGCATGATCCATACCTGGAAGATATAAGGTATCAAAGCCTTGCATACGTTTATAACGAATTAATGTATCTTGAATAGTTGTATCCCAAGCATGTCCCATGTGTAATTTACCAGTAACATTTGGTGGTGGGATAACAATTGAATAAGGTTTAGCTTTCTTGTCACCAGAAGGTTTAAAATCATCGTCATCTAACCATGTTTGATAACGGCCTTCTTCGACTTCTTGTGGATTATATTTTGTATCCATGTCGATTTCTCTCATAGTATTTCCTCCATAAATTAGATATTTACTATTAATAATTAAATATGGGATTGATTAAGGATGCCGTCCTCCGCAACAAAACTGATTGGGCTGGAACGCCATGGGCACGACTTGAAGCCAATTAAGATTCACAATTGTCTCCAAGCTCGGCCTTTTTCTAAGCAACTTCATTGCTAAGAAAAATTTCATGGCTGAACCCATCAGTTTTGTTACTCCGGACTGAACGGATCTTCCTTTTTATAACTTGTTTGAAAATATTCTTTATTTCCCCATATATAGAACTTTGAGCGGTTAAGTTGTCTGTGTTTAAACAGAAATCTCTATACGGACGTCTTTCGGCGTCCCCATAATAGACTCTAAGTGGCTTCGACACTAAGAGTCTATAAAAAAAGAGCCCTCATCCGAATAGGACGAAGACTCGCGGTACCACCTAAATTAGGAGTTACAAATAACTCCTCACTCAACAGATAACGGTGGCCCGATCATTTTTATATGATAGCTCACAGACAACAATTACTCAGTTTGATTTGGCAATTCTCAACAACATGCCTTCTCTGAAATCTAGCTGAATAACACTCCTGCTCAAAGCTGATATCATGATGATAAATCATAAATTGTGAAACGTCAATCAGTTTTATAGTAAACTGCTGATATTTTCTTGATCACTTTCCATGAACTTGTCGCCATGTTCAATGGTTGTGATCTTGATTCCATCCATTGCACGTTGGATTAAGCCGTCAACATCAAGTGAGCTTTCAAACTTACGTGTCTTTTCAATACTTGGACGTGTTTTTGGTGATGGTGGAGCAAAAACAGTACAACAGTCTTCGAATGGTTGGATTGATAGATTAAACGTATCAATTTTTTCAGCTAATCGAATAATCTCAGTCTTATCCATTGTTGCTACAGGACGTAAGATTGGTGTTGTTGTGACATCATTGATGGCAGCCATACTCTCTAGTGTTTGTGAGGCTACTTGTCCTACGGCTTCTCCATTAAAAATAGCTAGACCGTTCTCTTTTTCACGAATCAAGTCAGTCAATCTTAGCATGAAACGACGTTGGATTGTCATTAGATATCCTTCAGGAACGCCGGCTTTGATTGTTTCTTGAATTTCAGCAAATGGTACTTCAATAAATTTGATGTGACCACCAAAGGCTGTTAATTTCGATGTTAATTCTTTGGCTTTATTCAAAGCTTGTTCTGATGTGTATGGTGGACTGAAGAAATGGACCATTTCGATATCAACACCACGTTTCATAGCTAAATAACCAGCAACGGGTGAATCAATACCACCTGATAGCATCAACATAGCTTTTCCAGCAGTACCAACTGGTAATCCACCAGCACCTTTGACTGTTAAGTATGATAGGTAGATTCCATCTTGTCTTACTTCAACAGAAATCTTGATATCAGGTTTCTTCATTTCAACATCAATACCAGGGAATTCGTCACAAATAGCATCCCCTAATTGTAAATTAACTTGGTTAGTATCAAGTTCATAAGTGTGATCTGAACGTTTTGTACCGACTTTGAAACTCATACCAGGCTTATAGGCCTCATGCATCATTTCAATAGCTTTTTTCTTAACATCTTCAAAATTACGTGACACTTTAACACTCAATGAGAAAGTTTGAATTCCAAAAACATTCTTTAACTTCTCCATCACTGGCTTAGCATCAGTACCATTCAATTGAATATGTAAACGATCACGATGTGGTTGCATTCTTAAATCAGGATAATCATTCAAAACTTTAGCTACATTACCATGAAGACGGTCAATAAAGCTCTTACGATTCTTACCCTTAGTTGATAGTTCGCCGTAACGAACCATAATCTCAGTATATTCCATTTAAATCTCCTAATTCAAAATTTGGAAATGATCATGAACTTCATCCAAATTCTTGATAAATTCATCCATTTCAGCTTCTGTATTACTCTCATCTAAACTGACACGTACGGCACTAGTTGCAACATTTTCTTGCACATTCATTGCCTTTAAAGTACCTGATTCCAAACCTTTCTTGGAAGAACAAGCACTAGTTGTAGAAATATAGATATCACGATCTTCAAAAGTATGAACAATCGTTTCGCCACGTACACCATCAATTGTGAAACAAATAATGTGTGGTGCAAAATCATCAGCTATTTGTGAGAAGACGTGAACGTTATCCAAAGTATGCAAGTGGTTAACTAATTTTTCTTTTAATTGCTCCATCTTGTCAGCCTTTTGAGCTTCATTTTCTTTCAACAAACGAATAGCCTTTGCCATACCAGCAATTGCAGGAGTATTCTCTGTACCACTACGAAGATTAGACTCCTGCCCACCACCAGCCATTAATGGTTCAAGCTGTTTGCCTTCCTTCATATAAATAAAGCCAATTCCACGAGGAGCATGGAATTTATGACCTGAGAAAGTATAGTAATCAACTCGAGGGTCCATAAACTTAGATTGAAGATTCTTACCAATTGCTTGAACTGAATCGACATGGTAACTGATACTTGGATAGTCTTTCAAAACATTAGCAATTTCATGAATTGGTTGAATTGCACCGATTTCGTTATTAACTGCCATTGTTGAAACCAAGATAGTATCGCTACGAATAGCCTTCTTCAAATCGTCTGCACTGATATGACCTGTTTTGTCTACAGGTAAATAAGTTACTTCAAAGCCGAGTTCTTCTAATTGGTGCATAGTATTCAAAACTGAAGGATGTTCAATTTCAGTTGTAATAATATGTTTACCAAATTCACGCTTCTTAAAAGCTGTACCCTTGATGATCCAATTATTCCCCTCAGTACCACCACTAGTAAAAACAACTTCGTCTTGTTTAAAGCCTAATAAGTTCGCAATTTGTTTGCGAGATGTTTCCAATAATTCATATGCTTTCAAACCCAATTTATGCAAACTTGAAGGATTACCAAAGTATTCCTCACTGGCAGCATTATAAGTTTTTAGTACAGAATCATTAACTTTTGTTGTTGCACTGTTATCAAAATATATCATTTCTGCCTCACCAAAACAAAAAGGCCTTGCGGCCTAAAATTTTATCTCTTATAACTTAACACAAAACTACATCATTATGCATTAATTGTTTCTTTTATTCGGTCAACTGAACCAGATTCAACACTCTCTAAGGCTTTTGAAATAACTTCAACTGCCTCATCATAATTATAATCAGTATCAAACAAGGCACGTGCACGAATTAATTGATCACTAAATTCGGGATTCTTATTAGCGTAACGATTAGCATACTGTAACAATTTTTCAGACAAGAGAACATTATATTTTAACTTCTTAGTTTTTTCGACTAAGTTGCTCAAATCTTCCTGTGTCACAATTACTTGTTTGCTAATATCTTCCATATTAATCTGTTTAGCATCTAATTCATCATAAAGCTTATTAATTTCGTCATAAACCATATAGAAATAATCCAAATAATCATCAGGCAAACCATTCAAACGTAATTGCTTAATCATCTTCTTTTGAATTTCCAAACGCTTAGCATATTCATCCACACTATTACGGGCAATACGTTCGCTAGACAACATTTGGTTAAGATCATCATTAATTGATTTTTCGCTAGCTTCAATATCATCCAAGTGCTTAACAATTTCTTTAAAATCATCCCTGACTTCCGAGAAAATAATCTTCTTATCAGCAATACCTTGTACATCAGCATCATATTCTTGGCGAACGTCATTTAATGTTGCAAAGTTATCGTTGAAAGTCTTCATAGTTTTATCAGCTAAGACATACTCTTCTTCCAATTTTTGAATACGTTTATCCAAACGGTTATGTTGAAAGACGGCATGATTCAAGTAATCTAAAACAGGCTTTTGTTCCTTTAAAACTTCTTTTTTACCATCTATTTCTAAGGTCAAGGTTTCATATAAATCGTCAATACGCTGTTTAATATCTTCATTATTAGTATTAACCGCATCAAAGTTCAAATCACCCAATTTGTTGTTGGACTCTTCAATCTCATCTTGAACTTCCGAAATTTGTTGAATAATATCATCTTTAAATTGGAAATATTGTTTAACTAATTTTTGATAAACAAACTTTATCTCATCAACTTGTCCAGGGAAAACTTCATTTAAGTCATGATACAAAGGTTCGATGACTTTTAATTGGTCTGTGATCAAACCTAATTTAAGTTTCACATCATCTAAGTATTGGCTAGCTTCAATGTGATCACCTTTATCAGTTAGTTGCTTCTCTTGGTCTAATAAATTAGCAATCTCTGATAATTCATCCTCTAACTTATCAGTTGCAGGTCCATAACTAAAAGATTGGGTTAAGACTTGTTTTCGTAAAGTTTGATATTGCTTTTGTAATTCTTCACTGTGAGTCGCATTTAATTCATTGCTAGCTAATAAATCTTCGAAACCTTTAGAAACTTCGCTGATTTTTTGCTCAAAATCAGTAACTGCTGCACTGACCTTTTTCAACTCATTAGCTGAACCAAACACCTTAAACTCAGTATTTTTATATTCAGCCGCCCTCATTTGTTTCAAAATATCAGTAAGCACTCGATCAACTTGCTCACGGTAACTGTCTTTTAATTGGTTGAAACGATCTTTGCTGGCACCAGCAAGTTTCATCTCTTCCAATTTCTTGATTTTTTCATCTAAAGTAGCTTTTTTTAAACGATCCGTTTGATCCTTTAACTTATTTAAAGTAGATGCGTTCTTTCTTTGCAAGAACCACATATACCACAAGAAGATCAATACGATCACTATTATTCCAATAATAATTGCAAACACTTTTACACCCCTAATGACAATTGCGTCTTATCTCAAAGAAATTATACCAAATATTATTACTATTATCAGAACTATCAACTTTTCATAATAAAGTTTTAAACTATTCCCTCCAAAAATTTACTTTGACAATTGGTATCAATCACGTTACACTAGTCCTCGTGTAAAATATGCAGCAAAGAGCGGCAAGAACGTCAACATTTATCGACGATTTAGTTCAACAAGTAACCTGTGAGCTGCACATGGCGAAAATTGTAACGATAACTGCACGAATGCTGTGCTCTAGTTAATTATTTTACTCCAGACAAACATTTTGGAGGAATTTATTTATGTCAAGATATACAGGACCTCGTTGGAAATTATCACGTCGTTTAGGAATTTCACTTTCAGGTACAGGTAAGGAAATTGCCCGTAGAAACTATGCCCCAGGTCAACATGGACCAAACGGTGGCCGTCGTAAGGTTTCAGAATACGGTCAACAATTAGCTGAAAAGCAAAAGTTACGTTTCATGTATGATGTTAACGAACGTCAATTCCGTAACCTATTCAACCGTGCCGGTAAGATGGAAGGAATTCATGGTGTTAACTTGATGATTCTTCTTGAAACAAGATTGGATAACATGGTTTACCGTTTAGGTTTAGCAAGCTCACGTCCACAAGCCCGTCAACTTGTTAACCACGGTCACATCACTGTTGATGGCAAACGTGTTGATATCCCTTCATACGAAGTTAAGATTGGTCAAAAGATCAGCCTTCGTGACAAGTCAAAGAACCTTACAATTGTTAAGGCTAACCTTGAAAACGTTGTTGGTCGTCCTGGTTTCGTTACATTTGATGATAACGAAATGACAGGTTCTCTAGTACGTAACCCAGAACGTGACGAACTAGAACCAAATATCGATGAATCATTGATTGTTGAATACTACAACCAAATTCTTTAATATTTGGAACAAATACATCCACTCCTTGGTGGGTGTATTTTTTTTACAAAAAAAGAGAATGCCTATTTGGCAACCTCTTCATTAAAAAGAACCAAGTACTTACTCAACTTCATGAACTTATCTTTCAAAAGCTGATCATAATCTGCACTTGATACTATCGGATCATCCTTTAAAAGTTCAAATCCCACTACTAAGTCACTAGACTTAACTTTTTGATAATGCTTAATTACATCGCCAAATTCAGCAGCATTCTTTAAAACACTGGAAGTGTGATCATTTGACACTCCCCAGCCTTCTGATATGATTTTATCTTGATACTTTTCTAAAATCGGATAGTAATTTACCCTATCTCTAATATCAGCCAATAAACTAAAAGTTATAAAGTAACGATCTGGCCATAAGCCAAATTCCAAATGTGGTGTCTTTTTATACCCTTTTTTGTCTTGGTTGATAGCTAACCAAGTATCAGGAGGTGGATTCTTTGTCCGACGTTGATGCTTAGCTATCTTTAAAAAGAACTTCTGATGATATTCATCTTCAAGTGCCTGAAGCAAGTCTTGACCTAAAACCTCAAATTTAGGATCAAGATCTCTTTTAATTAACTCCAAACGTCCACTCAAGGTGTCATCATTGAAAACTTTAAAATCATTTTTATCAAACATGTTCTCAATCCTTTGTTGTAGAATATATACATATTAATTATATAGGAGGAATTATGCAAAAACCATTAGCATATCGCATGCGACCTACTAATATTGATGAAATTGTTGGTCAACAACATTTAGTTGGTCCCCATAAGATCATTCGCCGAATGGTTGAAGCTAAAATGTTATCTTCAATGATTCTCTATGGTCCTCCTGGGATTGGAAAGACCAGTATTGCCAGTGCAATTGCCGGAAGTACCAAATATGCTTTCAGAAAATTAAATGCCGCCACTGACAGTAAAAAAGATTTACAAATTGTAGCTGAAGAGGCCAAAATGAGTGGAACAGTTGTCCTTTTATTGGATGAAATCCATCGTCTAGATAAGACTAAACAGGATTTTCTTCTTCCACTACTGGAAAGTGGCTCCATCATTTTAATTGGTGCAACTACTGAAAATCCATATATCAATATAAGTCCTGCTATTCGCTCTCGTGTACAAATTTTTGAATTATATCCTCTTACTAGTGATGATCTAAAAAAAGCTGTCAGAAGGGCTCTAGAGGATAATAAGAACGGTTTAGGCAAGTACGATGTCAAACTAGATGAGAATGCTCTAAATCTATTGGTCAATTCGACAAATGGTGATCTACGAAGTATTTTAAATGGGCTTGAGTTGTCGGTACTTTCAACAAAAAGTGATGAAAACGAACAAATTCATATCGATTTACAATCAATTGAAGAGTCAATTCAACGTAAAGCTATCTCAGCTGATAAGAATGGTGATAGCCATTACGATGTCATTTCCGCCTTTCAAAAATCGATCCGTGGAAGCGATCCTAATGCTGCATTACTTTACCTTGCTCGACTTTTAGAAGCTGGTGAATTAACATCTGCTATCCGTCGGTTACTAGTTTGTGCCTATGAAGACGTCGGTTTAGCTAATCCACAAGCATGTGCTCGAGCTGTTCAGGCTGCTCAAGTAGCACAAATGGTTGGACTACCCGAGGCTAGGATTCCTTTAGCAGATGCAGTAATTGATCTTTGCCTCTGCCCTAAATCGAACTCAGGTATGGTAGCTATTGATGATGCACTAGCAGACGTACGTGATGGTAAAGCTAGTTCAATTCCTGACGATCTGAAAGATGCACATTATTCAGGTGCCAAGAAATTAGGTCACGGACTCGAATACAAATATCCACATAATTATCCTAATTCTTGGGTTGAACAACAATATTTACCTAACAATCTCATTAACAAGAAATATTATCAACCTAAGAACACTGGTAAATATGAACAAGCATTAAATCTTCGAATGCAACAAATTCAAGAATGGAAAAAGAATTCAAAACGAGGTTAGAATAGTTATGATAATTAAAGTTTTAATGATATTTTTTATTATTTTTTTGTTGGCATTGGCCTACACATTATGGTCACACAGTGATAAAAAGTTTTTAATCTACTCACCTAACGAAAATCTTACTTTAAAAAATATCATGCGTTTCACTGCTGTCCTATTAATTTTGGTTTCTATCCTAGGAATCGTTGTCCTTTTAGTCGGTACCAAGGAAATGAATCTAATAACATTGTTATTGGGAAGTCTAATTGCGGCAGCCTTTTCAATTTATTTAGCAAATATTCGCTGATGACTGTATTTATCGGCCTCAATCAACTAAAATAAAGATATAAAAGCAGTAATAATACTACACTAACGGGGTGATACTTATGTTACAACAATATAAAAACATTCTCGTACCAATCGATGGTTCATTTGAAGCTGAACTAGCATTTAAGAAAGCTGTGGAAGTAGCTAAAAGAAACAATGCCGCTGTTCATTTGCTTCATGTTATTGATACTAGAGCTTTTCAAAATGTTTCTAGTTTTGATTCAACAATGGTTGAACAGATCACTGAAAAGGCTAAGGATACTGTTAAAAGTTATGTTAAGACAGCTCAAGATGCTGGCCTAAACGAAATCGACTACAGTATTGAATATGGCGCTCCTAAGGCAATCATTGCCACAGACTTCCCTAAGAAGTTAGGTGTCGACTTGATTATGATCGGCGCTACTGGTCTTAATGCTATGGAGAGATTGCTAATTGGTTCGGTTACTGAATATGTAACAAGAACTGCAGCATGTGATGTACTTGTTGTTAGAACTGACTTAGATAACAAGACTATCAAGAAACCTAGAAAATAAATCGTAAACAAAAAGGAGTGATTCTTTCGAATCACTCCTTTTTTATTGGAATTTAATAAATTATTTATTTTTTAAAAGATATTTAAGTGCATATCTTTCACTTTAGATTTTAATTTTTCAAATACTCTTTTATCTTCACTCACACTAGAAATCACATATGCTTTAATGTAATCTTCATCGGCCTTTTGACCTTCGCGTGTGCCTGCTTCTGCTAAGTAACAATACATTTCATCAAGCTTGAAAAGAGTTTGTTCTCTTCTAGCAATGAAAATACCTTCATTAGCGTATTCCATAGCCTTTTGATTTTCATCCAGCTTTAATGACAAGTCAGACATATTAGCATAAATCAAAATACTATCATGGTAATTTTCATCACCGATTTTATCTAAGCTTGATTTGATTAAGTCTTTAGCTTGATCATAGTAAACTTTAGCTTCATCAAGTGACTTTTTATTGATGTATGCCTTGGCTGTAAATATGTCGATTAGAATATCATACATATCCACATTAGCAATATTCACATTCATTGCGCGATTGAAATCAAAGATGGCCTTGTCGTAATTCTTGCTTGTGACATATTCAATCAAACCATGGAAGAAGTGAATTAGCTTAATTTCTTGTTTATTGTTGACATTGATGTTGTTAAGCTTACCCAGTTTATCACTAATTCCATCGAAATCATCTTGATAGAATGACTTCTTAATATCACTAATTATTGAATAGATTTGACTATCGTCATTAACAATTACAAGGTTCATTGTGATACCCAGTCTCTCACAAATGCGAACCAAAATTTCCATACTTGGAATCTTGTCTTTTTTTTCAATCAGGCTGACAGTTGCCTGTGTACAAATGCCATCAGCTAACTCAGATTGAGAAATACCTCTGAGTTTTCTGTAATGACGAATCTTTTCACCTAAGATTTTCATTCTAAACTATCCCCATTCATTTATTAATTCCATGGATAATTTAAACAGTTATTAAAAAATGTTGCAAGAAATAAGCAACAATAAAAAGATAAATTTTAAAAATTTAATTATTTACTTCAAAGAACCAAGCATCTTTTTCAGTACCATTTAATAATTCAGGATTATCATTTAATTTATCATTAACCTTGACAATCTTGCCGCTAACCGGTGATTCTAGCTCAACTACAGCTTTTTGAGCCTCAATCTCACCACTAGATTCGCCTTTTTTTATGTCAGAATTTAAATCAGGTAATTCAACATATTTGACATCACCTAAAGTATCTTGAGCTTCCTTAGTGAGACCTATACGAGTCGTATGCTCACCTTTTTTTATCCAAAAATAATTCTTTTTATCACTCATAATTAATTCCTACCTTTGTTTAAAAGTACCGTTTTCAAACATGTAACTCTTATGATGGAATCTCATTGACATAATCAATCCAATACCGATCATATTACCTAATAAGGCAGATCCACCTTGCGAAATAAATGGCAATGGAATACCCGTCAACGGTAATAGACCTACACTCATACCAATATTTTCAAATACGTGGAATAAAATCATCATAATAACACCAGTTGATACGTAAGCATAAAATTCATTCTTTGTATCAAAAGTTACTTGAACCATTTGGTAAATTAGCAAGAAGTACAAGAGAATCAAAATACAAGAACCAACAAAACCAAAGTTTTCACCAACAACAGAGAAAATCATATCTGATTCACGCACTGGTACATAAACATTAGAAACGTTGAAGCCTTTACCAAATAATTGTCCAGAACCGATTGCCTTCATATTTTGCCAAATCTGATACCCATTTTCTGAAGTATCAGCCGAAGGATCACGCCAACTATCAATTCGGGCAAACTGATAAGATCTAAAGCCAAAATGGCCTAGGATAGTTCTTCCCCAATCAGTAGTAGCAAATAATAATGCCGTACCACCAACGACAGCTACGATCAGGAATCCTACTAAAAGAATCCGCCAATCAATACCTGAAACCAAAATCATTCCACCTAAGATGGCTACGAAAACCAAAATAGTACCAAAATCATTTTGTAACTTCAAAAGCACCATAACAGGCAATGTCCACAGGAATAGTTTTCCAATCAACATAAAATCACTCTTGATAGTATGTGAATATTCACTGTTATGATTTGTGATTACTTTACCCAGCATTAAAATAAACGCCGGTTTCATAACTTCTGATGGTTGGAATGTAAATGAACCGATAGCAAACCAACTCTTAGCACCAGTACTTGCAGCATAGGAGCGACTGTAAAAAATCAATACTAAAAACAGTAACGCCAATCCTGCAAAATACGCCAAGGTGGCAACTTGCCACAACTGCTCCGCATCAAACTGCATCACCACTGCTACTATAACAGCACCGATAGCATACCAAACTATTTGTGAAACCACATTCTTCAATGGGTTCTGTGAATCTTGAATCGTTGCTACATAGATTGACATTAATCCAATCATAGCCAACATCATTACGGAAAAAATTATTCCATAATCAATTCTTGAATCCACGTCATTCTTCTTATTTTCATTTCTTATTTGCATATCTACACCTATTAATGATTATGTAAATTATATTGCATCAACAATTCATTAATTGCATCGTCAAGTTTGACCGACTTAAAGGGAGTATCGTTGCTCTCTACAAAAGAAAGGTAACGTTCAGCCTCCTTTTTAATCGTTCCAATATAATGTTTACCATCCCAAAGTTCATAAGTTTCGGGATCACTACTGATATCTTTTAAACTAATTTCTACTGATTTCTTTTTTCTAGACATTGAATCTTTCCTATTCTTTGTTATGAAATTTTTTTGCAATAATTTCATCTTCATATTTTTCCGGATGAGGATTTCTAAAAATGGTGAAATTATCTGGTACGGGATCTACCCCACCACGCACAAAGGGATTACAACGTAATATTCTTGCAATCCCCATAACAGTACCTAAAATTCCACCGTGCTTTTTCACCGCATCAATAAAGTAAGATGAACACGTTGGGTAATATCGACAACTAGGTGGCAATACTGGAGATATGAATTTTTGATAAATTCTAACGATTCCTATTAATATTTTTTTCAACATATTATTTTAGGAAATCAAACATATGCATCCAGGTTCCTGGCCATAAAACAGCCAGTGGATTAGAACCACCTAAGGCTGATCCAATCAACATACCCAAAACTAAAAAAATTAGCATTAATAATAATACCCAACCTATTTTCTTAAAAATATCACGACGATATTCTTTACCAAAGTCTCTTTTCATTTTTCACCCTAGTATTTTTTATGTTTTTCGATATTCTCTAACAAAACACCAGTACCCAAGGCAACCGAGTCAAGTGGACTATCTGTCAAAAGTACGGGTACTTGTAACTTTTCGGAAAGAAGCTTGTCAAGGTTCTTCAACAAGGCTCCACCACCAGTTAACATAATACCACGATCAATAATATCTCCAGATAATTCAGGAGGAGTTTGTTCCAAAACATTTCTGGCAGCATCAACAATTTGATCTACACCGTCAGATAAAGCGTTTTGAACTTCTAATTCATTAATCGTAATTTCTTTAGGCAATCCAGTTACGACATCAATTCCACTGGCAGAGAATGTCTTACTTTCGTCAGCATCCATGACACAACCGATTTCCATCTTAATTTGTTCAGCAGTTCTTTCACCAATAATAAGGCCATGGTTTTGCTTCACAAAGGCCTGAATAGCGCCTGTCATCTTATCACCCGCGAAACGTAATGAACGGCTTGTAACGATATCTCCCATTGAAATAACGGCAATATCACTAGTACCACCACCGATATCAATAACCATATTTCCTTGTGGCTTAAAAATATCAAGACCAGCACCAACAGCAGCTACCTTGGGTTCAAGTTGTAGATAAACTTTTCCCCCACCAGCTTGTTCAGCAGCTTCAATGATAGATTTTTGTTCTACTGGTGTCACATTAGTAGGTGCACAAATCATAATCGTTGGCTTAGCAAAGCGACTTCTCATATTCAATTTATCAATGAAATACTGAAGCATTTTTTCAGTAATATCAAAGTCAGCTATTACACCGTCTTTCAATGGACGGATAGCTTTAATATTGGCTGGTGTTCTACCAACCATCATATAAGCATCTTTACCAACTGCTACGACATCATTATTATTCGTATTAATTGCTACGACAGAGGGTTCGTTTAAAACAATTCCCTCGCCTTTTACATCAATAAGTACATTTGCTGTACCCAAATCAATTCCTAGATATTTCGACATACTATATCCTCCAAAATCTAAACACAAAAAGTATATCATAACCAGCTCAATCATTAAATTGCCAATAAAAAAAGAAAGTGGAAATCCCACTTCCTTAAGTCAACTTTAAGCCAATTTTGTAACACTTGGTATTGTATTCAATACTAAACTTTCTCGACCAGATTCATCGATTGCTACACGTCTTATGTTAGCACCTAAGTCTCTTAACTTCTCAGTAAAATGATAATATCCACGATCCAAATATTGAAGGTTAGAAACTCTTGTCTCGCCTTCAGCAACCAATCCTGCTAGTACCAACGCTGCAGCAGCACGTAGGTCAGTAGCGGCAACATTAGCACCACTCAATTGTGCAGGTCCAAACATAATAACTGAATTACCTTCAATTTTATAGTCGGCCTTCATCTTCCCAAATTCTGGGAAATGCATAAATCTATTTTCAAAGACTGTCTCTGTCATTACAGTTGTTCCAACGCTTAACAATTGAGCCAAAGTCATTTGAGCTTGCATGTCAGTTGGAAAACCTGGATGAGGCATTGTCTTAACATCAACTGGTTTCAATTGATTAGAACCAGTAATACGAATTCCTTCGTCGTTCTCATCAATTTTAACGCCCATTTCAATCAATTTAGAGATCAATGGACGATTATGTGCAGCCACAGCATCCTTGATGAAAATATCACCATTTGTAACTGCAGCAGCTACCATAAAAGTACCAGCTTCAATTCTATCTTGCATAATTGAATGTTCACAACCATGTAAACTAGATACACCGTTAATACGAACTGTGTTAGTACCAGCTCCTGTAACGTCAGCACCCATTTTACTTAAAACATTAGCTAAATCTACAATTTCAGGCTCTCTAGCGGCATTGTCAATAGTTGTTTCACCATCAGCAAGAGTCGCAGCCATCATAATATTTTGAGTAGCACCAACACTTGGAAAATCTAAATAAATATTGGCGCCATGTAGTCCATCGGTAGTTGCATCGATATAACCACCATTTTGATTAAATTTAGCACCCATTGCTTCAAGACCCTTAATATGTAGATCTATTGGTCTTGAACCAATTGCACAGCCACCGGGCATAGCAACATGGGCTTCTTTATTTCGAGCCAACAATGGTCCTAAAACAACAATTGAAGCACGCATTTTATCAACTAGGTCTTCAGGAGCTGTAGTGGATGTTCCTTCACTCGTATCAACCGTTAAAACTTCATCAATTTCATCATATGAAACATTAGCATTCAAAGCTTTTAATACTTTGGACATTGTAATTACATCTGATAACGGAGGGATATTTGTCAAAGAGGTTTTTCCTTTTGATGCTAAGATAGTCGCCGCCAAAATTGGTAAGGCAGCATTCTTTGCACCTTCAATTCTTACATTTCCCTTTAATTGCGTAGGTCCATTTACGATTATTTGTTGCACAATATTCTCCTCCAAAACCTGGAATCATTTAAAAAACAAGGCTATATTCTGAGTTAAACTGAAAATACTCATGAAAAACGAACTTACAGTGTAACCCAGAGCGATTGCAATAAACGCTACAAGTAATTGTAACATTTTAGGATTGGTTTTGTTATATATCTTTTTCCAATCCACCACTTGTAATATATTAAAACTGATCCATATAAAAATGATATGGCTTACAAGCGTAATTATTGCATTTATTCCTAAATTTGTCATTTTATAAACCTCACTTTTCTAAATAATAACATTTTATTAATAATCACGTTTATCCATACCAAATACTTTAACTTAATTTAAAGTACAAAAAAGACTGAGTCTCCTCAGTCTTTTTTATTACATATTAATTACGATGTGAACTTACGTTAATTCTATTAATAGCCTTACGTAAGGATACTTGTGCACGAGCTAACTCATCAATATTGTGCTTTTCTTCAGCAGATTTGATAGTACTTTCAGCCCTTTGCTTAGCATATTTGGCACGTCTTAAATCAATATCTCTAGCTCTTTCGGCACTATTAGCCACGATCGATACTAGATCATTACTAAACTCCAAGAACCCGCCATTTACAGCAATTGAGTCTTCATGGTGAGGCTTGTCGACACGACGGACACGAACTTCATCAATGACCAATGGGGCAATAATTGGGGCATGGTGCGCCATGACACCAATTTCACCATCAATGGTACTCAAGACAACGAGTTTTGCATGATGGTCGTAAACAACACCATCAGGAGTAACAATATTGACCTTCATAATATTACCAGCCATATCATTTCCTCCTTCTGTTAATTGGCAACTGCTTCAGTAGAGTTGTCATCGTTGTTTTCTTCATCAGCTGGTGTCCAGCCCATCTTCTTAGCTTTAGCGAGCACGTCATCAATTCCACCAACACCATTAAAGGCGTCTTCAGGAACATCGTCATACTTACCATCTAAGATAGCACGGAAATCTTTAACAGTTTCTTCAACAGGAACATAAGATCCGGGTACACCAGTAAATTGTTCAGCAACACTGAAGTTTTGTGACAAGAAGAATTGAATACGTCTTGCACGAGCAACAACAGTCTTTTCTTCGTCAGATAATTCATCCATACCCAAGATAGAAATAATATCTTGTAATTCGTGATATCTTTGAAGAACCTCTTGAACTTCAGTAGCAACATCATAATGTTCTTGTCCAACAACGTCGGGGTCAAGAGCAGATGATGATGATGCCAAAGGATCAACGGCTGGGTAAATACCTTGTTGTGTCAATCTACGTTCCAAGTTGGTTGTAGCATCCAAATGGGCGAAGGTTGTAGCAGGAGCAGGATCAGTATAATCATCGGCAGGAACATAAACGGCTTGAATTGAAGTAATTGAACCCTTCTTTGTAGAAGTGATTCTTTCTTGCAATTGACCCATTTCTGTAGCCAATGTTGGTTGATAACCAACGGCTGAAGGCATACGACCAAGCAAGGCAGAAACCTCTGAACCAGCTTGTGTAAATCTAAAGATGTTATCGATAAACAATAGAACATCTTGTCCTTCAACATCACGGAAGTACTCAGCAATTGTCAAACCTGTTAAGGCAACACGCATACGAGCACCAGGTGATTCGTTCATTTGACCATAAACCATGGCTGTTTTAGCAAGAACACCGGATTCCTTCATTTCATAATAAAGGTCATTACCTTCACGTGTTCTTTCACCAACACCAGTAAATACTGAAATACCACCATGTTCTTCGGCAATATTATGGATTAACTCTTGAATTAGAACGGTCTTACCAACACCGGCACCACCGAACAAACCAACTTTACCACCACGAACGTAAGGTTCGAGTAAATCGATAACTTTGATACCTGTTTCAAGAATTTCAGTTGATGTATTTAATTGATCATAAGCAGGTGCAGAACGGTGAATACTGTTTCTTGGGAAGTCAGCAGGAAAAGCTTTACCTCCATCGATTGATTCACCTAAGACGTTAAACACACGACCCAATGTTTCTTTACCAACTGGTACAGAAATAGGACCGGCAGTATTAACAACTTCAGCACCTCTTTGAAGTCCGTCAGTAGAACTCATGGAAATAGCACGCAAGGCGCCATCACCTAATTCTAGAGCAACTTCAAGGGTAATCTCTGATCCATCGCTTTTCTTAACTTTCAAAGCGTCGTTGATTTCTGGCAAGTTTCCGTCAATAGGAAACTCAACATCGACAACTGGACCGATTACCTGAATAACTTTACCTTTGCTACTCATTAATTTGGCTCCTTTCTAAACTATTCAAGTGCAGCAGCACCACCGATAATTTCAGTGATCTCTGTAGTAATTTGAGCCTGACGAGCACGATTATAATGTAGTGATAAACCTGCAATAAGGTCATCAGCATTATCACTAGCACTCTTCATAGCTGTTACAGAAGCAGCATGCTCTGCTGTTTTTGCATCCATCATTGCTCCTAAAACTAAACACTCAATATATTGAGGCACAATTGCAGATAGAACTGCTTTAGGGTTTGGTTCTGTGATGTATTCACTAGCAACTTGTTGTTCTTCAGCAGTAACATCATCAGGTTCTGTTAATGGCAAAAGTTTTTGAGTTGTAAACTTAGAAACTAATGAATTAACGTGATGATTATGACAAATGTCAATTTCATCAAACAATTCAGCTTGATACATTTGCAAAATTGTTTTCATGATTGGTGTAATGTCTTCAACAGTTGGAATATCAGGTAAACCTGTATATTCATAAGCAACGTCAAAGCCACGTGCTTTGAAAAATTCAGTACCAGTTGCACCTAAGGAAATGATAGTAAATTTACTTTTATCACCATGATATTTCTTTTGGAAAAGATCCATCATTGCTTTTAAAATATTACTATTGTATCCACCAACAAGACCACGGTCACTTGTAATGACAACATATGCAGTCTTCTTGACTTCACGAACTTTTAGAAGACTGTTTAGACTCAAAGGATCAGTGGAATCATCTGCAACAGATAATTCTTTAAACACATCAGCAGCTGTTAAATGTCTAACAATATCTTCAACCTTTTTTTCATACAATTGATAAGCAATAGATTTCTTTTCAATACGAGAGAGTTTAGCACCAGAGACCATTTGCATGGCCTTTGTTATTTGACCGGTTTTCTTAGTAGAAGAAATTCTTCTTTTAATATCCATAAGGGACTCAGCCATTATTTAAACCTCCTGTATTATTTTTCTTGCTTGCTATCTGAATCTGACTTAGAAGCCAAGAAGTTTTCTGTAAATTCACTTACAGCTGACTTGAAGGTATCTTCATCAGGTAATGTACCTTTTTCTTTGATTGTTTGTAAAAGATCTGAATGGTTTGCATCGAAATATTCAGAAAGTGAAGCTTCATATTCTTTGATATCATCAACATTGATTTTATCTAGGAATCCTCTTGTCAAAGCAAACAAAATCAAAACTTGTTTTTGAACAGCAACTGGGGAGTGTACGGGTTGTTTTAGAACTTCCTCTGTACGACGTCCACGGTCTAGTTTTGCCTTTGTAGCTTCATCAAGATCTGAACCAAATTGAGCGAATGATTCCAATTCATGATATGAAGAAAGATCCAGACGTAAAGTACCAGCAACCTTCTTCATAGCCTTAATTTGGGCATCTCCACCAACACGAGAAACAGATGTACCAGCATCAATAGCTGGACGTGTACCTGAGTGGAACATATCACTACTCAAGAAGATCTGTCCATCAGTGATAGAAATAACGTTAGTTGGAATATAGGCTGACACATCACCGGCTTGTGTTTCAACGATAGGTAAAGCAGTCATTGAACCGCCACCTAAATCGTCACTCAACTTAGCAGCACGTTCTAGCAAACGTGAATGCAAGTAGAAAACATCACCAGGATATGCTTCACGCCCAGGTGGTCTACGAAGCAATAGCGAAATTTCACGGTAGGCATTGGCTTGCTTGCTTAAATCATCATAGACGATCAAAACATGTTTACCATTGTACATGAAATACTCACCCATTGCGGCACCAGAGTATGGTGCGAAATAAAGCATAGGTGCTGGTTGACTAGGACCAGCTTCAACAACGATTGTGTAATCCATTGCTCCATGCTTTCTTAAGGTTTCAACTTGGGCTCTAATTGTTGATTCCTTTTGACCAATTGCGACATAGATACAAATCATATCTTCATCTTTTTGATTAAGAATAGTATCGATAGCAATTGATGTTTTACCAGTTTTACGGTCACCAATGATCAACTCACGTTGACCACGACCAATAGGAACAAGTGAGTCAACGGATTTCAAACCTGTTTGTAGAGGTTCGAAAACTGACTTACGTTGCATAACACCGGGTGCAGGTGACTCAATAGGTCTAGTTTTGTCAGTCTTGATCTCTCCAAGACCATCAACAGGTTGACCCAAAGAATTAACGACACGTCCAACCATCGCATCACCGACGGGAACTTCCATGATACGACCTGTTCTCTTAACAGTATCGCCTTCACGGATTTTATCGTAATTACCTAAAATAATGATACCAACATCATCACTTTCAAGGTTTTGAGCCACACCAAAAGTACCGTCTTGGAATTCAAGTAATTCACTAGCCATAGCATTTTCAAGGCCATTAGCACGAGCAATACCATCACCGACGTATGTAACTGTACCTACTTCATCAACTGAGAGTTCATTTTTATAGTTCTTTAACTGTTCTTTGATCAGCGAACTAATCTCTTCAGTTTTGATGCTCATTCTTTTCACCTCGAATTAATTATTAACTAATAGCATGTTCTTAATGTCATTAAATTTCTTAACAACACTACCATCGACAACTTGGTCTCCAACACGGATTATAACGCCACCAATGATATTTGAATCAACTATTTTCGTTAAATTTACTTCATTTACTGAAAATCTCTTTTTAATCACGGATTCAAGATTCTTAGCTTGTGTTTGATCCAATTCAATTGCTGTTGTAACTGTTGCTTCAACAATTCCATTAACTTCATCGTATTTTTCGATGAAAGCATCAGCAATATCAATAACACAATCCATACGATTGTTATCAAACACTAAACCTAAGAAATCTTGCATTAAAGAGCCAAATTGACCCTTCAATGTATCCAAGATTTTAAGCTTTTCAGTGCGAGAAATAGAACGGCCTGCTAGAGCAAAACCCAAACCAGGATTTTCCTCATAAACTTGCTTCAAAGCTTTTAAATCTTCGAGCATTTCTTCTACAGACTTTTGTTCTTCGGCAACTTCAAAAAGTGCCTTAGTATAGCGTTTTCCCACTTGCTTATTACTTAGTTTCATTAACCGTCAACTCCTTAATATAAGAGTCGATTAGTGACTTTTGATCGTCAGCATTAAGCTCTTTAGAAATAACTTTAGAAGCAATTTCCAAAGATAAGTTTGCTATGTCTTTTTGTGCTCCAGCCATAGCATCTTGTTTAGCTTTATCAGCATCAGATTTAGCTCTTTGTCTCACTTCTTCAGCTTCGCCGTGGGCTTCAGTTAAGATAGACTTCTTTTGAGTCTCTCCACTTTCCTTAGCTTTATTAACGATTCCAACTGCTTCAGCACGTGAATTTTTAAGTGCATCTTCACGTTCTTGAGCCAACTTTTTAGCACGAGCACGTTCTTGATCCGCATAATCAAGGTCACCAGTGATTTTTTCAGATCTGGCGTCCATCATTTTTGTGATTGGACCCCAAGCAAAATGCTTAACCGCAAGTGCCAAAATGATGAAAGAAACAAGAACGAAAAGCATGTCTCCCAAAGCTACTTGATTGGCTCCGAGAACTAATAAACCTGCCAATATTCTTCACTCCTTCCTATCAAATAAATACACACATAAAAAAGGCGATTTTTTATTGATCGCCGAGTCATCATATGTATTAGACAAAAAGAATAACGAACGCAATAGCAATAGCAATGATAGGAACAGCTTCGATAAGACCAACACCAATGAACATTGTTCCTCTTAGTTTATCAGCTACTTCTGGTTGACGGGCCATACCTTCAAGAGTTTTTGAAATAACAAGTCCGTTACCGATTGATGCTCCAAGAGCAGCGATACCAGCTGCAAGAGCTGCCGCAATATCTTTCATAATTAAAAATTCCTCCAATAAAAGTTATTCTTGTTCCAGTTTACGTGAAATATAGACCATAGACAATGTGGTAAATACATACGCTTGGATGGCTCCAATAAATACAGAAAAGCCTTGCCATACCATGGCTAATGGTATTGCTGCGACGAATGTAACAGCGCCAACGCTTTTTGCAACAGTTCCAATAAGTGCAAGAAGTACTTCACCGGCAAATATATTACCGTAAAGACGTAGTGACAATGTTAGGAAGTTTGTAAACTCTTCCAGAAGGTTAATTGGTAGTAAGAACTTTACCGGTCTCGCATAATTGGATAAGTAACCACCAAATCCAAATTTCTTCACAGCATAGTAATGTGAAAGTAACAATGAAATCGTAGCGAGTCCCATTGTAATTAGTGGATTGGTTGTTGGTGACTTAACGTATGTGAAACCTCCAACCTTTACTTGAAAAATTAATCCTAATTGGTTTGATACAAAGATAAATAGGAATAATACAAACGCATAAAGGTTAAAGCGTCTACCAGACCCATCAGGCATTGCCGATTTTACAATACTGTTAGTAAAATCAATCATCCATTCGAGTACATTCTGTGCCTTACCTGGCCTCATCGTGATCTTACGTGATAATGCAAAGACCAAAATGAAAACAAGGATCGCAGAGATAAGAACTGATAAGTCATTTGCAACATTGAATCTTAACCCTAAGAAATCAATAAACTTATACTTATCATCCAATAATAACCCTCCTTTCTTCGCTTATTGAAAACAATTGATACCACAAAATAATAACACTAAATTTTATATATTCAAACAATGAAATTGTTATTTTGTCCCAAATAATCTGTCACCGGCATCGCCTAATCCAGGGAAAATATAACCACTGTCTGTAATCTTTTCATCTAGTGAAGCAGCATAGATATCAACGTCTGGATGTGCTTCTTGAACGGCTTTAACACCTTCTGGAGCAGCAACTAGAACAACTAAACGCATATGTTTGGCACCACGTTTCTTCAATGCATCGATAGCCATGTTAGCAGAACCACCAGTAGCGAGCATTGGGTCAACGATGAATAATTCACGTTGATCAATATCGCTAGGAAGTTTTACAAAGTATTCATGTGGCTTCAGAGTTTGTTCATCACGGTACATACCGATATGACCAACTTTAGCAGCTGGGATCAATTCAAGAACACCATCAACCATACCTAAACCAGCACGCAAAATAGGAATAACGGCAAGCTTCTTACCTGCAAGAACCTTTTGTGTTGATTTGCCCATTGGTGTTTCAACAACAACATCTTTTAAAGGTAAATCTCTTGTAATTTCATAAACCATCAATTCACCAATTTCATTAGCAACTTCACGGAATACTTTTGTACCAGTATTCTTATTTCTGATAATTGTTAATTTGTGTTGAATTAAAGGGTGGTTCAATACTGTAAATTTAGACATTTTCTGTCTCCTTAGTTTTTATAATGTGTGTTACCCGCTGATTTATTCAAACGATTGCTGTAAGCCTCACCGTGATCCGCATCGGGGAATCCTTGAGCAAGAATGAATTTTACATGATCAGTATCTAATTGGCGTAAGCCAGCAAATAGATCCCTGGAAGCACTAATGACATCATTTCCTAGTGAAAAGGTCTTGATTCCAGCTGGTACTTCTTGCAAAACTTCATCCACTGCCATGACACCCATTGGAACATTTTTGGCCTGGTATTGTGTGATTGCTTGTTTAAAGTCACTCTTATCATCAACAATAATAACTTGAGCACTTGGTGCATAATGCTTATATTTCATCCCTGGTGCCTTTGGAACCTCGCCGGCTTTGACCTTATGGTGATCACTATTAACGTTGTCAATGACCTTCAAAAGGTCCTTATCCGTTATCATCCCTGGTCTCAAAATAGTTGGTACATCAACAGACAAATCAATTACTGTTGACTCAACACCGATCTTGGTTGGTCCATCATCCAAAATAGCTGCAATTTTACCATGTAAATCATGATAAACATGCTTAGCCAAAGTTGGGCTTGGTTTACCACTAGTATTAGCAGAAGGGCCAACAATTGGTTTGCCAAAAGTCTTGATAAGGTTCAATGTTGCTGCATTATTAGGCATACGAAAGGCAGCAGTCGTCAAACCACCTGTGACAGCTTTTGAAAGCTTACCGGGTTGAATTGGCATAATAATTGTCAAAGGACCTGGCCAGAATGCTTTCATTAGTTTTTCCGCCAATGGTTTGTAACTGTTGTCCGCATATTCCCAAACCATCTCTGGTCCAGAAACATGAACTATCAAAGGATTATCACTTGGACGTCCTTTAGCAGCATAAACCTCTTTGACTACATCAGGTCTTGTTGCGTCAGCTCCTAAGCCGTAAACAGTTTCAGTGGGAAAAGCCACTAACTGTCCATCGGCTAAGAAATCTGCAGCTTCTTGAATCTGTGTACTCTCGAGTATCTCAGTTTCCAATACTACATCTCCTTTTTAGCTTTTAGATATCGGTAATTACCACTTATATCTTTATGAAATTCTACAACATAATTGGGTAGATTATCACAAAAAATTTGATTTATTGCATTTTTTTGTCTAAATCCAAATTCCATATAGAGAGTTCCATCATCTGAAAGATAATTATCGACTACCTTTACAATGTTCTCATAGAATTCTAAACCATTATCTCTTCCATATAAAGCTAAATCCGGCTCATATTTAATAACACTCGGATCCATGTCCTTTTTTTCGTCCTCAGCAATATAAGGTGGATTAGAAACAATCACGTCAAATTGCTGTGGCTTGATCTCTTTGAATAGATCACTTTGTTGAAAATAGACATTATTAGCCTGATAGTTATCCGCATTCAGTTTAGCCACTTTAAGTGCTTCACTCGAAATATCAGTCGCTAAAATATTGTCATCGGGAAAAGCCATTCCCAAGCTGATAGCAATTATCCCTGATCCTGTTCCAATATCACAGATAGATTCGTTCTTAGCTCTATGATCATCGATAATCTTTTGCACCATCTCTTCAGTATCTTGTCTCGGTATCAAAACATTCTCGTTAACTGTGAAATTACGATTCAGGAAATAAGCGTACCCTAAAATATATTGAACCGGTACATCCATCCCTAATTTCACAACACCATCACGAAATTTACGCATAATATCATTAGGCACTGCTTCATTACGATGCAATTGTAATTGCGTATAGTTAAAGCCACTTAACTCTTCCATTAAGTACTGTGCATCTTCTGGAAACTTATTTTGCTCTTTTAACAATAAAAAAGCCCTTTTCAGGGCGTTAGAATAACTTAGCTTCTCCACTTTGAATTTGCTCCAACTTCTTGGTTTGGTCGTCAACAATCAAGGCATCGATAATTTCTTCAAGTTCGCCATTCATGATTCTATCCAATTTGTTCAAAGATAAACCAATACGATGATCAGTCACACGATTTTGAGGATAATTGTAAGTTCTGATACGTTCAGAACGATCACCAGTACCGACAGCTGACTTACGTTTTTCATCATATTCACTTTGATTTTGTGATTCATAATAATCATAAACACGAGACTTCAAAATTTGCATAGCCTTTTGACGGTTTTGTTGTTGTGAACGTTGATCTTGCATAGCAACAACAATACCTGTTGGTAAATGGGTCATACGAACAGCTGATGAGGTCTTATTGATATGCTGACCACCGGCACCAGATGAACGATAAACATCAGTACGAATGTCTTTAGGATCAATATCAATATCAACTTCGTCATATTCAGGCATAACTGCAACAGTTGCTGTTGAAGTGTGAACACGTCCCTGTGATTCAGTAGAAGGAATTCTTTGAACACGGTGGGCACCATTTTCATACTTCAATTTTGAATAAACACTGTTACCTGTAATCATTACAGCAACATCTTTGTAACCACCAACTTCAGTATCAGTTTCATCGATGATATCAAAATTCCAACCTTGTTTTTCAGCATATTTACTGTACATACTCAACAAATCAGCTGCAAATAAACTGGCTTCATCACCACCAGCGGCACCACGAATTTCCATGATAATATTCTTATCATCGTTAGGATCCTTAGGAAGCATCAATAAAGTGATGTTGTGTTCAACCTCATCTAGTTCCTTCTTAGAAGAATCCATTTCTTCTTTAGCCATTGCAGTCATTTCTGGATCATCAGTTTCGCGTAAAATTTCATCGCTATCACTGATGCTCTTCTTTAATTCTTTATAGTGCCTGAAAGCAGCGACAACATCACGCATATCAGCTTCTTCTTTTGAGTAAGCCATATAACGCTTAGTATCGTTGATAACTTCAGGATCACTCATCAATTCTTGGAGTTCCTGATATCTTTCAAGCAATGTTTCTAGTTGTTCAAATATTTTATCCAACTTAACAATCCTTTCTCTTATTTATTATCTAGCATTGGAGGATGGTTGTAATGACGGCGACAAACTGGATAGTACATTTCATTGCCACCAATTGAAACTTGTTCTCCCTCAAAAACTGGTTTGCCATCTGACATACGCATATTCATTGTAGCTTTTTTTGTACAGAACCAACAGATAGTCTTCATTTCTTCCAACTTATCTGCATAAAGTAGTAAATATTTTGTACCTTCGAATAACTCATTGCGAAAATCATTCTTCAAACCAAAAGCCATAACAGGAATTCCTAAATCATCAACCACTTTAGTTGCCTGTAAAACTTGATCCTTAGTCATGAATTCACATTCATCAATCAATATACATGATGCATCAGGATTTTTTTCCTTCACGATCTCAAAAACATTAGAATCTTCCTTGAGAGCAATCGCTGGACGAGTTAATCCCATACGACTCTGTATTTTTCCAGTACCTGAACGAGTATCCATAATACTTGTCATCAAAATAACTGACTTACCCTGTTCTTCATAATTATGCGCCACTTTTAAAATCTCAATCGATTTTCCACTATTCATAGCACCGTATTTAAAAAATAATTGAGCCAATTTTACGCCTCCAAAATTATATCCTTCAAAATTATAACGAAAAAACTGTCTCTTGAACACATTAAACATTTTTCAATTTCAAACAAAATCGCATAAAATACTTGTGAGGTATGATAATATTGTTTTAATTAATTCAATTTGGGGTTTTCATAATGACATTTAAATCAGGTATTGCAACATTAACAGGAAAAACATCTTATTTTATTTTAAGCAAATTTTTCAATGGCGGTTCTTCATATCCTGGAAAAATTGCTTACAAGATTGATCCTGATATTTTAAAGAGTCTTGGTAAGGATTACGAATTGATCGTCGTAACTGGTACCAACGGCAAAACTTTGACAACATCTTTAATCAATAAAATGTTGATTCAAAAGTACGATGATGTCTTAACAAATCCAACCGGTTCCAACATGATTCAAGGTATTGTAACTAGTTTTGTTACTCATCACAAAAAAAGCAAGAAACCTTTGGCTGTTCTAGAAGTTGATGAAGCCAACGTTCCTATCATTTGTAAATATATTAAACCTAAGTACTTTGTTTTAACTAATATTTTCCGTGATCAAATGGATCGTTACGGTGAAATTTACACTACTTATCAAAAAATTCTCGACGGTATCAAATTAGCACCAGATGCCACGATTATTGCCAACGGTGACGCTGCTATCTTTGCTTCTAAAGAATTGCCTAACAAAGTTATCAATTACGGTTTCTCTGACAAAGGACATGAGAACGAGGACTTCAAAGCACCTACTAATACTGATGGTGTCCTCTGCCCTAGATGTAATCATATCATGCACTATCATATGATTTCTTACGCTAATTTAGGTAGTTACTTCTGCCCTAACTGTAATTTCAAACGTGGACAACTGAAGTATCAAGTAACTGATATCTCAACACTACTTCCTAACAAAACTGAATTTGAAATTGACGGTAACAAATTTACCATGAATATCGGTGGTAAATACAATGTCTATAATGCTCTAGCTGCTTATGCTATTGCTTCAGAAATGGGAATTGGTGTCGAGCAAATTCGTAAGGCCTTTGCCTATGATGAAAAAGTTTTCGGTCGTCAAGAAACTATTACCGTTGATGACAAAGACGTTAATATCATTCTAGTTAAGAATCCCGTTGGTTTGAATCAAGTTATTGAAACCGTACTAAGTGATCAGGAACCTTACTCATTGGCCTTTCTATTAAACGCCAACTACGCTGACGGTATTGATACTAGTTGGATTTGGGACGCTAACTTTGAAGACTTTGATTATGATAAGTTGCCATTAGTTATTACTGGTGGTAAACGTGTCAAAGATGTAACTTATCGTTTCAAAATTGCTGGTCTCAACATGGACAAGAATATTGAAACAGTTGAAATCGAAGATTTTGTTAAACAAATTCCTAAGATACCAACTAAGAAAATCTATGTTCTCGCAACCTACACAGCTATGTTAGGACTACGTAAGGTTCTAGGTGATCAAGGATACATCAAACAAAAATAATTTTAGATAATCAAAAAAGCAATCCTCAAACAAATTAAATTTTGAGGATTGCTTTTTATTTACTCTCGTTCAAAAATGATTCCAAAATTGTTTCACGACGTCTCAAAAATATTTGGTTATATTGACTAGGATGAACTCGATTAGTCATTACGACCATTGCATTCTGATGTTGATAATCAACTGCCAAAAATTCACCCGTATAACCTGTATGGAAAAGAACGTGTCCTGAGCCATCTGGTTTCACATCCCAACCTAATGAACGTCCAGGATTTAATTCAGTGTAATTATGATATAAAAATTCTTTATCTGGTTTCAACATATCACCGGCAAATTGCATAACATCATTCAAAGTTGCAAACATACCAGCTGATCCACAATGCTTGCCTAATTGACGAGCCTTAGGATCATTAGGAATTCCATAAAGCATCTTGCCATCAACTGGATAAGTTGGTACACAACGAGCTGGATCAGGTTCAAAAGTAGCGTCCTTTAATCCTTCCGGCTCAATAATATATTTCATAATGGCATCTTGGACTGGCATTTTATAAAACTTCTCTGCAATCAATCCGAGAAAAATCAAGCCAGTATCCGTGTAAACAACTTTTTTATTAAAAGTATCAGTAACTGGCAAGGCTAATAATGCTTGAATTAGTTGATCACAGTTTAAAGCATCTCGATCAGGGATAAAGCCTTTAATACCAGAAGTGTGTGTAATCAGATGAAGCAGTTCTACCCGATTATCCTTAAACTCTGGTAAATATTTGCTGACAGGATCATGCAAATCAATCAATTTATCATCTAACATCTTCAAAACTAATGGTACAGTTCCCATTACCTTAGTTAATGACGCTAAATCGTGCAATTCGTCGCCTTTGAGAGGTGTTATCTCTGGCACCCATGACTTATTGCCATAAGTATATTTCTGCGTCTGTGACGAGTTTATGAAGCCAAAACTAACTCCTGGAACAACTTGCTTATTCACTAAATCAATAATTTGTGCTTTCGTCTCTTCAAAACTTGCCATAAAATCCTGCCTCTCATAATAAAAAGTATAAAAAAGAACGTGCTATAAACACGTTCCAATTATATATCTATCTTTTTTACAAAGCGACATTTCCAGCGAATTGTGAATTATAAAGATCTGCATAGAAGCCGTTCTTAGCCATAAGCTCATCGTGGTTACCTGTTTCAACGATTGAACCATGATTCATCACGATAATTTTATCGGCATTTTGAATTGTTGAAAGTCTGTGAGCTACAACGAAACTTGTTCTGTTCTTCAACAAACGTTCCATCGCATGTTGAATATGTAACTCAGTTCTAGTATCAACTGAACTTGTTGCTTCATCCAAAATCAAAATCTCGGGGTTAGCTACAAAGGCACGAGCAATAGTAATCAATTGTCTTTGTCCTTGAGAAATATTTGAAGCTTCCTCATTCAAGACTGTATCGTAACCCTTTGGTAATTGACGGACAAAGTTGTCAACATGGGCTGCTTTAGCAGCTTCAATGATTTCATCTTTAGTGGCATCTTCACGACTGTATTTCAAATTATCATAGATGGAACCGGTAAAGAGCCAAGTATCCTGAAGAACCATTGCATAATGACTTCTAACTTGTTCACGAGTCATATTACGGATATCTTTACCATCTAACTTAATAGAACCGCCCTTAACATCGTAAAAACGTTCTAATAAATTAATGATAGTTGTTTTACCAGCACCAGTTGGTCCAACAATAGCTATCATCTGGCCTGGTTTGACATCTAAGTTGTAGTCTTCCAAAAGGATTGGTTTGTTCTCATAACCGAATTTCACATGATCAAGTGTTACTTTGTTGTCAGTTTCAACATCTGGTACATCAACCTTATCATTTTCCATTTCGGGTTCATCCAAAATTTCAAAAACACGTTCGGCTGAAGCAACAGTAGCTTGAATCGTGTTAGTTAAGTTAGCCAATTGTGAAATTGGTTGTGAGAATTGATTCATGTATTGCAAGAAGGCCTGAATATTACCTAATGAGACATTACCATTAGCAACTTGAATACCACCATAGATAGCTACTAGGACATAACCCAAGTTATTAATGAAAGTCATCAAAGGCATAACAATACCAGAAATCATTTGAGCCTTCCAAGAAGCCTTATAGAGTTTAGTATTCTCTTTTTCAAACTTATCGATTGATTCATCTTCATGATTAAAACTCTTAACGACAACATGACCAGCATAGTTTTCTTCAACTTGGTTGTTCAAGAGACCTAGAGAAGCTTGTTGGCGTTTGAAGAATTTTTGTGATTGTGGAGCAATAATACCTACAACAATTAAACTTAAAGGAACTGTTGCTAAAGCAATCAAGGTCATTTGCCAACTAATTGTGAGCATCATCCAAATAACACCAATGAAAGTTACGGTACTAGTTACCAACTGAGTCAAACTTTGTTGCAAGGTTCCGGCAATGTTATCCATATCATTGATAGCACGTGACATAATATCACCATTAGAATGAGAATCGTAATAAACGATTGGCAAACGTGCCATCTTTGACTTCAAATCACGTCTTAACTTATAAACAGTTCGTTGTGAAATACGAGTCATAACAAATTGTTGAATAAAGTTGAAAACAGCTGAAGCCAAATACATCAAGATAACAATTAAAATAATATGTTCGATCTTACTAAAATCGATTGGTAGACCATTGATTTTTATACCAGCTTTTTGTTGGGCAACACCCGTCATCAAACCTTTATAAATTTCAGTTGTGGCCTCACCTAAAATCTTAGGAGTCTTAACCTGGAAGACAGCTGAAGCAATCGCCAAAATCAAAACAAAGATTATTCCGATTATGTAACTGGACATATACTTAGCCAGACGGCCTGTTGTTTTCCAGAAATTCTTAGGTTTAACAACAATTGCCGGGCCACGTCCTGGACCATGTCCTACTGAAGGGGATTGATTATTTTTATCAGCCATTACTTACCCTCCTTTATTTGAGACTCGATAATTTCTTGATAAGTCTTATTATTTTCTTTTAATTCAGCGTGAGTTCCCAATCCGACCATCTTACCATCATCCAAGACAACAATTTGATCAGCATCAGCGACTGTTGAGATACGTTGACCGACGATAACAACAACACTCTGACTAATTTTTTCATCATTTCTCAAGGCAGTTCTTAAGTTCAAGTCAGTCTTGAAATCAAGTGCTGAGAATGAATCATCAAAGACATAGATCGAAGCCTCTTTGACCAAGGCTCTAGCGATAGCCAAACGTTGTTTTTGACCACCAGAGAAGTTTTCCCCACCTTGTTCAACTTCAGAATCCAATTTGTCATCCAATTCTCTAACGAAATCAGCAGCTTGAGCAACTTCTAGAGCATGCCAAATTTCGTCATCAGTAGCATCAGGTTTACCATATAGCATATTGTCACGAACAGTTCCCTTAAATAAGTAAGCCTTTTGAGGAACCATTGAAACTTTACTATTGATATCTTCAGTACTCAATGCTTTGACATCCGTTCCATTGATACTTACAACACCTGTTTCAGCATCGTAGAATCGAGGAATCAAGTTGATCAAAGTACTTTTACCTGAACCAGTACCACCGATAATAGCTAGAGTTTGTCCCTTAGTCATGTTAAAGTTCAAATTAGATAGAGCTAATCTTTCAGCCCCATTATATCTAAAGTTAACATCATTGAAGCTAAGAGCTGGCTCGTCTTTAAGCTTAGCCGGTTTAGCCACAACATCAATTTTACTTTCTGTTTCAAACACTTCTTGAATACGAGCAGCTGAAGCTGAAGCACGAGGAACAAATACGAAGACCATTGATAAGATCATAAAACTCATTAAAATTTGCATAGCATAAGTCATGAAGGCAATCATATTACCAATTTCCATTGATTGGTTAGCAATGTAATGAGCACCTAACCAAGTGATACCAACATTAGTACCACTCATGATCAAAGTAACGATTGGGAACATCAATGCTACGATACTGAATACTTTAACCGCATTGTTAGTGTAATCTTCGTTAGCGTCGTTAAATCTATCTTGTTCAAACTTATCTTGTCTGAAGGCACGAATAACACGAACACCTGTCAAACCTTCACGGAAAACCAAGTTCAAACGATCAGTTTTCTTCTGCATCGCCTTGAACAAAGGAACGGCAAAAAACATCACAGCTCCCACTAGAACAAGTAGAATAGGAATCGAGATCAAAAAGATCTTCGTCATTTCAGCGTTCTTTTGATAAGCCATGAAACTTGCACCAATCAACATAATTGGTGCCATGATCATCATTCTTAACATCATGATCATTACGTTCTGAATTTGGACAACATCATTAGTAGTTCTAGTCGTCAAAGATGAAGTCTCAAATTTGTCGAATTCATCGTGTGTAAAGTATAATATTTTTCTGAATAAATCGGATCTTAACTTTCGACCTAATCCTTGTGACGCTTGTGACGCCATCAAGACATTACCAAACGCTGCTATAACGGTTATAAATGATACGACGATCATTTTCATACCAGCGCTGACGATGAAGTCAGTATCACCAGTAATAACACCCTTATTAACAATGTCTGATGTTAGATTAGGGATATATAACGTTGCAATAACTTGGAAAATCATAAAAATGACCGCCGCAAGCACTTGCCAAACGTTGATCCTTCCTCGAGCAATCTTGAACATTTATTCACTCCCTTTAAAAAACTCACATAGCATTATAGTATTAAAGCACTAATTCTCAAATAATTCTAATAATTATCCTAAATAAGGTGGCTTTTTAATGAATAATTCTAAAAATAATTATCAACCTATAAAAACTATATTTCATATTATAGCCTTCTTGGCTCTATTTTTATTAGAGCAACTCCCATTAAGTATTCTGACATTGACCAAAAAGCAACTTGGATCAAGTTATCAATCTTATTTGAAAATTGCACCAATTATAACTATTATATTGCTAATTGTCGCTGCTATCATAATTATTTTTGTGTTTAAACGTGCACAAAAGTTTCCTACCCAAAAATTCACTAAAAAAACTTGGTTAATTATCCTAATTGCGACTGTTTTAATCGGCTTCATTAATTTTGCTACTGTTCCTTTTATGAAGAGTAGTAATGCTAATGTCGAAGCTTTACAATTGATTGGTAAAAATAATATAGCTATTCTGGTCATCTTTAGTGTAATTGTTGCACCAATTTTAGAAGAAATAATTTTCCGTGGTATTTTTATGAATTGGTTCTTCGTTAATAGTCCATTAATATCCGTTTTGTTGAGTGGTATCTTCTTCGGTTACGTCCACGCACCTTTTGGAACTGGAACTGATTGGATCTATGCCCTTTCAAAAGTATTGCTAGGTATCGTTCTAGCAGGTGTTTATTATCGAACTAAGAATATTAAAGCTGATATCACCGTTCACTTTCTCAACAATTTTCTTGCCATCTTCAGTGGTTTAGCTATTTCAGGGGTTATCTTACTATGAGAAACAATCAGAAAAAGTTCAATGAAATTTATCAAAGTCTTTTAAGAAAAATTGTTATGTTCGGCGTACTGTCGATGTTACTGATGGCCAGTGCCAGAATTACTGGTTGGATTATTATGGAATATGCCGGCTTTGCCAGTGCCATTTACACTATCGTCTTGATTGGAATGTTGATCTATATATTGATAATTAAGACGAAAGATAAAAATAATTAACAATTATTATTGACACCATCCCTACTTTATAGGTAAAATAATGATTGTTGTTTAATTGCCCGTTGGTCAAATGGTTTAAGACGCCACCCTCTCAAGGTGGAGTTATGGGTTCGATTCCCATACGGGTGATAATGAATTTTACAAGTTGTTATAGGTTGTCAAAACCTTGTTAAAACAACATTTTAATTTTTAGTTCTTCATTGATTATCACTTATTTACGACAAACTGGAGCCATGAGTGAGTCACGAAGAAATATATGAGCTTGCACGGCACTTGAACATCGACTTGATCGATGTTCTTTTTTTATTACTAAATATTACAGAAAGAATTTTTATATGAGTTATATTTCTAATTTCATCAATAATTATCACAATTTAATATCATTAATCGCTTCGCTTGCAACTATTATTATTGCTTTTTTGGCGTACCAAACTAGTAAAAAAACATATAATAACTCTTTGCCAAATCTTATATTCAATGATAAAACGCCTACAATTATCTCAAACAATGGACATAATTATTTTCAATTTAAAACCACCCTCCTAAATGATGGTAAAGGTACTGTTATGTGGGGGCTTGTTTTTTTAAAGATAAAAAACAAAAAAAACATATATATTTCCCAACCGATATTTAATTTAAAAGAAAAACAAACTGTTGAAATTACAATACATGATGCTCTGAATAATATTATAGACAGAAACTCCATAAGGCCTGATAAATCAATAAGGAAATCAGGTAATATCAAATGAATTTACTTACATTCAACGCCCTAATCAGATTTTTAATCGAAATAACAACTGCAATTCTTATCATTACTATTGACCTAACAAAATATTCATTACCATTAAATATCTTGATTGGAATAATTCTACCAATAATTTTCTTATTATGGAGGTTATTCGTGGCACCTCATTCCTCAAGACAGGGTTCTACAATCTTACAAATTTTTATTGAACTAATAGTTTTTGGTACCTGCACTTATTTGACAGTATCCAAATTATCTATAATAACTGGATTAACTTATTTATTAATCACATTTCTTAATACCATAATAATTCATATAGGAAACACATTATCATGAAAAAATTTGCATTGGTTATATGATATCTATTTTCTCATAACAAAAATAGACAATTAAACTAGTTAAGACAAATTGTTACTCCACTCAATCCTTACGGCTTTACAATATATTGTTCTAAAGAGTAAGAGACTGGAGGTAATTAATCATGGCACCCATTGAAGACAAGACTTTCCGTGGTTATGAATTAATAATTATGAGAAATACTATTATCAATATTTTAACAACAGATTCAGTTAATATGATTATCAATTACCAAGTTGATCCTGATAAAAATCAACGTCCCATTCAACCTAATTTAATTAATAAACATAATTTTTCCTGAAAATTTACATACACATTTACAAAACTTTACAATAATTGAACAGAAAATACACACTACTTTTATATCATCTACTTATAGATTATTAATTAAAATAAGTAGGTGTTAATATATGGACAACTTAGGGGACATATTAAAAGAAACTCGTCAGCGTCGACAACTTTCGCAACTGGAAACAGCTGAAAATATTTGTTCTCAATCTACCCTTTCTGAAATTGAACACAATAAATACATCCCTAATACACAATTGTTAATCAACTTATGTCAAAGACTATCGATTAACTTTGACGATTTACTTTTAGCACAGAATTTTAATAGTAGAAACTACCAACTACTAAAAACTTATCTGAATCGTCCCACTGTTATCGAATCAGTTCAAACAGGAAAACAGACGCAAGCCTATTATTTCTATTTAGCTGTATGTGATCTACATTTAGAACACAATTTTGACAGCTCTAAAGAACTTTTAAAATTATCCCTAGCCAGTGCTGGTCACAGTCGTAAGCAAACTACCTTAACTCGTATTTGTAATATCACTTTAGCCTACGTCTATGCTAAACAAGGGTTACGTACTTCTGCTATTAGACAGATTGAATTATCTCAAAGAGATCTCGATGAAATTACTTACGATGAAAATCTTAATATTGTTTATTTTGTTGCTGCCCTCTCCTATCTTGCACTTAACAAGTACGATCAGGCCATTGAAATGGTCGAAAAAGGTATCAACTTTACCCGTCAGAATAATTCCCACTTCATGTTATTAGATAGTATCTATTTGATGGCCCACATCACAGAGAAAATTCAAACTAGATATCATAAATTAGGAAATATTAAAAAGCACGATATTTTCAACGATTTCATTCGTGAACGATCCTACGCTAAGGCCAATTAAAAAAATACTTATAAATGTTATACTTTCTTTAAAAGGAAGGTATAAAAAAGATGGATGATGATATTGAATTATTACTTGAAAAGCTTCAAGCAATTGCTCAATCAGGTAAACATTACGGTAAAGATGTTTTTGACTTAGAACGTTATCAACAATTAGAGGATGTCGCTAAGAAATTGACAGCACAATTAACTCACAATGCGACACCTGAGAATCTGAATATCTTTTTCGATGCGGATACTGGTTACGTCACACCAAAAGTTGACGTTCGTGCCACTACTTTTAAAGACGATAAAATTCTTTTAGTCCGTGAAAAAAGTTCTGGTCAATGGTCCATTCCCGGAGGTTGGGCTGATATTGGTTACTCTGCCAGTGAAATCGCCACTAAGGAAACTTTTGAAGAAGCTGGCGTTCACACTAAACCGCTTCGTTTAATTGCTATCAAAGATATGCAAAAGAACCATTATCCTAAGAAAAATCTCAGTTACATTTACAAACTGTTCTTCGAATGTACTCCAACTGAAGACGATATTCACAGTGGCGTTGAAACTTCTGAAGTCAAATACTTCACACTCGACGAAGCTTTGAATTTAAATCTCTCATTGGAACGTAATCTCCCTGAAGATTTCAAAATGGCTTTTAAATGCCATCACTCTAAAGATTGGCAAACTTATTTCGACTAAAAAACGCCTCAATTCGTTTAGGAATTGAGGCGTTTTCTGTATATCACAAGAGATGTGCATCTTTTAATAATTCTTCAATATAAGTTCCATGAATCTTCTCCATAACTTTCTTCTCTACCAAACGTTCCTTAAATGGTAATTTAATATCTTCAAGTTTCTTCTTACCATCTAAGTAGTAGATAGCACGCATCAGTGTACGGACATCATAAGCTGAACCAAAGACTTCAGGAACACCACGATCAACATTCAACAAAGTGTAAACAGCTTCCATAGCTGTTCTAACTGAATATTCTGTTGTGAAGACTGTATCACGGTCTGTTTCTGCAAAGTTACCAATAAAGGCTAGGTTCTTTGATCCTTCTGGAACAACTAGTGGACGATCTCCAAGCTTTCTTGGCATGAAGTATGAAGTGATATATGGCATATGTGCAGGAATAGTGCTTGCATGATTTTCAGCAATATCCTTAATTTTGTCGGTTGGAACACCGATATGATAGAGCCACTCTTCACATAATTCATCACCAGTACATTCAGTGATCTTCTTATTTACGAAATTACCTGGTTTATCTGAGAATAGTCCATAAACCCAAACAACCAATTCGTTATCCTTTTGTCTCTTAAAGTGTTTTTGACGACTGATGGAATATCCATATAGCCAATTAGAATCTTTGATACTTACTGGACCACTGGTTACGATTGAACCACTATGTGGATCTTTCTTACTAATTTTTTCGATATATGGTGTTACTTCATCATCAGTTAAAGTAATTGTTCCAGAAATAGTCCAGTTTGCTTCAGGAATATTCTTACAGAACTTATCTGGATGACCAAAAGCTTCATCTTGTTTAGCTAAGTTTTCCCATAATTGCCAGCTGCTACCTAATTCATACTCAGTTGGTGCTGGATGAGTCTTGTCACCATAAGTTGTACTCTCGGTAATTGAACCATTTGTTACAAAGACTAAATCATTTTCTGTCAAACTGATTGTGCTATCTTTGTCATCAGTTGTAAGGTCGATTTCTTTAGCCACTTTAGAACCATTTGATGTATCAACTTTAATATTATTTACATGAGTATTGTATGTAAATTGAACACCTTTACTCTCCAAGAATTTAATCAAAGGTTGAATTAATGATTCGTATTGATTGTATTTAGTAAATCTCAATGATGAAAGATTTGAAAGTGAATCGATATGATGACAGAAACGCATCAAGTAACGTCTCATTTCCATAGCACTGGCCCAAGGCTCGAAAGCAAACATTGTTGACCAATAGAGCCAGAAGTTAGAATTCAAAAAGTCCTCTGAGAAGACTTCGTTGATCTTTTTGTCACCTAAATCTTTTTCAGGTGTCATAACTAAATCAAGTAATTCCTGAACTGCCTTTGGTGTTAAAGTTAAATCTCCTTCAGTTGGCAATTCTTTACCTTGCTCTTGAATAACTCTGCCATGTGAGAAACTAGGATCTTCTTTATTCAACCAATAAAATTCATCCAAAACAGATGCATCAGGATTTTCCAATGAGGGAATTGATCTAAACAAATCCCAAAGTGTTTCGAAATGAGGTTCCATCTCTCTACCACCACGGATGATATAACCCTTTTGTTCATTCCAAATACCATCCATACTACCACCAGGTAGAGCGAGTTCTTCTAAGACATGAATCTTGTCGCCTTTCATTTGACCATCACGTACGAGGAATGACGCAGCTGCCAAACCAGCTAATCCAGAACCAATAATGTATGCTGACTTATCATCAACACCAACTGGTTTCATTGGTCTAGCAAATGCTTCATAATTTCCGTTACTTCTATACATAAGAACCACCTCTTGAATTATTAGCTTTCTTAGTTGAAATCGTTTACAGCTAGAATATAGTTCTTATATTTCTAAAATTCAATAGATATTCCAAAATAATATTATTATTTGAATTCTTTATTTTCTAAAAAATGAGACAATATAAAAAAAAGAGTGGTATTTGAGATAATCTCAAATATCACTCTCATTTTAAAATTCCTCATAAACAGCGGGATCTTGATCTTTATTACGCCCATCTGGTTTAGTCAATGAATTAATTTTATTCATATCAGTATTTGATATTTCAAAATCAAAAATATTCATATTCTCTACTTGTCTAATTGGAGATGATGACTTAGGAATTGGCACAGTTCCCAATTGATGTTCCCATCTTAAAATAATTTGGCCAACTGACTTATTATATTTCTTACTTAGTTCAATCAAAACAGGATTCTTCAACACTGAACTGGCACGGCCAAGTGGACTCCAATCCATTGTGACAATCCCATTATCCTCATCAAATTTACGCATATCAGCTTGATTAAAATATGGATGCAATTCAATTTGGTTAATAGTTGGTAGAATACCCGTCTCTTCTTTTAATTTATTCAAATGTTCGGGCAAGAAATTACATACACCAATCGATTTAACCAAACCAAACTTTTGCGCATCAATTAAAGCTTGCCAAGCTTCAACATACATCCCACGTTTAGGATTAGGCCAATGTAACAAATAAAGATCAAAATAATCTAAATGTGCTCGGTAAAGTGATTCTTGCAAAGCAGCAATCGCATCATCATAAGCATAGTATCTACCAGGTAATTTAGAAGTCACAACTAATTTATCACGATCAATACCACTTTCAGAAATAGCACGACCTACAGCACCCTCATTTTCATAATTATAGGCTGTATCTAACATTCGATACCCATTGTTAATTGCAGCAACGATACTTTGAACACCTTTACGTCCATTCAACTTGTAAGTTCCAAAACCTATTTCAGGTATTACTTGTCCATCATTTAATTTGTACATCAACATTCACTCCTTTATAAGTCAATATTAACGTAACTCTTTTTAATCAATCAAACAATTAATTTATTTATTGCATAAAAAAAGGCCCTACATCAAGATGTAGGACCAGAAACCATTCCATAGAAATCTTTGGAATGTATGAAACAGTTTTGTGCGAATAGGCTATACCCGCACTTCCTATAGTAACACACTATTACTAAACTACCAAGCTAATCATTAGCAATTTGATAGATTTGTTTAACAAATGGTTTGACATCGGCTGCTTTTCTAGAGTAATTCTCCAAAGCTATAACTGCAGTCTTCCCATCATCAGAGATGTGAACTACTCCTTGGAAACCATATCCCCAGCCGTTAGCATAGTTATCATCTTTACCATGATACATACCACCACCATAAGTACTAATACTTCCGGGAACAAATAATTCATCACGTGATTTCTTTGTCAACATGGAACCATTCATGATGTACTCTTCAGCTTTATACAAATCACCGACACTCATGAAGACTTGTCCAGTACCTAATTCATCATATTCATAGTATCTCTTAGTATAGAAGATATTTTGATAATCCATCTTGATCGACAAAGGATTAGGATTGTTATAGCCAATTGCTTTAACAACATCTGGTGAATAATCATAAGCAAAAATTGTATGTTTAAGATTCAACTTATCTGTATAAGTTTCCGTGAATAATTGTTGATAAGTCTTACCAGTCATCTTTTCCAAAATACCACAAAGTAGATTGAAATTAATAGCTTGATAATTCCACTTATCGTGTAATAAACCGATATATTTTGTATTCTTAATATCGGCATTTATAATTTCTGAATCTGACATGACTCTGTATGGTCCGACGTCCCCCTTCAGCATTAAGCCTGACGTCATAGCCATCATCTGTCTGAGTGTTATGTTATTACTACCTGGAACTTCGGGATAAAATTGTGACAATTTGTCATTCAAGCTCAATTTGTTTTCTTGAACTAATTTCATGACCATTGCCGCCGTTAAATTCTTCTGAATCGAATCTATTTCATACGATGTTTCATCATTGTTGTAAAGATTAGTACCGTAATTAGAATATCCTCGACTAGTTTCAAATATCGGTTTGCCATTCTTTACAACCAATAAACTACCGGAAAAACCTTTTTGATCAAGAATCTTATTAGCTTTTTGAGCAAATTCATCGGTGTAATTCGTATCAACCGAACTATCTACACATGCAGTCGATGGTGCAATACCAAGCAAGGCAGATGAAAGCATTAAAATGGGTAAAAACATTTTTTTCATAATATTCACCTTAAAACCTGTTTGAATACCTTCCTTAATTGTTAAGTATAGATTATTTTTCAAAAAATTAATAATATTTTAGTCAAAATTTTCAATATGTCTACTTTCACTAGAATCATTGCAATATGGTAGAATATAGCCAATAAGAAATGAAGGAGATTTAAATGAAAACAATAATAATAATTGCCATTATTTTAGTAATAATTGTCGCCTATGCAGGTATGTACAATAGTTTGGTAAAATATCGCAATCGTGCTCGTGAGTTCAGTTCTCAAATCGATGTTCAACTAAAACGTCGTACTGACTTGATTCCTAACTTGGTCGAAACTGTCAAAGGTTACGCTACACATGAAAAGGAAACACTAGCAAATGTTGTTGCTATGAGAAACAACGTTACTAACGCTGACAGTCTCCAAGATAAAGTTGAGGCCGATAACGCTTTGACTGGTGCTTTAAGACAAGTTTTTGCTTTAGCTGAAAGTTATCCAGATTTGAAAGCTAATCAACAATTTTCACAACTAATGGAAGAACTTTCAAATACTGAAAATAAAGTATCTTATGCACGTCAAGCTTACAACAGTCAAGTTCAAGCCTATGATACCGCCATTGAAACATTCCCTCGTAATCTTATCGCCGGTATTCATGGATTCAAGGAAATGGACTTTCTCCAAATCCCTGATGCTGAAAAAGCTGCACCTAAGGTTAAATTTTAATCAGGTCTTCCTATGATTTATGAACAAATTGACCGTAATAAACGTAAAACTTACTTTATTTTCTTTTTCTTCTTTTTGTTACTAGCGGCTTTAGGTAGCTTTATCGGTGCTTATTTCTTTGACAATATCTATTCAGGTATCGTCATTGCATTGGTAATTGCTATCGTCTATACACTGATAACTTATTTTCAATCAACCAGCATTGTCATGCAGATGAATGGTGCTAAGAAATTGGAATCGGCCAAAGATGCTCCTGATTTATGGCATATCGTTGAAGACCTCTCAATGGTTGCCGATATTCCTTTACCAGATATTTATATTATTGATGATCCTAGTCCCAATGCTTTTGCTACCGGACGTGATCCCCAACATGCCGCTGTGGCTGTTACCAGTGGCCTTTATCAAATGATGAACCGTGAAGAACTCGAAGGCGTTTTAGCTCATGAGATCTCTCATGTTAAAAATTACGACATTCGAGTATCAACAATTTCCGTAGCTTTATCTTCAGCCACCATTTTGATTTGTTCAATTATCGGTAACGCTTATCGTTGGTGGATTCCTATGGACCGTGACGATCGTGATAACAATAATTCTGGCGCCATTCGAGTTGTTCTTTGGCTAGTCGGCTTAGTCTTCGCTATTTTGGGACCATTGATTGCTAGTTTAGTTCAAATGGCTATTTCCAGAAATCGTGAATACTTAGCCGATGTTTCCGGCGCTGAATTGACTCGTAATCCTCAAGGATTGATCAATGCCCTGGAAAAATTAAAAGAAAGCACAAAACCGATGCGTCGAGTTGATGATGCAAGTGCCTCTCTGTATATCGATGATCCAACTAAAAAGAAACATTTCTCAGGACTTTTCGATACTCACCCACCCTTGGATGATCGTATTGCCGCCTTGAAAAAAACTTTTGAATAGTACAAAAATAGCTCACTCAACTTTTATGGTTGAATGAGCTATTTATTTACAATCAAATAAAATCATGACCAACAAATCCTGTTTTATCGTCATCAGTAATAGGACGAATAACCTTACAAGGATTGCCAGCAGCGATAACTTTATCAGGAATATCATGTGTCACAACGCTACCTGCACCTATAATCACATCATTTCCAATTGTTACTCCTGGAAGAACCGTTACATTAGCAGCTAGCCACGTACGATTACCTATTGAAATTGGTTTAGCAATACATCCACCTATCTCACGCTCTTTAGCATCAAACAGATGATTGCTGGTATACAAACCAACTTTAGGTCCGAATAATACTTTATCTCCAATCGTTACTTTGGCTCCGTCCAAAATCACACAATCATAGTTTGCATAAAAATCATCACCGACAAAAATGTTACGTCCAAATTCACAACGAAAATTAGGATTAACAAATGGTGCTTTACCTGCTTTACCAAACAATTGACGGACTAATTCTTCTTTCTTCGCTTCATTACTTTCATTATTAATTTTAGTAGTTAACTCCGTTGATTTGGCTCTGGCATCAACTAACAATTGATCTAAATCATCATATGGTTGTCCAGTAGCCATGTATTGAAACTTTTCATCTAAATTCATTATTCTCCCCCTACTTTGCACATTAATACTTATTAAGCAAATTTTATCATGAATTAATATAATTTCTCTAATTAATCAAGGTAATTCCGAATTAATTTTTGCAATTTTGGAAATAATGTTCTAGATTTCTGAAAATATATGATAAAATCATACATGGAGATTTCTAAAATCTTCATAGTAAGGGGAACGATTTTATGTATATGTTATTGCTTGTTTTATTAGGTGCCATCGTGTTGTTTACAACATTCATGGTCAAGCCTAAAAAACGTCTGCACCGCAAACTGGTATCTTTAGGATTACTACTGATTGTGGTTGGTGGTTCAGGTGTTTACGAATCCTACCAGAACAATGGGATTGGAACTGGCGATAACCCGAAGCAAGTGGAGAAAAGCAAAACTTACTCGAGTTCTAGTCTGGCCAATCTGAATTACAATGGTAGCCAAGAAATAGAAGTTAATAACAATACGCCTACTTTTACAAAATCCGAACTAAATGTCTCAAATGGTCCCTGGCAAGAATTTGCTGATTTAGATAATCTAAACCGTGCAATTCAAGCTGATGCACTATTAAGCAAAAGCTTAATGCCTACCCAAAAGCGCGAAGCACTTTATGTTAATCCAACTGGTTGGCACAACAAGCGCATCAAGGGTGGCTGGCTATATAATCGTTCACACCTCATTGGTTATCAGTTAACTGGACAGAATAATAATCCTAAGAACTTGATGACCGGTACTCGCTCTCTGAATTCACCAGAAATGCTCAAACACGAAAACGATATTGCCTACTACCTAAAGCAAAATCCTAGCAACTTTATCAGATACCGGGTCAAACCGATATATCGTAATGATGAATTAGTTGCACGTGGCGTTCAAATGATGGCTGAATCAATGACTTCATCAGGTCAACCAGATAAAGCAGTATCTTTCAATGTGTATATTTTTAACGTTGAGAATGGTGTTAAGATTAACTATAGCGATGGTACAAGTGTAGTTAATAATAATTATTAAGGAGATGGTCGTAGTGCAATATAGTACAGGAGATAAAGAAGTTTTCGATCTAATCAAAAAGGAAGAAGAACGACAAAATAGAAATATTGAGTTGATTGCTTCCGAAAACCTTGTTTCTGACAATGTTAGAAAAGCGCAAGGATCAGTTTTAACAAACAAATATGCTGAAGGTTATCCAGGGCATCGTTACTACGGTGGTTGTGAATATATCGATCAAATTGAACAAATTGCTATTGATCGTGCTAAAAAATTATTCAACGCCGAATATGCTAACGTTCAACCACATTCAGGTTCACAAGCTAACGCTGCAGCTTACCAAGCAGTTCTAAAACCTGGTGACTCTGTTTTAGGTATGGATCTTAATGCTGGTGGTCACTTGACACATGGCTCAAAGGTTAACTTCTCTGGTAAAATGTATAACTTCCATTCATATGGTGTTAACGCTGAAGGTTTCATCGATTATGATGACGTTCAAAGAATCGCTGAAGAAGTAAAACCAAAACTTATCGTTGCTGGTGCTTCTGCATACAGTCGTATCATCGACTTCAACAAATTCCGTGAAATTGCTGACTCCGTTGGTGCTTATCTAATGGTCGATATGGCTCACATTGCTGGATTAGTTGCTGTTGGTTTACATCCAAATCCAGCTGGTGTTGCTGATATCGTTACAACAACTACTCACAAGACTCTTAGAGGTCCTCGTGGTGGTATGATCCTTGCCAAAGCTGAATTAGGCAAAAAGATCAACTCTGCTATTTTCCCAGGAACTCAAGGTGGCCCACTAGAACATGTTATTGCTGGTAAGGCCGTTGCTTTCGGTGAAGATCTTCAACCTCAATTCAAGGATTACATGGAACAAGTTGTGAAAAATGCTGCAGCTATGGCCAAAGTTATCAATGATGCTGACAACCTATCAGTTCTAACTGGTGGTACAGACAATCACTTGCTAAACGTGGTTCTAACTGAAACAGATATGAATGGTATGGAAGTTCAAAATCTTCTTGATACAATTCACATCACAACTAACAAGGAAGCCATTCCTAATGATCCATTACCTCCTAAGTACACATCTGGACTACGTTTAGGTACTCCTGCCATCACATCAAGAGGCTTTAACGAAGAAGATTGTGAAGAAGTAGCACGTATTATTGTTGACGCTATTAAGTATCACAATGATCCTGAAGAATTAAAGAAATTAGATGCTCGTACAAAAGCACTAACAGACAAGCATCCTATCAAATAGTAATTACTAAAACAGAGCTGAGGCTCTGTTTTTTTGTTGACATTTTATTTTGCAAAAGTTATTATAGGTTTAAACGTTTAAACCTATAAAATTAAGGAGATCAATATGGCTGAAGAAACAATGAACCTTTTTCGAAAAGGTATGCCCATCTTTGGTATCTTTCAAGATGAGAATCGTCAAAAAATAATTTTGCTACTATGTAAAAATAAGGAATTAACCGTCAATCAAATCACTGAGCAAATTAACCTATCACGTCCGGCCGTCTCCCATCATCTTAAATTAATGCTAGATGCCGGTGTCATCGCTGTAAATAAAGTCGGGAAAGAACGTTTATACCGTGTTTCATTAGATGACACAGTTCAACTGCTCAAAGATTTAACTGTTTCACTCGAGAATAGTATTTCATCCAAGTAGGATGAAATTTATTTTTTGTTCAATAGGTTCAAATGTTTAAACTCATTATTAGGAGAATATTATGACAACTATCTTTACACCTTTAACTTTGAAAAATGGTACTACTATTAAAAACAGATTTGCTAAGGCTGCTTTAAGCGAAACCTTAGGTGACAAAAACTGTCAACCAACGAAAGAACTTATCTCCCTTTATCAAAAGTGGGCTCAAGGCGGCACTGGTCTTCTTATTACCGGAAATGTTATGATCGACCGCAATGCTCGTGGTGAATATGGCAATATTGTTGTTGATCGTCAGCAAGATTTGAATTTATTAAAGAAATGGGCTCTAGCCGGAACCACGAATGATACCAAAATTTTCATGCAATTAAATCATCCCGGTAAACAATCCCCCAAGACTATCAGTAAACAACCAGTTGCTCCTAGTGCCGTTCCCATGACCGGTTCTAACGGCTTTGCTTTCAATACACCTAGAGCTTTAAGCATTGAAGAAATTAAACAAATTATCAATAAGTTCATCGAAGCTGCGGCAATTGCACAACAAGCTGGCTTCTCAGGAGTCGAAATTCATGCGGCTCACGGATATCTTTTGAACCAATTTCTTTCACCACACGATAACCAACGAAATGATGAATATGGTGGCACGTTAGAAAATAGAATGCGTATCTTAACTGAAATTTATACTGGCATTCGTGAAAAAGTCGGCCGTGACTTCCCTATTGCTTTAAAAATCAATTCATCCGATTTCCGTTCAGATGGTTTCTCTAAAGAAGATTCACTTCAAGTAATTCAAAAGATGGATCAACTAGGTATTGATTTGATTGAAATTTCTGGTGGTAATTACGAAAATCCTAAGATGCAAGGAATCGGTAAAGGTGCTTTCTTCATCGATTATGCTCAAAAAGTAAAACAGACTATCTCAACTCCAATTGTTGTTACAGGTGGTTTCAATACATCCACTGGTATGGAGAATGCCGTTCAAAATAACGAAACTGACTTTATCGGATTAGCCCGTCCTCTAGTTATGGTACCTGACTTGCCTAACCAATTAAAATGGGGTAATTTTACTTCTGTAAAACTACATCATTTAACTACTGGTTCAAAAAAATTGGATAAAAAAGTAGGATCATTGATTGGTTTAAGTTTCTACCAACAACAAATGTTGCGTATTGCTGAAGGTAAAGAAATTCAACATACAACTAATGCCTGGGGAGCTTTGCTGTTCTCTCTCAAACATCAAGGATTATCCGCTTTAATGCCACAACGTGATAAGGAGTAAATCATGAAAAAAGTTCTAGTTGTTTTAACAAATACAATTGAATATAAAGGCACTGACCAGGCTACCGGACTCTGGTTAGGTGAAGCCACCGAATTCGTTGATGAAGTGACTAAAGCTGGATTTGAAGTCGATTACGTTAGCCCCAAAGGCGGTTTCGTTCCTCTTGATCCTCGCAGTTTCAAATATACCGACAAATCCACTATGGCGATTTACAGTAGTTCTGATTTTCAACAACGAGCTTTAACCAACTCGCTAAAACCATCAGAAGTTCATCCCGAAGATTATCAATCTATTTATTATACTGGCGGACACGGGGTTATGTGGGACTTCCCTACCAATCCCGAATTGCAAAGTATTACTAGGAAAATTTATCAACAAGGCGGCTTCGTAACTTCTGTCTGTCACGGCATTGCTGGCTTACTCAACGTTAAAGATGATGACGGCAATTACTTGATCTCCGATAAAAAAATTACTGGCTTCACGACCGCTGAGGAGATTTTAGCTGGTAAAAGAAAAGTTGTGCCATTCCTCAATGAAGAAGTTGCTAAAATGCACGGTGCTAACTTTCAAAAGAAACGTGCCTACAAAGAATTTGCTATCCAAGATGGTCAACTTATCACCGGACAAAATCCTTTTTCCGCTAGAGCCGTTGCTAGAATATTAATTGAGAATAATTAAAAACAGCAAAAAAAGCCCAGAAGCAAACGCTTCTGGACTTTTTGTTTAGCTACGGATAAAGGGGTTTATCACGTACTCCTAAGTAAATACGGAGGAAATATTTGGAATCATCTGATTCCACTTAACAGTATATGACTTGCCAGTGTCACTATATGTCAAAATCCCACCTTATACGAAAATAATTGTATAAAGTGGGATTTTTTTTTAACATTTAATTTCTATTTAGAATAGTTATTTAACATCTCTTGATGCAAGCCATTCATTAGTGGCGACACGATACATTGTTTGACCGTTAATAGTTGCAGTTTGATCAGTTAACCAAGCTGTGTTTGCGCCTAAGACACGGTTAGCAATTTTTGTACCATCTTTTGTAAACAAAGCTGATTGATTTTTAGTAGTTACAACGCCTAAATGAGACTCCTCGTTCCCGTCTCTACTATCAACCCAAGTGTTAGTACCTACACGATAATATGTTTCTTCATAATTATACATTTTACGGTCTACCTTCCATGAAGAACCGGCAGGTAATGTTACAAACTTAGTTGTTCCAGGAATTGAATTTGGCAATCCTGTATCATCACATGTAATCGCTGGTTTTGTGAGAGTAATTGTCGTTGAATAAGGCTGTCCTGATTTTTTATTTTCATTGATGGTTGTTGCATTAGTTGGTTGGTACATTAGGCCAGCAAAGTATACATCCCCATTGTCTTCAAGATCCACTTCATAATCATTATAAAGTGGCTTGTAGCCATCAAACTCAGGTGCAGCAAGATTGACTGTACCCGTAGAACTTACCTTTATACCATCAAGCGATACGGTTAAACCATTACCAGTTGGATGAGCATTTTCCCCACTCGTTAGGATACTTCCATGAATAACTCCATGTAAAGTATAAGTTCCATCACCATTATCCGTATAACTAGCATCAGGTTTTACATAATCGCTTTCTGGGCTAGTGGCTGCATGTACATTAGTTGTTTCGATAGGTGCAATAACTGGACCAGCTGTTAACAACAATGCTGCAATTGTAATCCCCATATATTTAATTTTTTTATTCAAAATCTTATCCTCCCTAACAATTTTATTTACTACGTAAGATTAGCACATGGTCATGACACGATATGACAATCCAAGGTTTCCTACGATTATATTTCTAAAAATCATTAAAAATGTGATTATTTTTTATTCTGATTATTTGCTCCCCAGAGTTTTATCAAAAATATTCTGAATAAAATTATTGAACATTACTTGCAGAAACCCATTCATTTGTAGCAACACGGTACATTGTTTGACCATTGATTTGAGCTGTTCTGTCAGTTCTCCATGCAGTATCAGCACCTAATACACGATTAGTAATCTTCTCACCCTTGCTGTTGTACAAAGTTGTTTGCTTATTAGTTGTTATAACAGAATCGATTAATTTTATTTCCAAACCATTGTCAACTTTAACCCATTCGTTTGTGGCAACACGTAGATAAGTTACACCTTTAACAACCTTCTTCTGGTCAACCTTCCATGCCGTGTTCTTTCCAAGACTAACGTTTGTAATCAATGTGCCATTATCGTTGTATAATTGAGTACCTGTTGTTGGTGTATATACTGAGCTATATGATGTAGCTGGTGTTGTTGTCTTATCGTTATTCTTGTTTTCATCAGTAGTTGTTGAAGTACTTGTATTAGTGTTTGAACCGGTATTTGCTGTATTTCCTGTATTCGTGTTTGAACCAGTATTTGTTGTGTTGCTTGAATCAGCATCTGGTGGCAATACAACCACATCTTTAGAAGCTACCTGTTTTGAGTTGTCTTTCAAGAATCGGTCCGAATCGAAGCCACCGCTTGCATTATGTTCATTATCATCCGTAGAAGCATTATCATTTTCTAGATTAGCAGCATAATGAACACCAAAATGGAAAGTTACGCCTTTACCACCCTTTTCTTCCAAAAATTGATTAACTTCAGATGGAAATAGATTTCTTTTTACAGAACCATCATTTGCCGTTGCTGTAGCAAATACAATGTAGTGTTCATTATCAAAGAAAAGATCACTTCTATCCTTGTTATCATTAAAATTCATGAAAAACTCATCTTTATTATGATCATCGGAACTAAAATATTCAAAAACATCAGATTGTGGTGTAAGATTCTTAGCTCCAAAATAAAGCCATCCATCTGAACCGTGTATATAAAACATAGTACCATCATCATTAGTAATTAGAGACATATCTTTAGTAAGTCTAAAGCTACTCTTCATTTGACTTTCCCACTTTTGACCATCGGCCTTCTGTTTAGGGGTTATGTCAGTAGAATTAGAAAGTTTCTCTTGTCCTTCACTATTTGGAAACATTGGTGAAACATCAACAATTTCATTTGACTCTGGCGTAGTTGATGTCTCTTTACCGTTCTTAGTGTAAACTGGAATTCCATTTGGAAGGGTTATTCCAGTAACTTCATTTGTGTTTGGATCTCTTTGAATTCCAAAAGTCACGAATTCCTGGTTTACGGAATAGCCTTCGAAATACGGCATTATTGCTTTTTCATTATTACCATATACATCTCCATTAGAATTGCCATCAAATTCGACTCTATAAGTGATTTCAATTTCTTTACCATCTTTCATAGCTGGTAAAGAACCAGATATAACACCTGAATTATATCCGCCTTCATCGTAATCTACATTATCAACTTTATATACGGTTTGATTTGAAGTTGTAGTTTTGCTGTCAGTGGCTTTCTCATCAGAAGTTGTTGCAGTAGCTGTTGCATTTACAACAGTATTGGTTGAATCATCTGTGTTTGCCTTTGTATCAACACTTGTTGAATTATCAGTATCTGCCTTTGTATCAGTACTTGTTGAGCTTTCTGTATCTGTACTTGTATTAGTGTCTGTAACATCATCAGTCTTAGTATCAGTAGCACTTGTACCTGCCTTAACACTGTCATTTACTGTATCTGCTTTAGCAGTAATCTCTGTTGCAGAATTGAAAACTGGTGTGGCAATTGGTGCGACAGTCAACAATGTTGCAGCCGCAATCCCCATATATTTAATCTTTTTGTTCAAAATCTCATCCTCCATAACATTTTGTTTACGATGAAAGATTAGCATATGCGGATGACACTATATGACAATTCACGTGTTCTACTAATTATTTTTTGAAATTTTATTTAATTTCTTTTAAAGTCTTGGCTAGATGATCTAAATTATCTAACAAGGCTCTTTTTTCGTCTTCAGACCAATCCTTTAAAGCTGAATCAATCATTTCAACTCTGGTTTGATCTAAAATCTTTTTCAATTTTTCTCCAGATTCTGACAAAACAATCGAACGTACTCGAGCATCTTGTTCTCCATCTTTAGTGGTAACCAGTTGTTTTCGTTCCAATTTATCGATTTGTCGACTAACACTAGAGTGACTTTTGCCTAAAAGATTAGCTAAATCAGAGACATTCGTTGGTTGCATACGACCGATAGTCACAAATAATTGAAATGATACTGCTTCTAAATCGACTCCAGCTTGTTTGATAAAAGCCTGATCACGGTCAGTCCGATTAAAAAATGAAACGATACTTACCAATGACTCAATTAATTGATTATCCATTATTTCATCACCACCACTGCACGAGGGTTCAAAGGTGCTTGCCAAGCTTGTTCTATATCTTCTAGTTTGAATTCATTCACCGGCATCTCAATTTTTTCTTCTGCGGCCCAATTAAATACACCATTGATAGCCGAAAGTAGCTCCGACATTGTGGCACTCTTAACACCACTGCCTAAAATTTCAATAGCGGATGAACGCAAAATTGCTGATGGCAAAGCTATATCACTTTGACCGGCTGAGGCACCAATGCTAACAAATTTAGTTACACGATGACCACCAAATTTAGCAACTGCTGTCATAATAGCCAACGCACTATCTCCCCAAAGATAATCCAATACAACGTCAACACCATCTTTAAATACTTCTGCCAAATCATTTGTTAATTGATTAGCACCATCAGGTTTGTCCATATCAAATGCAACTGCTTTATCAGCTTCTAGTTTGGCCAACTTCGTTGCATTTCTTCCGGTGACAATCACTTTCTTAGCTCCTAAATGATAAGCAATTTTAACAGCTAAACTTCCGGCAGTTCCTGTAGCACCATTAATCATAACTGTTTGACCAGCTTGAAAATGTGCTCGACTAACCAAAGCAGCCCAAGATGACATCCCTGGATTAGCAATAGCGGCAGCTGTTACATCATCAATACCATCCGGTAGTGCCACCATGAGTTGCTCATTGATCAATGTTTGTTCCGCTAAGGACCCGAAAGGTGCATTAGTAGCTAAGAAATAAACTCTTTTTCCATCAACCTCACCTACTCCATCTGTCCCAGCTACATTTGGATAAACATGATCGGCTGAATAATGATTTCCTAGAGCTCTCATTTTAGTTAAATTACTTAAAGCTGATGCCTTAACATTTACAAGTACATTTTTCTCTTTAGACTTTGGTTCTTCGAATGTTGAATAAACTGGTGTAGTTCCTTTTTCTGTAACGATTGCTGCTTTCATAAATTAATTACCTCTTTATTTTTAAATTTATATTCAATATATTATGTGTGTTTTGCACTTAATTAAAATAACACCAATAGGTGCAAAATGCAAATAATTTAAAAAGACAAACCTTTAAAATGAGCTACGAGGGATGCCTTTTTATGTGTGAAGAAAAAACTGGATATTGAGATTAATTTTTTTGAGGAACTAGGAAAAACGACATTTTTTTGTCGCCCACTAATTGTAATATATCCTTGAATTGTATTAAAAGAATATAAATTTTGTAGGGGGAATATGATGGATAAAGTTGTCAAAGGTAACACAATGGAAGAATCACTGTTGAAGCTCGATCAAGATTGGGAAAAGAAATATGATGATTTTTTAAAAGAAAATGATAATTCTCGAAATTTCTTTCGTTTAGTAGAAATGCAAAGGTTTGAGATAAAACATAGTAATTTGTTGGCTTGGCTGTTGAGAGCCAATGAATCACATGAATTGCATGGAATCTTTATGAAATACTTTATGGAGCGACTCGTTTCCAAATATCCTTCTTTAAAGAAAACAATCGGTGATATTGAGAAATATGATTTTGATGATGTAACAGTAAAAAGAGAATATAAGGATATTGATATCCTGGCAAGAAGTGAAAACAGTAATTTTAATCTTATTATAGAAAACAAGATTGATAGTGGTGAACATGATGAACAATTATCAAGGTACGAAGAAATAGTAACTAAGGAATATGCGGAGTCCAAAAACGTTTATGTCTATTTAACGCTAAATGGTGCCCTTCCATCCATAGAATCATGGAAAGCTTTTTCTTATCGGGATGTTGAAAGTATCATAAAAAAAATATTAAAAACTCAAAAATTAGATACTAAAATCAAATTTTTCTTAGAGGATTATTTACAATTAACAAGGGAGAATACAGGAATGGTTGAAGATGAAAAAGAAAAATTAGCAAGAGAATTTCTAAAGAATCATAAGGAAGCATTAGACTTTATAAAGAATTATAGTAAAAGTGCTACAGAAAGATTTGTTGAAATACTTAAAGGGACATGTAATGAAAGCTCAGAAATTGAATTTACTGAAGATGCTTCAAATAAAACATATATTAGATTTAAGACAGACAATATGAATAAAATGACACAAGACGACCTTGAAGGAAAAAATAAAACTTGGAGTGGCGCAAAGTATTTTTACGAAATGCTCATTGAAAGCACACCTAGTTTGCAACTTTCAATAAAAAAAGCGAATGAGAATAAGGCAACTGAAAATCTTGTTAAAGTATTGAGGGCTAATAATGATATTAGTTCAGAGAGTAAACATATTGTTAAGAAATTTACGACTGACTATAGTACTAAAGTCTTTATCGATGATTTGTCGACTTTGAGTCCAGATGAAATGAAAAAAGCAAGTGAAGAATTTTTATCCAGTTTTGTAGCGAAAATTACCGAATTTGAAAAACCATTAAAAGAACAGTTAGTAAAGAATGACTAAAATAAAAAGCATCCCTTTTCACATTAAATGTGGAAAGAGATGTTTTTTACTGTCTAGTTTAAATCGTTAAGCACTTCATTCGTCTCGTTGTTTTCACCGTTAGAGACTAACAGTCATTAAATTCTTTTGTGTCAAACCATGTATTGCTATTAGTAACTTTTTCATTTTCTGACTTTACATTGTAAACACAGAAATTTTTTATCGTCCATTGTGTTTCTCTTTTTCTTTTTAATGGATTAGTTGCATATAGCGGATACACCTTAATGGAGATCTTTGTCTTCATCGTATAGATTCAATGATTTTTTCAGCAGATTTTTCATATCATTTTTGACGGACTCTGGCCCAATTATTTTTAAAATAGGTGCTTCACTTAGCAACCACATCTTTACTCCGTCAGAATAATTAACCGAAATTTGAATCTCTGATACTGGAAAATCAAATTCATTGTCCTTCTTCAAATCTTTGTGAAGAACTATTGCACTAGGAAACTTGTCTAAAACATAATTTATATATCCATGGTATTCAAAAGTAATAGTTTTTTGTTCCCCCTCATAGGCTAGGATATTCTTTTGATTTATTTGTTCATGATCCTCCATAATACTTCTGTATAACTTTGTATTTTTACCTAATTCGGAGACTTTTTTATCTTTAATCCAATCTATTCGATAGGTTTTGTATTCTTCCTTATCAAGGTTAAAGCCACGTAGAAAGAAATAATAATTGTTGAATAATAGATGTACTGGCATGATCTTTTCACGTGTAATTATCGGATCATTATTAAATTCTTTGTTGATATAATCAAATTCAATTTCGGTGTAATTTGAAATATTGTTTTCTAACTCCCAAATAAAATCTATCCTCCCATCTTTCTCACTGATGAAACTTTTTTTCAGTTTAGCTTCCAAGACGGTATTTTTAACATTCTTTTTAGCTCTATTAGCTAAAAGATTAAGTAAATGATTAGATAAATCAACAGTTTCAGTATTATTTAAAGCTCTGTTGGCGACTAATAATTTTGTAAGAACTAGTATTTCTTTTTGATTGGGAAGATTCTCTGGTGAAATATTAAAAAGATTACCGTTTAAATCACTCTCAATATCGCCTCTATAATTGATTTTATATGTTAATTGTTCTTTGCCTCCTACTTTTCTAATATCTTTTAAGAAAACAAATCTTTCGTCCAAGAAATCATACTCTTCAATGACTTTTTGCAATTGAATTTCTTGTCTACGTATCTTTTGCATCAACGAATCAGGTTTGATTTTCTTTTTATTATCAGTAGTTTTTTTGCTTTTCTGTAACTCAATCATTATTTCTGAATTTGTTAGTGGCTTTGTCGAATCCAAAAGTAGAACGAATAAATCTAATTCTTTTGCCATTCTCCTAGCAACTCCTTATATATATATATCAATCTTCTAATACTAATTATACAAAGTAACTACGACAAATTTTGTCACTTTACTTTGTATTTGATATTTTTATTCTTCAGGTTGGTCTGATTACTTTTTTATAGGTATATATTAAAATTGAAGAGATTTAAAATGACAAAAAGATTAATATATGATTCAAGATTTATAGACTATTTGGAATAGTACAATGAAACAAAGTCCATTTTGTACTAACAAATGCCTATGACATAACATAACAATTACAGTGCTTCATTTATTTTTTTATAAAATTTACGCAAAAAAAATAGACCTTATCAAAATTGATAAGATCTATTACTTTTTAATCGGTTGCGTCAGCTGTATCAGTGACTTTACCTTTAGACTTATGTTCATATCTATAGTAAAGCGTAAATCCAACTAGACCGAAGACAACTGGTCCAATAATTGTCCAAAGAGCATCTGTATATGCGCCTTCCATAATTGGTTGGAGCAATGTAAAGATAATGGCAAAAGCCAAAACTAAGAAGACAACTGTTGTCACAGTCCACATAGCTTTTTTATTCTTATAGAAGAAATATGGTTTTTCAATATTCTTATTCATATTAAAGAATGGATATGCACCAACTAAGAATAAGTATGGAACGGTTGTAGAAACATTAGCCATCAATGTCAAAACATTATAAAGTGCTTTAGCATTCTTACCACCCATATCAACGATTAAGATAAGGACGATAACAACAGCGGCTTGAATCCACATTGCATAAGCAGGCATACCATGTTTATTTAGCTTTGTAACTTTTGAAGGCCACAAATCCTTTGGTGTACCCAAGATGAATGACTTCAATGGTGAATAAATCAAAACAAAGAAAGCACCCATGTAAAGAACAAACATATCGAAACCGGTAAACCTAGCTAACCATTCACCTAAGGCGATGGCAGCGGCACTACCTAAACCAATATGACTACCAAATTGGTAACCAAGATTACTCATCATAACGTAAGTAATATTACCTAAGTTAACATTACCTTTAGCAATAACGGCGTTCCAGTTAGTACTCATTGACCAACAGAAAATAGTTAATGAGTAAACTAAAGCCATAATAACGGCCGCAATTAAAACACCACGTGGGAAATCCTTCTTAGGATTCTTCATACTATCAGTAACACCACCAACGGATTCCAAACCACCGTATGCAAAGATTGCATAAACGATAAAGGAAACCATCCCTAGTGGTGAAGCAAATGCAGGATTAGCAGAATGGATAAATGTGTCTAAACCATTGATAGGTTCAGCTGTGTGGAATCCTGACATAAACAAAACTGCCAAACTTAGAACAAAGAAAATAACTTGTAAGGCAATTGTCATAATTCCACCAAAATTAGAAATCTTGGAAATTTTATCAATACCTTGTGAAGCTGTGTATGTAACAAATACGATCCAAAGAACAGCTAGAATACCAATAACTTGTGTAGCACTTAATCCAAATAATCCCCATGTTTGTGTGGCATCATGTCCTGCAAACATTGTTGAAAGTGGAATCCAAACTTTTGAAGAAGTTGACACTAGCCAAACTTCCCATGAAGCTAACCACATAAAGGTACCGATGAATGCCCATTTTGCACCAACGGCTCCTTCGATCCAGGAATAAATTCCACCCTTTGCTTCATTAAAGGCGGCACCATATTCAGCTACCATGAATCCTACAGGTAGGAAGAATAGAAGTGCAGCGAAAATGTACCAAATAATACTTGCCAATCCCATTTGCTCGTAAGCAACAGTAGTATTAGCGAATCCAAAGATTGCCGTGAAAATCATCATTATTAATCCAAATAATGTGATTGTTTTTTTCGGCGAATTGCCATCATTCATTTTATAAAACCCCTCATTTAATTTTCAATGTACAAATTTTTACAAATTCATATCTGTCTTGAAGTTAAGAGGTGAAAAATCAGTCGAGTCCGTAATTAATTGAGCGATTAGCTCTTTATAACCATCAATTGAAAGTTTTGCCATTTCAAATGAAGCTTTTGTTAAATAATTAGGTAATTCCTCATCATCTTTGCTTGAAGCTTGCTCATCAAAATCATGCAACTTTTTACGTAACGTGATATTGATAGCCTCTTGCTTGTCTTGGAACATTTTTCCAAGTTCTTTGTAATGACTGTCTAGTAAAACTCCAGCCAATTTGTAGGTCCAATAAGCTGACTTACTGTCGTATGGTAGTTCTCCAAGTTTGTATTCTTCAGGAGTATCTGTCATTCCCATATAGAAAGGAACATAGATACTTTGTGAAGCTACACCCATGGCTAACCAGTGCACACAAGCAATTTCAGGAGCCATATTAGGTCTTACTTGTAAGACATGTGACTCTTGTGTTTTAGCCAAACTAATTGGACGGAAACGTTTGTTATCCTTTGACTCATTCAATGGATCATAAGGCGTCTTTTGGAAATGTGAAGCCAAGTAATCTTGAGCATCATCGACACTCAATAAACGATTAGCCTTTTTGATAAAAGACAAGTTTTCACTTTCAGGACTTTCATCCGTCTTACCAGAAAACTCTTGTTGGCCCCACCAAACCCGTGGCGTACTATAAATCTCATCGGATAAAGTATGCGTTCCAAAAATTTCTCTAAAATTGAACGTATCTGGTTTAGCATTCAAGTGATTGTCAGAAACAAATTTTTGAATATCCTTGTGATATAAGAAATTCTTTTCATCGTCAAAGTCAATCTCTTGAATTGCTAATTGGTTGGCTACCACAGCGTAGCTATCGTCGGGAATGCGCTGTGCTACCCAATAGTGACCTGATCCACTTTCGAAATACCAAACCTCATCTTTGTCAGAGAAAAGGACTCCGTTAGTTTCACAAGTTCCGTATTTTTCAATAATTTCACCTAAACGCAAGACACCTTCTTTAGCCGTCTTGATGTAAGGTAAAACTACTGTAATCATAGCTTCCTCACCAATACCATTTATTTCAAGAGGATCTGCACCTAAAACACGTTGGTTAGAATAAGCACTTTCGGTAGCACTCATTCCAACTCCGTATTCATTAAAGCCATCCTCTTCGAATAGTCCCTCTTTTGAGGTCCATTCAGGAGTAGCGGAATATTTACTGCGAATCTTAGGTAAGTCCATTTGAAAATCATTGGCTTGAGAAACAAATTTTTGTTGCTCAGTAAATTCTTTATGTTCATGAATCACAAAATGTTTAGGCCAAGATGCTTTTGCATCCTCGTTTCTACCAATAATAGTAGAACCATCGACAGTTGCACCCTTACCAATCAAAATACTGGTACATGCAGATAAAGAACTCTTGTTATACTCTAATGCCATCAAATCACCTTACTTAAATTTTACTGCGGTACCATATGCTGCAACTGTTTCCATATCAGCCCTGATAGAATCGGAATCAAAACGCATCATGACTACAGCATCAGCACCCATATCAACTGCATTTTGTCGCAAACGACTAATTGCAATATCACGAGCTTCTGTTAGTAGTTCAGTGTAAGCTTTAATTTCGCCACCAACGACGTTTTTGAATCCAGCACCGATATTCTTAACGACGTTCTTTGATTGAGTAGTCAATCCGAAAACTTCACCAATAATTTCGTATTCATGTCCTGGAATATGCTCAGTTGTAGTTACCAATATCTCGTTCTTATCCATTGATTCACCTCACAAAAATATTTATTTCACTCCATTAAATAATGTAACACATTCAAAAGGAATTATGAGTGGTTATTTAGAAATTAATTACACCTATTTTAAGGAGATTAAAAGTTAATAATAGCTCTCTCATTAAATGTTAGCGTTAACATTTAAAGCCTTATATTATGATATACTTTAATTGAAAATATTACTTAGGGGGGATTATTTTGCGTACAAGAAGACAGATGCATAGAAAACCATTCTATAAAAAGGGTTGGTTTTGGATCATAGTAGTAATTTTTATAGCAATTATCATACCCAAAGGTGGATCTTCTAAGGAAAAAGCCAGCTCAAATTCTGACAAGGGACAAAAGGAAGAAAAAGTTTTAAAACCAACAAAGACTTCAAATAAAAGCAAATCCACTTCCTTAGCTAGCGAAAAAACTTCTACCAGTAAGGAAGAAAAGAGCAACGATGAACCATCTGTTCCTACAGAATACAAAAATGCTCTAATAAAAGCACAAAGTTATTCATCAACGATGAATATGTCTAAAGCAGGAATTTACGATCAATTAACCTCTTCTTCTGGAGAAGGATTTAGTGAAGAAGCTGCTCAATATGCAATGAATAATTTGAAAGCCGATTTTAATCAGAACGCTCTTAAAAAGGCCAAAGATTATTCTGATACACAATATTTATCCAAACAAGCAATTTATGATCAATTGTCAGCCGATGCTGGTGAAAAATTTACAGCTGAAGAAGCACAATATGCTGTCGATAATTTAAAAACAGATTACAATAGAAACGCCTTGAAGAAAGCTAAATCATATCAAGATGACATGAGTATGTCACCTGATGCAATTAAAGATCAACTAACCTCTTCTGCCGGAGAAAGTTTCACACCTGAAGAAGCAGATTATGCCATTCAACATTTAGGTAATTAAAAAAACTACCCGTTTTCTATGTATAGAATTCTATGCATAGAACGAGTAGTTCTTTTATTTATCAGTCTTCTTATTTACTTTATGAGCAACTTTATCAACCGCTTCATCTACTTTATCCTTGGCTTTACCAACTGCTTCTTGAACTTTACCCTTTAATTCCTGTTTGTCGTTACCAGAAGCTTTGCCTACGGCTTGATTTGTTTTACCTTTAATTGCATCTTTTTTACTATCAACACTCATAATAAAACTCCTCTCATATCTTTAATATGATTAAAGTTTAGCAAGTTACTGGTTGATTCAGCAAATTAGAAGCTCTCACGCCAAAAAATTGATCAATTAATGAATTGTTGCAACTGCTTGACAGATAAAATAAGTCACAGCTATAACAATACACAACTTTAAAATAACCACATTACGATCAATTCTTTCTGATCTTCTTCTTTTGCGTAATTTATCAATTCTTGTCATTTGTTACACCCGCTTTCGTTCTTACGGTTCTATTTTATAATACTTAAATTGTAATGGTCATTTCTTAAAGAATCCTTAAGTAATTATTGAGAGTAAATTTAATTACTTATGATTAGAACATCACATTTCCATATTGTTCTAAAACTTGCTCATTTAAGCTTTGTAAGTTCTCTTATTCATGTCTTCAAATCCTTTAGCAATCAAATTTAGATAATACTCTAGTGAACTTTTATTAGATTCACCCATATCAGTATTGTTCATTTCTTGCTTCATTTCCTTAATTAAAAAATCTAAAAGAAATACTATTCCTCCATCCAAAACAATATTATATTCATTTAATTCAAACAAAAATTTACTCATGTCAAGGACTAAAATTCTAAACGAGTGACTTGTTATATTCCCATTATCTGACAACTCTTCAAAAATTATTTTTATCGATGAAACATTATTTCCAATAAGTACAGGATCTGTATCCTTATTGATATTAACTAACAATTTACCTGCCATCCCTAAATTAGTATTCATAGAAATTGAAATTTGATTTTTCAACGAGAGTTCAATCTTTTTGTTTTCTTTTAAAGACTCCTTTAATTGAGATATATTTTCTTTAACCTCACTATTAGCCTTATTAATATCATCTATTTTAAAATCATCTTTAAATTCAGATTTCATTTTTTCTATTTGTTTATTCGAGAATCTAATCTGTAAATACCCAAGTATAACCAATCCTAGTGAAATAATTGCAATAAAAGTCCCAACAACAACCATCAAATCATTATGTTGCTGACTAATTGTATCTAAAAGATGCTGAATTAAATCCTTATCATTCATATATTTTTTCTCTTTTCTAAATAAGACTTCAAGGCTAACTATAAATAATTGTTTTTTCATTAGCCTCATCTAATCTGAACAGAACATAAAAAAACTATGAATTCACAATATATATAAGAAGGCTATTTCAAATCAAAAAAAAGAGACTGCAACTAAGTATTCATCTTACGTGAATTTTTAGTATCGGGCACCAAACCGGGTACCTTTACAGTCTCAATAGTTAAAAAGCTCAATATAATGGTCTTTTTTATTCAATTTTATTGGGCATATTGGGAACCTACTTAGTGTTTTGATAATCTTTGATACGTCCCTAAAAGCCTGTAAAATAGGCCTTCCTAGCAAATACGATTACGATAGATAACTATGCGTAATTAAAAGTTGTGCCACAATTTGTGCCACAAAAATATATAGTGAGAGCAGAGTTTAATCGCCAGTCTTAATTGACTAGCGATTTTTTTGTATAAAAATAATTGAATTAAATTTTGTATATCATTGACTTTACACTGTTAACAGTGTATTATAGTACTTGTAAGGGAGGTGATAAAGATGACAAGAATGGAATTATGGAAACAAAAAAGAACCCTAACAATCGAGCTGTCGGTCAACATCTTCGGATTGATAAAGTTCTCCATCAAGTTTACAAAGGAAAGCCCCTAAGGGGGTTACCCTTTGTGTACTTAAATTATAACATTTAAGGAGATTAACATCATGAAAAAAACATATCAAGGTAAAAATACAATAATGACTTTTGAGATTAATAAACCTACTAAGTGGTATCAATGGTTAGTAATAGCATTATTTATTGTAGGAATAATTTATTTGGTGGTGAAATAATATGACTGAAAAATTAACAGAGGCTCGTAGTAAAGCAAATCGTAAATGGGACGAAAAAAATAAAATTAGAACTGGCTATCTCAGGCATAAAGCTAGAGCAAAAAGTTTTATAACCAAAAGTCCCAAAGACGGTGCCACTAAACCTAATGAATATTTAAACGATCTATTAGACATGAAAAAATTATTGGATAAAAAAATAAATGAACTCAAATAAAAAAAGCCTCCCACCCTAACTGACTAAATAGAGTGAGAGTCTTTTTAGTAAATGACCTTCTAATACCTACAAAATAAAAAAAAGCCCTCACCCAATAATTGAGTGAGAGCTAAGTCGAAGAAAACCAATCTTCTATCTATATTACTAAGTTTTATTGAAATAAATTTTCTGTGTGCCTTTCCTCAGCACGCTTATAATATATCAACAATCCGTGGATATGTCTTTATACAGTTTTTAAAAACTGTTCGAAAATCGAACACTTTTCTATTTCTGTGCAACAAAATTATCCTTTAAATCCAGAACCTTGAGCATACTTCAAAGGTAGATACATATCCGTGGCAATCTTGTAGCAATATCCCACTTTAGGTACATTTACGACTGCTGCATACTTCCAAGCTGAACCACCATCTAAGCTAGTACCTACAACCTCACCCTTAAGGTTTACAGCATGCACAGGGATGTCGGAATTAATCAATACTTTACCTTTAAACGTTGTGATTGATTGTGGAATGTAAATATTTCCACCAATGCAATATTGTGGTTCTCCATTAATCATCTCAATACCTGCTGATACCCAACCTGTACCCGGTGCGATGTCAGTGGTTTCGTTAGCTGAACCATCGAGCTTGTAAGTAGCATAAGCCTTCACATTGCCCTTGAGAGTGGTTACAACATTATTGATGTTAGTAAACGTCTTCTTAGGTTCTACCACATCCGCAATTCCATAGGCGATATCATGAGCAAGTTGTTCGTGTGTAATACCCCAGAATGGTTCTAGATAGCTTTCAACTGGATCAGTATGTGAACCCCAGATATTTTCTGAAATCCATTTGTGTGTTTTGATTCCATTGCCTGAAGCGTCTAGTACGCACGGAATATCGTATTGCTTAGCTTTAGCACGAGCGAAGTTAACGAAAGTTGCATAGTCTTTCTTGAACGTTGCCTTATCAGTAGTTCTAGCCAATTCAATTTGTACTGGTGAATTGGCATTAGCATAGCTACCAGCTCCCCAAGCTTGGTATCCATCAGCACCTACACGGTAAATCTTACCTCCATCTCCCATAACAATTTGAACATAAGTTTGAGTTCTTGCCCAGTTATTTTTGAAGTAAGAAGCATTGGCTTTAGCACCAATGTTAGTTGTTTCGTGTAGGACAATGTATTTACTGTTTGTTGCTTGAGATGAGCCTTCATTAGCTCCTAATTCGTATGTATTATCGATATTAAAATTCATTTATTTATCTCCTCTTTCGTTATCGTTTTCCTGTTTTGGTTCCTGGTTTTCCATATCCTGACCGAATTTATTTAGCCGGTCTTTAATAAACCGTGGTAGCGGCAACCCCATTTGACCTATATTTTCTACAATCGAAGTTGCGTACATAAATATCCACAGACTTAGAACTGAATCCCCTAACCATTGGTAGTTAATCGCGATTGACCATGGATAAAGCAACGCAACTAGTAAAATAATCGTGAAGTGTATTGCCAACCCTTTCTTGCCAATCGAACTATCCACACAATGAGTAATGATTGATTTTGCAATTCCTGTAATCACATCTGCAATAATCAAAATAAATAGTGTATTTAGTAAAGCGTTACTTCCCACGTGTTCGATAGCAAACTGCCAATCAGTGAATCCTGCGTGTGGTAGTGGTACTGGTGTTCCGTACATATATATTTCATCTCCTAATTTTTTGTACTAAAAAAGGAACTAGCTTTTTAGCTAATTCCTGTGATTTTTATTGAAATATCTTTACCAGCCGAATCTTTTCCTGTAATTGTTTTACCGTTCAAAGAATCTAGTGTTGTTAGTTTAATCCACGAACTCCAAGCTAAAGGATCCCCACGAGTTCCACGCATATATAATGCAACTGGCGTATCAACACAATCGTAATATATTTGAACTGCTCCTCCAGATGGTGAACCATTTAGAACCATCAAGTATCCCCATGTAGTTCCCGCCCCAATAGGTATATTATTACCACCGCTTGCACCCAGAACTAGATATACTCCAGAATTTGCATAATCATCCCAATTGGCATCTTGAGTTAATTGAGGCTTATCGACAGAGCTTAGCGGGCTTGCTTTCGATACTGCACTTTCCTGCAATTGCTTGATACTGATATTTGCGTTGCTAATATCCTGATTAACTTTAGCCATAGCTGTACTCTGATTGCTTTGCATATCCTTGATAGCCGCATTTGAGCTATTCTTTAGATCGGCAATTACTTGGTCACTTTGAGACTTCAAATCTTTACTATCGGACTCAAATTTGGTTTGCATAGAAGCAATTGAATCGGTCAATTTCTTTTGTACGTCTGAAATTAATTGAGATACTTTAGCTTGCTGATCAGCTGTAAAACTGGTGTTGGCTTCAATAATTTGTTTCTGAATGTTATCCAAAAATGAGTTTACGGAAGCCACTTGTGCCTTGATAGACGTAATTGTAACATTCAGTTCATCACTATTATTTTCCAAATCTACTTTTTTAGCAGCTAAATCAGCGGCAATACTTTCGACATTTTCTTCAGCAGCATCTATGGCTGGTTGATACTGAGCCTTAGCATCGCTCAAAGCCTTATCCATTAGCAGCTTGAATTCATCTGGAATATTCAATCCAGCAATTTGAGATTTCATTTTTTGGATTCTTCCGAGCCAATCAGCTTCGGTGGATTTCAAAAACTTATTGATGTTTTCAAGACCCGAAATGTAGTTAACTGAAGTATCATCAAGCTGTACGCTAGGGATTATTGAGATATCAAAGCCACATGTAGTGATTTGATTATTGATCATGAAGTAGGCGTCCTGAATCTTACCGACAGATTCCGTTAAATGCTTACTTACAGGATAACTGATCACGTTTCCATTAACATTGGCTGGATCATTAGAAACAATTGTCCCATCGGGCTTTTTGGCTACAAAGGTAGCAAAATTAATCTGTAAGTTTTCGTCTCCCCCATTTGAGATAGTTGCTTCAATAATCACATCACTTTCACCTTGACGCAGAATAATTGGTTCATTATCAACTGTGTTATTTTTACGAATATCAAGGCTAATATTTGCTATTTTTGTCATATTTCTCACTCACACCATCCTTTCCTGAAGTATCATAAATTAATCCAAGTGATCCAGCTATAACCAGCAAAGTATTTACAATAGCCATAATCTGATTAATTTCATCATTAGTAATTTCCCAGCCAAATAAATGGCCAACTTGTTGGATTAATACTAAAACTAAGGAAGCCATAGATAACCACCAAGTTTTATTTTGATTTTTAATAGTTAATTTATTTTTCATGTGAATTACCTCTCTTAAATAGAGTATGAATTTGCTCTTTTATTGAAACAATATCTTCATCATGTTTATGTACATTATCGTCTAGTTCTTCAAAATGTCTCCTAAATTCATCATGTTCAAATTTTGAATCATTTTTAAAATCCTTAATTTCACTAGACAATCGATCCATAGAATCAGATAAAGGTTTAATAACCAATCGATTAAACACCCATACTAGAGCAGTGCCGATTGCCACTACTATTGATATAGCACTTGCAGCATCTTCAATCGTATTGATTATCATAAAATGTGGTGGCATAGTTCGCCTTCTTTCTGATTTTTGTACTAAAAAAGACTAGCCGAATGGCTAGCCCTCTTTAGTTGCTTGATATTCTTTTCCAGTAATGTATTTATAATCATCTTTAGAGATAATCATAGGAACATAACCAAAGATGTCGCTTTCTTTCATTGTTCCCCATCCGAATTCAATTTTTAATGCTTCTGTCATTTTTAATTACTCCTTTTAAATTATTCCGACCGCCACCACTACCAGCAAGGGAGCATGCTTTTATCGACTACTTAGCTGTGATAGTTGCTCCATCAGTTGTAGCTGTGGATGTTACATCTGTTGGTGCTTCTGGTGCTGGATTAACTCCATTTGCTTTATCCAACTTTGCAGTTAAATCTGCTACTTGCTTGGTCAAATCCGTGATCGCCATTTGTGATGTAGTCTTGTCTTGGACAGCTTGCTTAGTCATGGCCGTAACGGCTTCCTGAACTTGCTTATCCGTCAGTTGGCCATTTAATTGACCTTCAGTCAGAATTTTAATTGTATTTTTCATTTCTTCATCAGGCGTTTTGCCTGTTGATTTGTGAACTAATTTATTATCAGATTCTCTGACCGTCCATTCATACATATTTTCAATAGAAAAGGCTAGATCACTATTTTGGATTAGTGTCCAGCCCTTTTCAGTTGCCTGCATTTCAGCAGCGATATTGCTTGTATTGTTTACGCCAATGATATTTCTATCATCATCTAAATAAACTGAAATTTTCATTATTGTACCTCCTAATTTTTATAAGTATTCACTTGAATTACTGGAATTTTGAAATCACCATCCGTGTAATCACCAAATATATGTGCAGT